>CALGPJ010000075.1 GCA_937960645.1 uncultured Spirochaetia bacterium | reverse complement strand
GCAGGCCAAAATTCCAAGCCTCGTCTGTCGGTCCGCCGTCATGTCGCACTCCCCGCTGACGGTTTTGTAACATATTCATCAGGGAACGGCAACAGCCATCATGTTAGAGTGGCGTTGTCATTCCGAACGAAGTGAGAGGATTCCTCACCCGCTTCGCGGGTTCGGAATGACATGGGGGCGTTGTCATTCCGAACGAAACGAGGATCACTCAACCGCGGGAACAACGGTCGTGACTTCCCTCCCGGCCAGCTCCGAGAGGCTTTTGCGCACCTCCGCCAGCCGCTGTTCGGTCGCCGTGGAGTACTCCCCCAGCCGAGCCTCGAGGATGTCCAGCCCCAGATTGGCACAGCCGCCGAGATGGGTCCGAGCCTGGATGGCCTGGTCGGGATCTCGCCGATTCAGCTGGTCCAGATTTCTTCCAACCTGGAGGTAGGCGTCCCGGAACGGCACTCCCTGAAGCACCAACTCGAAGGCGGCGTCTGTGGCGTAGATTTCCGGTGTAAAGGCTTGTCGCAGACGGTCCTCGCGAACCACGATTCCCTCCATGGTCAACTGGGCAGCGGCGAGGCTCAGCCGTGATAATTCCAGGGCACGCAGGAAGGGCTCTTTGGTGTCCTGGAAGTCGCGATTGTAGCCCGAGGGCAGGCTGCGGACAATGTTCTTGACCGTGGAGGCGTAACCCGAAAGAACGGCCGATCGCGAGCGTAACAGCTCCAAGCCGTCGGGATTCTTTTTCTGGGGCATGATGGAGCTGCCCGAGCACAGCTGCGCGGGCAACTCGAAGTACCCCAACTCGGGTAGCGTGAACACGATCAGGTCCTGGGCCCACTTGCTCAGGGTGATGCCCACCTGATCCAGGGCATCGAGGGCCACCGACTCCAGCCGCCCGCGCGAATTGTTGACCGCCAAAACATTGAGGTGGGGACGCTCGAACCCCAACAGCTCACTGGTAAAAGTCCGGTCTATGGGCAGGGGGCCGCCGTAGCTCGCCGCCGAACCCAATGAACCCCGGTCAAAAAGTCGCCGGGCCTGTGCCACCAATAAAGCCCAGTCCAAAAGCTCCTCGGCCCAGGCGGCTGCCCATAGCCCCACCGAGCTGGGCATCGCGATCTGCATGTGGGTCCGCCCTGGCATGGGTACCTTTTCATACGTTCGTGCAAAGTCCAAAAACCGCCGGACCAACGCCGCCAGCTCCCCTTCCAGCTCCAGCAAATAATGGCGGGCATAAATCCTCAGGGCGGTGATGACCTGGTCGTTGCGGGAGCGGCCCGTATGAATTTTTTTGCCGGCATCGCCGCATCTTTGGATCAGGAAAGACTCCAACACCGTGTGGCCGTCCTCGTCTTGCCGGCGAATGGGCAGCTGCCGCTTCAGGGAAAGGTCAAAAGCCTCGTTGAGAGCGCGCTGGAGGCGCTGTGCCTCCTCGTCGCCGACGACACCCAGGCGCAAAAGCTGCCTGGCCTGTGCCATGGAAGCCAAACAATCAGAGGGGAGAATCTCCAAATCGAGCAGGTAGTCGCGCCCGACGGTGAAAGCCTCCATCACGGCATCGAGGTCGGTGTCTTTTTGCCAGAGTTTCGCCATCCACTTATGCAATCAGAATGCGGTATCTAGGTCAAGGGAACGATGATCCGAGCGACCGTTTCGCCGTTTTTGGGGTAGATGTGAAGGAAGTCACCCTGTACACCGGAGCTGCGCATCATGATCATGAGGATCACCAGGCCCAGTCCCGCGCCTTCTTCGTCGTCCATCACGTCCACAAAGGCCTCTTCCAGGGATTCGTACTGCTGAGATTTCTTGATTTTTTCCTTGACGCGGGCCGCCTCTTCGGGAAGGATTTCTACGTTGTTCTTGACGGCAAAACTGGCGAAGTTTTGCCACCGAAGAAATTCGATTTTGATAAAGAAGTTCTTTTCCTTGAGCCTCTTCAGGTAATAATCCTGCCGCTGGAGCATGGTTTCTTTGAATTCTTTCATGCCCTGGATGTAGTCGTCGTGATTGTACGGATTCAGACCTTTTTCCTCAAAATATATCCTCTTGGTGTTGGCCTTCTTGGCATTGACGGCGAGTTCCCGGATACAGTAACTCAGGGCATCGTAAAGATGCTCCAAGCGATGCTCGCGGACAAATTCATCGAGAAGTTTGTCCGTAAACGACTGGGCATCGGCAAGAAAAGTGTACGTGGTCATCGTCAAAGGTTTTTCTTGCTCCGCTGCCTTGGCCAACTGCTGACGAATGCTATCGGTGATTTCCGTCGCCATGACACTATGATAATCCCAACCTTTCGAATTTGACAAGTAGGCACAATGAGTATCGATGTCATTTCGACGAATGAAATGAGGAGAAATCCTTTTAACCAGCAATTCCAGGTGAGAAATCTTACGCACCAGAGGTTTCTGGTTGTAAGATTCCTCGCTTCGCTCGGAATGACAATCTGTCATTTCGAACCTGCGAAGCAGGTGAGAAATCTTTAAACCCCACATCCGCAGGTGAGAAATCCTTTCGTAGTGCCTCAGCAATTGTGCCCCAGAATTAACGACTTTTGGGCCAAAAATTAGTAAAAATGTTCGCAAAAGCCACGATCCTCGAACACATACCCCAAATAATGGAAACAAATATCGTTCGCAAAAACCCGGATTTTCCCAATTAGGCGAAAACCACAAGCCACATGGGCCCATTTTGTGGCTGACAGGCAAAACTTGAGCACAATCAACGCGGCACTAGGGAAATCTTACGCGCCAGAGGTTTTTGGTTGTAGGATTCCTCGCTTCGCTCGGAATGACAATCTGTCATTCCGAACCTGCGCAGCAGGTGAGAAATCTTACCCGCCAGAGGTTTCTGGTTGTAAGATTCCTCGCTTCGCTCGGAATGACAATGAAGGCGTTCAAAACCCCAGCTGCTGCCACAGCCGAGAGGCTCCCTCCCCTAACAGCCTCCGGGCCCACAGGCCCAGAAGCTGGGCGGCCTGCTCTCTGAGGGGTCCGGATTCCTGCATCATCCGGCCAAACTCCTCCAGAAGCGCCAGCCGAACAGGCTCGCTCTCCCGCACCAGCGTATCCAGGGCTTCCTTCATCAAGTCCTCGCCGCGGCCAGCGCGAATCTGTTGGACCAGGTCGCGTAAAACCGGGATCACCTGGTTTTCCGTGGCATTTTTCCATTGGCGGGCAATCCGCGCGATTTCCTGCTCGTCGATGGCGCCGTCCAGGGCCGCCCAGAGTAGCCGCAGTTTGCTCAACGACAGTTCCACCGGATCGTGCAACGACTCCGAGGGAGCGCGATTGATCGGCGCGTTTTCCGCCCGCTGCACGACCGGCGAGGTGGCAAACCTTCCCTCACGGCCCGACATGATCATGGCGAACACCACCGCTCCGATCATCAAGATTGAAAACATCCACCCGAAAAGGCCCTTATCCATTTTGTCTTTATATCGGCTGATTTCCACTGTTGACAAAGCCCATTCAACCGCGCAAAGTGATTCAATCGGGCCCGTAGCTCAGTGGTTAGAGCAGAGGACTCATAATCCTTTGGTCCCTGGTTCAAATCCAGGTGGGCCCAAACAGGAGGCTTCATGATTCTTCCCTTGATCGTGGCCGCGGCCCTGCTGGTGGCCGATCAGATCACCAAGGCCGTCATCGTCGCGATCAGCAACAACCAGTTTCCCACCCTCATTGCGGCCTTTTTGGACGATTTTCTCCACATCCGCCACGACCGAAACCTGGGCATCGCGTTCAGCGGGTTCAATAATCTCGAGGGTCCCATCCGGGTCATCTTTCTGATCGTGGTGCCTTCCCTCTTCCTGGTCTGGATCGTCTATACCTATTTTCGGGACAAGTCGATCGACCACCTTCAGCGCTGGGGGCTGGCATTCATTCTCTCGGGGGGGCTGGGGAATATCATCGACCGAATCTTCCGGCCCGAGGGCGTGGTGGACTTTGTCAGCGTGAATTTCTACGGCCTGTTCGGTTTGGATCGATGGCCCACCTTCAATGTGGCCGACGCCACCCTGGTGGTAGGCGGTGGACTCATTCTTTTAAGTTACCTGGTGTTATACTTGAACAAGAGGCGCAAATCATGAGGTGGCAGGGACTTTTGACCCTTTCCCTGGGTATTCTCGTTAATTTTTTCATGTTTTTGATCCTTTACGTCCTGTTTTTGGCCCTGACAGCT
This sequence comes from uncultured Spirochaetia bacterium, assembly GCA_937960645.1. Lineage (GTDB taxonomy): Bacteria > Spirochaetota > Spirochaetia > JABEVK01 > JABEVK01 > DYOB01. The sequence goes on along the minus strand of CALGPJ010000075.1, from coordinate 2,352 downwards.
CTGATCGTCCCCAACAACTTTTTCATACCCGCGAAGGTCTTTGTTTTTGCCAATCTTGTGCCGGCTGGCTGGGTCTCCTGGTTGGCCTGGAAACGCATTGGCCGATTCCTCAAGCAAAACCTCGGGGCAGAGTGGGAACCGGATTGGGAGGCGATCGTCAAGCGCCTCACCGGACGATTGTAGGCTGGCTTTTCAAGTCGCCCCTTTCATGCTAGACTCCGCGTATGCGTTTTTTCAAAGAGTTTTTCGAATACATCGGCCAAAATAAAAAGCTTTTCCTGATTCCGGTGGTCCTTCTTCTGTTGCTTTTCGGGTTGGTGCTCATCACTTCCCAGGGCGTCTCGATCCTGCGCATGGTGTACCCGGTCTAAATGGTCCTTGGCCTCTCCGCCTTCTACCACGACAGTGCCGCAGCCCTCACCCACCACGGGGAGATTGTAGCGGCTGCCCAGGAGGAGCGGTTCTCCCGGCGTAAGGGGGACGAGCGCCTCCCCATCGAGGCCGCGCGGTACTGTCTGAGCCAGGCGGGAATCGAGTCCAGGGACCTCGAGGCGGTGGTGTTTTACGACAAGCCCATTCGCAAGTTCGACCGCCTCCTGTCCAGCTTCATCCATCGTGCGCCCGCCGGCCTGCCGTTGTTCTTGAGCGTCCTCCCGAGCTGGTTCAAGACCAAGCTCTGGACCGAGGAAGTCATCCGCTCCAAACTCAAGATTCCCTCCTCGGTGCCGGTGTTGTTCACCCTCCACCACCAAAGCCACGCCGCCAGCGCCTTCTACCCCTCCCCCTTCGAGGAGGCCGCCATCCTGACGGTGGACGGCACCGGCGAGTGGACCACCACCGCCATCGGCCAGGGACGAGGGACCGAGCTTAAACTGCTGCAAACCCTGGACTACCCGCACTCTCTGGGCCTGCTGTATTCCGCCTTCACCTACTACTGCGGGTTTCGGGTCAATAGCGGCGAATACAAGCTCATGGGTCTGGCCCCCTACGGCAGACCCGTTTACAAGGAACGCATCGAGAAAGAGCTCATCCACGCCGAGGCCGACGGCTCCTTCACCCTCAACGAAAGGTACTTCAACTACATCAGCGGCCTGAGGATGATTTCGCGGCGATTCGAAAAACTCTTCGGCCGTCCGGCCCTGCGTCCGGACCAAAAAGCCGACGACTTCCACATGGACATCGCCGCCTCGATCCAGCGGGTCCTGGAAGACCGGATGCTGGCCCTGGCCGAGCAGGCCCGAAAGCTCACGGGCAGCAAAAACCTGGTACTCGCCGGCGGCGTGGCGCTCAACTGCGTGGCCAACGAGGTGATTTTGCGCAGCGGCCTATTCGACCACATCTGGATTCAGCCCGCCGCCGGAGATGCCGGCGGGGCCCTGGGAGCGGCCCTGGCCTGGGAACACCTTTACAAAGGCCGCCCGCGCCCCCACCTGGGCAAGGGCGACGGCATGAAGGGCGCCTACCTCGGGCCGGAGTTTTCCGATGCCGCCATTCGCACCTGGCTCGACAGCGTGGGCGCCACCTTTACCGAGCTGGATCGAAGCCAGCTCCTGCAGCGGGCGGCCCAATCCCTGGCCGAGGGCAAGGTGATCGGCTGGGTCCAGGGCCGCATGGAGTATGGACCCCGCGCCCTCGGCAGCCGCAGCATCCTCGGCGATCCGCGCAATCGCGACATGCAAAGCCGCATGAACCTCAAGGTCAAGTTCCGCGAAAGTTTTCGCCCCTTTGCCCCGGCTGTCCTGGACCGAGCGGCTCGGGAATGGTTCGATCTTCAATCGTCAGACAGCCCCTACATGCTCCTCACCGCCCCTGTTCGAGCAGAAAAGCGGTTAGCCGTTCAAACCGAGGGCAAAAAGGGGCTGGAACTGCTCAAACTGCCCCGCTCCCAGGTGCCGGCCATCACCCACGTGGACTACAGCGCCCGAGTGCAAACCGTCCACCGTGAGACCAACCCCTTGTTCTACGAACTGCTGGAGACCTTTGAAACGCTTACCGGTTGTCCCCTGGTGGTAAACACCAGTTTCAACGTCCGCGGCGAACCCATCGTGTGTACACCCCAGGACGCCCTGCGCTGTTTTCTAATGACCAACATGGACGAACTCTACCTGGGAAGTTTCCGCATCGTGCGCACCGAACAGAACGAAAGCGTCAAAATCAAGGCAGGTACCGAGGAATGGAAAAAAACACTGATCAAAGACTGAGATGGTATGGGCTGGCCCTCTTCCTGGGAATGGGGCTGACCACCTGGGTCCTTGTCGACAGACAAATTCCCTACGCCTATTACCTTACCGGGACCCTGAGCGCCCTGGGCCTGATCCTGGGCCTGTTTGTCCCGCAAGCCCTGTCACCGAT
>CALGPJ010000074.1 GCA_937960645.1 uncultured Spirochaetia bacterium | reverse complement strand
CGGTGGTGAAGCGGCCCTTGATGCGGAACCAGGGGGGCTCACCAGCGGCCAGGGGGAAACGGCGCTGGTGGTGGGCGCACTCTGGGTTAGGACAGAACAGGGGAACAAAAGACATGACGCGGTACCTCCGCTAGATAAGGCGGAAAAGTGCGCGTTTTGTGCGGGTTTTTACACAGGAAATGCAGGAAAAGGGGATAAAACAGGGAAAAACCGCGGAAAATCCCGCCAAGGGTCGCCCAAGCCAGGGACAGTTGCCGAGGCACTACCGAAAGATTATCCTGATCCCCGTGCCCCTCTTGCTGCTTCTCCTGCCCGCGATCCTCCACCCCCAGACTGCCGATTCCGCCCCCGAATCGTGGCAAAACGCCTCGGCCCTCATCCTACGCCTGCGGGATGTCAACCTGGAGCTGCGGGCGCGAGAGGGCGTCGCGCTGAGCATTTCCGGCATGGATCCTTCCCGCGAATGGTCCTACGAAGTCCAGCAGGGGCAGCTGGTGGTGGAAGCCCTGCCCCTTCCGGGTCCCAACCCCCGCCCGCTGAGCTTGCAGGTTACCGTGCGCCCCGAGGTCGAGGTTCAGGTGTTCACGACGACCGGCAACATTTTTATCTCAGGTAGCAACAATCTCCGCATCCTTCACTCGCTCAAGGGGAGTATTTCCCTGTTGAACACCCGCGGACAACTCAAGGTCGAAACCCTGACCGGCAACCTCGACATCCAGAGCCACCAGGGCGATTTCAACCTTCGAACCACATCGGGGCGAATTCGCTTCCTGGGGGCGCGGCCGGTGCGGCAATCCCAAATCCTGACCACCTCCGGCAACATCTTCGTTCAATTGCTCGTGAACAGGAACCAGCTCAAATTGGAAAGCAGCACCCTGAACTCGGATTTCACCGTCTACGGGAATACCATGCAGAACCGGTATCGTTTCGGAAACGGAGAAATATCCCTCACGGTGGCGTCGAGCACCGGACAGATCGAAGTGAGTGGACCATGATCGAGCCCTACTGGGAGCGAATCTTCCGAGAAATGAAACTCATTTACCTGGAGAAACCACGGGTGGAGTACGCGCGCCACGATGATTACAATCGAACCCGTAGCCGTTACTATCGAATGCACCGCCAGTCCTTCGAGCGTGCACTGAAACGATACGGCCGCTATTTGGCCGAAGCGCTCATCGCCCCCCTGGAGCTGCGCTACCTGGGCGAAGAAATCGGGTATGGACTCTTTGCCCGGGAACCACTGAAACGCGGTGCCTGGATCGGCGAGTACACCGGCGTGATCCGCAAGGCCGTGGCGGCCAAACGCCACAACATGGTGGACGGCCACTATCTCACCGATTACGCCTTCACCTATCCCCGTCCCCTGCCCGACGGTACCGTCCTCGAGGTCGATGCTCTCCGAGAGGGCAACCCGATGCGCTTCGCCAACCACAGCTTCAAGCCCAACGCCAGCGTGGACCACCTGCTCTTCGACAACCGTTGGGTCACCTTCTTCCGCGCCCGCCGTGACATTGCTGCCGGTGAAGAGATCCGAATCAACTACGGGATGGATTACTGGACCGGAGGGTTTCGCACCCTGGTACTGGATTGAAGTTCACTCGATGCGCTGGATCATGGTGACGATGGGAATCGCACGAATCGATTTCACCATCTTGACGGCGTCTTCGTCGCTGTCCAGTTCCATGGTGAAAGTGCCGATCAGGCGGTTTTGCTCGTCTTCTTCGAGACGGCCTTCCAGCAGGCGCCCGTTGAGCTTACGGACGGCCGACTCGATCTGAGAAAACAGATCCGAGTTTTTTCTCGCCATCACGCGGAATCGCCGCACAACACGGGAAGTCCTGGTGTCCCATTCGATTTCGATCCGCCGCTTGTCGAACTCCTGAATGTTTTTGATGTTGGGGCAGCTCTCTTTATGGATGATGATACCGCGTCCCCGGGAGACGAACCCCACGATTTTGTCGCCGGGCAGGGGCTTACAGCAGTTGGCGAACCGGATGAGCATGTTGTCCATCTGGCCGACCTTGATCCCGACCTGGTCCGACCGTGTGACCCGCTGAACAGTTTCCTCGGCCGGGGGGGTCTCCGGTTTTTTCTCCGGTTGGGTCGGTTTCGCCTCGTTCTTTCGGGCGACGATCTGGCGCTCGCTGAGGATGTTCGGATCGTGGTGGGTCAGCCAGTGGCGGATTTTGCTTCGGGCCCGCGAGGTCTTGACTGACCTGAGCCAGTTCAAGTGGGGCCGGCTGTTCTGTGCCGTGATGATCTCGATCACCTGGGTGTTGCGCAGCTCCTGGTTCAGGGGAATGATGGCCCCGTCGGCCTTGGCGGCGTAGCAGTGGTTGCCAACCTCGGTATGGATGGCGTAAGCGAAATCGATGGCCGTGGCGCCCTTGGGAAGCTGGATGACCTTCCCCTTTGGGGTGAACACGTAAATGGTGTCCTTGAGAAACTCTTCCTTCAGCCCCTCCATGAAGTCGGCCGAGTTCTCCATGGACTGGCTCCACTCCCGTATGCGCCGGAAGATCTCGGCGTCCCTGGGCGGGGCTCCCCCTTCCTTATACAGCCAATGGGCCGCGATACCGTACTCGGCGGTGTGGTGCATTTGATGGGTACGAATCTGGATTTCGGTCAGAAAACCCTCGATCATGACCGTCGTATGCAGGCTCTGGTAGCCGTTCTCCTTGGGCATGGCGATGTAATCTTTGAAACGCCCCTCGATGGGCTTGTAGCGGGCATGGATCAGTCCCAGGGTGGCGTAGCACTCGGAGACCGTGTCGACGATGACCCTCGCTCCCAGCACATCCTGGATCTCCGAGAGTTCGACCTGCTTCTTTTTGCACTTGCTGTAAATGGAATAAAAATGCTTACTCCGCCAGCTGACCTCGACCGGAATGCCTTCTCTTAGGGCATCGCGACGGATCGATTCGGCGACTTTCTGGAGAAAGTTTTCCCGCTCGGCTTCCCTCATCCGGACAAAATTTTCGATTTCCCGGTACGCTTCGGGGTGGAGGTTCAGCAAGGCCAGGTCCTCGAGGGTGGCACGCATCTTGTTCATTCCCAGGCGGCCGGCCAGGGGGGCGTACAGGTCAAGGCACTCGGTGGCGATACGGGTCTTGCGCTCTTCAGAAAGATACTGGAGGGTACTCATGTTGTGCACCTTATCCGCCAGCTTGATCATGATCACCCGAATATCGTTCGCCATCGCCAGAAACATCTTCCGAACGGTCTCCACCTCCTGAAGGCTCTTGGTCTTGGCATGGAGGATGTGGATCTTGGTGACGCCATCGACCAGTTCGGCCACTTCGGCACTGGTCAACCGGGCAAGTTCATCTTTGGTGGTCGGCGTGTCTTCCAGAACATCGTGCAGGAGCCCCGCACAAATCGTGGCGGCATCCATTTTGAGACTCGCCAGGATTCCCCCCACGTGTAGGGGGTGAACGATGTACGGCTCCCCACTCGCCCGGGTCTGTCCCTCGTGCAGGCGGAAGGCCAGATCCACCGACCGCTGCACGAGGTTGCGGTCCGCGGTATCCAGCTCTTGAATGAGTTGGAAGAGCTCACGGTGGAGGTCCTCCGCGGTCATCGATTTCATCATCAGACCCTGCATGATTTTATTATCGGCTCCTATCATAATTTACTGGTCATTCCGGGGCAAAGTCATTACAGTAGAGACGATGAGTCTGCGTGAACACCTCAATGAGGTCGCCCCGTTCAAGTTTCTCGGTGCCCCTGCCAAGGATGAGCTGGCGGGGCTTTGGCAAAGCAATTTTCTGGAAGCCGGGCGGGAACTGCACCTTTCCGAGGACCCGGAATCCCGAGTTTGGTTTCTGGAAAGCGGTGAATTGATTCTGGGCGAGTCACGGGTGCGCCCCTTCGTCCTTTTTGGCGAGCGCCACGCCCTGCTGCAGATTCCCCCGCCGCATCGGGTACGGGCCGTCACCCATTGCCATCTGTGGGGCCTGCCGGGCAGGATCCTCCTCGAATGGATCCAACGGGAACCCGTCCTGGCCCGAGAGCTGGGGCGCATGCTGAGGGAAGATCAGGGCATCTTCCACCCGCTCGAGACCTTCATCGCCGAGGTCAAGCGGGGCCTATTGGCCGGAAACATTTCGATCCGTCGGCTCATCCGGCTCTACCTGGCCCTCCAACCGGCCCTGCACGCCCGAGCCGAGTCCCCCGAAATCGATACGGGCGCCTTCTCCTACGTGGTTCGCCGCCTTCCGCCCAACACCACATCCACCCCAGCCTGGTACCTGACCGACGAACTTCCACCCGCCCTTCGCAAGGCCAATCAAATCTTCGAAAACATGGAAAGCCAGGCCCGGCGGCGGGGGACCTGGCAAATGTTCCCGGGCAAGAATTTGGTGATCATCCGCAACGGCATCACCGACGTCCTCGATTTGGTGAGCTGCCTCTGCGCGTTTTCGATCGAGGCCCGCAAGATCCGCCGCCGCCTGTCCAACCCCGGCGCTCTCTCCCTGCTGCAAAAATCCCTAGAGGATGATCTGAATCGCAATACTCTGACCCTCCTTCAGGAACTCGGGTTTGACCAAAAAGAGGCTGCTACCTTCCTCCAACTCTGGGGCGAGGGCGTGTGCCGCCGCCTCTGGGAGCTCATCCTCCTCCACGAGGACATCTTCCTGGCCACCCAAAAACAGACCGACATCTACCACGGACGGCGCACCGAGCAGTGGATCACCCAAATCCTGCGTGGAGCCGAGTCCCTTCTGCGAGCCAAAAGGGATGACTGGCCCGAAGACCTCGAGGTGCACCTGATTTCAAGCAATACCCACTCCGTCACCAACTGCCTGAGCCCTGCCGTACGCAATTTGCGCGAGGAGGTCAATGACTGGGCCCGTGACACGAACCACCCCTACCTGCGCACCGAGTGGAAGGTGCCCGAAGACCAGTTCTACGCCCTTCTCGGTGACTACCTAAAACGTCAACCCCAAACCCGCTCCCGCCACGACAGCGAGGCAGAGCTCGGCATCCTCAGACTCAACGACAACACCGCCACCGGCATCCAGGCCCAGATCATCGATTTGAGCCGGTTGTGGGATCACGACTGGGATCCCCTCCTAACCAAACCCCAACAGCGACGCCCCATCCTCATCATCAACATCGATTATGCCTTCGGGGAGCAGGCCCAGGAGATCCTGCGCGGCTTCATTCCCGGCTTTCACCGGTTCTTCCGGGGCTTTCATGTCATCGGCAAGGCGGGATCCCTCGTCGGTGAACGGGGCGATATTTTGGTGCCCACCTCTTTCCTCAACCAGCGTGACGACCGCCTCTTTCCCCTGCCCAAACCCTACCCCTTTCCCGAAGAACTCTGGGGTCGGAAAGTTCACAAGGGAGTCCTGCTCACCGTGGAGGGCACCCTCATGCAAAACCGGCCGATGTTGCAGTTTTATCAAAACGTCCACCAGGTGATTGGGCTGGAAATGGAAGGCTATTACTTTTCCCGGGAAATCGAACAGAATTGTGAGGCCGGCGTGTTGCCGCGCGGCGTCAAGCAAAACTACCTCTACTACGTCAGCGATCTTCCCCTGGAGGCGCAGTCCAACCTGGCAAAACCGATGGAGGGCCACGAAGGGATCCCGCCCCTGTATGCCCTGACCCGCTGGGTCCTCGACAACATCCTTCGTTGATCCGCATTCGGGACTGACACGCATTCTGGGCTGATACGCTTATTCGGTTCTCAACTCGAAGGTTCTTTGTGCCGATTTCTCTAGTATGCGTACGCCCGCGATCCTTATCCTGGTTATCGCTTCCCTGGCCTCGCTGAACGCCCAGCAGGTACGATACTTCCGACACTTCGACATGGACGGACGTTATCAGTACCGAGGACTCTACGAGGTGAATCCGGTAGACGCTTACGCCGAGTGGGTGTTTGCATTCCAGTACGATGCCGAGGGTATGTTGCAACGCGTGCAATACCTTCGCAAGGGCCGCCCCTTTTTCCATCCCCGCCTCGGTGCAGCCCAGGTGCTGATCCACCGCGAGGGCAATTTTGAAATCCGCGAGTTTCGCAACGCCCGGGGACTTCCGACATCCACGCCCCAGGGGATCAGCTCCCAACGGCTGCGCTACAACGACCAGGGACATCCGACCAACCTCTATCACTATGATCACAATGGATTTCTCAGTCCGGATCGAAACGGTGTGAGCGCCTACGCCTGGGTCCTGGATGAAAAAGGGCGGCGGATCCGAAGCCTTCGCTTCGACCGCATGGGCAACCGCATCGCCGACCGCCTCGAGCGTTGGGAAATCGAGTACGAATGGGACGACCAGGACAGACTGGTCCGCCTCGTGTACAAGGATCGGCAAGGCAGAATGAAAACCGTCGATGGGGTGGTGAGCGGCCTCGTCCTGAATTACGGTGCCAGGGGAGAACGCCTCAGCCTCACCCGGCTGGGCGAGGACGGACAACCCATCGCCGGGGCGGACGGCATCATGCGAATCGAATGGAAGTACGACGCCCAGGGGCGGCAGATCGAACGCCGATACTCGGACGAGTTCAGTCGCCCAATCAGCGACCGCCGAGGCGTGGCCCTCTACCGATGGGATTACAACGACACGGAGAACTTCGTCCGCGAGTGGTATTTTGACGAGACAGGCGAACGCACCCTGGATGTGGAGGGTGTGGCGATGCGCAAGGACATTTGGTACACCCAGGACAACGAAAGGGCGCTGATGAACTACGGTTGGGCCATCAATCCTCGCTGGGAAGGACTGCCCCCGGAGGTCAAGGAAAAAGAGGAGCGCTTCCTGCTCACCACCGATCGCAACGGAATAGCCGTGTACCGGTGGAGCTACGACGACGACCTGAACATCCTTGAAGAAAAGTTTTTCGACGACCGATTCGAGCCCACCTCCGACGTCCACGGTGTGGCGATCTACCGCCGGCGCTTCAGCCCCAACGGCCTGATCCTGGAGGAAAGGTTTTACAGTGCGTGGAACCAGCCGGCGACGCGCGCCGACGGCATTCATGCGGTTGTGCGTGAATACAACACCCGTGGCCAGTTGATCCGCCAGAGCAACCTGGATGCGTTCGATCACTTGAAAGAGGATGCCGGCGGGGTGGCCAGTTCGCTCTACGACTATGATTCCCGCGGCCTCATGGTTCAAAAAACCATTTTGGGGGTCTGGGATCAAATCAAGGAGGACGGGCGCGGGGTGGCGATCTACACGTTCCGACACGACCGTTTCGGACAGGTGGTCGAGCAAGCCCACTACAGCATCGACTCCCGTCCCACCGAGGACATCGATGGGGTCCACCTCTATCGGTGGCAGATCCTGCCCGCAGGCCGAAAAGAATTGATTGGCCGATATCAAAGGCCCGCGCCCCTGTCCCAGCCACTCAGCAGCCTCCCGTAACTAACGATTCAATCAAATGTCTAAATAATGGAGGTAAAGGAGATATTTTATGAGCGTTTCGGCACTAAAGTTAATTTCCGAGCGTCTCGAGTACCTGCCTCTCACCGAACAAAACGCCGCCACCCTAAAAAGCTTTTTCAAGGATCCTGACATCCGGTTTCACTTCTTCGGCGACGAGTATCCCCCGGAAACCCTGATCAATCAATTCATCCGAAATAACATTCGAACCCACGAGCAGGAGGCCTGCGGCCTGTGGTTGGCTGCCGACAAACGCACCGGAGTCCCCATCGGCTTTGGTGGCCTGGTCTACCTGCCCTACCAACCCATCCCCGAAATCCACCTGGCCGTGGAGCGCCCTTACCGTCGCATCGGATTTGGCCGGGAAATCACCGAACGCCTCACCCATTACACCTTTTATCAGCAGGCCTTCAGCGTCGTGCTGGCGAGCGTGGAGCACACCAACGACCCCGCCATCCGACTGCTGCTACGTTGCCAATTCCACCTGAACAAGATCCTGGCGCGCAAGGGCCGATGGTACCACCAGTTCGCCCGATTACCGGCAAACTGATCCGATAGATCACGTCCATGCAGGGATCACGGCGCTGCCGCTGTGCCTCAGGCCGGCCTTGTCCAGGGCAGGGCTGCCACCACCGCTTCCAGCCCTGCCGCGTCGATCGCTGTGAAATCATCCAAACGGTCGCTGTCCACATCCAGGACCGCAACCACCTCGCCATCGACCTTGACCGGAACCACGATCTCGCTTTTTGAGGCGCTGGAGCACGCGATATGCCCCGGGAAGGCATCGACATCGGGGACGATCACGGTCCTTGCCTCCTTCCACGCACACCCGCAAACACCCTTGCCGTAGGGGATCCGGGTACACGCAATCGGGCCCTGGAAGGGGCCCAGAACCAGGGTATCGCCGTCCACGAGATAGAACCCCACCCAAAAGAAACCGAACGCTTGCTTGAGAGCCGCCGCAACGTTGGCGAGATTCGCCACCAGGTGAGACTCCGACCCCACCAGACTCCGAATCTGGGGCAACAGCTCGGCGTAGCGCTCCTGCCGCGTTGCGTCGGCGCGGACAATCAGCTCCTCAGCCATGAAACCTCCTGAATTTGGCAGCAAGGGTACCCCAAGAATTGTTTCTTGACAATACCGCTTGACATGATTGCCCCATATTTCCCGATATTCCCTATTGACATTGTTTTTATTGTTGAGTATTCTACCCGACATAGTAATTTCAAGGAAGACACAATGTTTCGAAAGTTTATCACTCTGTTGTCCCTCGCCGCCCTCGTCGCCTGTGGCAACCGGCAGACCGCCGACAAACCCGCTTCGATCCGACTGGACTTCGCCACCTACAATCCCCCCAGTCTGGTTCTCAAAGAAAAAGGTTGGGTCGAGGAGGAGTTCGGCAAAGACGGCATCGCGGTGGAATGGGTTCAGAGTCAGGGCTCCAACCGCGCCCTGAGCTTCCTGCAGTCCAACGCCGTGGATTTCGGTTCCACCGCGGGTGCCGCCGCCCTGGTCAGCGCTTCGAACGGTAACCCCATCTACCTGGTCTACATCTACACCAAACCCGAGTGGACCGCCCTGGTCACCCGATCCGACAGCCCCATTCAAAAAATCGAGGATCTCAAGGGCAAAAAGGTGGCCGCCACCCTGGGAACCGATCCCTACATTTTTTTGCTTCGATCCCTCGCACGCGTGGGCCTGACCGATAAGGATATCGAACTGGTTCCCCTGCAACACAGCGAAGGGGCTCAAGCTTTGGTCAACAACCAGGTGGACGCCTGGGCAGGCCTGGATCCGCACATGGCCCGTCTGGAACTCGAGGCAGGTGCGCGGTTGTTTTACCGCAACGTGGATTTCAACACCTATGGCGTCTTGAATGTCCGCAAGGATTTTGCGGACAAGTATCCGCAATTCGTGGAGCGGGTCCTTCGGCTGTACGAGCGCGCCAAGAAATGGATCCAGGAAAACCCCGAGGAAACGGTGTCCATCCTGGCCAACGTCGCACAAATCAAGCCCGAGGTCGCCCGATTGCAATTGACGCAGCGTACCGGTTATCAGGTCGCCATTCCGGATCAGAAATTGATCGATTCGATCACCGAGGCGGGAAAGGTGCTGCAGGCCGGCGGGCATATCCAGCCGAACGTGGACATCACTCAGCTCGTCGCCGGCCTGGTCAAACCTGATTGGGCTCAGGCAGCCACACGTTGAGCGTTTGACACCGGGAGGTTTGACGATGAAGGGTTGGCAACAGATCGCTCTGGGATTTTCCGTTCCCCTCGCGCTTTTGGGTCTGTGGGGACTGGCCAGCGTGGCAGGCTGGGTCCAGCCCTACGTCCTTCCCGGCCCCACCGCGGTGCTCGCCTGGCTGTGGCAGTCCTTTGCGGACGGCAGCCTGGTGCAGCATGCCGCCGTCACCGCCCTTCGGGTTTTGGGCGGCTTTGGCCTGGGCCTCGCGCTGGGATTGGGGTTGGGGCTCCTGACCGGGCTGCTCCCCCGATTTCACGCCGCCCTGGACCCCTTGCTCCAGGGCTTTCGTTCCATTCCCAGCCTGGCCTGGGTACCCCTCTTTTTGCTCTGGCTAGGCATCGGTGAAGAGAGCAAGATTGCCCTCATCGCCGTGGGGGTGTTCTTTCCCGTTTATCTCAACATCACCGCCGCCCTGGCCGGCGTGGATCGCAAATTGGTAGAACTGGGTAGGGTCCTGGGACTGAGCCGCTGGGAGCTGGTCCAACACATCCACCTGCCCTCGGTAACCCCCGGGTTCTGGACCGGACTGCGGGGTGGCCTGGGCCTGGGGTGGATGTTCGTGGTGGCGGCCGAAATCCTGGGCGCCAGCAAGGGATTGGGGTATCTTTTGGAGTACGGTCGGAACTTCGCCCGGCCCGAAATCACGCTGGCCAGCATCCTTCTGTTTGCCCTGATCGGCAAGACCACGGATGGCCTGCTCGCCACCCTGGAAAAGAGGGCCCTGGCCTGGCGTGACACCGTTCACCGGGGAGGTGACTGATGCTCGACGTGATTCAACTTGAAAAGCAGTTTCCCAACGGCAAAAAAGCCTTCCAGGGACTGGACTTTCACATTCCCCAGGGCGCTATCGTGGGCGTGCTGGGTACTTCCGGCTGTGGCAAATCCACCCTGCTGCGCATCCTCAGCGGTTTGGAAACCGCCACCGGCGGCGAGGTCCGACTCGAGGGCCAGCCCATCCGCGGCATCGATCCCCGCGTGAACCTGGTGTTTCAGGAGCCACGACTCCTGCCCTGGAAAACGGTTTGGGACAACGTGGCCTTCGGCCTTCCCCGTCACCTGAACACCGCCGAGGCTCGACAGCGGATCGAGAAGTCCCTCGACACGGTCGGACTTTCCTCCAGCCATAGCCTTCTCCCCAAGCACCTCAGCGGCGGCATGGCCCAACGTGTCGCCCTGGCTCGCTCGCTGGTACGGACCCCGGAGGTGCTCCTCCTGGACGAGCCGTTCAGCGCCCTCGACGCCTTCATCCGCATGCAGCTGCAGGACGTCATCCTGGACATCCACGCGCGCACCCGGGCTACCATCGTGCTGGTCACCCACGACATCGACGAGGCCCTTTACCTCTGCGACCGCCTGCTCATCCTGCGGGGCCACCCCGGCCGGCTAGTGCGGGACCTCCCCATCGAAGAAAGCCGCCCCCGCCACCGCGGCAGCCCCTGGCTGGCCCGGCAGAAAGAGATCATCCTCGAGCTTCTGGACCTGAGCCGCCCCGACGATACCGCTGTGTACCTGCAGGGGGGAGGTATCTGATGAGCCTGCCCCGTGCGGATTTTTTGACCAATTTCGAGGAGGATCAGGGACAGGGACTGCGGACCGTCGAGGATGGTTACCGGCTCCTGGACCTGGGAAACGGCCATCCGTACAACATCGTCCATCAAACCGTGGACCGGCACGTGAAGAGGGGTCTCGGCTCCCGCATTGCCCTGCGTTACCTCGACGGCAGCCGGGACGAAAGCTGGAGCTTCGATCAGCTGGCGCGCAGAACCGATGACTGGGCCCGGTTTTACCGCTCCCGGGGGATCGGTAAGGGCGAGCGCATCTTCGTCTTCCTGCCGCGGGTCCCCGAGATCTATGCGGCGATTCTGGGCGCCATCAAGATAGGTGCGATCGTGGGGCCCCTGTTCGAGGGCTTTTACGAGGACGCCCTCCGCGATCGCCTGGCCGACAGCGGCGCCCGGCTTCTGGTGACCAGCCCGGAGCTGGTCTCCCGCGTGCCTTTGCGCGAACTGCCCGACCTTGCAACGGTCCATGTCATCGAGGACCTCTTTCCTTCGGTACCCAACCACCCCTACGATCCCGAACCCGCGCTCTCGATGGAACCGGACGATGGGTACATCATCCACTACACCTCCGGATCCACGGGCAAGCCCAAGGGCATCCTGCACGCTCATCGGGCCATGATTCAGCTCGCGATCACCGGGCGTTGGGTGCTCGATCTGAGACCCCGGGATGTGTACTGGTGCACCGCTCACCCGGGTTGGGTCACCGGCTCCCAGTACGGGATCTTTGCGCCGTGGATCAACGGCACCCCATGTTTGATCAACGGCGGCCGCTTCGACGCCGCCACGTGGTACCGGTACATCGACACCGCCGGGGTAACGGTGTGGTATGCCACCCCTACCGCCTTCCGCATGCTGATGGCCGCTGGAACCCAGACCCGGTCGGCCCACTCGCTGGCCAGCCTCCGACACCTGCTCTCGGTGGGTGAGCCACTGAACCCCGAAGTGATCTCCTGGGGTCTGCAAACCTTTGGCGTGCGCATCCACGATACCTGGTGGATGACCGAAACCGGGGCCCAGCTCATCGTCAACCTCCCCCACCGCGAAATCCGGCCCGGCTCGATGGGACTGCCCCTGCCCGGCATCGACGTCGAAATCCTGGATGCCGACAACCGTCCCGTCCCCACCGGTCAAAGCGGCCAGCTCGCGGTCAAGGCCCCCTGGCCCAGCCTGATGAAAACCGTCTGGAACAACCCGGAAAAGTTTCTTGCCTACTTTACTCAAGTTCCAGGATTGGGTAAGTTTTATCTGTCCGGTGACACGGCACGCAAGGACGCCGACGGTTACGTGTACTTTTTGGGCCGGGGCGACGACGTGATTGTGAGCGCCGGGGAAAAGGTAAGCCCCTTCGAGGTGGAGTCCACCCTGGTCAGCCATCCCGCGGTGGCCGAGGCCGGGGTCATCGGCAAACCCGATGGGGTTCGGGGCAACATCGTGAAGGCCTTCGTGGTCTTGCGGGAGGGCTTCCCGGCAGGCGAGGAGCTGGCGCGGGACATTCAGCTTTACGTCAAGACCCGGCTCTCGGCCCATGCCTGGCCGCGCGAGCTGGAAATCGTGGCCGCCCTGCCCAAGACCCGCGCCAGCGGCAAGATCATGCGCCGGGTGCTCAAGGCCTGGGAAACCGGCTCGCCGATTGGGGACGCCACCACCCTGGACAATCCCGAACGGGTGACCCTGGCCCTCAGTCCGGCCTGAGGGCCCGGAAAGTTTAATCGTGTAAGGAGCGATCATGGCAAAAGAAGGAAGGATTTTCGGTTTCGAGACCCGAATGATTCACGCCGGCCAGGTGCCCGATCCCCAGGAGGGGTCGCGCGCCGTGCCCATCCACCAGACCACCTCCTACGTGTTTTTCAACGCCGAGCATGCCGCCCAGCTCTTTGACTTGAAGCAGTACGGGCACATCTACAGCCGCATTTCCAACCCCACCGTGGCCGTGCTGGAGGAACGGGTGGCGTCCCTGGAAGGTGCCACCGGGGCCCTGGCCACCTCCAGCGGCATGGCCGCCCAGCTTACCGCCCTGCTCACCCTGCTGGAAAACGGCGACGAGATTGTCAGCTCCAACCACCTCTACGGCGGCACCACCACCCAGTTCACTTACACGCTGAAACGGATGGGCAACACGGTGCATTTCGTGGAGCCCGACGACTGGGATGGCTGGGAACGGCACATCGGCCCCAAAACCAGGGCGCTGTACGTCGAGACCATCGGCAACCCTCAAGGCTCCATCCCCGACCTGGAGCGGCTGGCCCAACTCGCCGGCGCCCACAAGATACCGCTGATTGTCGACAACACCCTGGCCACCCCCTACCTATGCCGCCCCATCGAACACGGAGCCACCCTGATCACCCACTCGGCCACCAAGTTCCTGGGCGGCCACGGCAACAGCCTGGGCGGCATCCTCCTGGACAGCGGCAAGTTCGATTTCGGCCGCTTTCCGACCATCGCCGAGCCCAGCCCCCAGTATCACGACCTTCGGTTCTTCGACACCTTCGGCCACTACGGTTTCCTGATGAAGGCCCGCGCGGTGACCCTCCGCGACGTGGGCGCGGCCCTGAGCCCCATGAACGCCTTCCTCATCCTGCAGGGAATCGAAACGCTGGCCGTGCGGATGGACCGCCACGTGCAGAACGCCCAGGCACTGGCAGAATACCTGAGCGCCCATCCCCTGGTGGAATACGTCAACTACGCGGGCCTGAAGAATAACCGCTACTACGAGAGGGCGCAGAAATACCTACCCAAAGGACCGGGAGCCGTGTTCTCCTTCGGCATCAGGCCCCCTGCGGGCAAAACCGCGCGCGAGGCGGGGAAGGAGTTCATCGAGGCCCTACAGATCTTTAGCCACCTTGCCAACATCGGCGACGTGCGCAGCCTCGTGATCCACCCAGCCACCACCACCCACGCCCAGCTCTCGGACGAAGAACTCAAGGCGGCCGGCGTCGGCCCCGAACTCATCCGGCTTTCTGTCGGATTGGAATCAACGGAGGATTTGATATGGGACCTGGACCAGGCATTTCATGCAGTATCCGGCTGAACACCAGCCTTACGCCGGAGCAAAAGAAACTCTATCAGGACCCCGAGGTGGTCCAACACGTGCTCAACACGGCCCGGAACGTGGTGATCTACGGCCTGAGCTCGGACCCCCAGAAGGCCAGCTACTTCGTGGCCAGCTACCTTCAGACCGCCGGCTACACCATCATCCCGGTCAATCCGAAGGGCGGCACCATTCTGGGTCAGAAAGTCTACACCAGCCTCCGGGAGGTGGAGGCGCCCGTGGACGTGGTGGACGTGTTTCGCCCGCGGCATGAGGTGCCCCACATCCTCGACGACGCCATCGCCATCGGGGCCAGGGTGTTCTGGCAGCAGCTGCGCATCAATGACCTGGAGAGCGCCGAGCGCGCCCGTCAGGCGGGGCTGATCTCCATCGTGGACCTGTGCATGAAGATGGAACACGGGCGCTACTCGGGCGGACTGCACGAGGCCGGCATGAACACCGAGATCATCAGCGCCAAAAGGACCCACCGCTGGCTATGATCTACCACGACATTCTGGAGCTGGTCGGCAACACCCCCCTGCTCGAGATCCGCTGCTTCGACACCGGCCCCTGCCGGCTTCTGCTCAAACTGGAAAGCCAGAATCCCGGCGGCTCGATCAAGGACCGCATCGGCATCTCGATGATCGAGGGCGCCGAGCGCGAGGGCCGCATCAAACCGGGAGACACCCTGATCGAGGCCACCGCCGGCAACACCGGACTGGGACTGGCGCTGGCGGCCCTGCGCAAGGGGTACAAGCTGGTTCTGGTGGTTCCGGACAAGATGAGCCAGGAGAAGATCTTCCACCTGCGCGCCATGGGGGTGGAAATCGTGATGACCCGCAGCGATGTGGAAAAGGGCCACCCCGAGTATTACCAGGATCTGGCGCTGCGGCTCTCCCGCGAGATCCCCAACGCCTTCTTTGTGAACCAGTTCGACAACCCCTACAACCCCCTCGCCCACGAAACCACCACCGGCCCGGAAATCCTCGAACAGACCGAAGGCCAGGTGGATGCGGTGGTGGTGGGGGTGGGCAGTGCCGGCACCATCGGTGGGCTGACCCGATTCTTCCTGAAACAGAAGCCCAGCGTGGAAATCGTGCTGGCCGACCCGGAAGGATCGATCCTCACCGATTACGTTCGCCAGGGCAGCTATGGAAGGGCAGGCAGCTGGGCCGTGGAGGGCATCGGCGAAGACTTCGTTCCCAAACAGTTCGACAAAACCCTGATCCGCCATGCCTACGCCGTTTCCGACCGTGAAGCCTTCGATCTGGCGCGTACGCTCCTGCGCAAAGAGGGCATCTTTGCGGGTAGCTCCACCGGGGTATTGCTCGGGGCCGCCCTGCGCTACGCCCAAAAGCAATCCCAACCCAAGACCATCGTCACCTTTGCGTGCGACACCGGCAGCAAGTACCTGTCCAAGATGTACAACGATTACTGGCTCATCGACAACGGCTACATGGAGCGCCCCCGCTACGGCGACTTACGCGACGTGATTGCCCGAAGCACCGTGGACCGCTCGGTGATCACGGTGGGCCCGGATGATTCGCTGAACCAGGCCCTCTACCGCATGCGCATCTACAGCATCTCGCAGCTTCCCGTGGTCCGGGAAGCCAACACGGTGCTGGGCATCCTGGACGAGTACGACGTCCTCACCGCCCTGGAAGACCACGGCCCCGACGCCTTTCAAATGCCCGTTAGCCGCTTCATGACCACCCAGCTGATCACGCTCGAGCCCTCCTCCAGTTTCCAGGAACTCGCCCGAATCCTGCGGGAGGGCTACACCGCCATCATCGTGGATAGGGAACGCTTCTACGGCCTGATCACCAAAATCGACTACATCAACTACCTGCGTCTGAAAGAGGTGAATCCTTGAACCCACCAGGCTTCTCCACCCGGGCCATCCACGCGGGCCAGGACCCCGACCCCGCCACCGGCGCGGTCGTCACGCCCATCTACGCCACCAGCACCTTCGCGCAACAGTCCCCGGGCGTCCACAAGGGCTACGAATACTCCCGAAGCGGCAACCCCACCCGGGCCGCGCTGGAGGCCTGCATCGCCAGCCTGGAGGGCGGCCTGCGGGGCTTCGCCTTCGCCAGCGGCCTGGCCGCCAGTGCCACCATCCTGGAACTGCTGCCCGCCGGCTCGCACCTGATCGCCGTCAACGACCTCTACGGCGGCTCCTTCCGCCTCTTCGACAAGGTAAAAAAGCCCTCAGCGGGACTGGAGGCCAGCTACCTCCCCCCGGACGACCTCGATGCCTGGGAGAGGGCCCTGCGGCCCAACACCCGTATGATTTGGGTCGAGTCGCCGACTAACCCATTGTTGCAGGTGGTCGATTTGCGCCGGCTTGCCGACTGGGCCCGCGAGCGCGGCCTTATCAGCGTCTGCGACAACACCTTCGCCACGCCCGTCATCCAGCGCCCTCTGGAGCTGGGCTTCGACATCGTGGTGCACTCGGCCACCAAATACCTCGGCGGCCACTCCGACACGGTTGCGGGTTTGGCCGTCACCCGTCGGGCCGATCTGGCCGAGCGCCTCGGCTTTCTCCAGAACGCGGTAGGCGGGGTGCTCGGTCCCTTCGACAGCTACCTGGTCCTGCGCGGGATCAAAACGCTGGAGCTGCGGATGCAGGCCCATTCGCGCAACGCCCAGGCCGTGGCCGAGTTTCTGGCCGCACACCCCAAGGTGGAGAAGGTCTTTTATCCGGGGCTGAGCTCTCACCCGCAACACGCGCTGGCCCGCCGCCAAATGGCGCTCGCGGGGGGGATGGTGAGCTTCGTGGTGGGCGGCGGTCAGCAATCAGCACTAAACGTGTTGCAAAAAACGAAACTCTTCACCCTGGCCGAAAGCCTCGGCGGCGTGGAAAGCCTGATCGAGCACCCCGCCTCCATGACCCACGCCAGCATTCCGCCCGAGACCCGCCGTCAGCTTGGCATCGAGGACGGTTTTATCCGGCTCTCAGTGGGCATCGAGACCCCCGAGGACCTGATCCAGGACCTCAGAGCGGCCCTGCAGCAAACCTGAAACCATGACCCTGTCATTCCGAACCTGCGTAGCCTTCCCGTGCCCTGTCATTCCGAATCGGCGAAGCCTTCCCGTGCCCTGTCATTCCGAATCGGCGAAGCCGATGAGGAATCTTATCACACATCACTCCCAGGTGAGGAATCCTATCCCGGAAATCCCTGTTCCGATCGTATAAATAATCGATGTATTTAGACAAAATTAACGTTGACCCGATGGTGTTGTACTTTCCAAAGCGTCTCAAGTCGAAAGTGGATGCGGCGCTGGGGCCGTGTGTCGGGGATATGCGGACCAGGGCCGAGGATCTCCTTCACGACTTCGATTTCTATTCCATGCTCCACTGGTTCGACCGACCTCG
Source organism: uncultured Spirochaetia bacterium (assembly GCA_937960645.1). GTDB lineage: Bacteria > Spirochaetota > Spirochaetia > JABEVK01 > JABEVK01 > DYOB01. The sequence goes on along the minus strand of CALGPJ010000074.1, from coordinate 6,031 downwards.
CCCGAGCTTTTATGATATTCTGGAACAACAGGTGGTACAGGTACAGTGGGCGATGGAGGAGGTGGTACCCCGGCTGATTTGGGTGGAGTGCTGCGAAATCCTTACCGACAAGGGCCTGCGGTTGATCTACCTCTGGAAGGGGTTTTTGAGACGGCTTCATCGCAGGAGCGTGCAACTGGCCCAGGAGGTCCTCGAAATTTGGGGAGAAAACCTCACGCTGCGTGTGGGCCGGCAAAGGGACGGAAAGCGGGAAATCGAGTTTCGTTCTGATCACCAACGCAAAAGGTACGCGATCGAAATATTCTTGAATAGTGAAACTCTCCCCAGGCTGCTCAACAGGAAGTTTTTGAGGCGGATCGTAGAGCTCTCGAACCCTCACAACCCGAAACGGATCTCCGACAGCCGGGAACTGTTTGTGCAATCGTTCCTCACCGCCGACAAGGGCCCCAGACCGTGCACCCGACAACGCCTGTTGAACTTTTACCGCGATTACGTCGAGAAACCTCGATCGGTGACAGGGCTGACCTTTCACTTTTCTCCCAGTCCCTATCGGCTGAACTACGTCACCTGGACGCAAGACGCCGTGCTGCGAAGGCTGTTGCGGTTACACGCGTTGGCATGGTTGGTGCAGCAGGTATTCTTCGACATCCACATCCTCCTGGGCGAACTTCAGAAACTCTGCCTGAATCCTCGCTATAAACGAAAAACGAGCCTGAAATTTGACCTGCGCTTTACCCTGTCCGATTTTCCGGAAATCCTGCAGGCACCCGAAAAGCTCCACGACCTTCTCGACAACTCTCCAAAAGAGTTCTTTACAAAAAAGTTATCAAGACCCAAGATTCGTTCCCTCGCAGCCTACTTTGAGGGAATGACCGCCCAGCGCATCGCGATCGACCTGGTTGACAACCCGCCCCATCCCTACCGGTTCATCGACCGACCGATCAGCGGTGAGCCTGGCATCCTCTCGCTGATCTCCAAATCGTCCGTAAAACCGCTGTACCTCAGCCCGGAAATCGTGGTCCTGCCCGAATCCGATTTCATCAAGGGGGTACGCATGATTTTTTACAGCACGGAAAGTTTCGGGGTCCATACCGCCAGCATATTCTCCTCCGAGAACTTCAGGCATTACCAGAAAATTTTCGAGGAGACACTGATGAAGATTCTGAAAGAAAAAATCAGCGGCAACCCTCTGCTACAAGACCTTGTGAACACGTTTTTCCAACCGGAACCGTCAAACCTTTCAGCGTGTTGGAAAACCGACAACTTACTCGAGGTGATTCACACCCTCCGGCTGGATCCCTACCGTTTCTCGGTTTTGGATCCCTCGCTCGAAAAAGCGCTGCGACTCGTGCCTGTGGCGGCGACCAACCTCGACATTCCGGGCATCAAAGACTGGATCACCAACAACTACCGTCGATATGCCCAGGTCTATCGCATCCCCGATGAGCCGTGGTTGAGAAAGAACAAACCACAGGTGCAGGCCTGTGGCATCCTCTATCACGCTGAACTTTCCAACAACAACATGCTCCACTGGAAAACCAACCCCTGGGAGGTCAGCGGCCTTCGGGCGGACGTGGTGACACACCTTCGCAAGATTTTTGAGTCCCTGTGTGCGACCACGATCAAGAACTTCAATGCCCTCACCCAGGGCATGCAAAAACTAGCGTCCGTGAACTTTGTGCTCCAAATTGATTTCAGCTCCTTCGAGGAACTCTTCCAGGATAGAGACACCTTCCTGGATTACCAGAGACGCATTCCTTAAGTAGTGCCTCAGCAATTGTCCCCCAGAATTAACGACTTTTGGGCCAAAAATTAGTAAAAATGTTCGCAAAAGCCACGATCCTCGAACACATTCCTCAAATAATGGAAACAAATATCGCCTGCAAAAAACCCGGATTTTCTTAATTAGGCGAAAACCATAAGCCACATGGGCCGATTTTGGGGCTGACAGGCAAAACTTGAGCACAATCAACGCGGCACTAGGCATTCGTTGAAAAGCCGCAGAGGTTAAACGATGTGGATCGTCCTACCGTGCCGTCCCCCGTTGGAGGGATCCGGCTGGGTATTCCGGAACACGAGCCAGAGGATGTGCCTGGCCCCGTGGGTGTCGTACGCGTAGCTGAAGTTCCCGTCGGTGAAGACGATCAGGTAGTCGTTCAAGCGACGATTGTCCCTCAGCCAGTCGAAGACACACTGGACCGACGTGCCGCCGCCCCCCAGGACTTCCAACTTTCTGTAGTCTCCCTTTCGATATTTCGGCCAGACATTACGAATGTGAACATCCCATTGCAGGAGGGTAATCTCGCTGTCGGTTCGCAGAAGGTTCTCCACCTCGGTCACACAGGCATCGAAGTTGTCCATCAGGTAAAACGATCCCGAGGTGTCGACGGCGAAGATGAACCGCTGGGTCGAGCGGCGCTTCATGGGGATGCCTTCCCGGCGGGACGGTCGGGACCAGGTCCGCTGGCCCACGGTACCCAGGCGGGCCATCTCCCGGGTTAAGTACTTCCGCAACACCTGTTTCCAGTTTACCGCAGGGGGCCTGAGGGTCTTTTCGATCCAGGACCGAAACTCCTGCGACAGATCGCCCCAGCCTCGATGCTGTGCCGAACTCACCAGGTCGCGGATCCTGGCCAGGGTATGCCCCCCAACCGGCCTTTCGAGACCGTCGTGCTGATCGAGCGTCCGAAAACCTCCCTCCCCAACCGGAAGCGCAGGGCCGCTCGCCGACGGTGCCCTGGCGGGACTCAGGTCCCCCTCCAGCGGGAAAACGAGGATCTCTGCCCCGGATCGGTCTTCACCCGGCTGGGAGATGCCCTGGCGGATGAGCCAGCTCATGAGGTGTTCGTGATCGAGGGGCCCCTGGTAGCCCATCTCTTGCAGCGTTTTGGGCACGACGTTAGTCGGGGGAAGCTCGTGATCGATGCCGGGAATCCGGATCCTTTCCAAAATCGCCTGGTTGATGACGAAGTCCGAAGCCAGGTTCCAGAGGTAGGTCAGGTTTCCGGGATAGTTCCCCCGGTAAAAACGCTCCACGGTGAGGCTGACAATGTGCATGACCTCGTGGATGACCAGACCCAGGACCTCACGCAAACTCAGCGAATCAAGAAAGGGGCGATACCAGTTCATCTGAAGGCAGGGCTCCAGCTGGACCGAGGCCGTCGGGAAATGAAACGGCGGAGAGCCGTCGGACGGGGTTACCATGGGTTGGTCGGGATCGTAGCCCATATCCCGCCGCATCTCGCGCGCCCGGTCTTCCGAAATCTCGCAGAGGTTCAGGCTGAGGAAGATCTCCGCAAAAAAGGGAGAATGCCGCAGGAAGATCTGCGACACCTTAAGCAGCGCCGGATGGGTTTTTTCGGATGACATCGTTCACCTCCTTTGCGGGAACTCCTCCCCGCGCCATCTATTAAACGCGCCATCTATTAAAGACGCACCTCGGAGGCAGATTCCGAAAAAATTTTTCAAAAAATGCACACCCGAAACGTTGTGGTATTCAGCGGTCCTTGCAAAGATCGCAACATTCTGATATTGAGGAGGTGCGAAACTGAATTATAGCGAACTGATGCAAATTATGCCCATCATCTGCAACCCGGACCAGCCGCAGGTCAAGCCGCTTTTGATTCTGGGCAAGCCGGGTCTGGGCAAGACGGCCTTTGCCTACCACTTGCAGGACTATCTGCAAAGGACAACCGGCACGGAATGGCGCCTGATCAAACTCCGGGTGGCGGACCTGTTTGCGGAAGACTTCTCGGGGCTGCCCACTCTCGATTCCCGCGCGGGCGTTACCCGTTGGTACCCGCCCGACTTTCTCCCGCTCAAAACGTCCGGACTTTTCCGGGGGACCCGCGGCATCCTCCTGCTGGACGAGGTCAACCGGGCCAAGCCCGACGTGATCCAGGCCATGATGAAGGTCTTCGACCGGGACGAATTCGAGGACGGATGGATGGTCGTCGCCACCGGCAACCTGGGAGACGAGGACGGCACCAACGTGGAAGAATTCGACGCCGCGCAAATCCGACGCTTCTTCAAGGTCGAGCTCGAGTTCAACCTGGACGACTGGTGCGAATGGGCGCAAAAGCGGGGGATCGACTCTCGAATCATCCACTTCCTGAAAACCTTTCCTCAGTACGCTTACTTCGGCAACAAAGAGTACGGGACAGTGACCCCGGCGCACTGGGAAGAGCTGGACCGATATTGGAAACAGCAGAGAGACCGCATGGACTTGATCTCTCTGGTGAAACACATCGGGAGCAATCTTATAGGCCAGGCTGCCGCCACCCTGGTGAGCTTCCTGGAAAGCCTGGAGACGCTCGGCCCCGAGGATCTCTACAAGATCGACAGCCCGGCCGTCCGGACCCAACTCTTGCTCCTGAACCGGGACCAGGTGTACCGTCTCAACCAGGCCCTCATCCAGCACTTTGTGAAGCGCCGCAGGAATGACGTCGCGCTGGAGGCCGATGCGGCCATGCTGTCCCGGTACCTCAACCTGGTGGACGAACAGGGCCGCCCCTTCCTGGAGGACGATCAGGTCAGCCTTATCGTGAACGAGTTGTGCGCCCATCGCTTTGACCTGATTGAGAAGCTGCTCAATCGAGATGAAAACCTCCGGCGGAGGTACCTCATGCTCCTCCAGAGCCCGGTGACACAGTCTTTATGATGGGCCGATCACAGCGGGAGGCAGGGAGGAGTGTGGGCGAAGGTTGCTGATTTGCAGGGAGTCAGGGGAATGGTTGAAGGAGGACCGAAAAAGCATTAGTTTAAAAGTTTTAGCTTTCGCCAATATTTATCTTAACAAGTTTTTGACTTAGTACGAGTTTTACGAACCAGTGGCCTCTCTTCAGGGAACGGCTCTCCTATCAAATAAATATAGCTGTCAGGGTCACACTTAAATTGTCTTGATGCTCTATAAGCATGCCTAATGTCACCGGGATCAATCCTGCCTTCTATATACAGCTTCGCTTGATATTCTGTCGCAGGGAAAATATCTTCCCCGCCAATTAAGGTACCATCTGGAAAACGTTGCTGCCACGTAGTTAACTGACTACCAACACCGTGAATAAAGTAATTTCCAGATTTCTTTGTCCGATAAAGACCTTCTTCAAACCATCCAGGTTCCCCCTTATTTTTATCAAGGCTTTTCCTGGAACAAATCAGCTCGGCTGTTTTGGTATTGTAAGTAATGCCATAAATCCTCTTTTTCATCTTGAACCTCCTAGCATTTTCTTTAAGCATTATATCATAAAAATAACTATTTGTCAAGACTTTTTTAAGAAAATTTTTTAACAGTGATTATTGTTTCAAAAATTCTTTTACGGATTTCCTCTTTTTCGCCCAGTTCATCCAGGTATTAACTTTCCTGAGTATTCATCTACCTTACAAAGAATAAAAAGATATTCGTCAACAGTAATTTCCTTACCCCAATAGACCTTATGTGTATTTTCTGGCACAATTATATTAATACTACAACAAGGGTAGGCAATAGCCCTAGATTTTGCTTCTTCTCACTTTGCAGTATATTGTGTATCCCGCGATTAAATTCTTTAACTCTTGAGCAATACTGATAGACATTCTAAATCCCGCTTTTACAGCAGAATCCAATTCATTGAGCGGTTTTTCCATTTCAGTACTAATAGCATCCAGCATTTCTTTCTGATCCATTGTTATACCTCCTTATTCAATGGAACTTTCGACGACACTCCCCAATTTGAGTGTTTCGGCCGGCAGCTATCCGGCCATCATGAGGGCAATTATGCGCGCTGAGACTTTCTGTTCTTTAGCGTTTTCTGACAACTCAGTAAAGAAATGTTTTAATCAGGGGAAAATAATTGAACCCCCTGTTATGGTTGCAGGAGGACCGAAAAAGCATTAGTTTCAAAATATTTTCAAGTAAACGAAACACCCCCGCGTACGCGGGGAAGACATTATCTCGGAACGCTCAACTGGGACGCAGACAGAAACACCCCCGCGTACGCGGGGAAGACGCTCTGCCGGCTCTGACCAAGCCGGCTTTTTTGGAAACACCTCCGCG
>CALGPJ010000073.1 GCA_937960645.1 uncultured Spirochaetia bacterium | reverse complement strand
GGTACCACGGAGTCAGCGGCCTTTCGGAGTCGCGGGGCAAGTGGTGGTTGGGGCAATGGGGATTGGGACAGAAGGGGGGAATGAAATCCATCGATACCTCCTTCCTCTATAGCGCGAAAAGGCGGCAAGTTGTCCGAAATTAAGGCAGGCGCAGGAGCAGGAAAAGGGGAAAATGTGAGGAGTTAAGGCCTTAAACCCGCGAAAGGTCGCAAAAACTTTCGCACAGTTAATTCACCGCTATTAAATCAGTAAGCTCAAAGTGATGACGGTCAAGCCGGTGGTTTGAACCTGGTTGACGATGGTTTCGAAGTGAACTCCGACCCTGGAGCATTCTTCGCTGAGGTAACTCAGGTAGTACAGCCCAAGATCGGTGTTGACTCCCGTTTCCGCCGAGTCCTCGTTGAAAAAGTCCAGGAGGCTCTTTTGTTTGGTGTTGGCCCCTTTTCCCTCTTCTACGTTTTTTTTGAGCTCCTCGAATCCTGTATCTTTGTTGAAGATTTTCACTTGAAGCCTGGACCGTGAGCTGGTGCTTCTGCTGTCGGACCCCACCTTGAACGTGATATAGACGTTTTGGTTTCTTGCGGACATCTCGGTGATGAGATTTTTTCGGATCTCGGGATCGAAGATGGCGCTGTTGGGATCCAGGCTGCCTTTATAACGCGCTTTGGTGAAATTTTTGATGTTGGTGTTTTCTGCCGAGATGGACAGCTCCATGATCATGAAGCTCAGGTACTCGGCGATTTTAGCCTTGTCCATGAACTCTACGAGCGACGTTTCGATTTGATTGAGGAGGTCGACGATATCGTCCGAGTCCTTGAACTTAACCAGGATGTACCAGTTGATCGGTCGCAGATTGTTGAGGTATTTTTCCGCCAGAAAAAGCTGAATGTTCTTTTCCTCCGGAAGCATACTTTCGTTTTGCCTGACTTGTTCGACGATCGGGCGCATCAATTCCTGTTTGATGGAGTTGACGGCGGCTTTGGTTTTTTCCAGGGCCTGGAGCAAGATGCTGTCCTTGATGACTGTCTTACGATCGATGATGTTGGACGGGTTCTTTCGGTTCCAATTCTTGACCACATCCGATTCGAGGATTTTTTGATAAACGATGTCGTCGAAGCGTCGGTAAAAGGTACCGTAGGTGAGCACCTTCGCCAGGTCCATGACCTCCTGTCGTTTGGAGGAGATTTCCGGCCTGCTGATTTCGATGTAGGCGATGTAGTTGACCATGAGAAGCCTTTGGATGGAGGCGGGGGAAAAGGTATCAAACTGAATTCCATACAGTTCCATTTCTTCCGCAAGCTTGTACTTGGTCAGTTTCTTGTTGTTCTTGAGGAAAAAGTTTTGGCCTTCTTCATTAAAAAGAACCTTGATGGGCAAATCGAGTTCTTTTCTCCGCGTTGTTTCAGCCATGTTGTCTTACCAATGCTCCTCTGAAATGACTCGCTCCTTCCTCAAGCGGTCGTGTGGTCCTGATTTATTTTCGGAAGATTTCCCGATCAGCAAGAGGAGGAGAACACGCATCGAGTGGGGCACGGTCAATATTTGGCGTACATCATCTTCGTGGAAGGAAGAGTAGATGATGGTCGAAAGCCCCTCGTGTTGCGCCTGAATGACCATGAAGGAGGCGGCAAACGTGAGATCGATCGGCCAACTCAAATGCGAGTTGGGCATCCGGTACTCCGTGTTGGTCGTGCAGATGGCAACGATGGCCGGAGCGTTTTCGACTTTTTCGTCCTCGAAACACGCTTCCCGAAGACGGGCCTTGGTTTGAGGTTTTTGGATCAAAATGAAACGCCAGGGTTGCCGGTTTTTAGCGCTAGGTGCGAGCCTTCCGGCGTCCAATATTCGCTGAAGAGCTTTGGGGTCCACCGGTTCGGGAATCAGAGAGGTGGGAGTGAACCGATTTTTGATCTCTGGAATGATATCCATTCATAACCCCTTGAAGGTTGACTTTTTTATCCTAAAGAAACTACCATGCAGTCATGAGGCAAAAGGCCATCGCTTTTTATTTCGTTGTCGTGGCAGTTTTTGCTTCGGCGGAGGCCCCTCTTACCCTACTTTCATTAAAAAACAGAGTTGGGGATTTGTCAAATCGAGTGATTCAGGAGGCGAGCGAGGAAGAAACGCTTCTTTTGTCGTCTTTCAAACAGTTTCTTGTTGGGCAGGGGCTTGCTTTCGAGGAAGTCATTCTCTCGGATCCGCTGATCGGCCACAGTTTCTCTCGAATGCTGCGAATCCGCGGTGACGATCGAGATGCCCAACTCATCTTTTTTTTTCCGATCAACGGCCGGGGGGCTGTCATGAATCTCCTTGCCGCTGCAGATTTACTCCTAAAACTCGGCCAGGATCCTCCACAGGTGAGCTACGAGGTGATTGTTTCGGGTTCAGCCGACCCCTTAAATCATCAGGAGGGATTGGCAATCGAATTTTTTCTCCGTGACCTCAGGTTTGTCGAGACCAAGGCCATGGTCTACATCGATGCCACCGCCGAGGGGCCGGCCAAACTTCAAACCATAGCGGCCGGTATCAATAGCCCGATTTGGATGATCAAGAGCCTTTTGGAAACTGCTGCATCCACCTATTTTCCGCTTGAGATCAAGGAGGTAAGACCCAGTTTCTTTCGCTTTTTTCTGGAGGGTAGGGAAAGTCCCCTGGATCAGACCGTATTGCATGGGCTCAGGAGCGTTCGGCTTTCGTGGAATCCCGAGCTCGCCTCGGGGGTGAGCGATTTTTTGGCTCGATGGATAAGGACTTTTCCTTCGGAGCTTACCAAAAATTGGGACAAGCATTTCGTCATGTTTGGTCAGGGCACGAACAGCCTCATTCTGGATCAAAAGACGTACATCCTCTTTTTGGTGTTTTTTCTTTTGATGATGATACTTTCCATGTTTTTCCTGCGAGAAACCTTCGAACTCCATCTGGAAGCTCTTCGAAAAGGATTTTGGCAGGTCGGTGTTTATTTTAGCATCGTTTTTTTGTTCAGTTACCTCTCTTCTATGGCGATCACCCTGTTGAGAGACCAGATTCTTTCCGAATCGGATGGTTGGGAGGGACTGGCCCTGATCTTCCTTTTTTGGAAGGTCTTTTTCTTTGTATTTCTTTATGTATCGTTCATCAGGTATACGCGCCGATTGCCTCTTTTTCGATGGAGTATTTTTTACCAGGCTGCGGCCGTGTTTTTGTATTCGGTCTATTCCGTGGTGGCATTTGCGCTCAATTTCGGTTTTTCCTTTTTTTTCATTTGGAGTTTCGTACTCTCTCTCTTGTACATCATCGTGCCTTTTCGGCCTCTCAAAATTGTCTTGGTCGTCCTTCTCCCCATTTGGCCGTTATATTCTCTGGTTCAAACCTTTCTCAACGAGGTCGATCTCTCCTTGCTTTATGCGGTACTCTTCGATCCCATCGAGGCCAACCTTGTCATTACCTTGTATTTCCTGCCAATTTTTTTTCTCTTCCATGCCTACCACTTTCAGCGTCATCAGAAATTCGAACGCAATGAAACATTTCAGATCAGCCTGCTTTTCCTTTTCTCGGGTGTCATCCTTTTCGGGCTTACCTACCTGATTTTGAACTGGCCTGTTTCCCGAGTTTCTTTTCCGATGGTCACGGAGACAGTCCAGGTCGATCGGCAAATCGGCAAATTGGAAGTGATTCGGGCTGCTATGGAGGAAAAGGAGAGGGTCAGGCAGGTGCTGGGCGCACGGCTTGTTGCCGATTCCGAAACTCAGTGGTCTGCAAGTGTGAAAAATCTCTCGGATGTTCGTCTGGTTTTTCGTCAGAACTATCTCAACCGACGTGTCTTTCGTTACGAGGTCGTCACAAAACCTCAGGCCCTTCACTACCGGATCAGCTTGCATAGCACGGATGCGCCCCTGGTGGTTCTCGAGTCCAATTTCCCTTACGAGCAGCAGGATCTGGGGCGGAAGATCATCTTTTTGATTGGAAGGTACCCGCCTCGACAGTTGACGTTGAACTTCGTCCTGCAAGGGGGAACGAAGGCCGAGATGAAAGTCATGGTGGAGTACAGGCCGCACCCCGACTTTTCAGGACCAGAATTCGAACGATGGACAACCGAGCTCACCGAAGAGCGAATTCTACCGCTGGAGTGATATGGAAAAATGTTTTTTTCACCTCGATTTGGACGCTTTTTTCGCTTCTGTGGAGGAGCTAGACCATCCGGAGTATCGCGATCACCCCTTGGTTGTGGGGGCCATGCCGAAAGAACGAGGGGTGGTCTCGACCTGTAATTATGCGGCCCGGAAATTTGGGGTGAAGAGCGCTATGCCGATCCAACAGGCCCATCGCCTCTGCCCGCACGCCATTTTTGTCAGGCCCCGTCTCGAGCGGTATCGGGAAATCTCAAACCAGATCATGGACATGTTGCAACGGTTTTCACCGAGTGTCGAGCGGCTTTCCATCGACGAGGCCAGGCTTGACATGACGGGAACTCAGGGGCTTTTCGGTCCTCCCCTGGAGGTCGCGTTACGGATAAAGCACGACATCAAACAAAACATCGGTGTCACCGCCTCGATCGGTATCGGCCCCTTGCCGTACCTTGCCAAAATGGCCAGCGAGGAAAACAAACCCGACGGTTTGTTTCAAATCGAATCGGAGAGGGTTCGGGAGTGGCTCGCAGGCATGGATCCCCTTCGCCTTCCCGGTGTAGGAAAAAAGGCACGGGAAAGGCTGGAAGAATTGGGTCTCGATCGAGTCGGGAAGATTCAATCGGTGGGGCTCGATCGGTTGCAGCAGCTTTTGGGGAAATCGATGGGACTCAATTTGTACTATCTGGTTCAAGGTCAGGAGCCACCGGGGGCACAACATCCTCAGGAACGCCGCAGCCTCAGTGCCGAGACCACTTTTCCGGAGGACAACCGGGATTCTGCGGCACTCCAGCAGACACTAGCAGCTCTCGCACACGAGGTGTTTTTCCGAGCCCTCGAAGAGGGGATGGCGGCAAGGACAGTCGTTCTCAAAATTCGGCTGCAAGACTTCAGTATGACAACGCATCAACGAACCCTGTCCCGATATGTCTCCAGTTCCAGTGAGTTATCAGAAATTGCCTGGGATATTTTTCGGCAGGGGTGGAATGGTCAGCCGATACGACTTCTCGGTGTGGGCTTGAGTGGCCTGAGCCCTCTGATGGAGGGGCAAGCCGAGCTCTTTGACGATGAGCAAGCGAAACGCCGCCGACTGGATTTGGCCGTGCTCAAGATTCAGACCAAATATCGCGTAGCGATGGTCAAAAAGGCCAGGTTCCTGGAGGGCTCCCACAAGAAAAACCCCGGTTCCGACTGACTTCCGCATGCAATTGACAAGTTGGGGCTTTAGGTTTAATCTGAAACTATGAAGAAGTTTCTAAGCCAGCTTCATTTGGGCCTTCTCGGTCTCGTCTTGCCAAAAAAACTGCGAGCGGCTTGAAACCAAGTTCGATAAAGTTTTAGGCCGCTGCACTGCAGCGGCCTTTTTTTTACAAGGAGGCTTTATGCCTAAATATCGTTTATTCCCTCCCGTGGGTTTGAAAGACAGAACCTGGCCGGACCGGCAACTCGATAAAGCGCCGCGCTGGGTATCGGTCGATCTCCGGGATGGTAACCAGGCCCTCATCAATCCCATGAGCGTCCGCCAAAAACTCGACATGTTCGAAATGCTGGTCGAGATCGGTTTTAAAGAAATCGAGGTGGGTTTTCCCTCCGCATCCCAGATCGAATACGATTTCACGCGCCAGCTGATCGAGGAAGACCGTATACCCGACGACGTCTACATCCAGGTTCTCTGTCAGGCGCGGCAGCACCTGGTCGATCGAACCTTCGAGGCTCTTCAGGGTGCCAAAAAGGTTATCTTTCATCTTTACAGCTCGACTTCTCCGGCCCATCGGCTCTACACGTTCAACACTGACAAGGCCGGAGCCAAGCGGCTGGCCATCGATGGTGTCCACATGGTCAAGCAGGGGCTCTCGAGCCTCAAAAACACCGAGGTACTCTTCGAGTATTCCCCGGAGAGCTTCACTCAGACCGAGCTCGACTACGCCCTGGAGGTTTGCGAGGCCGTCCACGAAGCGTGGGGCTATGATCATCCCCTCATTTTGAACCTCCCGGCCACGGTCGAAGTTTGTCCGCCCAACATTCACGCCGATCAGATCGAGTGGTTCAGTCGACACAAAAGTCACCGGAATCAGGTTACCATCAGCCTGCACACCCACAACGACCGTGGCACCGGTATCGCGGCCGCCGAGATGGGCCTTCTTGCCGGTGCCGAGCGGGTGGAAGGGACCCTCTTCGGTAACGGGGAAAGAACAGGGAACCTGGATTTGGTGACCATGGCCTTGAACTTTTTCAGCCAGGGAATCGATCCTGGACTGGATTTCTCCAATTTGCCGGAGGTTGTCCGAAAATACGAGGAATTCACCGAGATGTACGTCCATCCCCGTCATCCCTATGCTGGCCAGATGGTGTTCACCGCCTTCTCCGGTAGTCACCAGGACGCCATCAAAAAAGCCCTCGACGCCTGGAAATCGAAAAACGATCCCGAAGCGGCCTGGGATATCCCCTATTTGCCCGTGGATCCGCTCGATCTTGGCCGTACCTACGAGGCGGTCATTCGCATCAATGCGCAGAGCGGTAAGGGCGGGGTGGCCTACATCCTCAGAGAAAAGTTTGGGCTGGACATTCCCAAAGGGATGTACGCCGAGGTTGGCAAACTCGTCGGCGACCTGGCAGACAAAAAAGGGAAGGAGCTGTCTGCCGATGAAATCTGGCAGGTGTTCGAACAGGAGTTTTTGAGCAAAGACAAACCGATCAAGCTCCTGCAGTTCGAAGGAGAAAGGATCGAGTCCCGGCAGCACCTCACCAAGTTCAACGCACTGCTGGAGATCAATGGGCAAGAGTTGGAATTGGAGGGCGAAGGGCACGGTCCCATCGATGCCTTCGTAAACGGTTTGAAAACATCCGGGTTCGACCAGCTATCCATTAAAGACTTTCATGAGAACGCGGTATCGACCGGAAGCGAGGCCAAGGCTGCCGCTTTCATCTGTATCTCCACCAACAGGAAGAGTAATGTCTGGGGTGTCGGCATCCACGAGAGTATCACCGAGGCCGGTATCGAGTCCTTGATCAGCGCCATCAATCGCGCTTACCAATAGAAGCCATCGGCGTCCGTTGTCCCGCGAACGTTTTCGTGGATTTGCTTGATCGAAGTTTTGCCATGACGTAATCTGAAACATGCTCTTTCCGACCGGGGAGTTTTTCGTCTTTTTTTGTTTTGTCCTCGTCGTATCGTGGATGACCGAACGCGTCCCCGGGGTCCGGAAGTTTTTCCTTTTGCTAGCGAGCTACTTTTTCTACGGCTTCTGGGATTGGCGGCTTTTGCCCTTGTTTTTCGTTAGCAGTCTTACCGCCTGGGGATTCGGTGCGCTTTTGGGTATGCAGGTGGGGAGCACCGATATGGCCCTGGCACGTCGAAGGCTATTCGTTTTTGTCTGCAGCCTCTTCGCTTTTTTGCTGTTCTGGTTTAAGTACCAATTGTTCTTGTTGACACAAATCAATTCCCTGCTTCTGGGGTGGAACCTCCCCTTTCTCCTACCGGTCAACGACAGCATTCTCCCCCTGGGGATCAGTTTTTATACCTTTCAGATACTGAGTTATCTTTCGGATATTTACCATGGTAAAGAACAGGCTCGTCAGAACCCCGTCGATGTCTTGCTCTACCTTGCCTTCTTTCCCCAACTCATCGCCGGTCCCATCCTCAGACCCGCCGAGTTCTTTCCGCAGCTCGACAAAAAGACTCCTGTCACCGAGGAGAGAATCACGAGAGCGTATTTGCTCATCACCTCGGGACTTTGGAAAAAGGTCATCGTGGCCCATTACCTGGGAAGCCTCGTTGTCGATCCTGTTTTCCACAATCCAGCCGCTCTCTCCGGTGCGGAAGTTTGGTGGGCCCTTCTCGCTTATGGAGCGCAGATCTTCACCGACTTCAGCGCCTACACCGACCTGGCTCTGGGAACGGCCTTGCTCCTGGGCTTCGACCTGCCGAAAAACTTCGACCGCCCCTACCATTCCGCCAGTCTCACCGAGTTCTGGAGGCGATGGCACATCACCCTGGGGCGCTGGTTGCGGGATTACCTCTACATCCCCCTTGGGGGTTCACGCGGCGGGACATGGAAAACCTCGCGCAATCTGTTTTTGACCATGCTCCTGGGAGGACTCTGGCATGGGGCCAGCATTACCTTCGTCATTTGGGGGGCCTACCAGGGTATTCTCTTGGTATTGGAGCGCTGGTTGGGCAAACTTTTCTGTTTTCCGGGGTTTTGGGGGCCCTTGTTGCGGCCCCCGCGCGTGATCTTCACCACGTTGGCGGTCAGCCTTGGGTGGCTCTTGTTTCGCAGCCCCGATGTGGAAACGGCGGGAGCCATGTTTCAGAGGCTGGGAACGCCGGGGGGATTCACCGCGCATCCCCTGGCCCTGATTCTGGTCGGTGTGGTTTACCTGGGTCAGTGGATCCCCGAGGGCCTGTGGAGCCGCATGAGCTGTTGGAGCCGCAAGCTCTCCCGAAACTCGGCCCTGCTCGTGTTGATTTTGTCCCTTTGGGGCATCAGTATTTTACGACCCCCGGGGATGGCACCCTTTGTGTATTATCAATTTTGAGGGAGAATGATGCGTCTTTTGGGAAATTTGGTTCTAGTAGGATGTGCCCTACTGATTTTTGAATCGGACCAGATGTCCGATATGGAGATGCCCTTTTTGAAATTTGCCATCGAATCCTGGCAGGGGGCGGTCAAGGCCGTTGGCTACGAGGAGCTGCGCAACGGCCTTCGGCAGGGGTTCTGGCAATGGCTCGACGAGGCCTGGGTAGTCCAGGAAGAAATCCCCCCTCCTGTCCCGAAGGTCTCAGAGGTCCCGGTCTTTTCCGTGCAGCGGCCTCTCAGGGTCCTGGTCCTGGGGGACAGCCTCGCGGGCTTCTACCTCCCCAACGCCCTGGGGCAGCTGGCGCGACTTGACGGCAGGGTGGAAGTGGAGAGTCTCTATCGGGTGGCGGCCAGCCTCGCCAATCCGGCTCGCATGGATTTCAACGTCGAGGTGCCGCGATTCTGGGAACAGCGCCAACGGCAGACCGGACGCGGTTTCGACATCGTGGTGGTGCTGATGGGCGCCAACGATCGTCAGGCAATCCGGCACCAGGGGAGCTGGCTAAGGTTCAATACGGAACCCTGGCGCAGGGAATATCTGCTCAGGCTATCGACCTTGCTGGATTATGTGAGCACGCGAAGTCACCAGGTGTACTGGCTACAATTGCCTCCTATGCGGGAAGCCAGCCTGGAGCAGGAAATTCGCATGATCGAACAGATGATCAAACCGGTTCTGGCAAACTTTCACAACGTTCGATTCCTCGATCAGCGCCACCTGCTGAGTCTTCGGGGAGAATACACCCCCGTCGGCGTGGTGGACGGTGTTCAGGTTCCCCTGCGTGCACGGGACGGCATCCACCTCAGCACCCACGGGGCCAGGATTCTGGCTCAGGATATTTGGTACCGGATGTTTAGGGACTTCGCGTTCGAGCCAATTCCCGATCCAACCAGGTCCAGGGATCCCCCCGAAAATCCGCCCGCTTCAGAATCTCCAGAGAGGGTTTCAAACCACCGTTGAGATCGAAAAACGATTCGATCTTTGCGACGCCATCTTCATAAGTGGACAGGGTCATCAGGACGGCGTTGTTGATCGGCCGTGTCTTCCACGCTGCCAGGTCCTCGGGCAGGTTTTCCTGAAACTCTTTGATCGTTCTGGCTTTTTCGGTCAGCATCCGTTCCCTCGAAACATCCGATGCATAGAGTTCACCCAGGACTTTTTTCAACCCCAAAAAAAGATCCAGGAATTTTCTGTTGGTATCGAGGCGCCTTCGATAATCCCGCAGCTCCTGGCTGTTTTCACCGTAGGTTTCGTTCAAATAGGCCAGGGCGCCGCGTCGTCCGACAACCACGGCCAAAGATTCGTTGAAATCCGGGTGGCCCGGAACCCAGAGGGTGGCATGAGTTTGCTCGTGCAGGAGAAGGTCGGCCAATTGCCCGGCGTTGTAGCCTTTCATGAAATGAAACAATGGGTCACGGAACCACCCCAAGGTGCTGAATGCGTTGACCCCGCGGATCCAGACATCCCAACCCTGGGATTCCAGCCTTTTTGCCTCGGCCCTGGCTTCCTCGATGTCGAAGTAGCCCTGGTAGGGAACCGATCCCACCACCGGGTGCCACCAGAGGTGTGGCTGGAATTCCAGAGGTCGGCAAGCGCTGACGACCGCCGCAAGGTAGTCACGATCGATTTCGGCGTAGGTCGTGTAATTGTCGTTGTCCTTGAGTCCCAGGGAGATGCCGAATTCCCGAATTCGCAGGGTCCGCTCCAAAAAATTCCGGGTTTCAGGGTCCAAATTCTGTGAGCTCAACAGCAGGCGAATGTCTTTTGCTTTGCCATAAATGTCCCAAAGAGCGCTTCCTTGTCGTAGATAGTAGCACCCGTGCAGGATGGTGAGCACCGCCAAAATGAGCAAACTGGGGAGAAGGTTTCTCACCACAAGGGGTTTCCCTCCTCCAGAATCCTGACCGTCTTGCCCTCCACCAAGGTGACGTCGACCGTGGGCCGTTGCAACACGCCATCGTAGTGGATGGGGGCCGGCGCGTCACCGTCGTAATTGGAGCCAATGGCCAGATGACAGGTTCCACGCTTTTTCTCGTCGACCAGGACACGGCCGCAGAGCGCAGGTCCGTCAAAGATCCCGACCCCGAACTCGCCCAGGTGCCGGCAATTCCTGCGAGCGGCTTCCGATTTTTCGTTATGTGCGGCAGTTTCCAGGTCGCGAAGCAGACGTGTAGCCGCCGGACCATCGGCGCTCACGAAAAAGCCATCGGCAAAATCCAGGATCAGGGGGGAGTCCAGGATTTCGGAACCGTCGCGGAACACCATGGAACCGTCGACGGCCAGGCGGCCCCGCGCGCTGCCGTTGATGGGGCTGAGAAAGACTTCCCCTGCCGGCATGTTACCGCCCCTGCCCGGTTCGCGGAAGTCGCCGTCGTCGGCAAAGGCCAGCCTGCCCCTGGTTTGAAAACTCAGGTCAGTGCCGGCCTGGTTGCGGATGTGGACCTCTTCGGTCTGGTCCAGGATGGCCTTGAGGCGGGCGGCCTCGTGCCGCAGACCCTCCCAGTCGATTTGGGCGGCTCGAATCAAGTCTTCCCGGCGCACCGTCGGGGACCAGAATCCCCGGCTGTGGCCCTTGCCGAAGATCAGATACTGGAGGATGTGATGGTAGGAACGGGCCCCCACCTGGAGAGGGGCGGCGTGGGCACGCGGGTCGTAGCCGAGCTTGTTGAAGGTCAGGCACACGATCAGATCCGGCTCCTCGTAAAGAGCCTCGGTGACTGCATCGTCCATGGGGGCGTCGGAACCCCGAATGCTTTGAAGCAAAAATCGGACTCGCACCCCCGCTCGATCTAAAACCTCCTGGAAGGCTCGGGCCGTTTCTTCGACCTCCGGGTGAGGGTTGGCCACGACCACGGCCCTCTCTCCGGCCTGTGGGTTCAGGCAGACCTGGGTTAGGTATCGGGCGACTTCGATCATGGTAAAAATCCCAGCTGGAGCGCAATTTTCCAGCGCAGATCCTCCGGGTCGGCAAAACGAGCGAGAGCGTTGGCGCCGAGGCTGAGATTGGTGTCCAGGAGCAGGAAGTTGAACCAGGCGGCAACCTCCCAGATCGGGTCCCGGGCCGGGTTGTAATCCAGTCCCAGTCCCAGTTGACCTCGGGGGGCCGCCCACCCGAGGGCCAAGCGGGGACTTAAATAGGGGATGAATTCGGGAAAAAGGACGCCACCACGCCCAGAAACCGTCAGAAAGGGGCCGAGGTCGGACCACAGCAAGGCCCCCGCAAGGAGGGCAGCTCCGGCCGGCTGGCCCCCAAAAAAGCCGCTGGTCAGAAAATTGGAAAAGTTTTGACCGGCTTCCACTCCCCAGAACACCTCGAAACTTTTGTTGAGAAAGATCTTTGGTCCGAGGACCCGCAGACCCGCGTAAAGTTCGGATGGGCGATTTCCCGTTCGCAATCCCAATTTTACCTGAGGTTCCCAGTCCCCAATCGAAAACCGCAGATCCAGGAGGAACTCGAAGGGAGAATCCGGAACCAGATACCAGCCCAGGCTGGTTTGTGCAGAGAAGGTTTGCGGCGGAAAAAAGGATGGTTCGGTCCAGTGGAAAACCGGACTGAAGCGCAGGGAGCTGTCGACCTGGAACAGGATTTCGAGGGTATACTCACGCCCATCCTTTCCTCTGGCATCGAGCCGGGCCAGGTAAACACCATCGGGCAGGTCTTCGGCTGGCCGAAATTCGGCCCTCTGTTCCCAGGTTTCCAGGGCCGGCAAGTCGACGCGCAGCACCTCAGACTCAGACTGTTTCGAAACGATGCTCAGCCTGGCATCCCCGGGTGCCGTGACCTGGAAGGGCCAGGAAAACAGGCCAAGATTCCCGGGAAGTTTAGGGTTGATCAGGGAGCGGGAGGGTTCACCGGCAACGAGCTCGAAGGGGGCAGGGGTCCACTCCAGGCTGACTTTGTAGGTTTGAAGGGGCTCTGCCTTCAGGTTGTGGACGATGTCGGTATACCCGAAACGTCGAAATACCAGGCGGTTGGGACCGGGGGCGATGCGGATCGAGCGGGAGGCTTCGATTTGCTGATCATCGATGCGCAACACGACCCCCTCGGTCCAACCCTCCACTTCCAGTTTGGCCCATGCCGGTTCCAGGCGGACACTGAGGTGGTAATGACCCTTCTGGAGCGCGTTCAGGAGGATGGAGGAGGGCAGGTAACCCTCGCGAACCAGCTGGATTTTCAGGGGACCGGTGGATCGGGTAAAGTTTTGGATGGGCGTTGCACCGATTCGAAACTCGTTGAGGAAGACCTCGGCACCCTCAGGTTCGCTTTGGATGGAAATTTTGATTCCCTCATCCTGCCCCTCGGTGAAGCTTACCCGCCACTCCCCCTGGTATGGCGGACCGGGAAACCACTGAGGGGCGGCGGGTGCCTGGGCAAACATTGCCCCGGGAAGCAATAAAAGCAGCAAAAACATCTTCACTCCCCCCAGTTTACTGCTTCGGTCGGGTGCCGACAATAGGAGTATGAAGTTGCGGTGTTTTTTGATGGTGATCGCTTTATCGGCCGCCGCCCAACCCCAGCAATTGCCGCTTGGCTTTCAGGAGTACCGCCTGGGGATGAGTCTTCAGGAAGTCAAGGAAACCTTGCGGCGGGACTCGAATTTTCGGTATCGCGGCGATCCGGACGTGACCTTCCTGTTGCGTCCCAACACGAACCTCATCGATGTGGAAGGCGGCTTCTTTATCAGGCGCGGTTATTTTCAATTCCGCGAGGAGCGTTTGATCATCCTGACCCTGGAACTCCAACCTCAACGCCTGGATTATTTTTCCCTGTTCACGACCCTCAGCAAAAAGTACGGCGAGCCCACCCGGCTCGATCCCTCCGGGGCCTTCTGGGAAAACGAAGAGGTGCTCCTCAGTCTCGAAAAGCCTCTCACCGTCAAGTATCAGGACCGACGGACCATGGAAGAGCTTCGCCAGGCCGCCAGAACCGAACAGACCTTGCAAGCCTTGACACGGGAGCGATTCCTGGATCAGTTTTGATCGATGAAATCCCGACTCCCCACACTTTTCGGTTTGGCCATACTTTTGAGCCTTAATGCCCTGGTGTCCTGTCAGGCGGACTCCAGCCGATTCGATCTCCGGCTCGGCCAGGCTCGTTTTCGGGTCGAGGTGGCCATGACACCCGAAGAATCGGCCCTCGGCTTGATGTACCGTCGGCAGCTCGAACCCGATGCGGGAATGATCTTTGTGTTCGAGGAGCAACGCCACCTGAGGTTTTGGATGAAGAATACCTATATCCCCTTGAGCATCGCCTTCATCGATCAGCGGGGCCAAATCGTGGACATTCAGGACATGCAGCCCCTCGATGAAACCGTTATCGAGAGCGCTCGGCCCGCGCGGTACGCCGTGGAGGTGAACCAGGGAGCCCTGGAAAAAGCCGGCGTCAGGGTTGGAGACTGGATGAATCTCGACGAGTTTCTTGACTATCTGCGCCGCACAGCTCGAGAAAGTAGCGGTGCACGCTGAGGTCTGAGGTCAGTTCGGGGTGGAAACTGGCCGCCAGGATGCGGTCCTGACGAACCAGGACAGGGAGCCCCTCTTGTTCCGCCAGGACTTCGACCTGCGGGCCCAGGCGGCGGATGATGGGGGCCCGGATAAAGACCGCTGGCGTGGTGCGGCCATCCCTCCAGCGGACCGAGCTTTCGAAGCTCTCCACCTGGGGACCATACGCGTTTCGTTCCACCTCGATGTCCAAAAGGCCGAGATGGACCTGATCGTAGTGCCGGATCTGCCGGGCAAGAAGAATCATGCCGGCGCAGGTTCCGAACAGGGCCAGACCCCGCGAGACGGCCTGGGGAATCACTTCGAGGAAGCCGAACCGGGCCAACATTTTGCCGATCGTGGTGCTTTCTCCGCCGGGTAAGATCAACCCGTCGATGCCCTCCAGGTCTTGAACGTAGAGTACCTTGCACGATGGCACCCCCAGGCGATCCAGGGCACGCAAATGAGGATCGAATCCGCCCTGAAGGGCAAGCACGCCGATGGTCAAGGACCTACCAACCCCGGAGAGCCAGCCTCTGGTTTTCTGTCAAACTCCGCAGATCGATGCCGCTCATGGCGGCGCCCAGGTTTTCGCTCACCTCCGCGAGGATTCTGGGGTCCTTGTAGTGGGAAACGGCCTCCACGATGGCCTTGGCCAGGCGCGCGGGATTCTCGGATTTGAAGATACCCGATCCGACGAAGACCGTCTCCGCACCCAGCTGCATCATCAGGGCCGCATCGGCGGGGGTGGCCACTCCGCCGGCGCTGAAGTTGGGAACCGGAAGTTTGCCGGTTTTGGCGACCTCGACCACCAAGTCGTAGGGCGCTCCCATCTCCTTGGCGGCGGTCATCAAGGCTTCGGGGGGAAGGGACTGGATGCGCCGGATGTCGTTCATGAGGGTCCGCATGTGGCGCACGGCTTCCACGATGTTTCCCGTTCCGGCTTCTCCCTTGGTCCGAATCATGGCCGCACCCTCGCCGATCCTTCGGAGGGCCTCGCCCAGATCCCGGCATCCGCAGACAAAGGGAACCTTGAAGGGATGTTTGTCCACGTGGTAAAACTCGTCGGCCGGGGTAAGTACCTCGCTCTCATCGATGAAGTCCACCCCGAGGGCCTCGAGGATTTGTGCCTCGACAAAGTGGCCGATGCGGCACTTGGCCATGACGGGGATGCTGACGGCGTTTTGAATCGCCTTGATGATGGCCGGATCGCTCATGCGCGCCACGCCGCCCTGACTGCGGATGTCGGCCGGAACGCGCTCCAGGGCCATGACCGCCACGGCCCCTGCTTCCTCGGCAATCTGGGCCTCCTGGGCATTGGTGACGTCCATAATGACGCCGCCCTTGAGCATTTCGGCAAGACCGACCTTGGTTTTCCAGGTGCTTTTTTGTCGTTCGGACCAAAGGGACTCACTCATCGTAAAACCTCTTGCTTAGAGCTACTCAATTTTGGCCCTTTCGTCAACGTATCCCGGTCAGGACAACCATTTCGATTTTCAATAGAATGGTTGTGATGGATTGGGAAGGTCTGCTTCGCACGAACAGGCAGGTTGTCGAGGAAACCATTCAAGAGTATTGCCTCAGGGCGGGGCGCTCCCCGGCCGACGTCACCCTCCTGGCCGTCTCCAAGACCCAGCCCCTCGAGGCTGTCCTGGCAGCACGGCGAGTGGGCTTTGACTACTTCGGGGAAAACCGTGTTCAGGAGGCCAGGGAAAAACAGGAAAAAGCCGCCTTCGAAGGGGCGCGGCTCGACATCATTGGCCACGTTCAGTCCAACAAGATCAAGAGCGCCGTTGAGGTGGCCCAGGGGATCCAGTCGGTGGACAGCGAGGAAACGGCCCGGGAATTGAGTCGACGCGCCCAGCAGCAAGGCAAAGTTCTGGAAATCCTTCTCGAGTACAACACCTCGGGGGAGGAACAGAAGTTCGGCGTCAGGCATTTCGGCGACCTCGAACGGCTGGCCGAGCTGGTCCTTCGCCTTCCCAACCTCGAGTTTCGCGGACTCATGACCCTGGCCCCCTTCGTCAACGATGAAAAAAAGATACGGTCCTGTTTTGCCCAGCTCTACCAGGCCCGACAGAGGCTCCAGGATAAACTCCATACGAATTTGCCCGTTCTCAGTATGGGCATGAGCGGGGATTATCCCTGGGCCATCCTCGAGGGAAGCACCCTCGTTCGGTTGGGAACGGCCCTGTTCGGAGGGCGGACATGAGGTGGGGGATCCTGGCAGGGTTGGGACTCTTGGCCTGCTTGCTCGGGGCTCAAACACCGCCGGCAAACGAGCCGCCGACGAACGTGTATCCCGGTGAACTCCTTCCCCCCGGCCTTCGGGATATCGACCGCGCCAAGACCCTGATGATCGGGACCTTTCCCTTTGCTTACCTATTGAGCAACTGGGGTTACGATTTTTACTATTATGCCAATAAAAACTTCGATCAAAATTTCACACCCTGGCCCCTGGGGCAGGGAACAGCCTCTCTCACCGGAGCCGAACTCCAGGACAAATACAAGACCCTGATCATCTCCAGCCTGGTGCTTTCCGGAGCCCTGGCCCTTCTGGATTTCATCCTCGGACTCCTGGAACCACCTCCTGGCCCTCGGATCGACCCGCCCGATGCCGACGCGAATCCTGAAGGTTGAGCCCTCCGGCCGGGGCCAGAGGGTCGATCGGTATCTTTCGAGTCTCGAGGAACTTCCGACCCGGAGTCAGCTTCAGCGCCTGCACGTCGAAATCCGCTGTGGGGGAAAAACACTCAAGCCCTCGCATCGGCTCGAGGGCGGGGAGCTTTTGACGGTGGAATGGCGGGAAGAGGTGCCTCTGGACCTGAAGCCCATTCCCCTGCCGCTTTCCCTGATTTACGAAGATGCGGATACCCTGATTCTCGACAAACCTCGTGGTCTTTCCGTTCATCCGGGATCGGGTAGGCCGGTACCTACCCTGGTCCACGGCATTTTGGCCTACCTTCGGAATCCTCCTGGTGAATGGCCGTCCCCTTCCAGACCAGGCATCGTGCACCGCCTGGACAAGGAAACCACCGGGGTTTTGGTTTGCGCCAAGAACACGGTGGCTCTGGACTGGTACGCCGCTCAGTTCCGAAACCGCAGCGTTTCCAAGACCTATCTTGCGCTGGTCCGTCATCGCCCCCCGCAAAGCTCGGGGCGAATCGATACCCTGTTGGCACGCGATCCCGTTCACCGCAAGAAATTTCACGTAACCCAGGCCGGCGGTAAGCGGGCGGTGACGCTCTACGAGGTGCTGGCCTCCTCTCGGAATGCCAGCCTTCTCAAAATCGGGTTGCTGACCGGAAGGACTCACCAGATTCGCGTGCACCTCTCCTACCTGGGCTGCCCCATCCTGGGCGATGCGGTCTATTCGCGGAACGCCAGCGGGCCCCTCCTCCTGCACTCGTGGCAGCTTGGCCTGACGCTAACGAATGGACAAAGGGCAGAATTCACCGCGCCTTTGCCCGCAGACTTCAAAGAAAGGCTTTCTGCGCTCGAGTTGGGGGATGTTCCTGGAACCAGGGATTGAAATCCCTTTCTGCCTTGATGGTGGTTGGTGGACCTTCTCCGGGGTAAATCACGAGGTCTTCGCCCCTGTCGATCAGCCTTTCCCTGAGGGCGCTGACCAATTCCGGAAAGAAATGACTGGGGCGATTGGTGTTCAGGCTCCCTGCATAAAGGACATCGCCGGTGAAGACCATCTTTCCGATCCAATAGACCACGTTGTCCCCATGATACTCGTTGAAAATCACGGTGCCGACCGCCACCCCATCGAGGTTCAAATGCGAGTGGGAGTGAATGGTGTGGCACTTGATCCCATAGACCTCTTTTTGACTGGAGTAAATCTCGGCTTGAAATATTTTGAGCAGCGTTTTCAGTCCCTTGATGTGGGCCTGATCCTCGTTGGTGATCAGGATGTGGCCAACTTCCCACCGCCACTTCGCCAGCTCTTCCAGGATGGGAAGGTGGAAGATGCCCGGATCGATCACGATCGCTCTTCCGCCCTGGTTTGCCGGACCCAAAATGTAGGTATTGCTGAAATTCTCCGGAGAGTAAAACCATTTTAGCTTCAAATGAGATTCCATTCCCACTCCGCCTCTTCATCGTTGGAATATTTCAGGGTGACGTCTTTGAGTTGACTGTTCTGAAACATTACCCGTTTGAGATTGCAGTCATCGAGATTCACACGATCCATCCGAGCGTTGATCAATCGACTAAAATAGAGATCGGAGCTATGAAACGTGACGTTGGTAAATTTGCAACCATTAAAATTGATGTGGAGAAGGTCGCTGTTCTGCCAATCGATATCACGGAATCGGGAACCTGCAAACGAACAAAACATGAAGCGGCTTTCCTGCAGGTTGCAAGACTGCCAAAAACTGTAATCCAGGAAACAATTTTCGAACCGTGATCCTCTGAGGCTCACGTCGGTGAAGTGGCAGCCCTCGAAGTTACAGCCCTCGAACTCCATGGACTCGAGCTTGCAATTCGAAAGAGTCAGCCGACGCAGGTTCAAGCCTTCCCAGTTTTTTGCGGTAAGGAGCTGATTGTAGAGAAATTCGAAAGAACTTTCGGAGAAGGCCAGATGGTCGGCGCAAACCTGGGTGAAGCTCAATGCTTCCCGGCGGCAGCCCGGCACGGTGCAGCGGCGGCGTTCGTTCATCGTTTGAGTCTAGCACAGCTGTTTTCATCCTTCCAGATCGGGCCCGGTGACTTGGTTGCGGCATCCCGGCATGGTCGTTAAAATTGTCCGCATGGGACCGATCCTGCTCATCGACTCAGGCATTGGGGGACTGCCCTATCTTTCCTGGATCCAGGAGAACCTGGCCGAGGAAAACCTGGTTTACGTCGCCGATCGTCTCAACTTTCCCTACGGAGAGAAATCTCCCGAAGAGGTGTCGGAAAAAGTTGTTCGGCTCGGCAGAAGCCTCCTGAAATCCTTCGATCCCAAGCTCCTCATCGTGGCGTGCAACACCGCCTCGGTCTACGCGTTGAATGCTTTGAGGCAGGAATTGCCCATACCGGTGGTCGGGGTGGTCCCAGCGGTCAAATCGGCGGCTGCCGTCACCCGAAACAGGAGGATCGGCATCCTCGCCACGGATCTCACGGTGAGGTCCCTGTACCTGGCCGATCTGATCCGCGATTTTGCCGGGAACTGTCAAGTATTCTCTCTCAGCGCCGGCGACATCGTACGCTACGTGGAAGAGGACTTTTTCCATCCTCAGCACGAGGAGCGCCGGCAGATGCTGGGTCTTTGGAGCCGCCGCTTGCGCGAATTGAACGTGGATACCGTGGTCCTGGGTTGCACCCACTTTTTGCATGTTATCCCGGAACTCCGCGAATTGCTGGGAGATTCCGTCACCCTGGTCGATTCTCAAAGCGGGGTGGGTCGCCGGGCCAAACAGCTTCTCGAGGAAAAGGGCTTGCGCAATCGGGAGGGAAAAGGGGAGGGAGTGTTTTATGTCCATTGGCAAAAAGACAGCGATCTTGACCCGATGGAAGTGAAAAAGTACCAGCTCTTTGCCCAAAGGTTTCACCTACGCTACGGCGGGTATTACATCGATGGGTGAGCGCCTTCAGGGTTTGGTCCTATATGGAATCAATAACATCTATACTGTCGGCGACCGAGATCGGGAGGTGGTTTGCCGGATCAAGGGCAAAATCCTCGGCGAAGAAAAAGACGAGTACAATCCTCTGGCCCCGGGGGACCAGGTGCTCTACGAGCTAGTTGATGAATCCGTCGGCCAGGGAGCCATCCTCGAGAGGCTGCCCCGGCGAAACTCTTTTCAACGATGGAACAAAAAGGGTCGCCGTCCCCAAACTCTGGCGGCCAACATCGACGGGGTCCTTGTTCTGACCGCAGCGACCGAGGACTTTTTTCGACCCCGATTCGTGGATCGCGGCCTGGTCCTCGCCGAATGGTCCGGCCTGCCTGCGGCGGTGGTGATCAACAAGATCGACCTGGGGAGGGACGGGCTGCTGGAACAGAGGTGCAGGGTCTGGAGCGACATCGGTGTTCCCGTGTTTTTCGTCTCTGCCTTGCACGGCGAGGGCGTGGACGATCTCCTGGACTTTGTCCGGGGCAGGGCCCTGGTCCTTTGCGGTCAGAGCGGGGTGGGAAAGTCCACCTTGCTCAATCGCCTCGTCCCTGGGGCGGATCAGAAGACCGCACAGCTGTCACGGAAGTACCTTCGCGGGGTGCACTCCACCACGGTGGGCCGTCTCTTTCAGCACACCGACCTTGCTTTGATCGACACGCCGGGGGTTCGGGAACTCGAACTCTGGGACATCGACCCGGAAGGTCTGTCCCTATTCTTCCACGACTTTCGCCCCTGGTCAACGCACTGTGCCATGACGGGCTGTACCCACCTCCACGAGCCGGGTTGTGCGGTCTTCCAGGCCGTGCAACGGGGACAGATTCATCCTGACCGCTACGAGAGCTACGTTCGCCTCTTCGAGGAGCTGGCGGCAAGGCAGGTTTATGGATGATTTGAGTTTTCAGACACTGGATTTGCCTGAGCTGATCGAGGGGTTTGGGCCTTTCTTCATCAGTGACGCCGGCCGAGAGGTTTTTCTTCGGTTGCCGACCCACCTCGTGGCGGAAGAATTGGAGCAGTCCCGGATTCCCGTGCGTGCGGTGTTGCGCCGCCTCCAGGCGCATGACCGGCCGCCTTTCACCCACCTGGACGACCCCTCCCAGCAGCGCCGCCACATCATGGCCGAAGGCGTTTTGGACGGAAGAATCCTTCGCCTCTTTGCCCAGTACCTTCAGCTCATGGGCCAAACCCGACAGTGGCTGATTGCCACCGCCGATGCGGACCTGATGGAGTTTGGCCGTGATTGGCCTGACTTTGGGGATGCAGCCCGGGAAATCCTGCGCAGGATCGATGGAGAGGGGCAGCCGGACCCCCGACAGAATCCGAGCCTGGCCCAGAGCCTGGCCCGTCTGGCCGCTGCCCGGGAAAAGCGGTTGGCGGGGGCACGGCGGATCCTGAATACGGTCCACCCCGAGGTGTGGCAGGACTCCAATTTTGTGGACCGGGGCAGCCGCATCCTGCTTCCCCTGAAGTCCGATTTTCGGGGACGGGTGGCGGGGATCGTCCACGCTGCCAGCCAAACGGGGCAGACCCTGTTCCTCGAGCCCTTTGAATTGGTCACCCTCAACAACGATTGCATCGAGGCCGAGGAGTCCTACCACCGCGAGGTCCAGCGCATCCTCCAGGAGCTGGCTGGCCGTTTGCGTAACAGAGCGGAAGAGCTCGACCTGTTTTTGAGCAAATCGGCGGAGTGGGAGAGCATTCTGGCACGCGCCCTTTGGGGAATGGAGCACGCAGCGGACTTTCCCGGACTGGTTCCCCCGGGGGCGGCCTGGGAGCTAATCGAAGCCCGTCACCCGCTTCTGGGGGCTCGGGCCATCGGGGTTAGTCTGCGGGTGCCCGAACACGGGCGCGGGCTGGTGATTTCCGGACCCAACACCGGCGGTAAAACCGTCCTGCTCAAAACCATAGCGGTGTTGAGCTGGCTGAATCAGCGCGCCTGCCCGGTTCCCGCCAACCCCTCGAGCTCCTTGCCCCTTTTCGCCGACTGGATCACCGACCTTGGGGACCACCAAAGCCTGGAGACCAACCTCTCCACCTATTCCGCCCACCTTGCCCGTCAGAAGTTCATTTTGGAAGAGGCAAGGCCGGGGACCCTGGTCATCCTCGACGAGCTCGGCAGCGGGACCGATCCCCGGGAAGGGGGCGTGATCGCCCTGGCCCTGCTGGAAGAACTGGATCGGCTGGGGGTGTTTACCCTGGTGAGTACCCACCATCACCTTATCAAGAACTACCCCCGTCAGGCCGAAGGGTATTGGAACATCGGTATGGAGTTCGATACCGAAAAAGGCCGGCCTACCTACCGTGTGATTGCGGACTCGAGTGGTTCGAGCCACGCCCTCGAAACGGCAGCCATGGTGGGGCTTCCCCCGCGGCTTCTGGCCCGCGCCCGCTCTCTCCTGGAGGAGGGCTCCAGCAGTGCCGAGCGCCGCCTTGCCCGGCTCGACGATGAAGAGGCACGTTTGCGGCAGCGTCTTGCCGATTTGGAGGAGCGGGAAACTGCCTTCCAACGACGCCTCACCGAGTTGGAACTCGAACGGCAGAGGCTCCTCGATCAACGGCGGGATTGGGAGGAGGGGCGTCTCAAGGAGAAGGAACGCTTGCTCGCCGAGTTCCGCCGCGATTTTGAACGCTTGGTGCGCGAGTACCAGGCCGAGCCGGCAAATCCCGCGTCGAGTCGGCAGGTCCGCGAATGGCTGAGAGAACAGGGCGAGGACCTCAAGCAGGAAATCGATCGGCAAACGGCGATTCCCCCGAAGTCGTTACGCGAAGAGTTTCTTCCCGGTGAGGAGGTTTCCTACCAGGACAAGTCGGCGATTCTGGAAAGAGAAGTAAGGCCGGGAATATGGCGGGCTCGGGTCGGAACCTTGAGGATCGATCTTGCTGCCTCCGAATTCAGCAAAAAAGAGCAGGGCGCCAGCGAATCGAAGTCGAAAATCCAAATGCGTGTCCTCTCCGAAAAGAGGGCGGTTTACACCCTCGATCTGCGCGGCGATCGGGTCGAGGAGGCGCTGCGGCGCCTGGACGAGCAAATCGATCACGCCCTGCTCGAGGGGCTGGGCGAATTTCAGGTGATTCACGGAGTGGGGGAAGGACACTTGAGGCGGGCTGTCACCGAGTACCTTTCCCGCCACGCGCATGTTCGCGAGCACTATCATCCAAAACCGGAGGAGGGGGGTCATGGTAAAACGATTGTCCGTCTCTAGCCTTTTGATGGCGCTGACTCTGGTCGGCTGCGGCAACGCCAACGTGGAGATTCTCTTCGATTCCCTCACCTCGGGAAATATTCGTTTCAGTTACGAGATCCTTCCCGAGTTCCTTTTTCACAACAACCGAAACAACCCTTTGCGGTGGCCGGTGGACCAGGCGGGCTGGACCGCTCTCGTCAGCCGCATCCAGGGGCTGAGCCTGACCAGCTTCACCAGCCGCGATGCCCTGGAAGGTCTTTCGGTCACCGTTCAGCTCAGGTTCACCAATCTTCAGGCCCTGGAGAGCCTGGCCCTGGAACTGGGTCAGAAGCTCACGGTGATCGGGGTCCAGAACGTCTACACCTGGACCCTGGAGTACCAGATACCCGCCATCCCGACCGCCCAGCTACGGACCCTGGCGGGCCTGAGTTTGGAAGGCAAACAGGTGAGCTGGACCATCACCGCCCCTCGAACGGTGCGTGAGGCAGGCCGGGCTCAAATCACGGCGGCCGGCCGTGGTTTTTCTCTCACCGACAACCTCGTCGATATCCTGAGTGCCCGTACCCCGGCCCTGAGGGTCGTCTGGTGAGCGGCCAACACCCTCTTTCCGAACAGTGGGACCGGATGCTCCAAAAGGCCTTCGAGGCCACGGATTTGTACCTTGAATCCCAGTATGGTCAGATGTATACCAGGAGGCCGAACCGCCCCGAGGACGGGGAAACTGCCAACCCGCAGATGAGTGGCCTGTTCAATCTGGGAGCCTCTTTTACCGCGGGGTTTGGATCGGAATACGGACGAGGGTACACCATCGACCTCGAAATCTGTACCTTTGAAAATGTCGATCCTGAGGTGCGCCGGCGGATTACGGAGGACGCCATGGAGCACTTGGAGGGCCAGTTGAAAAAGGTCTTTCCCGACCGTGATCTCCGAATCGTTTACGATGGCGGGGTCTACAAGATCGTGGGTGATTTTTCCCTGGGTCAGGTCTGATCTTGGTTGCATATTTTTGGGCTTGTGTTTAGAATGGGCCAGATAGCGAAAGGCCCAGGTGCGCTCTCATTCTCGCAAAAGGGCAAGGAGTACCGATGGACAACGAATTGACCGGTCTTTTGGAACAAATCCGGCGCGAAGGAATCGACAAGGCCAAACAGGAAGCAGATAAAATCCTTGCCGACGCTCAGGCCAGGGCACGGGGCATCGTCAAGGAGGCGGAAGATCAAGCGGCCAAAACCCTTCAACAGGCCAGGTTAGATATCCAGCGCCTCCAGCAGTCCTCGGAGGCCGCCCTGGTTCAGGCCGGACGGGATCTCTTGCTCTCCCTCCAAAAGCGCCTGAGCTCCCTGTTGGACGCCCTGCTCAAGGATGCCGTCCAGGAAGCTTTGTCCCCAGAACTTACCGAAAAACTGATTCTCGAGGCGGTCAGGAACTGGAAGCCCGAATCAGCCCAGATCCAGGTTCCCGCCGCCGATCTGGCCCGGCTGGAAAATGCCTTGAAACAAAGGCTTCGGGAGCACGTTTCCCAGGGGGTGGACCTCGTTCCCTCCCCGCACCTGTCCCGAGGTTTCCGCCTGGGGACCCGGGACGGCTCCCTGTTTTACGATTTCACCCCGGCCGTCATCGCTGAAGTGCTCTCGGAGTCCGTGGCCCCCCACCTGGCCACTCTCTTGAAAAAGGCTGTGGAGTAGGGCGTGGGATCCTATTACTTCACCCTGGCGAGTTTGCCCAGTCTCGAGAGCGGGGCCAATCTGCCGGGGCCCGAGCAGTTTCTCGAGATGGCCAGCATGGAGGTGAACCCCGAAGGGCTCGAGCGATTGGGACGTGTTCTTCAAAACAAAGAGACCGAGGATCCCTTCGTCCGCCGCTACCGGGCCTTCGACCGCCGGCTCCGATACGAAATCGCCCGACTTCGCGCCCAGGCTCTATCGTGGCCCCAGCCCGAGGTTGCCGAGATGTCCGACGAATTCCTGGCAGATTGGGCTCGGCAGGTTTATCAGCAAGAGACGCCCTTGCAAGCCGAGGAGGTTCTGGACGGAATCCGCGATTCCTGGCTTGTTCGTGCGGCGTTTGGCAAGGACTACGAATGGGAGCATCTCGTGAGTTACGCCCTTCGTCTCGGTCTCTGGTGGAAGAGAAAGAACCGGGAGATAGGCCGGGGGCGGCAGCACTTTGAGGACAATTATCGGATAATAACCCAGAATCGAGGAGTGGAAGCACCATGACGGTGGGAAAAGTAGTGGGTGTGAATGGAAACATGGTCTCGGTCGAGGTGGACGAAGTCGTCTCCATGAACGAAGTCGCATACGTCAAGGTCGAAGAAGCTCGTCTCAAGGGCGAGGTCATCCGAGTGAAGGGCAACAGGGCCGACCTTCAGGTCTTCGAGCTGACCAAGGGCATCGGTGTGGGCGATTCCGTGGAATTCACCGGCGACCTGCTGGCGGCCAAGCTGGGCCCCGGGCTTTTGACCAGGATTTACGACGGGCTTCAAAATCCCCTGACCGATCTGGCCGAACGCTGCGGTTTTTTCCTCCAGCGCGGTGTCTACATGGAGCCTCTGGACACCCGGCGGAGCTGGTCCTTCACCCCAACCGCCAAAACGGGGGACAGGCTTCGGGCCGGCGACCCTGTCGGCTGGGTGCCGGAAGGGGTTTTCCAGCACCGCATCATGGTCCCTTTTAACCTCGAAGGTGAGTGGGTGCTGGAATGGCTCGCTTCCGCCGGTGACTACCACATCGATGACACCATCGCCAGGATTAAAAGCCCAGATGGGCGGTTGGTCGAAATGACGATGGTCATCGTCTGGCCCGTTAAACGCCCCATCACCGCCTACGCCGAGAGGCTCAAACCCGCCCAACCCATGATCACCCGGGTGCGCATCATCGATACCTTCCTCCCCGTGTCCGAGGGCGGGACCTACTGTATTCCCGGACCCTTTGGGGCCGGCAAAACTGTACTCCAGCAAGTCACCTCGCGAAATGCCGACGTAGACATCGTGATCATCGCGGCTTGTGGAGAAAGGGCGGGTGAGGTCGTGGAAACCCTCAAGGAGTTTCCGGAACTCATCGATCCGCGGACGGGCCGCACCCTGATGGAGCGAACCATCATCATCGTGAACACCAGTTCCATGCCCGTGGCCAGCCGTGAGGCCTCGGTGTATACCGCGGTCACCATGGCCGAATACTACCGGCAAATGGGGTTGAGGGTCCTGCTGTTGGCAGACTCGACCAGCCGCTGGGCCCAGGCCATGCGCGAAATGAGCGGCCGCCTGGAAGAGATCCCCGGGGAGGAAGCCTTCCCCGCCTACCTCGAATCGGTGATCGCCGGTTTTTACGAAAGGGCCGGAATCGTGCGGCTGCGCGATGGGAGTACCGGCTCGGTGACCATCGGAGGTACGGTGAGCCCGGCAGGCGGTAACTTCGAGGAACCCGTGACCCAGGCGACCCTCAAGGTGGTCGGTGCCTTCCACGGCCTCAGCCGGGAGCGCTCCGATGCCCGAAAATACCCCGCCATCCACCCCCTGGAAAGTTGGTCCAAGTACCGGGGCATCATCGATCGGGACCGTACGGAATACGCCCGCTCGATGTTGTTCCGCGGCAACGAAGTTTCCCAGATGATGAAAGTGGTCGGCGAGGAAGGCACCAGTCTGGACGATTACGTTCTCTATCTCAAGAGCGAATTTTTGGATGCGGTTTACCTTCAGCAAAACAGCTTCGACCCTGTCGATAACTCGGTCAGCCCCGAACGCCAGCAACACACATTCAACATCATTTTCAGGGTTTTAAGCGGGGTACTCGTTTTCAAGGAGAAGGAGGAGGCTCGGCAGTGGTTTTATAAACTGCGTCAACTCTTTCTGGACTACAACGGATCTACCTGGAAATCGGTGGAGTTTTACGACGCGGAAAAGAAGATCGAAACCATGATTCAGGAGAAGGTTTCGGGGCGGCTCAAGGATGCCGAGCGCCTGACAGGGGGTCAAGGATGAGAAAGGTTTACAGTCGCATCGAATCCATCGCCGGAAACGTGATCTCGGTTCGGGCGGAAGGCGTCCGCTACAAGGACCTCGCTGTCGTGGAGTCACGACACGGATCTTCGTTGGCCGAGGTGATTCGGCTCAAGGACGATCTGGTCAGCCTTCAGGTCTTTGCGGGCGGCCGCGGAATCAGCACCGGGGACCAGGTCCGGTTTTTGGGCTACCCCATGCGGGTCGCCTTCTCGGAGGACTTGCTGGGACGGATTTTTACCGGTTCAGGAAAGCCTCGGGACGGCGGTCCCGAATTGACCAGCAAGCTTATCGAGATCGGCGGCCCCTCGGTCAACCCCGCCAAAAGGATCATCCCCCGCAACATGGTGCGGACCGGTATTCCCATGATCGATTTGTTCAACACCCTGGTGGAGTCGCAGAAGCTGCCGATATTTTCGGTGAGCGGGGAGCCCTATAACGAACTCCTTGCCCGGATCGCCCTGCAGGCCGAGGTCGACATCATCATCCTGGGCGGTATCGGGCTTAAGTACGACGACTACCTGGGATACAAGGAAGCCCTGGAAAACGGTGGGGCAATGAGCCGGACGGTGTTCTTCGTTCACACCGCCAGCGATCCCATCGTGGAAGCCCTCCTCGTTCCCGACATCGCCCTGGCGGTGGCCGAGAACTTTGCCCTCGAGGGCAAGAAGGTCCTGGTCCTGCTTTCGGACATGACCAATTTCAGCGACGCCCTCAAGGAAATCTCCATCACCATGGAACAGGTGCCCTCCAATCGTGGTTACCCGGGTGATTTATACTCCCAGCTGGCCGCCCGCTACGAAAAAGCGGTGGACTTCGAAGGCGCCGGTTCCATCACCATCCTGGGCGTGACGACCATGCCGGGAGACGACGTGACCCATCCCGTCCCTGACAACACCGGCTACATCACCGAGGGGCAGTTCTACCTGCGCAACGGACGTATCGAACCTTTCGGCTCCCTGTCCCGACTCAAGCAAATGGTGAACGGCAAGACCCGGGAGGACCACCGTGCCCTCATGGACGGCATGATCAAACTCTACGCGGGCTACAAGGAATCGCTCGAGAAAAAGAGCATGGGATTCCGCATGAGCAACTGGGACAACAAGCTGCTCAAATACGGAGAATTGTTCGAACGCTCCATGATGGATCTCAAGGTCAACATCCCGCTGGAAAAGGCCCTGGACCAGGGCTGGGACATCCTGGCGGAATGCTTCGATCCCTCTGAAACCGGGCTGAAGACCGACCTGATTCGCAAGTTCTGGCCCAAAAAAGAGGCAGTTCATGGCTAAGGTCAAGCTGACGAAGAACGAGCTCAAGAAGCAAAAAGACCAGCTCAAACGTTTTCGTCGGTACCTGCCCACCCTGCAGCTGAAAAAGCAGCAGCTTCTGATGGAGATCCGTCACATCGAGGCCCAGCGCGATCAGAAACGCCGCGAGCAGGAGGAATTTCGGCGCGGACTGGAATCCTGGATCGCCGTCTTTGGGGAGGACTGGGACCTTTCCCCCTATGTGGTGATCGAGAAGATACGGACCGGCGAGGGCAACATCGCGGGTGTGGACATCCCCCTCTTTCAAGGGGTCGATTTCCGGTCTGTCACCTATGACCTGGTGGAAACCCCGCTTTGGATCGATGCGGGCGTCCGGGCCCTGAAGACCATGATCACCTACGATATTCAGGTGGAGATCCTGGAGGAACAGGTCCGGCTCCTGGCAGAAGAATTGCGGATCACCACCCAGAGGGTCAACCTCTTCGAAAAAATCAAGATCCCCGAGACTCGGGAAAACATCCGCCGGATCAACATTTACCTTGGCGACCAGCAGACCGCTGCCGTCGTTCGCGGCAAGATCGCCAAGAAAAAGCTGGTGGGGGCCGCATCATGATCGTACCCATGAAAAAGGTCTGGATTGCCGCCACCGATGCCGATCGGCAGAGGGTGTTGGAAGAGGTTGCCCGTTTGGGTGTGGTGCACATTCAAACTCAGGCAACCGTTGCCGAGGGTTTGGAATCGACGCGTGAAAGGTTGCGGCGGGCCGAGCAGGCCCTGAGACTTTTGGAAGAGTACGCTCCCAAAAAGTCCTCCCCCAGTTCACGGGACTGGGAGGATAAGGATGTGGATGCCGTTCTGGAAATCCAGCAGGAAAAAACGGGTCTGATCCAGCAACTAGCCCAGCTCACCAAGTCCCTGGATGACCTGGCGTTCTGGGGGGAATGGGAACCCCGCGTCCTCGAGGGGTTCAAAGACTCGGGCTATCATCCGCGCCTCTACCGTTTTCGAGCCGTCAAAAACCTGAAGCTGCCGGAACGGTCGATGATCTGGAAAAGTCAGGCCGACCAGCTCTATGTTCTGGTCCTGCAGAACGACGATACCGTTTTGTCGGAGGCCGAGCCGCTGAGTTTTCCACGACAGGGCCGGCGGGAACTGACAGAGCAACGGCAACATCTGGTCTCCCGGATTCAAGAACTGGAACGGAACCTGCGCGAAAAGGCCCGGGCTATTTCGGGACTCAGAAGCTTTCACGGTTGGCTACAATGGAGGGTGGAATGGGAGGCGTCCCTGGCCTCGGCCGTTCAGACCGATGATTTGGTTTTCTGGAGCGGATACGTTCCCGAAACGGAGTGGCCGAGGCTCCGTCAGGCGGCGGTTCAGAAGGGGTGGGGCATCGCGTCCCGGGACCCCGGGCCCGAAGACGCCGTCCCGACCCTGGTCAAAAATCCCATTGTGCCTGGCATGGTCAAACCGGTGTTTGATCTCCTCGGAACAATTCCCGGGTACAGGGAAAGGGATATTAGCCTGCCCTTCCTGGCTTACTTCATCGTGTTTTTCGCCATCATCATCGGGGATGCGGGCTACGGGCTGATCTTTCTTCTGTTTGGTCTGTCGATGCTTGTGAGCACCCTTGTCAAGAACGGCAAAATCGGGGAGGGGGGACTCCTCCTGACGGTCCTGTCCGCGGCCACCGTGGTTTGGGGAAGTCTTACGGGAACCTGGTTTGGCAACCTCATCGATCTGGCCGATGGAGGTCTTCGGGACTTTCTGCGTTCCCTGACGCGCCCGCCCTTTGTCAACGCCGACTACACGACCAACATGGCCTTTGTCAAGTTTTTCTGTTTTAGCCTGGGGCTTACCCAGCTCGCCCTCGGGCATGTCTGGAACTTTTTCCGGACACTGTTGCGGGACCGTAATCCGCTGAAGTCGATCGCGGAGCTCGGTGCCCTCACCAGTACCCTGGCCCTGTACCCCCTCGTGCTCACCCTGGTCTTGCCTGCCGCCGAGGTGGCCCTGCTGCCAGCCCAGATCGTGAACTGGAACAAGGGGACAGTCTGGGCACTCTGGCCCGAAAACCTCATGAACAATCTCCTGGCCGCAGCCGCAGGAGTGGGGCTTGTCGTTCTCTTTGGAAAACAGGAGGGCAAGTTTCTAAAGGGCATCGGCGATGGGCTGTCGAACATCTTAAATACTGCCCTGGGGTCGGTGGGCTGGTTTTCGGATAACATCAGCTATATCCGCCTCTTTGCGGTGGGGCTGGCGGGTTTTGCCATCGCCCAGAGTTTCAATACCATGGCCCAGGGAGCGATGAGCGGGCTGGCCAGCGCAGGCGGAAGCCAGGTTCTGGGTTTGGCCGCGGCCTCCCTCATTCTCCTTCTCGGACATGGCCTCAACCTGATCATGGCCCTCCTGGGGGTGGTGGTTCACGGGGTGAGGCTCAACCTCCTGGAATTCTCCGGTCGATTGGGCATCGAGTGGTCTGGATTTGCGTTCAAGCCGCTTCAATTGTGGCAACAGAAGAAACAGTAAAGGAGTTTCTATGGATACAACAGTTTTGATCAACTGGGGTTTGATCGGTATTGGAGCGGCCCTGGCTCTTTCGGCCACGGGCTCGGCCCTGGGAATGGGTGCTGCAGGGATGGCGGCGGTCGGCGCCTGGAAAAAGTGTTACCTCCAAAACAAACCGGCCCCCTTCCTCCTGGTGGCCTTTGTCGGTGCGCCGCTGACACAGACCATTTACGGCTATCTGCTGATGAACAGCCTCCTCACCAAGGCGGCGTCCATGGATCCCGCCAAGATCCTGGGGATTGGGGTGCTGGGCGGTATCGCCATCGGTGCTTCGGCCCTGTTTCAGGGGCGAGCCGCCGCGGCTAGCTCGGACGCCCTCGCCGAAACGGGAAAGGGCTTCGGCCAGTACATCATGGTCATCGGTTTGATCGAAACCGTGGCTCTGTTCGTGATGGTCTTCTTGCTGGGTGTCAACTAAGACCTTACCCTTTCTCCTTTTCCTCCTGAGCCTTGCCGCCTGGACCCAGGGTTTGCCGTCCTGGGTCTCGTTTCAGCAGGGCCGGCTCGCCCTGGCTCAGGGAAGGTGGTCCGATGCGATCCAGCTTCTGCGGGAGGCCCTCTCCAAACGTTCGATTTATCCAGAGGCGGACTGGTACCTGGGAAGGGTGTACTTTGCCACGGGTGAACTCTCCAGTGCCCGACAACACTTCGAAGCTGCCCTTGCGGATGCCGATTTTTTGCGTTTTCCGGAAGATCGTTACCAGATTTTGTACGATCTGGACAGTTTGCTGGCCGTCCAGCCGGGTAGGGAAAACACTCTAAGGCGAATCAACCTCCTGCGCGACAGCATCCTTCTCACCAAGCTCGAAGAGCGGCGCACCTTGCCCGACGAGCTTCGGAGCCTGGGGGACCGAGACCGCCAGCTCTTCCTGAACGCCTTCCTGGAGCCCTACGTGGGTCGGCTCGAAGAACGGCGTTATGCTTTGGACCGCCTGCTGTTCCTCTACCGTCGGGACCCCGATTACACGCTCGAGGCCCTGACTCGTTTGGCACAACTCTGGACCGAAAAGACTGCGGACATTCGGTCGGATCCACGAATCGCCGCCTCCTATTCCCTTCATGCCTTGTTGATGCTTTTTTCACGAAGCCTTCGGGATCTCCAACAAATCGACCCGTCCTTTCAATTCGGGGTCCTGACACCCAATATTTACGAGAAACAGCGCGGC
This sequence comes from uncultured Spirochaetia bacterium, assembly GCA_937960645.1. GTDB lineage: Bacteria > Spirochaetota > Spirochaetia > JABEVK01 > JABEVK01 > DYOB01. Next base: position 7,006 of record CALGPJ010000073.1, on the reverse strand, counting down.
ACCCCTGCCGAGGAATTGTCCGAGATGAGCCTCCATGCCCTCTTCCAGCCCGCCGCAGCCCGAAGCGGACCCGGCCGCCGCCTTACCCTGTACCAGTCCCCGTACGAGTACCTCACCAAGAACAAGGCGCCACTTCTTCTCAAACTCCTGGCCCAGAATTTGAGGCGTTGGGGGGAGGCGGCCGACCTCGCGTTGCAAAGCAGTTCCGGCTGGGAGCCCATTCTGGCGCGGGCGCTTGGCACATCCATGCCGGTCGGCGAACCCTGGAGGTCGGTACTCGGCCTGGGAGATGCCTCGCTCGATTACAATCGGGCCCTCGGTATCCCCCGCCACCTTTTTCTCCGCGAGAAGGAAACCTGCCGCATCCTTGCCGATCTGTTTTTAGAGACCCCGGAGGGAACCTGGGCTCTGGAGCGTCTGCGGGAGATCGAAGGCAGGGAAGGAACCCTTGTCCGCCCGGTTTTGGTTCGATAGTTTTAGCCCATGGAAAAGATCATCATTCGGGGTGCGCGGCAACACAATTTGAAAAACATCAGCCTGGAGTTGCCCCGGGACAAGCTCATCGTCATCACTGGCAAGAGCGGATCGGGCAAGTCCAGCCTGGCCTTCGACACCATCTTCGCCGAAGGCCAGAGGCGTTACATTGAAAGCCTCTCCAGTTACGCCCGGCAGTTTCTCGGGCAGCTCGATAAGCCCGATGTCGATGACATCCAGGGTCTGTCCCCCTCGATCGCGATCGAACAGAAAACCACCCACCGCAACCCCCGTTCCACGGTGGGGACCGTCACCGAAATCTACGACTATTACCGTCTTCTTTACGCGCGCATCGGTGAGGCGTACTGTCCCACGTGCGATCAGCCCATCCGACCCAGTAGCCTGGATCAGATCCTGAACCAGATCGCCGAGCTCGGTTCCGAACGCAAGCTGATGATTCTGGCCCCCGTCGTTCGTGGAAAAAAGGGAGAGCATCAGAAGGTCTTTGCCGACGCCCGAAAACTCGGGTACCAGCGGGCCCGAGTGAACGGGGAACTCATCGATCTGGAGAAGACCCCGGTTCTGGACAAGAAAAAGAAGCATAGCGTCGAGATCGTGATCGACAGGCTGTTGAGTGGGTCGGAAAACCGCCTGCGTTTGAGCGAGGCGGTTCAGGCGGCCCTGCGCATGGCGGATGGAATGGTGGTGGTAGCCGACCTGACCACGGAACCGCGGGATCACTTTTTCAGCGAAAAGGCCAGCTGCCCCACCTGTGATTTTCAACTTCCCGAACTGGAGCCGAGACTGTTTTCGTTCAACAGCCCCTTCGGTGCCTGTCCGACGTGCTCGGGACTTGGCATCGTGATGGAGTTCGACCCCCGTCTCATCGCTCCCGACCCAAGCAAGAGTTTTAACCAGCGTGGTTTTCTTCCCTACAATCCCGAGGCAGCCTGGTCACGGAGCTGGTTCGAGGCCCTTTCCCGGAGTTTGAACTTCAGCCTCGATACGCCCATCGCCGAGCTGCCTCGCGCCGTCTACCATGCCCTGTTCTATGGCACCGAAAAAGCCGTTGACGTGGTCTATGAGAACAAGGCGGGAACCGGCCGCTACGAATACAGCACGCGCTTTCGAGGTATCATCGAAGACCTAAATCGCCGCTACCGCGAAACCCCCAGCCAGGAGATACGTCAGTGGCTGGAGCGGTTCCAAAGCCGCCGCATCTGTCCCACCTGCCAGGGGCAGCGGCTGAGGACCGAGGCCCTGGCGGTCAGGATCGGTGGCAAGAATATCCACGAGCTGAGCAGTCTTACCGTCGAGGATTCTTTGCGGTTTTTTGAACACCTCGAACTGGACGAAACCCGATCGACCATCGCAACTCAAATCCTCAAGGAAATCACCGCGAGATTGCGATTTTTGCAGGATGTCGGTTTGGATTACCTGACCCTGGACCGAGAGGCCGGAACCCTCAGCGGAGGCGAGGCCCAGCGGATTCGGCTTGCCACCCAGATCGGCAGCGGCCTCATGGGAGTGCTTTACATTTTGGACGAGCCCACCATTGGGCTGCACCAGAGGGACAACGAAAAGCTCATTCAAACGCTGATCCACCTGCGCAATCTTGGCAACACCCTGATCGTGGTCGAGCATGACGAACAGACCATCCGCACCGCCGACTGGATCGTGGACCTCGGGCCCGGTTCCGGTGTCCATGGGGGGGAGATCACCGCCCAGGGCACTCTGGAGGATATTTTGAAAAATCCTGCCAGCCTCACCGGGCGCTACCTCGGCGGCAAACTCAAGATGCCCCTGCCGGATCGACACCGCTCAGGGAATGGGTCCTGGCTGCGGCTGATCGGGGCCCGAAAGCATAATCTCCGGGGTGTCGATGTCGAAATCCCGCTCGGCACGCTGACCGTCATCACCGGAGTTTCGGGTTCGGGCAAGAGCACCCTTCTTGGGGACATCCTGCACCCGGCCCTGATGAACCGGCTCGACCACGATTCCGAACCGTCGGAGGAGGGCGCATACGAGCGCCTCGAAGGTGTGGAGCACCTGGATAAGGTGATCAGTATCGATCAAAGTCCCATCGGCCGAACGCCGCGCTCCAATCCGGCCACCTATGTCGGCGTTTTCGGGTCCATTCGGGATGTGTTTGCCGAGCTTCCCGAGAGCAGGGCCCGGGGCTACAAGGGAGGGCGGTTCAGCTTCAACGTCAAGGGCGGTCGCTGCGAGGCCTGCGAGGGTGCCGGGGTCCGCAAGATCGAGATGAACTTCTTGCCGGATGTCTACGTGGTCTGCGATGTCTGCCACGGCCGGCGCTTCAATGCCGATACGCTGGAAATCCTTTACAAGGGAAAGTCCATTTACGATGTCCTGGAGATGACCGTCGAGGAGGCCGCGAGCTTCTTCGCATCTCATCCCGCCATCGTGTCCAAGCTCTCCACCCTCGAAAGCGTGGGGCTGGGCTACATTAAACTGGGTCAGAACGCGTTGACCCTTTCGGGCGGCGAAGCCCAGCGTGTCAAACTCAGCCTGGAGCTCTCCAAACGCGCGACCGGCCGAACCATCTACCTCATCGACGAACCCACCACGGGCCTCCACTTCGACGACGTGCGCATGCTCATCGACACCGTTCAGCGCCTGGTGGACAGGGGAAACACCGTGTTGATGATCGAACACAATCTGGATGTGATTGCCAATGCGGATTGGATCATCGACCTGGGTCCCGAAGGCGGGGATAGGGGAGGTCGGGTTGTGGTCCAGGGGCCGCCCGACAAGGTGATGCGCACGGCAGCCTCGTACACCGGCAAGTTCCTGAAGGAGTACCTGGGTCGCTCATGAGGCGGGTCCTGATTACGATCCTGTTTTTGGCAAGCATCCCCCTTCATACCCAGGAGGGTTCAGCGACCAATGCCGATGGCTGGCGCCTTGAGATTCAAAAAATGGAGCTGATTTCCGCCGATCTGGAAGAGCTCAAAACCTGGGCTCAGCGGCTGGGGCTGGAGACAACGGGAACTGCCCTGGAACTGCGATCGCGGATCGCTCAAAAACTGGGGATCGAACTGGGAACGGACGAGGCCCCCAAACGAAGGGTCACCATCGAGTCGGCCCTGAGCCTGTCCACCTTCAACCTGGAGGTAGTGGACGAGGACTACATCCGCATCACCGGCGGGGTCAACATCGTCCTCACCGATCTGGAAGAGAACACTTCTCATCGTATTACTGCGGACACCCTTTTGCTGAACCAAACCCGCAACCTGCTCGAGGCTCGGGGCAACGTCACCTATACCCTGACCAAGGGCAGCCAGGTGGAGGTATTTCGAGGCGAGGGGCTGGTGTTTCAGCTTCAGGACTGGATGGGCATCTTTTACGGAGGGTCTAGCGAGAGGGATCGCAACGTCGGCGGATCGACCCTGCGGTTTCGCTTCGAAGGAGGCGAAATCCGGCGATCCGGCAAGGACGTGGTGATCCTCAACGAGGGACTGATTACCTCGAGCGTCACGGTTCATCCGTATTACTCTATCAGGGCCTCGAAGATCTACATCCTGGCACCCGGTGAATGGGGCTTTGCGAATGCCTTTTTGCATATCGGTCGGGTACCGGTGTTCTGGTTTCCGCTGTACTTTCAGCCGGGGGACGAAATGTGGTTCAACCCCGTGGTCGGCCTTCCCGATCCCACCGACCGCCGGGGCACCTACCTCCAAACCACCACCTATGTCTTCGGGCGCAAGAAACAAGAGGACAGCCCATTCAGTTTTCTGCAGTTTTCGGAGCGAGACGAAGCAACACCCCGGGTCTGGCGTGGGCTTTACCTGGCGCGGGATCCCGACCGAAAACCCGAAAGTTCCACCCAGAACCAGAGCTGGACTCTCAAGGTCCTCGCCGATCTTTACACCAACTTGGGCTTTTACGGCGGACTTCAGGGTAACCTGACCAATATCGGTATCCTCAACAATTGGGACATCCTGATGGGATTTGCGTTCAGCCGTAACGTATACCCCGGAGCGCCCTGGAAACCCTACGTGTTCGACCCGAATGCCGAGGTATGGGAACAGAGTGTCTGGAATAAAAGTCTTTTGTTGGGTGTGAATGTTCCCTTTCGTTACCGATTCGAGACCAAGGCCCAGTTTCAGGGGTGGAGCCTGGGGTGGGAGTACTGGTCCGATCCCTTCCTCGGCGAGGACTTCGGCCAACGGAGCGAGACCTTTACCCCTTTCGCTCTCATCGGTTTTGGCCCCAAACCGGCCAGTGCCTCGGAGTCCAAAAAATCGAGCCTGACCTGGTTTTTGGGCGGGTCCCTGATGGTCAACACGGCGATCCTCAACCCCTGGGTTCGGAATTTTTCGATATCGCCGTTGGAAATGCGCCTCGATCTGGGCACCAAAAATCATCCGGACTACGCTACCCCGGATCCCTCCCGGGAGTGGTTTTATCCCGTGCGCTTTGTGTCCCCGAACTTCAGGATCAACACGGCCGGCGAGGTGTTCAAGCTGACCACGGCCCCAAGGACCCGCGAGCGTCCCCCGATCCGGCCGCCTGAGGAATTGCGCCAGGAACCAGTCCCGCCTCAGACCGAGCTCCCGGCCCCGGAATCCACCGATTCTTCTTCGGCACAGCAGGTACGCGAACCAGCTGCCGCTCCAAAGCCGCCGGGGCCCAGTCTGCCCGCTCCCATTCCAGCGACGCGGCAGACGCCCTCCGACGAGTTGGGGGTTTCGGAGGTCGGCCTGGGGTACAGCTATAACGTCGGCTGGCAAACCGACGGCGAATACCTCAGTACACCCTGGGTTCGCCCTCTCGATGTGGACTGGAAAACCCGGTTTGCACGAAATCAATACAACCAGTCGGGGAGTCTCAACCTCAATAGCCGTATCTGGGGAAATGTGGTCCAGGCCGATCAAAGCCTGAGCTTCAGCGATCGCAGCCGTTGGACCTGGTACACCGACCCTTCCCTGACCACCCTGGATTTGAATAACATTTACTCAGCCGACGCTCAAAATGTCTCGACCCAGATTACCACCCAACACAACCTCACGATAACCCCGCTGGGCTTTTTCTTTCTCTTGAGGCAAACCAGTTTGGGCTATAGTCTGGCATTTCGAGTCTACGAGAGGCGTTTTCTGAGTTACAACACCCTGACCCAGACCGCCGAGTACAAGGAGTTCTTTCCCGAATGGGACACCCAAACCGTCAGCAACCACGAGGCGAGGTTTTCTCTTCCCCTAACACCCTTTGATGATGCCCAGCTTTTGAATCTCAGCCTTCAGGGCCGCACCACCCTGGATCCCCGGCCCGTGGATCGGCAGCTCTCACTCAATCTGAGCTCCAGGATCGGAATCGTGCAGAACACATTCAGTGCCGGCATCCGCGGCAACGAAATCGAATGGTCACCCGACCTGCTGCGCTGGGGTTTGGAGGTCAGCCCCTGGAACTGGAAATTCACCAACAACCTGGAATACGATTTGAAAAAAGAACGATGGAACAGCGAGACGGCTACCCTCACGGGTTACGGCTGGGTATTTCGTTACTTTCATACTCAGACCGTGCCGTATTATTTCGATCCCCTCACCAAGCGCTGGACGGCCGGTTTCTCCGGCGGGGGCTACACCCCCGGCGAAACCTATTTTTTGCCCCTCGAGGCCGCCGTCAGTTATCAGCTGCCCAGCACCGAGCTCAACTTCCTGGACAATTGGGTGCGGCTGGGTTTGACAGCCAATCTCTCGGGGAACATCAACCTTCAGCAATACACCAACGCTACCCTCAATTTTTCCACCTCGGTGCAGTTTCGAATTGTCAACTATCTCGATATTGCATTTTCTGCAACAAGTACCAATAGAGCTCTCTATCGCTACCTACCCGGTCTTGCGGAGAGTCTGGGACTCAATCTGGTGACAATCAACCCTCTGCAAGATATATTTTTGGGGTTCGCTTTCTGGGACGATGCCCTGCGCAAGCAAAGCAACTTTAAGCTTTCGAGGCTCAGCCTCGCCCTCACCCACCTGATGCCGGATTGGAGCCTCTCCTTTCGTCTGGAGGCTACCCCCAAGCTCGAGGGAACACCCCAACAGTACGTGTGGAGTACCAATTACAACATCGTCTTTCTCTGGAAGCCCATCACCGAGATTCGCAACAATCTCAAGGTGGACGACAAGGGAAACATCACCATCGACACCAAGCAGTAGTTAGTGCCGCGGCAATTGCACCCTCGAAGCCTGTGCCCGATCGCGGTGGTCCCCCTCCTTTTTTTACGCCCGCATCCGCCACAGCGGCTCGGCGGGGCCATACACATCACTGCCATCCCGGCGCAACAGCACATCCTCGCGGTTCCACACCCGCCGGTGAAACTCCCTCAAGGGCTCCCGCTTCGGGAACACCCGCTCCTTGCCCAGCCGCTGCCACTCCTGTTCTACCCAGCTCTTACTCAGCCCCGCCAGCTGGGCGTGCGTGACCCGCTTCAACTTCTTGTCCCGCACCCGAACGGGCTTGTTCAGGTTGTGCCACGCCACGTACACCGCCACCCTTTCCATCATCCGAT
>CALGPJ010000072.1 GCA_937960645.1 uncultured Spirochaetia bacterium | reverse complement strand
ACTAATTCAAATTGAAAAAGGAATCAATCACATGTCGACGGGATCGCCCTCTGTCATTCCGAGCGCCCTCTGTCATTCCGAGCGAAGCGAGGAATCCATTCCTTTGAATCGAATCGAGAAGATTCCTCACCCGCGGTTGTTGGTTGATAGGATTCCTCACCTGCTGGGCAGGTTCGGAATGACAGTGGGACTGCGCAGGTTCGGAATGACATGCGCCCCTCTGTCATTCCGAGCGGTGCGAGGAATCGTATAAACCAAGGGCTTTTGGGACTAAGATTCCTCACCTGCGGTTGATGTTTATTGGATTCCTCACCTGCGTTGCAGGTTCGGAATGACAGTGGAATGCGCAGGTTCGGAATGACATGGTAGGATGCGCAGGTTCGGAATGACATGGAAGGACAGCAGGTTCGGAATGACACAACACGGAATAATCATCGACAGCTCTTGACAGATCACGGCGGCTTCATTACAGTTTTCCCATGCTGTCCCGGTAGCTCAGTGGATAGAGCGAGCGCCTCCTAAGCGCTAGGTCGGACGTTCGATTCGTCTTCGGGACGAAACGATGCGGCCCCGAGGCAGCACCGTGTTTCAACCAGGACTCGTAGCGCAGCTGGTTAGCGCGCCGGCCTGTCAAGCCGGAGGTCGCGGGTTCAAGCCCCGTCGGGTCCGTTTTTTCATCCCCCGTTTTTCATTCCAGGGGGTTTTGTTCCAGGAGTTTCACAAACTCCTCCTCGGTGACGAGCTTCACCCCCAGCTGCACTGCCTTATCCAGTTTCGACCCCGCGCCGGTTCCCACCAAAAGATGGGTCAGCTTGGAACTGACGCTTCCTACCACCCGGGCCCCGCGCTTTTTGATCTCTTCCTCGGCCAGGCTTCGGGGGTTGAACCGCTGGAAGCCGCCCGTCACGCACCACACCTGATCGGCCCAGGCGCTGCTGCGCACTGTTGTCTCACCTTCCAGGCGGAAGCTGAAGCCCTGTTCCCTCAGAGCGGCCACGCGTTTTTGCAGGGTGGGATGAAGGACCCATTTCCGGAGCGTCTCGACGGTGGATTCTCCAAAGCCGCTGATGTTGAGAAGGCGGGGGGCCCCGGGCTCCTCCAACCACTGAACCAGGGTGTCCCAGCTGTCCAGGCCGTTTTCGATGAGGAGTTCGACGGTTCGGGGGCCCAACTCGGGAATGCCCAGGGCGGAGAGCTGATTTTTGAAAGGTTTATTCTTGCCGGCCTCGAGGGACTCCTGAATGGCTTTGACCTTTTTAACCCCGAAGCCTTTTTCTTCCAGCAGCCGATTCCAATCGAAGGTGTACAGGTCTTCCGGATGGCGTACGCCGTACTTTTCGAACACGAAGTCCAGGGTCTCCGGCCCGAGGGTCTGGATGTCGAGGTTGTCGCCGGCGGTGAAGAAGCTCAGGCTGTAGCGGAGGATGTCGGGGCAGTCCAGGTTGCGGCAAAAGTGGTGCCCGCCCTCCTGTTCCAGGGGCGAACCGCACGAGGGGCAGGTTTTGGGCATCTGCCACACCTGGGGGGTGGCCTTTTCGATGACTTTTTCCACTGCGGGAATCACGTCGCCCCGACGCGAGATCACCACCCGATCCCCGACTCCCAGCTCCAGGGCATCGATGTAGGCTTGGTTGTGGAGGGTGGCGTTGGTGATGGTCGCCCCGCCCACGCTCACCGGCTGAATGCGTGCCACGGGGGTGGCCCGTCCGGTGCGGCCGATTTGGACCTCGATGTTGAGCACGGTGGACTCTCCCTGGGGAGATTCGAACTTGTACGCCATGGCCCAGCGGGGATGGTGGCCGGTGTAGCCCAGCTCCTCGCGCAAATCCATCCGGTCCAGCTTGAACACCAGACCGTCAATCTCGTAGGGAAGGCTTTTGCGTTTTTGGGTGAGATCCTGGACCCACTCCTCCACCCCGGCACCGAATACCCGGAAGTTTTCGGAGAGGGGGAAGCCGAGCTCCGCCAGGCGCTCCCGAACGGCACAGTGAGAGGCCACCGGCTCATCGAAAAAGCCTTCGTAAACCAAAATTTCCAGGGGGACGGCCGCCACCTCCTTGCTCTTGACTCGGCGCAGCGTGCCGGCGGCCAGGTTGCGCGGATTGGCGTAGGGAAGTTCCATCCTTTTGTTGACTTCTTCAAAGCGGTCCTTGGGGAGAAAAACCTCTCCCCGGACCACCAGGTTCACCGGTTGCGCGAGCTTGAGGGGGAGGGAGCGGATGGTGCGGGCGTTGTCGGTGACCACGTTCCCCACCCGCCCGTCTCCCCGGGTCAGGGCACGGGCCAGAACGCCCTCCTGATAATAAACCACCAGGCTGACCCCATCGAGTTTTTCCTCGCCGGTGAACACAAGGTCTTGCTGGTGATCCGATCGCAGCTTGGTCATCCACGCCACTAGCTCGTTCACCGAGTACACCTTGTCCAGACTGAGAACGGGGATGGTGTGTGCCTCCTCGGCGAGTTCGCTGCTGAGGTCCGACCCGACGCGGCGGGTGGGCGAATCGGGCAAAACAATGCCGGTTTTGCGTTCCAGTTCGACCAACTCGTCGTAGCGACGGTCGAATTCGGCATCGGAGACCAAGGGCCGGCCCGACCGATAGGCCCGGTCCCAGCCGTTGAGTAAATCACAAAGCTCTCGCAGTGCCGTGTAGGAATCACTCATGTTTCGACGACCTCTTCATGAATTTTTTGGAGAACAGGGCAACCGTTCGGGGGGAGACCCAGCGGCTAAACCAGGCCATGATCCGCCAACCCAGGGAGGGGTGGCTCCACCATCCTCGGTGCCGCACAGCCCTCAGGCAGCGGCGCACCGTGATGGACGGATCCTGGCCATAGTCCATGAACGATTTGGCCCCCGCACTCGCGACCACCGCAAACTCGGTCCTGACCGGACCAGGGCAGAGGGTGTGAACCAGGATGCCGCGCTCCTTCACTTCCGCGCCCAGGGCGATGGAAAAACTTTTGACGAAAGCCTTGGTTGCGGCGTACACCGCAAAATGGGCCAGAGGAAAGTAGGCGGCCAGACTGGCAACGTTGAGAAGGACGGACCCGCGGTCCATGTAATCCAAGCCAAGCCGCGACAGGTGGACCAGGGCCGAAATGTTGAGGTCGATCATGGACAGCTGGCGTTCCAGGGGCACCTCCTGAAAGAGACCATAGGCCCCAAAGCCGGCATTGTTCACAAGGATTTGGACTCTGGGGGATTGCTCCCGCAGGGCCTGAGCGATTTCCTCGATTCCGTTAGGCCGGGTCAAATCGACGACAAAAATCCGAGCGGGACGGGAGAGCTGACGGGCCGTTTTCTCCAACTCCTCCTGGCGACGGGCCACGAGCCAGATCTCGTCGAGGGGCCAAAGGCTGTGGCGATCGATTTGAAGAGCGAATTCCCTGCCCAGGCCACTGGAAGCACCGGTGATCAAGGCGATGTTTTTTTTCATGGACAGAAGATACTATTCCAGAGCGAGAACGGGCAAAGGCGTGTCCTGTACCACCGTGAACCGGTGCGGCGTGTTCGCCACCAGGACCTTTTCGCCTGCCGATGTGCGGATGGTGATGGGACCCCGCAACGTCCCTTCCCGAACCACGGCGTATTCGTACTTCAAACTTCCGCGCTCCCAGAACCGGTATTGAAACTCGATTTCGGTTCCTGCTCGGAAGACGCCGCGGCTCATCAGCCCCTCGAGGGTCAAAATGATGTCGCGGGCCAGGGTCCCACGCAGAGGATAGCCGATGAGTATCCGCCCGCTCAAAAGCGGTGGATTGACGTAGGTAAAGATGATTTCGGTGCCGGCCTGGAAGTGAATGGAGATGAACGACTGTCCCTGGGGGGTGAACAGGGGTACCTCGAAACGCGAATCCTCGACCAGGACCCCCTTGATGAGCTTCCCGTCTTGAATGACCGGGTTAACGAAGGCATAGGCCCCCTGGCCGTTGATTTGTACGAAATCTTGAGCGTGCAGGGTAGGCATCAGAAGACTCAGCGCAAATACGATTGCCCTTTTCATACACTTATCATACATGCAAAATAGTATTTTGACACGATCGAGGTAAAAAAGGTTGACGGGACATCATAAAATCATTTTAGTCCGGCCTCTGGCACCGGAAAATGTCGGGTTTTGCGCGCGAGCGATGAAATCCATGGGGTTGAAAGAGCTTTGCCTCGTCGGAAACAGGCCCGAGCCCTTTTCCAAAGCCCTGACGACCGCTGTTCACGCCGAGGACATCCTCCAGTCCCTGCAAGTCGTGGACACCCTGGAACAAGCCCTGGACCCGAGCCGCATTCCGGTAGCCTTCGCCGGCAAGTCCTACGGCGGACGCAGCAAGAGGGTCTTCGACCTGGAGGAGTGGGCCGATTTCGCCGTCAAAATCGATAGCGGGATGGACCTGGTGTTCGGTTCGGAACGCTCGGGCCTTGGCAAAATCGAGGTGGAACTTTGTGATTGGGTGGTCAATATTCCTACCCACCCGGATCAGCCCAGTCTGAACTTGAGCCACGCCGTTCAGCTGGCCGCCTATGCCCTCTTCCGCCGAAGCCGCCCTTCCGAGGAAGACCGGGTTCCGCTCTCCACTCTGAAAACCTGGGCCAGGTCGACGCTCGAATTCGCCAAAGAAATCGGTCTTTTCCCTTTCCGAGGAGCTGAGCGCGCCGAGCGGCTGGTTCGATCCCTGCTGTATCGAATGGCCCCCAACGTCTGGGAGGGCGAGTGGCTGGAAAAGCAGGCCAGGGACTTCAGGGCCCTCGTGCGGCTGGCTCGAAATCCACCGGAACCAGATTCCCCCCATCGATCCTGAAGATGCGGGCCTGAAATTGATTGTCCCCGTACCGATCGAACCTGAGAGGTTGAAACGCGGTTTCCTGGGGGCCAAGCTCCAGGATCCAGTCCCGAAATGTTTGCCATCCCGGATAGTACCAGCGACCGCGCAGGGCCTGGATCACGGTCTGCACTGCCAGATAGGAATAAAACGAACTGAAACTCGGTTCCGAGCCGAAACGGTTGCAATAACGCCGGCGAAATTCCTGAAGAGCGGGATTGGAGTCGAAGGAAGTAAAAAACAGAGAAGTGTAAGCTCCCTGCAACGCACTGCCCCCCCATTGAAAGCTGTCGCCGGTGGTGGACCATCCCGTCAGGAGGAACTCTCCCCGGTAACCGGCAAGGCGCAGGGATTGTACCGCAAGGGCCGTCAGGCGTCCCGGAGTGATCAGGAGGACGGCATCGGGGTTTTCCCTCCGCACCTGTTCCGTAACCTGCTTCAAGGGCGCGGCTTCCGCATGGGACAGGGCGATGGGTGCGCCGATCTGCAGCGCCGATCCCTTTGCAGCATTCGTGAAGGCCTGGACATAACTCTCGGCATACACCTTGTTGCCAGGGTCATAGATCACGACGATGTTGTTCAGGCCCAAACGGCGAATCACGAATTCGGCGAGAATGCTGGCCTCCCCGACGAGGGAGGATGTCACGCGGAACAGGGGATCGTCTTGGTGATCGAAAACGGTGGAACTGATGGTGGGGGAAATCAGGAACATGTCGAGTTCCCGGGCGGTTTTCACCGCTTCTTCGCCCATGGCGGAGATGTAGGGACCGATCACGATACGAACACCGCGTCGATAAAGGCTTTGAAGTCCCTGCTTTAACGTTTCCGGGGTTGCCTGGTCATCCCAATCCAAAAGCTCGAACTCGGGTTGGCCGTGCTGCCGGGCCGAATTGAATTCCTCCAGGGCCAGTAAGGCCCCGTTTCTGCCGGATACACCCAGCTCGGAGGCCTGTCCGGACAAACCGGCCACCAGTCCCAGGGGTAGCGTCGATGGGCCGCTGCAACCGATGATCAGTACCAGAGGAAGAAATCCGCACAGCCGCATATTGGTATTATATACAGTGTGCCGCGGCAACTGCACTTTTTTCGAGCACTTTTCCCGCCCCTCTCTAGCATTTTTCCGCATTTTTGACCCCATCCTCGATTTTTGCCCCAAAAAACACGTCCAAAACCCTCATTTTTTTGCTTATCAGGATGGAGGTGTTTCCGATGTCTTTCCTACCCCTATTCTGTCCCAACCCCGACTGCGCCCACCACCAGCGGCGCACCCCTCTGTTGCCCGGCGAAAAGCCCTGGTTCCACCGCAAAAGCCACTTCAACACCACGCGCAACGGCTGGGTCCCGCGCTTC
>CALGPJ010000071.1 GCA_937960645.1 uncultured Spirochaetia bacterium | reverse complement strand
CACCTTCAGTCCAGCAGCAGAGACCTTCACCGGTTCGGTCAATGTCACGCTTTCGAGCACCACTTCCGGCGCCACCATCCAATACTCTCTCAACGATGCCCCCTTCCAGACGTATTCCAGTCCCATCACCTTGAACGCCACTACCACCATCCGCGCCTATGCCGAAAAGACCGGCATGACCACCAGCCCGCAGGTGAGCAAGACCTATACCCTTTCCGGCTCCAGCAACATCCGTATCTGGCTCTACCAGGAAAACACCACGCCAAAGATCTGGCTCTGGGAAATCAACGGCCGAGCCATCAGCCAACTCGAAGGCGGCGCCTGGCCCGGTCCGAACATGACCCGCGAAGGCACCAGCAATTGGTACTACTACGAGATCCCCTCCTCGTACTATCCCCTGGTGAAAGATCTGGGCATGAAGTTCAACGGCTCGGATCCGCAAATCAACTTGACGGCCCCCATCGAATCCAGCCGCTGGCGAAAGAACAACCAATGGTACACCTCCAACCCGGATGCGCCTTCGATTTCAGCCACACCCGGGAGCTCCACCTTCTTTACGGACGGCCTCACCGTGACCCTCCTGGCCAACGATGTGACTGACGCAGAGTACAAGATCGCCACGGGCAGCTGGACGAGCTATACCAACAACCAGCAAGTTTCACTGGGCCAGGGACTCACCGCCGGTCAGACCGTCACGCTGAGCCTGCGCAGCTTGACCCAGAGCCTGAGCCAATCCTACGTCTACACCAAGGGGGATAGCAGCCAGGTCATCAGCATCTACTTCAAGAAGACTTCGGGCAATGCGCCAACCATCTGGTACTGGGAGGAAAACGGTCGTGCCCTGGCCCAGCTCAAGGGTTTCTCCTGGCCCGGTCCCAGCATGAGCAGCGTGGGCGGCGGCTGGTACAAGTACGACATCCCGTCCGACCTCTACCCCATCAACCTCCCCCTCAAGGTCCACTTCGACGGTGGCTCGGCCCTGACGCGCAATCCCCCTGTCACAGGCTGGTACAACGGCAGCTCCTGGAGCAACGACAACCCCGACCCCCCACCGGCCCCCTCCGTGAGCCTTGAACCCAGCGGCGGCTGGTTCGATGCCGCCTCGGTGAGCGTCACCCCCACCATCCAGGTCGACAGCCGCGCCCCCCTTCAGAGCGCCCGGTACAAGATCAACAACGGGTCCTGGGTCAACTACACCAGCGGGACCATTAACGTTACCCTGGGCACCAACCAGGGGGACACCACCAGCCTCACCTTTGAGGCCACCAACAGCGCAGGGACTACCTCGGTGAGCGCCCAGTACCGCCGCGGGACCCAACCCCTGCCCAGCTTCAGCTGGAAAAATGCGAGCATCTACTTCGTGATCACCGACCGCTTCTTCGACGGTGACACGAGCAACAACAACAGCTACGGACGGCCCCAGGTGGACGCCACCGGTAAAAACATCGGGACCTTCCACGGCGGCGACATTGCCGGTCTGACGGCGAAACTCAACGCCAATTACTTCACCGATTTGGGCATCAACGTGATCTGGATCACCGCACCCTACGAACAAGCACACGGCTTCGTGGGCGGCGGCAGCGCCGGTGACTTTGCTCACTACGCCTACCATGGCTACTACGCCCTGGACTTCAGCAACATCGACGCCAACATGGGGACCCGTGCCCAATTCAAGACCTTCGTGGACACCGCCCACTCCAAGGGCATCCGGGTCATCCTGGACATTGTGATGAACCACTCGGGTTACCCCACCCTAAAGGACATGGAACACATGGGCTTCAACCCCACGACAAACAGCAACTTTAATTGGACTCCAGGAGCTGGCCAAAACTGGTTCGGCTACCACGACGCTGTCATCGATTACAATAACGCCACTGAGTGGGGTAAATGGTGGGGCAGCTGGGTCCGCGCAGGACTGCCCGGCTACACGCCCCCGGGTGGAGGCGACCTCACCATGAGCCTGGCCTACCTGCCTGACTTCAAGACAGAGGATACCACGCCACGGGGTCTGCCCACCTTCCTCCAAAACAAGGCCACCTATGGCGGAGCCTTCGAAAACCCCAGTGCGCACAACATCCAAAAAAACGGGCCAAACCGCCGGGTCCGTGACTGGATTGCCGATTGGCTCTCCGCCTGGGTGCGCGAGTACGGCATCGACGGCTACCGGGTGGACACCGCCAAACACGTGGAGATGGACAGCTGGCTGGCCCTGCGGACCAAGTCCACCCAGGCCCTTCAGGACTGGCGCACCGCCCAGGCCGCCAAATCGGCGGGCGAACGCGCCCCCGGTTGGGACTGGGAGGAGCCGTTCTGGATGGTAGCCGAGGTTTGGGGCCACGGTCCGAATCAAAGCAACTACCACACCGTCCAGGGCGGCGCCTTCGACAGCGTGATCAACTTCAGCTTCCAGGGCGCGGTGGGTAAATCGGGTAGCGGTCCCGGCGCCGCCTCGAGCTGGGAAAGCACCTACAGCAGTTACGCCAACGCGGTGAACAGCAACCCCAATTCCAACTGGAACTTCCTCAGCTACATCTCCAGCCATGATACTGGATCCGTATTCCGGCAGGGGAAGACCGACGACCAGCAAAAGCGCGCTGGCACCATGCTCCTTTTGGCCCCTGGCGGCGCACAGGTGTTCTACGGCGACGAATACGGCCGGGCCAACGGTGACGGTGGTTCCGACGTTGACCAGGGCAGCCGCTCCTCCATGAACTGGACCGAGATTGCCAGCCAGGCCAGCAACGCGAACAGCATCCTGAGCCACTGGCGAAAGGTCGGCCGCTTCCGCAACCGCAACATGGCGGTCGGCGCCGGTACCCACCAGCAAATCAGCGCCACCGGAGCGCCTTACGCCTTCGTTCGCAACTGGCAAAACACCAACAAGGTGGCCGTGGCCATCGATGCCAGCGCCACCAGTGTCACCTTCACCCTGCCCAACGGCTTCTGGCCTAACGGCACCCAGGTCCGCGACTATTACACCGGCAACACAGCCACCGTCAGCGGCAACAGCGTGACCATCACCGGCGTCACGGTTGGAAGCCCGGTGTTGCTGCAACTCGCCAGTGTCGCTTATCCCTGACCGACCGATCGCACGATTGACCGCCCCCACAAGGGGCGGTTTTTTTTGGACGACCATCTTTCTCGTCGGTTCTAACGGACTACCTTGATCTGGAAATTTGGCGTCTTCAACGTTCCGTAAAGACGTAGCCAGAGGGGAAGGAACATTTCGGTTCCGCGAGCCGCAGTGATATCACCCAAATCGATCACGTCCTTCCATCCGAACCACCCATCCAGATAAGGCGAGACAGGTTCGTGCTTTCTTTGGCACGTGGAGGCTTTTTAAGTCATCTACCGCAAACTACGCGCCCTCGATCTTTTCCTTGATCTTTTTCATGTAACTCACGATGATTTCGTCCTGCATCTTGCGATCGTAGGCATCTTTCAAAATATTGAGCGCCTCCTGGTACCGCCCCAACCGATAGAGAACGAGCGAGTAATTGGTGATCACTTTGACATCGTCGGGGTACTCGTTGTAGAGCTCCTTCACGATTTCCAGGGCCTCGGTATAATTTTCGGCCTTGACAAGGGCTGCCACCTCCCGCAAATATGCCTTGACTTCTTTCTTTTCCGACTTGTGGATTTGACCACCCCGGATGGAGACATCAGGATGAGTCTCACCGGTCTGGCCCGTTCGATGGATGTAATCCACCACCAGGACAGCGCGGTCATCGTCCTGGACCTCGTTACCGCAAAACCGCTTGAGATCATCCAACAAGTGCTTGACGAACAGGGACGGCGTTTCCTTTCTTAACTCGACGCATAGCGACAACAGTCGTTTGTTGTCGAACATCTCGCCCTTTTCGTTCCGGGCCTCGACGATGCCATCGGTAAAAAGGATGATCCGATCGCCCTTTTCGAGCTCGATCATTTCATCCTGGAATTGCGGTGATTCGATAAACCCGATGAAGGGACCCGGATTTCCTAATCGAATGACTTGATCCCCGCGGAGGAGGATGGCCGGGTGGTGCCCGCAGTTTGTCCAGGCAAAGGTGTTTTTTTCCAGGTCGATGATGCCGAAGAATGCGGTAAGATAATGACTGTAATCATTTCCTAAAAGTCTGGAGATGTCCTGATTCACCCTGAAACAGACCTCGGAAGGTTTGACCCCAAATGATTGGGCATGGGTATTGAAGCTCACCTTGACCATGGTCGTCACCAGGGCAGCGGGAATACCGTGTCCGGAAACATCCGCCATCAATAGGCCGAAGGAATTGCGCCCCGTGCGGATGATGTCGAAGATATCTCCACCGATAGCATCCATCGCCGAGTAGATGCTGCTGAAATTCAGTTCCTCTCGCTTCGGGTACGTCGTTTCGTTGGGGACAAGGTTGAGTTGGATTTTTTGGGCCATCCGAAGGTTGCGATCCATTTCCGCCTTCTGTCGGCGAAGCACCTCGTTGGCTTCCGCCAATTCTTTGGTCCTATTCTTCACCTTTTCTTCCAAAGATTCTGTATAGTCCTGAATCGTGTCGAGCATGGTGTTGTATTTTGTGGAGAGGATCCCAATTTCATCGTCGGATTTATACCGCGAACGAACTGTGAGGTTATCCTCGGAAAAACTGCTCACCACCTCGGTCAGTTCCCGCACCGGCTCCACCACGATTTGGCGTAGCATCAGCGAGATGACGAAAAATAAGGCAACCGAAAACAGCAAGGCAAAGACCGCCACCGAATAGAGTTTCTGATTCATTTTGTCGTTAAGAACTCTGTCGGTAGCATAGACGGTTACCTTACCCAGAGAGTTTCCTTGAAACTCCAGATCGCTGGATACGGAAAAAAAAGCTTTTTGCACCAGTTCGTCCCTTTTCGAGGGGTCGTTGGCAAGATTCTCCAGGGTATTATCATCGAGCCACCCATAAAAGGCTGTTACATCGCCCAGGTTGTCTCGCAGTTCCACGGCCAGAAGATTCCGATCTTCCAGCTCGATCTTAATGACGGTTTCAACCTGAAGCGTGTCGAAATTCCAAATGGGCATGGGGAGGGTGCTCGTCATGCTTTTCACCGAGTTCGTCACCAGGCTACGGAGCAACTCCTGTTCCTGCGCGCCCTCGGTGATGATTCGCACGACCCCCTGAATCAGGGAACCTAACCCGATGACGATAAGCAACCCAATCAGGATTTTGGTGTTGATTTTCATCAGCGGGAAATCCAGGTCTCCAATTGTTCTCGCGTGCTGGGGACGGTAAGTTGATTGTTCCGGATCAACACGCGCGCGTCGGTAATCTTTTGGGTGATTTCACGGCTCAACTGAGATCGATTCCCATCGTTGAGCGCAAAACCGACGGCGTCGAAATTCAGACCGAAAGTTTGATACCTGGGCGTTATTCGTCCGTTACGAATCAAATCCCTCGACAGAAGCAACACGGGCCTGTTAACCCTTTTGATCATCGAGGTTAGAATCCAGCGAGCTTGTGCAGCGATGGCGGAGTTACGATCCGCGGCCAGCACCGCCCCCTGATCGGCATCCACGCCGATCGCCCACTTCTGGGCCTCGGCTGCGGCGCGGAACAGGCCCATCCCCGACCCGCCCGCGGCGTGATAGATGATGGTGGCCCCTTGACGGTACATGTTTTGCGCTATCTGGTAGGCACGCTCGGGGTTGTTGAACGCGCTGGCATCATTGCCGATGTATTCCACCAGAATTTGGCCACGCTGTCGAAGGTTGGGATTGGCGTAGATCGCCCCGGCACGAAATCCCGATTCAAATTTGTGAATGAGCGGGAAGTTCATACCGCCGATAAAACCGATCTTCCCTCCCTGGTTCATCATCCCCGCGATCATCCCCACGAGGAACGATCCCTCGTGCTCGGCAAAACTCACGATGGTGATGTTGGAATCCGGTGCCAGATCAGGAATGAATCCGTCGATGAGGACGTAGTTGGTGTTGGGAAATTCCTTTGCAGCCACCGGAATCGTCTCGGTAAACAGGAAGCCAACGGCAAAAACGATGTTGTACCCCTCCCGACCCATTTGCCGAAGAGATTCCAGACGGGCCGGATTGGAGTTGTTGGGGGGAGTCAGATACTTGAGCTCCACCTCGTTCCCATGACGGGGCGCTGCAGGATCGTTGACGATGTAGCCCTTGAAATTCTGCGCCGTCTCTAACAGCCCCTCGTAGGCCGAGTCGTTAAAGCTTTTGTCGCCGCGCCCCGACGCATCGAAAACCAAACCAATTTTATATTTTGGCGCCGTTTGCGCCGCTACGAAAGAAATAGCCAGCACAAGGAAAATGAGCTTATAAATTGTTTTCATCGTATTACCCCCAACAGGGAGTATAAAACACCTGCTGTTAAAAATAGGTTAGAAATTAGTTAGTTTATTTTTATGGTGATTTTTGTCATTCCGAGCGCATTGTCATTCCGAGCACTCTTGTCATTCCGAGCGCAGCGAGGAGATCTCTCACCTGCTGCGCAGGTTCGAGAAGATTCCTCACCCGCTTTACGGGTTCGGAATGACAAGTGCAAAGCGGATTCGGAATGATATAAATGTCATTGCCAAAATAATTTCAAT
>CALGPJ010000070.1 GCA_937960645.1 uncultured Spirochaetia bacterium | reverse complement strand
TTTTTCGACTGATTCCGAAACATAGGCATAAGCGGCAAAGTGGAAGACATAGTCGATTTTATGACGCTGGAAAATTTCACTTAAAAGTGATTTATCGCCGACGTTTCCCACATAGAGTTCTGTGCCGGGAAAGTTCCGCTTATGCGAGCGACTGTTATTGTCAAGGACGACAACCTCGTAATTCTTTTGAGCAAGGAGTTTCACCATGTGGGATCCGATAAAACCGCAGCCGCCGGTGACTAAACATGTTTTTGGTTTCATATAGCTCCGTCTTAATTCTCAGTTATTGAACTCAACCTATTTCCGGGATTACAAACCTTAAAAATAGTGGCACCCAAAATCTTCCCTGGGAGACGTTTTACAAGCATCATAAACTCCCCTACATCATCCTACATTCGATGACATGCACAAATTATATTCAAAGCCCGTTGCGACACTTGGTACTTACTTTCTCACCTATAGATTACAAAACTTTTAGAATGAGGGCGAATTATTTAGGAGAGGCTACGTATTTGCATCTCAAAATCAGAACAACTCGACTTTTCGAAGTTTACCATTTGTAATGGGTAATAACGAGGTAACACCTAACTCCCTCCCAGCACCACCACCGCCCACCCGAAATAGATCAACAACCCCAGGATGTCCATGATGGTGGTTACCAGCGGGCCGCTGGCCACGGCGGGGTCCTGCTTGAGGGCGGTGAGCACGAAGGGCAGAATCGCCCCCACCAGGTTGGCGATGATGAGGATGCTCATCACCGTGGCAAACACCACCAAACCGACCGGCGCACCGCCGCGGAACCACCCCAGGCCAAAGCCCATCGCCCCGAGGGCCACTCCCATCAGTAGCCCGACTAAAAGCTCCTTGCCCAGGACCCTTCCCCAATGCCCCAGGTGGACGTCCTGGGTGCTCAGCGCTCGGATGAGGAGGGTGCTGGCCTGGGCACCGGTGTTGCCGGCGGTGTCGGCCAGGAGGGGCAAAAAGAAGGCGAGCACCACGTTGGCGAGAAGAAGCTCTTCGAAGAAGCCAATGACCGAGCTGGAGATGAGGTTGACGAACACGAGGCCGATCAGCCAGCCTACCCGGCTTCGAACCAGGGTCAGGATGCCGGTGGCCCAGTAATTTCGTTGGAGGGGCTTGATGGCGGCGGTGCGCTGAAAGTCTTCGGTGTCTTCCTGGTAGGCGACGTCCATCACGTCGTCGAAGGTGACTACGCCCACCAGGTAGTGTTTGCTGTCCACCACGGGGATCGCGAGTTTACCGTACTTTTGCACCAGCTGAACCGCCTTCTCCCGGTCGTCATGGGTGTTGAGGTAAATGTAGGTATAATCCAAAAGTTCTTTGATTTCGGTCTCGGGACGGGCCAGGACCAGGCGCTCCAGCGGAATCGCATCGATGAGTTTGCCCCCCAGTTCGGTGACAAACACGGTCTCGAGGTATTCGATGTCCTGGCCGCGCCTGCGGATGTGTTCGAGGGCCTGTCGGCAGGTCCAGTGGGGTTTGACCTTGATGAATCGGGGCGTCATGAGCCGCCCGACGCTGTCCTCGGGATAGCCCCAGTAATTGATAGCCTGTTTGGCCTCCGCCGGATCCAGGAGCGATAACAACCTGAGCGCCAGGGGGCCCGGCAGCTCGTCCAGGAGGGCCGCCCGATCGTCCGGCTCCAATTCCTCCAGAACTGCACGGGCCTCCGCATCGTTCAACTGGATCAGCAGGGAGTCGGCCTGTTGGGGCTCGAGGTAAGCGATGAGTTCCACCTGAAGGTCGGCCGGAAGAGCCCGAAAAAACAACAGCTGATCTTTTTTGTCGAGCTCGGTGATGATCTCGGCACAGGAGGGAGCCGCCAACAGGGGTTCGGGCCAATCGTTCTTGAGTTGGGCAAGTCGCAGCCACTCGTGGTTTTGGATGGCGGTTTGGATGGCCTCGTCGATGGCCAGGGTTTCAGCCATGGCCCACCCCCAATATCCAGGCCGCGTATTGGAAGTAAATCAGAAGGCCCAGGGCATCGGCGATGCTGGTGATCAGGGGACCACTTGCAACGGCAGGGTCAAGGTTGAGCCGTGTGAAGAGAAAGGGTAGGAGGATGCCCACCAGGTTCGACAACAGAAGGATGCTCACCAGGGTCAGAAACACGACCAGACCGATCAGGTACCCACCCCGAAAAATCCCCAGTCCCAATCCGAGCACCCCAACCAAGAGTCCGATCAGTGTGCCCACGAGGAGTTCGCGAAGAAAGGCCCGCCACCAATCGCCCAGTTCGATCTCCCCGGTGCTCAGACCACGGATCATCATGCTGCTGGCCTGGGAGCCCATGTTACCGGCCGTGTCGATCAACAGGGGCATGAAGAAGGCGAGCACGATCTGGGAGGCCAGCAGCTCCTCGTAGGCCCCGATCACCGAGCTAGCCAACAGGTTGACCACGAGCAGGAAGGATAGCCATCCCAGGCGATTGGCCACCAGTTGCCAGGGGCGGGCCGCCGAGTAGGAGGTCTTGAGCGGGCTGATACCACCGATCTTGTGGAAGTCCTCGGTCACCTCCGCCTGAGCGACTTCGAACACGTCGTCGAAGGTGACGATGCCTATGAGGTAGCCGTCTTTGTCTACCACCGGCAGGGCGCTGCGGTCGTACACCTGCATGAGCTGGACAGCCTTCTGGCGGTCGTCCCAGGGGCTAAGGGAGACGAAGGTATCGTCCATGAGTTCCTCGACAACGGAATCGGGACGTGCCAACACCAACTCCTTTAGGGTGAGTGCGTCTGCCAGTTTGCCTCCCAGCCGCGTGACGTAGATCATGGTGATGGATTCCATGTCCTGGCCTTGTTCCCGAATGTGGTCCAGGGCCATTTCCACCGTCCACTGGGGCTTGATTCGGATGTAATCGGCGCTCATCAGGCGCCCGACGCTGTCCTCCGGGTAGCCCAGCAGGATCTTGGCCCGTTTTTGGTCCTCGGGACGGAGAAGGCGCATCAGCCGATGTGTCAGTCTGCCGGGAAGTTCATCCAGCAGATAGGCACGGTCATCGTCGCTCATCTCCTCGAAAAGCTGAGAGGCTTCCTGGTCGGTAAGTTGCACCAGAAGCTCGTCTGCCTGGGGTCCCTCCATCGAGGCGATCACCTCGACTTGAAGCTCCGCAGGGAGGGCTCGAAAAAAAAGAATCCTGTCTTTTTTGGAGAGTTCCGATATCGTTTCCAGGCAGAGGGGGGCGGCCAGTTCCGGTTCGGGCCAGTCCGATTTGCATTGGGCCAGATGAACCCAGTTTTTCTCTTCAAGGGCCTGAACGATGGAAGCAGGAAAACCTAGCGTATCGGACATGAGCCGATACTAATTCAAATTGAAAAAGGAGTCAATCACATGTCGACGGGATCGCCCTCTGTCATTCCGAGCACCCTCTGTCATTCCGAGCGATCCTCTGTCATTCCGAGCGAAGCGAGGAATCCATCCCTTTGAATCGAATCGAGAAGATTCCTCACCTGCGGTTGTTGGTTGATAGGATTCCTCCTTGCTTCGCAAGTCGGAATGACATGCCCTCTGTCATTCCGAGCGGTGCGAGGAATCGTATCACCAAGGGCTTTTGGGACTAAGATTCCTCACCTGCGGTTGATGTTTATTG
>CALGPJ010000069.1 GCA_937960645.1 uncultured Spirochaetia bacterium | reverse complement strand
AAAGGTGCGGCCGCAGTGTTTGCACTGGTAGCGCTGCACCTCCCCGTTGCGCTCGGTGGTGAAGCGGCCCTTGATGCGGAACCAGGGGGGCTCACCAGCGGCCAGGGGGAAACGGCGCTGGTGGTGGGCGCACTCTGGGTTGGGACAGAACAGGGGAACAAACGACATGACGCGGTACCTCCGCTAGATAAGGCGGAAAAGTGCGCGTTTTGTGCGGGTTTTTACACAGGAAATGCAGGAAGAGGGGAAAAACAGGGAAAAACCGCGGAAAATCCCGCCAAGGGTCGCCCAAACCAGGGACAGTTGCCGAGGCACTACAAAACCCTTGCCCTTGGCCAGGATTTCACTATAATGCCCCCTCATGAAGGTCGCGATTTTGGGGGCAACGGGATATACGGGCATGATCCTGATGCGGCTGTTGGACGGCCACCCCCGGGTGGAGCAGGTGTTGCCGGTCAGCAGTTCTCGCGAAGGAAGTTTGATTTCGGACCACGACCCGGGCTTCGTGCCGGCTTCCCCCGAGCGCTGGAAGCAGTGCGAGGATCGGTACCTCGACGTCGCGAAAGTGGCGGCGTTGCGGCCGGACGTGGTGTTCTCGGCCCTGCCCCACCTGGAAAGCGCCAGGTTCTGTGAGCCTTTTTTGGGCCGGTCGGTGGTGATCGATCTTTCGGCTGACTTTCGCCACAAAGACATCGAGCGATTCGAGCAGGCTTATGGGCACCAGCCCCCCCGGCCTGACCTCCTTGACAAGGCGGTGTATGGCCTTGCCGAGTGGAACACTCCGGCAATCCGACAGGCCGACGTGATCGCTAATCCGGGCTGTTACCCCACCTCCGCCCTTCTCCCTCTACTGCCTCTGTACAGGAATGCGGTCATCGAGGGTGTTCCCGTGATCAACAGCCTCTCGGGGATCAGCGGCGCGGGGAAAAAGGCCCAGGTCAACCTGCTCCTGACCGAGCGCCTTGAAAATGCCGGGGCCTATAACCCCGGGCGTCAACACCGACACTGCCACGAAATCGAGGAGCAGCTGGCGTCGGTCCAAACCGGGATTCAGGTCCTGTTCCAACCCCACCTTGTCCCGATGAAGCGCGGCATGGCGACCACGATTGCCGTTTCCCTGGCAGCGGGCAAGGGGGAGGAGGATGTTGCCGCGGCCTTTCAGGAGCACTACGCGGGCCGGCCCTTCGTTCGGTGTGACTCCCACCTGCCCCAGACCCTGGACGTCTGGGGTACGAACCGCTGCGACATCGGCTTTCGAACCGAGGGCGGCCACCTGCTCGTGTTTTCGGTGATCGACAACCTGGTAAAGGGAGCCTCGGGTCAGGCGGTGCAAAACATGAACCTTCGTTTTGGTTTTGAGGAAACCGAGGGTCTCCCCCTTTCTAACAGTATTTAGGAGGAAACTTGGGCAAAAAACTCGCTGTGATCAAACTGGGGGGCCTGGCCGCCAACCACGAGGCCACCCTCAGGGTGTTGTTCGAGGAGATGCGGGAACTGCGAAAGAGCCACACCTGGGTCCTTGTCCATGGCGGGGGTAAGGAGGTCACGCAGGTGGCCGAACGATTCGGGGTGGTGTCCCGGTTTCGGGACGGGGTGCGCCTCACCAGTCCCGAGGAAATGCCCATCGTCGACATGGTCCTCGCAGGTCGGATGAACACCTACATGGTTCGCACGGCCAACGCCGCGGGCCTGTGTGCCGTCGGTTTGGGAGGACAGGACGGCCGGACCCTCCTGGCTCAGCCCATCGATGAGCCCGAAATACCCGACTGCCGCACCGCCCGGCCGGCTCAGGTCCGGACAGACCTGCTAAAGTTGCTCATCAAAAACAAATACCTGCCCATCGTGCACTCCACCGCGATGGACGCCGAGGGGCGCGGCCTGAACGTCAACGCCGATGAGGTGGCCCTGGCCCTGGCGAGCGAACTCAAAGCGTCCGCCCTGGTGTTCCTGAGCGATGTGGATGGGGTGTTGGTCGACACCGAGGTTGTCGCTTCGCTGGATAAAAAAACCGCGCAACGACTGGTGGCCGAGGGCAAGATCTCCGGCGGCATGGTCATCAAGATTCAAAGCTCGTTCCAGGCCGTCGAAAAAGGTCTGGGACGGGTCATCATCGGGCAATTCAAGCTCCACGGGGATCTGCAAAAACTCCTTTCCTACGAAATGGGGACTCAGATTCGATGAAAAAACAGCCAACCCTCATCCATAGCCCGCCCTTCCCCAAAAACTACTCCTCGGATTTTTTGCTCTTGAAGAGAGGCCGCGGTGCCTGGCTCGAGGACGCCGGAGGCAAACGCTATCTGGATTTTGGCAGTGGTATCGCGGTTAACCACTTCGGCCACGGCGATCGGGAACTGGCCAGGATAGCCTACCGGCAGATGCTGCGCCTCACCCACGTTTCCAACCTGTACACCACCTCGCATGCGGTCAAGCTGGCTCGAGAACTCGTGGCCACCGGAGACTTCCAGGCTGTCCATTTCGGCAACAGTGGCACCGAGGCCAATGAAGCGGCCCTGAAGTACGCCCGGGCCTGGTCCCTACGGACCAAGGGGGAGGGCAACCACCACATCCTGGCTTTCAAGAACTCGTTTCACGGCAGAACGCTGGGCGCCCTGAGTGTCACATGGACCAAAAAGTACCGGGATCCCTTCGAGCCCCTCCTCCCCGGGGTGGTCTTTGCCGATTACAACGACGTGGATTCCCTGCGACGATCGTTCAGTCCCCATCTGGCCGCGGTGATCGTGGAACCCATCCAGGGCGAGGGAGGTTTGTCCGCGATGACGCCGGAATTCGCCCATGAGCTGCAGGCCCTTTGCGACCAATACAGGGTGCTGCTGATCGTGGATGAGATTCAAACCGGCTTGGGCCGGACCGGGAGCCTCTACGCCCACACCAGCCTGGGCCTGAAGCCCGACATCGTCTGCCTGAGCAAGCCCCTCGCCGGCGGCCTTCCCCTGAGCGCCACCCTCATCTCCGAGCGTGTCAACGCGCAGATCCACGTGGGCGATCATGGCACCACCTTCGGAGGAGGGCCCGTCACCACGGCCGTGGCCCTCAAGGTGCTGAGGCGGGTGACCAACGCCGCGTTTTTGGAATCCGTTGCCGAAAAGGGACAGATCCTGCGTCGCGAGCTGGAGAAATTGAGCCACCTCAAGGTGGTGGAGGGGCTTCGGGGACGGGGACTACTCCAGGGGATTGCCCTGCGCAGCCCCGACGGCAAGGAACCGCCGATCCCAGCCCTGATCGAAGAGGCCCGAAACCACGGTCTCTTGATCCTGAGATCCGGATCCAACGTGATCCGGCTGGCGCCCCCACTCATTATCAAGAACAAGGACATCGTACGCGGTGTCGACCTTTTGAAAAAAATCCTGTCCCACATCGAGGAGTGAAGCCATGAGCACTGTCAAAAAAATCTGCCTTGCCTACTCGGGCGGCCTGGACACCAGCATCATCATCCCCTGGCTGAAGGAAACCTACCCCGGCTGTGAGGTGATTGCCGTGAGCGTGGACGTGGGCCAGGAGGAGGATTGGGCCGCCATCGAAAAGCGCGCCCTGGCCAGCGGCGCCGCCAGGATCCACATCGTCAACGTCCGCGAACGCTTCGCCCGGGAATTCCTGTTTCCGATGGTTCGCGCCGGCGCCATCTACGAGGGCAGCTACCTCCTGGGCACCAGCATCGCCCGTCCCCTCCAGGCCGCCGTCCAGGCGGAAATCGCCCTGCGGGAGGGCTGCGATGCCCTGGCCCACGGCTGCACGGGCAAGGGCAACGACCAGGTGCGCTTCGAGCTGACCTACGCCGCCCTCGCGCCCGACCTCGAGGTAATCGCTCCCTGGAGGGTCTGGGACATCGAAAGCCGCGAAGACGCCATCGACTTTGCGGAGAAGCACGGCATCCCCATCGGGAACGTCTCCAAAAAGAACATCTACAGCCGGGACTGGAACATGTGGCACATGAGCCACGAGGGCGGCGAGATCGAGAGGCTGGACCGGCGCCCTCCTGCCGAGGTGTACCGGCTCACCAAAAGTCCCCAGGAGGCGCCCGACCGGGAGACCCTGATCACCGTGGACTTCGAGCGCGGCCTGCCGGTGGGTCTGGACGGTACCAGGCTCTCCGGGGAGGAGTTGATCCAGCGGCTGAACCGGGTTGCCGCCGAAAACGGCATTGGGCGGGCCGATGTGGTGGAGACCCGAACGGTGGGCATGAAGAGCCGCGGCCTTTACGAAACCCCGGCCGGCACGGTCCTGCACCAGCTCCTTCGGGACCTGGAAAACTTCACGGTCGATGCCGAAAGCCTGCACACCCGCCGCTTTCTGGCCATGGAGTTCGCTAAATTGATCTACCAGGGACGGTGGTACACCCCTTACCGAGAAAACCTGGAGGCCTTCTTCGAATCCTCCAGCAGGACCATGACTGGCTCGATTCAGGCGGCCCTCTACAAGGGCAACATCATCGTCACTTCGCGCCACAGCCCCTTCAGCCTCTACGACGAAAAGTTAGCCAGTTTCGGCAAGTCCTCCTACAGCCACAAGGACGCCACTGGCTTTATCCGACTCTACGGCCTGCCGGTCCGAGTCAACGCCCAGGTCCGAAAGAAGCTCGGTCAGGGATAAAGGTCGCCGGAGAAGCGCACGGCCTTGCCGGACACCTGCAGTCCCGGGCCGTGGTCCTCGCCCCGCCGCAGATACTCCCACCCGAGGGCGGCGATCATGGCGCCGTTGTCCGCGCACAGGCTCTGGGGCGGAAAGCGCCACTCCCATTCGTTGCGCTCGGAAGCTGCCTGGCGAAGATATGAGTTTGCCGCCACCCCGCCGCCCACCACGATCCGTTTGATGCCCGTTAGCTCCACGGCCCGCTCCAATCGATCCATGAGGATGCCGATCACCCGGCGTTGAAAGCTCGCCGCGATATCGGCAAGGGTGGGAGCGGCGGCCCTCGGATCCTGAAACTGGTCCCGCTGATGAAGCACCGCGGTTTTGAGGCCCGAAAAGCTCATGTCACAGGGGTGGCGGCCTTTTTCCAGCTTGCCCACAGGAAAATGAAAGGCCCGGTCGTTGCCCTCCCGGGCCAATCGGTCGATGATGGGGCCGCCCGGATACCCCAGCCCCAGGTGCTTGGCCACCTTGTCAAAGGCCTCGCCCACGGCATCGTCCACGGTGGTGCCCAAAATCCGCATGCCAAAGGGTTCTTCCATCGCCACCAGCAGGGTGTGTCCCCCGGAGACCAACAGACCGATGAAGGGATAATCCAGGGGGTGTTCCAGGTGGGGAGCGTAGAGGTGGGCCAGGAGGTGATCGACGCCCACCAGAGGAAGTTTTTTGCTCAGGGCGAGTCCCTTGGCGAAACTCAATCCCATCAGGAGGGAGCCTGCCAGGCCGGGTTTGACGGTCACCGCGATGCCGTCGTACCCACCCGTTTGGGCGCGGTCCAGGGTTTGCCGGTAAACCTCCAAAAGCTGCTGGGCATGCAGCCGGCCCGCCAGCTCGGGAACAACCCCGCTGTAGGGACGATGCTGCTCGATCTGGGAGGAAGTTACCAGGGCAAGGATGTGCCGACCATCCCGAACCAGGGACATGGACAGCTCGTCACAGCTCGACTCGATTCCCAAAACGATCACTTCAGCAAGGCCTCGGGGGACACGAATTCCAGCTCATGCGCGTGATTCTGCTGGAATTGCCGAAGTTTTTCAACCAGACCGGGGCTTTGAACGTGACCGATCAGCACCACGTGGTCTTTTTTCCTCAAGAGTTTTAAGGTTTCCTGCAGGGCCCGGTCAAAAAACTCTGGGGTATCCTCATGATCGAGAAACACATCGCGCTGTAAAATTTTGATCGAGGCCTCGTCTCCCAGAGCGACTGCCTGAGATTCAATGCTCGTGTAGCTGTCCAGAAAGAACAACCCGCGCCCCTGGATTTCCTCCAGGACGATCCGCATTTTGTCGCGGGCCGTCGTGAACCACGAACCCATGTGGTTGTTGACCCCCACAATGCCCGCAAGCGAATCGATCGCCCTGCCCAGCTTTTGTCGGATAGTCATGGGGGAATCGGAGAGCATCAAGGCGCCCTCGCCGGGATCCTGGCCTCCCCGGGGCTGCATGGGCATGTGAAGCATCGCCGTCTTTCCCGCTCGCAACACCATCTCCAGAGACCGCTGGCTGTTTGGCAGGAAGGGGAGGATCGCCACGGCAAAGGGGAAGGGTAAACTCAGGAACTTTTCGAGGTGGTCCAGGCGATACCCGGCATCATCGATCACCAAAACGACTTTTTTGCGCACGGGTCGCGCTTCCTCGACCGGGGGGAGGTGAACCGTGGCAAGCGGAGAAGGAACCGACACGCTCCCGGAAGTATCGCCCCTGGGACGGTGTGTCTGCCAGGCCACCAAAAATCCGAGCACGGTCGCCAGGCCCAGCACGGCCACGGTCAGGCTGGACCACGGCAACTTCCCAAAAGCAGAACGGGTGATTTTTGTGGGGTGCTTGAGTTTTCGGGAGCGGACCCGCTGGGGCGATACCGGTGACTTTTTGGGGCGTCCAGCCATCGTTTACGATTATCGGCTGGATCGCCCGATATGGAAACCTAGCCCGCCAACCCCAGTTGCAGGGATTGCTGCCGAAGCTTGTTGATGGCTTTGATCTCGATCTGCCGGACGGTTTCGGCGCTGATGCCCAGCTTTTCGCTGATATTCTTGAGGGTGTACTTTTTGCCGTCGTAAAACGAAAAGCGGTACATCAACACCTGTTTTTCCTTTTCGGCAAGGATCTTCATCAGAAGCTCGACGTCTTCCTTGCAGGCGTTTTGGTCGATGGAAATGTAGGGATCGTAGCGGTTGTCCTCGATGGCATCGATGAGGGTTGCCCCATCTTCGGTCATCACCTGATCGAGACTTTGAACCGCTGGAATCATGCTCATGATATGCTTGACTTCCTTTTCCGACATTCCCGTGTGTGCGGCCACTTCCTGGGGAGTCGGCTCGTACCCGTGATCGGCGTTGAACTGGGCGATATACCTTTCCAACCGAAGCAGTGATTCTTCCTTGCGGTGCGGGATACGGATCATACGCTTCTTGTTGGTGATGGCGCGAAGGATTCCCTGCTTGATCCACCAGGCGGCGTAGGTGGAAAACCGCACACCCTTTTTCCAGTCGAATTTTTTGGCGGCCGTCATCAACCCGATATTGCCTTCCTGAATGAGGTCGGTCAAAGAAAGACCGGAGGATGTAAAAGATTTGGCGATCTTGACCACCAGGCGAAGATTGGAGTTGATCAGGCGGTTGTACGCGGCCTTGTTTCCTGCAAGAGCCTGTTTGCTCAAATCGATCTCTTCCTCGGCGCTGAGCAA
>CALGPJ010000068.1 GCA_937960645.1 uncultured Spirochaetia bacterium | reverse complement strand
CGGATGGAAGATTGGACTGCTCATCAACTTCTGCGCCTCCGCGGCGAGAAAGGATTAACCGATGAAAGCCTGGTACAGATTAGTTACGCCACGTCAGGAAGTTCGGGAGGGACGCTCCTTCAACCCGGACGAATTCGCCATCGCCCTTGAGCAGGTCGTGGCGGGCACGGCGCCGGAGGATTATCGCAACCCCCAGCAATTTTTTGCGCGCACTTGCTGGACCCGGTCGCTGCGCGAACACGCCGGCATGGTTTTGCGACGGCTTTCGGGACATACCGAAAATACCGCCCCCGTGTTGACTCTGATCACCCAATTCGGCGGCGGCAAGACTCACACACTCACGGCGCTGTACCACCTCGTCACAAGTGGCGACATGGCGGCCGGCTACTCAGGAGTCTCCAATCTTTTGCGCGACGCTGGTCTCTCGTCGGTGCCCAAGGCCCGGGTGGGTGTGTTCGTGGGGAACGCCTGGGACCCGCAGAAAGACAGGGAGACGCCGTGGATCGACCTCGCCCGACAGCTTGCAGGCGACAAGGGCGTCGAAGTGCTCGGGATGGCCGCGAAGACGACCCCGCCGGGAACGGAGACCATTGCCCGCGTCTTCCAGGCGGCGAATGCACCCGTGCTTCTTCTTTTCGACGAGGTCCTCAACTTCCTCAACCGGCATCGCGACATGGCCGAGTCGTTCCACGCCTTCATCCAAAACCTGACGGTGGCCACGACGGGGGCTCCCCAAGCGGTGGCAGTGATCAGCCTGCCGCGCAGCCAGGTCGAGATGACCGATTGGGACATGCAGTGGCAGGAAAAGATCACCCGGGTGGTCCGTCGGGTTGCCCGAGACTTGATCGTCAACGACGAGACCGAGATTAGTGAAGTCATCCGAAGGCGGCTGTTTGAAAACCTGGGCGATGAGGTAAAAAATGTGGCCGAAGCCTATGCCAACTGGTGCCTCGACCGGCGGGCGCAACTGCCGCCCGAATGGACGGCCGTGGACACGGCAGTGAACGAGGCCCAGGCGCGCGAATACCTTCGCCAACGGTTCGAATCTTGCTACCCCTTCCATCCGGCCACTCTCACGGTCTTTCAGCGAAAGTGGCAGGCGCTCCCCCAGTTCCAGCAGACCCGAAGCACTCTGGCGATGCTCGCTCAGTGGATCGCCTGGGCCTACCGCGATGGGTTTACCTCAGTGAGGGAGGAACCGCTGATTACCCTGGGGTCCGCCCCCCTCCACGACCCTGGATACCGAAGCACCATCTTGGGGCAACTCGGCGAATCTCGCCTCGAAGCCGCTATCGTCACAGACATCGCCGGAGAAAGGTCGCACGCCAGGGTGCTGGACGCCGACACCAGGGATGCCCTTCGCGACATCCATCGCCGGGTGGGAACGGCCATCCTCTTCGAGTCCTCGGGAGGTCAGACCGAAAAGGTGGCGCACCTGCCGGATTTGCGTTTTGCCCTGGGCGGGCCGGGGGTGGATACCACCTCCGTGGACAACGCCGCATCCGCCCTGGAAAGCAAATCGTACTTCATCCGCAAGATCGGCACGGATGGCTATCAGATCGGATACAAGCCGACACTCCGAAAGGTCGTCAACGACCGCCGCGCCTCCCTGGACCTGGAGGGCGAAGTTCTTCCTCGCATCCGCAGGGTTGTCGAACGTGAGTTCCGCCGGGGCGCCGAGATTCCCCTCGTGATGTTCCCTCAAAACGGCGACGAGGTGCCCGATTCTCCCAAACTCACGCTGGTGATCGTCGAACCGCAGACCGAGTGGACCGGTGATGGATCGTTGCGGAGCCAAATCGCGGAATGGACCAAGCAGCGGGGCAAGTCTCCACGTCTCTACCCCGGAGCACTTGCCTGGTACCTCAAAAAGCCGGGCCGCGAACTGCGGGAAAAGGTCGAGTTGTGGCTGGCATGGGAGAAAGTTAAAAAAGATTTGGATGAAGGTTTGCTGGGCAATGACTTTAATCCGACGGAACGAAACGAAATCTCGGAACAGCTTAAAACCGCAGAGGATCACGCTAAGGAAGAGGTCTGGGCGAGTTACCGCTATGCCGTGATCTATGACCAGCGTACCGAGGGCGGGCTCAAAATACTCGATCTCGGCGCCGGGCATGTCTCGAGCGGCGAGACGTTGTCCAAAAGATTGATCTCCGTGCTGAGGTCGGAAGCTCTCCTCAGCGATTCCGTCGGAGCGAGCTACATCGAGCGAAACTGGCCACCAGCGTTTTTGGAATCGGGGGCCTGGCCGCTGGCCAGCCTGCGGCAGAGTTTCTTGAACGGTTCGCTTACCCGATTACTCGATCCCGATACCACCCTCAAAGAAAAGATTGTCGATTTCGTCCAAAAGGGTGATTTTGGGCTTGCTTCGGGCCAGCAACAGGATGGTTCCTTCCTGCGGGTGTGGTTCCTGGAACCGCTTTCCCCCGTTGAGGTCGTCTTCGAGCCGCAGGTCTTCCTTCTTAACCGGACCAGGGCACAGTCCCTGAAGAAAGTCACGTCCCAGATGGAGGTGGTAGCGGAACAGCCGACAAATCTTGCGCCGTCTGGCTCTAAGCCAACACACCCAACTCCCCCCTCGAATACAGCGCCCTCGAGAGAGCTTGGGGCAGAGCTCAACTTCGAAGGACCACCGACTAAAATCCACATCTTTGGAACCGTTCCTCCCGAGCTTTGGAACCGGTTGGGGACGAGTCTGCTACCCAAGCTTCGACAGACCGGTTTGAGCGACCAACAGGCATCCGATCTGAATGTCAGGATCGATCTGACGGTGACCGTCAACTCCCATGTGGTGGGAAACTTGACTTCGGATCTCCAAAGTCTCCTCGGGGAACTGGGGATAGCTAACAAGGTGAGCATCGAGACAACGAATGTTTAGGTCCCGCGGAGGCGACTTCTCGCCCTGCTACACCTTCGCGCTCCCCCTCTTGCTGCGCCCTCGCCGCCGCTTTACGGTAAAGATGGTGGATGATCGGGATTGAGAGTTTGAAGCGGTGAATAGATTGTGCAAGGTTAAGGGCAGGGTGTTACGCTCGTTTTCAGGCTTTTTACCTGATCATACATGTTTTCGGGCTAAATATAGCTAATCAAACTTTTTCATTGTACTTTGGATAAGTAAGCACGATCGCGGATCCTCTTCCTTTTTGCTCGTGGCCTAATTGTGGATTGAAATCCAATGGCGCGTTAAAAAGAGCCATCGATGACCGATCTTGGTTGTTGAAGTCGTGTTGTTTACTGAAGCCTAAGCCTCAATGGCAGATATCCTGAGACGCGATCAATAAAACCTGAAAAAGAAAAAGTACGCCGCTACCCATTCTGGTCGCACGCCGGAAAAGTATCCTATAGCTCGGCGGTTGGCATCCTGAACCAGGCCATCCCGACGAACGTAACCCAAGGTCCTGCGATTGCTACCCTGAACCAGGCCGTCGTCCCGGACGTAGCCCAAAGCTGATCGCCGGGCATCTAGAATGGTGCCATTCGATTGAATGTACCCAATAACTTGATAACTTTTATCTAGAACAGCTCCGTTACTTTGAAAGTACCCGATCACTTTTCGATTTCTGTCCTGAACCTTCCCATCAGAGTTGATATACCCTAACACTGATCGTGTGCTGGACTGTATCGTCTGGGCGAACGTCGGCTGCAAACCCATTCCCATCATGCCCACCAGCAAAAGTGCCCAGGGACTCATAACCATCTTCATGAGTCAGATTTTACTCGGGAATCACCCCTGTCCGCAATGTGCCAACGGCACGGACAGTATAACAATCGGAAATCAATGATTGTAAGAAGTAAGATTCCTCCTCGCTTCGCGAGTCGGAATGACAGGGCGAATGCTACGCAGGTTCGGAATGACAGGGGGAACGCTTCGCGAGTCGGAATGACAGCCCTTTGTCATTCCGAGCAAAGCGAGGAATCCTTTTACCAGTAGCCTCTTGGTCAAGAGATTCCTCACCTGCGGTTGTTGGTTGATAAGATTCCTCCTCGCTTCGCGAGTCGGAATGACAGGGCGAATGCTACGCAGGTTCG
>CALGPJ010000067.1 GCA_937960645.1 uncultured Spirochaetia bacterium | reverse complement strand
AGGGCTCCCCCTCCCCACGAGGCTCAAAACAACGGTGTTCCTCCCAGAACCGGCCGATACGCTCCTCGAAACTTTTGGGATCGTAGACCTTGGGCAGATCGATGGGCATGCGGCAACCTCCCCGACCGATTGTAACGATCGAGGAAGTTTACCTCAACGGCGCGGCGCCCTTATTTGGGGTCCTCATTGACACCGTAATAATCGATGGAGTACCAGAGAGAACCCATGTTATAGATCTTGAACCCGTCCAGGACCACCCCCTGAAGCGTTGTTCCGGCCTGGGCACGCCCACCGATGTGGGCCTGGGTTGCCGCCATGATTGGAGAATCTGCTCCCCAAAAGTTGAAAGGTATGATAACAATATTGTCTTTGAACGCCCCGACCTTGTTGAGACTCGTATAACCATCCAAATAAACCGCAACATGGTTCCAGTAGCCGTAGTACAAGCTAAAACCGGCTTGTTTGAAAGCAGCCCCGTTATGGAGCCTCAGCCGGGGAAGACCGGAAGCGCCTTGGTAGATTTCGATGCCGAATTGCAGGTCGCCGCCGGCATCTTCCTGCGCGTACACCCATCCCCGGCTGAAATCGCTCCCCGGCATGTATTCAACATAAATCCAGAAATTGAACACCAGGTAGGTCGCAGGAGGGGGCGGTACCGAGCTCAACTGGAGCTTTCCGTCCTGGGAGGGGTCGAAGCGCAGGGCCGAGTTGGCCGCGCCGGTCTGTCCCGTGACGTACTCGTAGCCTGAACCGCTGAGGGTGATGGCCCCGTAGGCCGGATTCAGGTTGTTGTTGAAGAGCCAGTGGGCCCAGCGGTCACTCGGATCGGGGCGCTGGTTGACCCGGATTCGGTAAGCACCCAGGGCACCGTCGGGCAGGACCTGGAGCTTCAACTGTCCGGTGTGGGTGATCTCCCCGAAGGTCCTCCCCTGGGCATCCTTGAGATAGGGCCCCCCGATGGGGGTTCCAGCGGAGTTGAAGAATTCGAATTTCGTCGGCACCCCCAGGGTGGGCAGGATGTCGGAGGGTTCGGTGTAAACCCGGTACCGGCGTTTGGGCGAAGCTGCTGTACCGACACGATACCAGTCCTGGTCGGAGAGCTCATGAAAGGACCGGTAATAGCCATAGTTGCTTGAATCTAGGATTTTTGACGCTGTGTGAATTTCGTTAGGTTCATCGACATCTTTTCCCAGCTGCATCTTGATTCGGAAGCGCCTTCCCGGAATCACAGGCGTGGTCACCGACAGCTGTTTTGTCTCAGAAAACGCAAATGACTTACTGACGGCAGGATGAGCGTGGTAAATAATCCAGCTTTCAGTGTTGCCTCCCGTCCACGTGGCCGTGAAGGGAAAGTCACTAAAAACCCGTCGGGGGTAGGTGGAACTGGGCCAGTCAAAAACGGCAACGAAGTGGAAGCCATTGGGATAAGGATTGGTGAAGTAGAAGGAGTCCATGTTGGCGGCACTGACCCGGAACTGCCGCCAGTCATCGAGGAGGCTCAGAAAGACAATGCTCCCTTCTTCCGGTTCTTCCTCCTCGTCGGCCAGCCGGAAACCGA
This sequence comes from uncultured Spirochaetia bacterium, assembly GCA_937960645.1. Classification (GTDB taxonomy): domain Bacteria; phylum Spirochaetota; class Spirochaetia; order JABEVK01; family JABEVK01; genus DYOB01. The sequence goes on along the minus strand of CALGPJ010000067.1, from coordinate 9,248 downwards.
TTTTGTAGGCCGTCGCGGTGCCGACCGCACCCCACGGGCTACTCACTCTGGCATAATACTGGTCTCCCGCCTGGCCGGCAAAGGAGGAGGAAACTTGAGCTTTGAACGGGCTGTGTTGGAGCACCACCACCGGATTGGTCAGATCAGGATCCTTAAAAAGCTCCAAACGCAGGGGAGGCACGGTGGAATCGCTCGCCAACAGCACTACGGTATATCGATCGGAGTACGGCAGGGGGTTGAACTTCACCCAGTCGACATCGTGTTGATGGTGGATGGTACTTGAAAAATCATGATAACCGTGATGAAAGGTTGGTCCCATGTATGAACTGGTCGGAGCGGAGCCAGCAACGTCGTTGTGTGGCTCTTGACTGTCCAAAGACAAGGCAGCGCTCTCGGACCAGCTCAGGTTGACCAACGGTCCCCCGAGGCTGAGCTGAGCCTGCGCATTATCGAGAGGCAGGAGGCTGGGAAAGGGGCCCGCCGGTGCGCTGGAGGACACGTGCGTCCAATGAATGAGATAGACATTGTTGAGGCGGTCGCTGCGGTGCCAGGAGGCCAAATCCTCGGACGTCTCCAGCACGCCCCAGAACCATCGGCTGGCGTTGATGTCGTGGACAAAGCGCAGCACCCAGGTGTTGCGCCCGTACTGGGCCAGCTGATCGAGGTGCACAATCCCTTCCGACGTCGCCACATGGGTGGCGACGGCGGTGGGAGAGATGTTGGTGCAAATCATCGGCACCGGGAAGGCCTCGAGGGCAACCACCACCTTGTCGTTAACAACGAAGTCAGTGCCTACGTAATCCAGGTTCATCGCCAGGGTCTTGCCATCGGGCGGGCTGGAACCATCCAACCGAACCAACAGGTGCACGGTTCTCGGCAGCAATTCCGCATTGCCCACGGCCACCACCAGCTCCTGACCCGGCCCGGCCATACCGCCGACAACACGGTGGGCCGTCAGGTAGGGGGTGTACTCTTTGAAAACGGTGTTGTTGAAGCTCGCCTCGAGTTGGGGGGGGCTGCTGCCCATGGCATCGAAGGCGTCTACGGTGTAGTAGCCCGCACTCGCCACGTTCAGACTGTAGATCAGGGTCCGCCGCGGCGGAATGATGACCGGAACCAAACTTCCCATCGGTCCGGGATAGGGCACAATAACGGAAGCGACGGGAGAGAGACGCAGGGTGATGGTCTGACGCTGTCCCGGCCGAAGCTGAAACTGCGTGCTGTCTTCTACCCAAAGTGTCCCGTTCCCCTCATAGGCCCGGGCCCAGAGCAGGTATTGGGACCGCGGAGGAAGGGCGGCAATCGAGCCGCGGGCAAGAAGCTTGCCGTTTTCTTCGGTGATGCTCAGGCGGCGCTTCAGGATCGGGGTCGCGATCTGGCCGTCATAAATCTCCACCTCGATGTAGGCCGCCTGGTAAACCAGAAGCCGCCCCTGGCCGCTGTACACATTGGGCATCCGGTCGATCTCCAGAACAATTTCCGATTCGAGGTCCGGATCGGGGCGTAAAAAGGGGTTTTCGCAGGAAACGATCAGGAGGGCCAAGACCACCTGGAAAATCCCCAAAAGCGTAGTCCGAGTCATATCTTAGTATAACTCCAAATCGAGAAAATTCACAGGCTTTCAATTCAAATTGAAATGATTACCGATCCCGACCAGTAAAAAATGCACGCCGATGGCGGCGATGAAGATGTAAAGAATACGCCCAATCACCAGGATGCCCAACCTGCCGAGAATGCGGAATAAGGTGGACGAGAGGGCAAACACTCCAACGACGATCAAGAAGCTAATCACCACGCTCACCAGGGCCACCAGGGGGCCCTCTCGATCCAGTACGAGGATACCGGTGACGATGCTTCCCGGCCCCACCAGCAGGGGAACCGCCATCGGCACGGCACCCAGTTCCGCCAGGTTGGTCGATGACACCTCATGATGTTCGTGGGCGTGAAACACTACCCGCTTTACCCCGAGCACCGTGAGGATGATCCCCCCGGCGATACGAAACTCGTCGATGGATATGTGAAACACCGAGTCCATGATGAAGCGGCCGGTGAAGGTAAGGGTGACCAGGGTCAAAAAGCCCGTCAGGGTGGTGACCCCGTACAGTCCCGGCCTCTGCTGCTGGGGCACATCGGTCAGAAGCTCCTCGTAAACCGGGATGAGCCCCACCGGATTGAGAATAGCGAAGAGCGAAATGACCGAGCTGATGACGACGAGAAGGAAGTCCATGCAGGCGCCGCCTCCCGACGGCGCCTTATTTTATCATTTTTCGAGAAGGATGGGCAGGGTGAGGTTCACGCGGTTTCGATCCAGGCGGGTTCGGAGTTCGGCGTAGTAGCGCACGCCATTGATTGTTTCATCGAGGACGAAGACCCAATCGCCGGAAACCAGGTCGTAGAAGTCAGCGTAGAGGTAGGCTCCGGAATGGCGAAGTACCAATTGGCCTTGTCCAGCATAGAGTCCGTCACGAAAGGCGTAAACGGGTTTACCGAGCAGATCAGAATAATACACTATCCCGGATTGCGCTGCCGGCCAAAGATCGGCCCGCATACTGCTGCGGATGGCCAAGAACGAACTCGAGGCTTCGGGCATGGTTGGGAAGCTGGATTTCGACCTCGGCCCCGCCGCTATGAAGGTTGGCCCCTACCATGCGCACGGTTTGAATCTCCTTCCACCCGTTAATGCCATAGTGGAGCCAGATGTTATCAGCGCCCAACGAACCCATGTACAGGATGGTGCCCCGCATGCCGGCGATCAGACGCGAATCCGCACGCCCCAAAAGCCAGGTCTCCACGTGGGCAGTCCCGGTACCCGGAATAATCATCCGCATGCTCTCACTTTCAGAGCCCAGACCCGAGTCCCAAAATTCCACGGGGGAACAGGAACCCAGCAGCAAGATGGCCCCAAGGGCCAATTTTGAGAACTTTTGAATCACTTTTAACCTCCTGATTCACTTTGCGCCGAGGATAAGGGTCAAAAGGCTTTTTTGTCAAGAGGATGTTTCCAATTTGGTGCCGCGGCAATTGTCCCCGGGACTATCCCAATCACCCCTAAAAACGCGATGCCAGGACCCATTCCAACGCCCCAATGAAATCCCCGTAGGGCGGCAGCTGGTGGCCCGCGCCGGGGATTTCGTGAAAGCGCAGGGGGATGTTCTGGCGACGCAAACTGTCGATGGCCCGGTTCATGCCCTCCCGGCGGGTCCGATCTTCCCGTTGTCCCAGAAAAAAATAAAACCGGGTTCCCGTGCGTTTTAGGGCCTCGAGGGCGCCGGCACTGGGTTGCTGGCTGGCCCGGGTCCCTGAAAGCACCACACCGTCAAACCGGTGGGGATTGCGGACACTCAGGGCCCAGGCCAGATCACCACCAAGGGAATGCCCCGCCAGCACGATGGCCGAGGGCTCCCGTCCGAGAAGCTGGACCAGACTGCCCAGGGACTTGAGGATCATTTGCTCGTACCAGCCGACAAAGCGGTCGAAGGCGGGCAGGTAATCGGTACGCTGGGGCCGCCCGGGCGGGAGCAGGACCAGGTAGCGGTCCTGGGGGATGTCGCGCTGGTGGAACGTAAAAGACTCCAAAGCGGTGCCGCCGGTATACGGCAGCCAGATCACCAGGGGATAGGAACGCGAGGAATCGTAGCCCCTGGGGTACACGAGCTGGGCGCTTTGATCCATCCAGGCCGGACGATTCTGGGCCAGGACTGCTCCAGCACATAGAATCAAAAAAGGCATGGAAAAGACACGCATTCCTATTCATTTTATCGGCATCCGATCCTTTCTTGCCCAAAGCAACCTTCCTGAAGTATGATGTCCAGCGTGAACAAGCTCATCCGAGACATCCTGCACCTCGATCAGGATCTGGACGTGGAGGTTCGCGGCTGGGTGCGAACCGCACGCGAAACAAAGAGCGCCGTCTTCGTGGAGCTCAACGACGGCTCGTGCCTGCGCAACCTTCAGGCGGTGTTCGACCTGGGCGTATGGGATCGGACACGTCTGGCCGGGCTTCAGACGGGGGCCTCGGTGCGCGTGCGTGGCCGCTGGGTCCCCTCGCCGGCGGCCGAGCAACCCCGAGAGCTGGCAGCCACGGAGCTGGAGGTCTACGGAACTCCAGATCCCACCTACCCGCTTCAGAAGAAGCGCCACAGCTTCGAGTTTTTACGGGATTGGACCCACCTGAGGGCCCGCACCAACACCTTCGGCGCGATTTTTCGGCTGCGCGACCTTTTGGCCGCCTCCATCCACCGCTATTTCCGGGGGTTGGGCTTCGTTTGGGTGCACACTCCCATCATCACCACCTCGGACGCCGAGGGGGCCGGGCAGATGTTTGCTGTTTCCGCAAAGCTCGGTGAAGGGCAGGAATTTTTCGGTCGACCGGCCCACCTGAGCGTCAGCGGCCAGCTCAACGCCGAGGCCCTGGCCCTGGCCCTGGGCCGGGTCTACACCTTCGGCCCCACCTTCCGTGCCGAAAACTCCAACACCGCCCGCCACCTGAGCGAGTTCTGGATGGTGGAACCCGAAGCGGCCTTCTTCGAGCTCGACGACGACATGCAGCTGGCCCAGGGCCTGATTCAGACCCTCCTGCGAGATGCTCTGGAAGGGGCCCCCGAGGACATGGAATTCTTCGACCGATGGATTCAGAACGGGCTTCTGGAACAATTACGACGGGTCAGGGATGCCGACTTCGCCCACCTCACCTACTCCCAGGCCATCGCAGCCCTGGAGAAGGCCGTGGCAGGGGGGCAAAAATTCGAGTACCCCGTGAGTTGGGGCATGGACCTGCAGAGCGAACACGAAAAATACCTGACCGAGGTGTACGTCGGGGGGCCGGTGATCGTAACGGACTATCCCAGGGACATCAAGGCCTTTTACATGAAACAGAACCCAGACGGCAAGACGGTCCGGGCCATGGACGTGTTGGTTCCCCGTCTGGGCGAGATCATCGGGGGAAGCCAGCGCGAGGACGATTTGGTCAAGCTCGAGGCACGCATGGCCGAACTGGGCATGGAAGGCCGGGACTACGAATGGTACCTGGACCTGCGCCGTTTCGGGACCACCCCGCACGCCGGCTTTGGCCTGGGCTTCGAGCGGCTATTGCAGTACGTGACGGGCATGGCCAACATCCGAGACGTGATTCCCTTTTTCCGGGCACCCGGGCAGGCTCCCTGCTGATCAGGCCCCCTGCCGGTCCTGTTTGGGGCGCGGCGGCGGCATGCCCCGCGGCGGCCATTCCCGGTACTTGGCGGGGGCCCAGAGGAAACCGAAGGCATGATTGTCTTCCTTGCGAGACCCGCTGGAATGATGGTAACGGTGAGCATTGATGATGCGCTGCATGTAGGCGAACCTGGGCGTAGGCACCCGGATGCGCTTGTGGAAGATCATGTCGTGGAAGACCACGTAGCCGATGCCGTAGAGCGTCATGCCCAGGCCCAGGGCCGTCAGTAAGTACAGATTATACGCCAAACCAAAAAAAACGGATACCGCACTGGGTACGGCAAAGAACACGGCGAACAGATCGTTTTTCTCGAACACGCCCTTGCGCGGACGATGGTGATCCTCATGAAGGACCCAAAGAAAACCATGCATGACGAACTTATGGGTGAACCAGGCCACTCCCTCCATGAAAAAAGCCGTAATGATGGTCACCAGCCCGAAAACGATGACCTCCCACCAGGTCTGTGGCACGATGCGTCTCCCTCCTAAACGTAAAATCTTTCTTGTTCAGTATACATACTTCCAGGCACCTGATGTACCAGGAATCTCGACGTCCAACTTCTTCCAGTTTTCCTCTTTCCGGGGGCTCACGGATTGGTAAAAGCCCTCCGAAACCAGGATGTCCCCCGCTTTTGCGGTATCCTCCCCGAGCTTGCTGGCAACGTTGACCTCGGCACCGTACACGTCGTTGTCACCAATTCTTAGAACACGACCGTAGCCCAGACCCACACAGAGGAGGATCTTTTCTTCGGGGACGCGGTCCTGATTGGCGATGATCAGGGTTTTTTGCATAGCCAGGGCGCACTCCAGGGCACGCTGGGGCTTGCGGAAGATCACCAGAAAACTGTCCCCTTCGACCTTCAAGATGAAGCCGCCGTGGTCCTCGATGATGGGAGTGAGGAGGAACTCGGCCTCGTAGATCGTCACCAGAAAGTGGATGATGCCAAATTGGGCCACGTTGCGGGAAAACCCGGATAGATCGGTAAACATTACCGCCCAATCCTCTCCAAATAGGTCCCAAATCATCGCATCGATTTCTTGCTTATTGGCCCCTGGAACCAGCCTCTTTTCGATAAGCCGTTTCAAACGGTTTTCCCCGGCCCCCGTGCTCAAAAAGTGCAAGGTCATTTCCGATCCTCCTTGGCTTCAGTCTAGTATTTCTTCACGGGAATACCAGAGGCCGTGAAATTCGCGCTCCTTTAGAACGTCCCCATCCTTGTAATTTTCTCCGTCATCGCTGAGAACCAGCCGCAAGCCCACAGCCCCTCGGGCGTCAGAACACAGGCCTCGAGGTCGGCCTCCTCGGCGTCCCGGAAGGGAGATTCAATTTTGCGGGGGTGGCCGCCGGAAGGCTCATAAGCGCGCCAGAGCTGGTCCTCGTCGTTGAGCACCCAGACCAGGCCCTGGTGGAAGACACCTGCCGAAGCGTCCGCCGTACCGTAAAAAGAGACCCGGGTCACCCCTTGGCCCGGGCCGCCGACACGAAGAGGAGGACGATGCCCCCAAGGTGGAGGAAGAAGGCTGGACCCACGGTGACCAGGCCCGTATCCGTCAGGAATCGGACCGCGTTGCGGCTCAGGTCATTCTCTGCAATCGGAAAAACCCTGTAGAGGAAGGCAGCCGCCAGCAGGATGGCCCCGATCCACATCGGAATGCGCGCCTGAAAATACGAGGAGCGGATGATGGCGGGCACGGCAATGAGGACGAGAAGCGTCGGAACCAAAAAAATCACCAGAAAGGCCCAGGTGTCGAGGGTATCGAACCGCGGCGAATTCTGCCAAAACCGTAAAAACCAGTCCCACAAAACGACGTCGATCAAGGCCAGCCGCACGAACACAAAGAACCAGCTTGCGATCAGGGCCGCGAGCCCTAAAAGCCCGATGAGGGCCCCCGAATTGTTGGAACGCTCCGCCATATCATCCTCCTTTTTGGTTCATGATACCCCAAAAACCCTTCCAAGTCACTCGATTTTCGATTATGTTATTACCATGACAGCCCAAGCAGACATTGGACTCATCGGCCTGGCCGTGATGGGTCAAAATCTGGTCCTCAACATGAACGATCACGGAGCCACCGTTGCCGTGTTCAACCGCACCGTGAGCAAGGTGGACGAATTCCTGCAGGACGCCGCCGCCGGCCGCTCTACCATCCTGGGGGCCCACACCCTCGAGGAGTTCGTCGGGATGCTGAAGCGACCGCGCCGGATCATGCTGATGGTCAAGGCCGGCGAGGCCGTCGACCAAAACATTGAACAGCTGCTCCCCTACCTCGAGCACGGTGACATCATCATCGACGGGGGGAACAGCCACTTCCCCGATTCCGAACGCCGCGCCCATTATTTGGCCGAAAAGGGCATCCTCTTCGTCGGGACGGGAGTGAGCGGCGGGGAGGAAGGGGCTCGATTCGGGCCGAGCATCATGCCTGGCGGTCACACCCAGGCCTGGCCCGTCATCAAGGAAATATTTCAGGGCATCAGTGCCAAGACAGAAACGGGAGAGCCCTGCTGCGATTGGGTCGGATCGGGTGGAGCCGGCCACTACGTCAAGATGGTCCACAACGGTATCGAGTACGGGGACATTCAACTCATTGCCGAGGCCTACCACATCATGAAACTCGCCGGGATGGACCACAAGGCCATGAAGGCAGCCTTCGAGCAGTGGAACCAGGGTGAACTCAATTCCTACCTCATCGAGATCGCGGCCGACGTGTTGGGCAAAAAAGACGAGGACGGCAGCCCCCTTGTGGAGAAGATCCTCGACGCCGCCGGCCAAAAAGGGACGGGCAAGTGGACCGGCATCAACGCCCTCGACATGGGCGTGCCGGTCACCCTGATCATGGAATCGGTGTTCGCCCGCTCGTTGAGCGCCATGAAGGACGAGCGCGTTCGTGCCAGCAAGCTCATCCACGGTCCGGAAAAGGGCTTCCAGGGAGCCCACGAGGCCCTTGTGGAAGACCTGGGCCAGGCCCTTCTGGCCAGCAAGATCATCTCCTACGCCCAGGGCTTCATGCTGATGCGCGAGGCCTCGAAGGAATACGGCTGGAACCTGAACTTCGGCGGGATCGCCCTGATGTGGCGGGGCGGGTGCATCATCCGTTCGGTCTTCCTGGGCAAGATCAAGGAAGCCTTCGACAAAGACCCCAACCTGGACAACCTCATGGTGGCTCCCTACTTCCGCGAGATTCTGGAACGCACCCAGGCTTCCTGGCGGCGGGTGGTGTCGCAGGCCGTCATCGGAGGTATACCTGTGCCGGCCATGTCCAGTGCCCTGGCCTTCTTCGACGGCTACCGGACCGAGCGGCTGCCCGCGAACATGGTTCAGGCCCTGCGCGACTACTTCGGTGCGCACACCTACGAGCGGGTAGATCGACCCAGGGGGGAGTTCTTTCACACCAACTGGACGGGAACCGGCGGTAAGGTGAGTTCGTCGACGTACAACGTTTAAGACCATCCCCGGGATATACCGGGGAGGTTTGAGTTTCTCAGCGGAAGTAAAACACCATCAACCAGATGTTGGAAACCAGAAGGGTCAGCACACCGATACCCAACCCGTATTTCATGAAACGAACAAAGCTGATCGGATGACCGTTGCGCGCGGCGATTCCCGCAGAAACGACGTTGGCACTGGCTCCCACCAGGGTCAGGTTTCCCCCGAGACAGGCTCCCAGGGAAAGGGCCCACCACAACGGATTAGCCGCAGCCGGATCGCTCAGAGAGGACTGAATTCCTTTCACCAGGGGGATCATGGTGGCGACGTAGGGGATGTTGTCCACCACCCCGGACAGTAGGCCACTAAACCAAAGGATGAGATTTCCGGTTAGGACCAGGTTCCCTCGGGTGAAGTCGAGAATCTTTTCCGAAAGAAACTCGATCACGCCCAGCTCCACCAGGCCGCCGACCATGATGAAGAGTCCCACGAAGAAAAAGATGGTCTCCCACTCCACGGATTTCAGGACATGGTGAACGTTGTCGTGGTTTTCGAACAGGAGCATGGCTCCGGCACCGAGCATTGCGATGGCGAACAACGGAACCTCGATCCAGG
>CALGPJ010000066.1 GCA_937960645.1 uncultured Spirochaetia bacterium | reverse complement strand
TATGAACATTTGGAGCGGATTGGTGATCTCTTGCCGTTTTAGGGGGAGGGGATGCGAAACCTCATTTGTGCGATTTTTTTGTTTGTGGCTTTTGGAGGCTGGGCCCAGGAACGGTACCTTCCACCCTATGAACCGTACACGCCGGAAGTTCTCGCTCAGGGAGGGAGCTTCGTTGCCCACGCAGCGGGCTGGAACTCCCTTTTTAATAACCCGGCGGGTTTCGCCAGGCCCACAGGCGACCATTTCTACCTCATCAGCAACACGGGGACCTTCCTGCGATTTCAGGACCTCAGCAAAACCGTCGTCTATTTGAAGGATGGCAGTTTTCAGAATTTCAACCTCTTCGCCCCTCCGCCCAATCCCGTGTTGGAGTTCGTTTCGGATGTCACCACCCAGAATGGGCTGGGTTTTCAGGAGACCCTGGGGCTGGGGTGGGTTGGCAAAGGTTTGGGGCTTGCCCTGGTTCTGGACTCGCAGCTCTTCGGGCGCGACCAAAACCTTATGGCCTCCAATCTGGAGTTTTTGACCTCTGCCTCTCTCATCACGGGATACGCGGTTTCCTTCATCCTGGGAACTCCTCCCGAAGTCGAAGAGGAGCCCCTGCTCAACGAGGCCGGTGAAATCGTGCCCCCCAAACCGGATTGGGTGCTGCACGTGGGCGGGTCCACTCGAATCAGTTTCCATTACTGGACGGAGTACAGCGTCCTCAACCTGCTGGGACTGCTTTCAGGCGGGAGCCTGAATCTGAACCATCCGATTTACACCTTCCCGATGATCAGCCTCAATCTGGGGCTGCTCCTGGAAGGGCGCCATGTGAGTTTTGGGTTGGCTGTCACAGACATCGGCAGCCTCGATTTGGGTGATCGTAAGAACGATCTGAGTGCCCTTCTCTCGAGCTTTTTGCTGCCGACCTCGGGCACCAAAGACAACGATGTTTTCGTTTTTCCCACCATGGTGCGCGCGGGGGTCGCCTGGAAGCCGGACTTCGGCGAGTTTGCGGATATCATCCAGCCCAAGATTCATTTGGAGACTCGGGTGCCCATCAAAGGGTTACAGACACCTTCCTGGCTGACATGGTTCAATCTGGGGGGAGAGCTGCGCCTGGTGAATTTTCTTTCACTTCGGGCGGGTTTGGGTGCAGGAAATCTCTCCGCGGGTGCCGGATTTCGATTCTTCGAGACCTGGGAACTCAACATGTCGTTTTCGACCGAAGAAATGGGGCAGTACATCGGGGAGAAGCGGCGCAGCCGGATCCAGATCGAGAGTGCGTTGAAGTTCTAAGCTCCGTTCGTTTTCGTGGATGACAAGCAAGCATTCTGGCACTATCTTTTTTTTATGAAAAAGAGTCTCTCCTTATCGGTAAAACTTTTGTTCCTGGTGTTGGTCGCTTTCAGTTTCATTGCCCTCAGCATCTATCTTGTCCGGGTGATCATCACCGAACGTGCCTTCATGCAGCTGTTCGAGGAACGGCTGCGTACCTCCAGCCAGAACCTCCTGGATGATTGGGAAAGCCGAAAAAGGACCATCGAAAACCTGGTGCAATGGTTCGAAAATTCGGCTCGTGCCCGAGAAATCGTGGAAAGGAAAGATCATGAGGGTGGGGTCCAGCTGGGTAAACTGGCGATGCGGTCCTTCGGAACCGATTATCTGGTTTTCACCGATGCTCAGGGCGCGGTGATCGCCCGGGCGCACGATCCCGATAACTTTGGGGACAGCATCGCCAGTCAGGTAACGATTCAGGCCGCTCTCGAGGGGAGGCGTCTGGTCGCTGTGGAAGAGGGCAAGGTGGTGGCTCTGTCGATTCGGGGGGCGGCACCGATCCTGGATGAGCGGGGTAAGGTCCTGGGCACGATATCCACGGGCTATGTTTTAAGTGACCCGAGTTATGTCGACCGGCTGAAAAAGCTTTTCGGAGCCGAAGTGACCATTTTCCGGGGCGATACCCGTCTGGTTACCACCATCAGAAATCTGAATGGCGAGCGGGCCATCGGCACGCGCCTGGGCAATCCCCTGATCGAGGAAACCGTTCTCCAGAAGGGGCAGAATTACTTCGGCCCGTCTCAGATCCTGGGGAAACCTTATACCACGGTTTACATGCCCCTGAGAGACTACACCCAAAAAGTCATTGGGATGATTTTTATCGGTATCCCCCTCTCCTTCGTCCAGGAGAGTTCGGCAAGTGCGGGATTTTGGAGTCTGGTCATCAGTGCCAGCATCCTGTTTTTGACCTTTGTTTTTCTCAGCGTCTACTTTCATCGACAATTGTTGCGTCCCATCCAAACCATGACGGGTCTGCTCCAGGACTCCGCCCTGGGGAAAGCGACCAGCTTCGATCCGAAATTTCTCCAGCGCGGTGACGAAATCGGAAGGATGTTCGCTTCTCTTCGTCAGTTGCAGACCTACCTTTCCGACAATGCGCAGGTTGCCTTGTCGATCGCTCAGGGGGATCTGTGCATCCGCCCCAAGGTAGCCAGCGATCAGGACCAGTTCGGCCTGGCATTTACGCGGATGGTCGAACAGCTCAACCAGCTGGTTCAAGCCATCCAGGGAGCCTCCCAGCAGGTACACCAGGGGGTCAGCCAAATTGCGGACGGTGCCCAGGTCTTGAGCTCCGGTGCCAACCGAACCGCCGCCAATCTGTCTCAAGTGGGAAGCAATCTCCGGCAAATCGTCCAACTCAGCCAGGAAAACACCCAAGTAGCCCGCCAGTCCTCTCAAAAAGCATCCGACATCAACAAGGCAGCCCTGGACAGCCAGCAGCAAGTCAAGGATCTAGCCGGGGCGATTCAGGACATTGTCAATTCCGCACGCGACATTCAAAAGGTGATCAAGACCATCGATGACATCGCTTTCCAGGTGAACCTCCTGGCCCTCAATGCCAGTGTCGAGGCGGCACGTGCGGGAAAGTACGGTAAGGGTTTCAGCGTCGTGGCCGATGAGGTTCGTGCGCTGGCGAATCGAAGCGCCGAGGCTGCCAAAAACACCGCAAATCTCATCAATCGTGTGCTCGAAAAAATCATGTACGGAGTGGCTTCCACCGATGCGACCCTGGCCTACCTTCAAAACATGGTCAACGCCGTGACCGGGATCAACCAGGAGATGCAACTCATCGCCCAACGCAACCAGCAGGAGAGCGCCCAGCTGGCGCAGATCGAAGAGGCCCTGGAAGAGCTCAACAGGGCTTCCCAGGACGTCAGCTCCACAGCCGAGGAGACGGCGGCCGCATCCCAGGAAATCACGAGTATGGCCCAGGTTTTGGAACAGATGATCCAAAGGTTTCAGACGGATGGTCGGCGGCAGAATGGGGGTCTTCGGTTCCTGACGGAGGGGACAGGCTAGAAGCGTTCGGCCCGAACGACCTCCACGCGCTCCAAAAACACGATGCCGGCGTAGTAGTCGAAAAATTCCTGAACGATCTTTCGAGCGATCGACTCGGCTCTCTCACGATTTTGCAGGATGGCTTCGAATTGGATTTCGGTGAATTCTTCGGGCGCGATACCGCGTTCGACGGGAGCGTGGAAGTGATGCAGACCCCGGCCGCCGACGTCAAAAAGCGTGAAGCCCTTGCACCCCATGTCCATGAGCAGCCGAGACACCTTCTGCTCCAGGGTTCTCTCGGTGATGATGGTGATTTTCCATGCCTCGTGAAACATCGATCCCTCCCTCATAGATGAAACACAATTCTTCCCAGCTGGATGAACAGGGGGATGCCCACGGCGACGGCGACCGGTGTTCCGATCCCCGTCGACGATCCAATGTAGGCCGACGGGTTGGCCTCCGGGATACCGGCGCGAATGGTCGCCGGGCCCAGAATGTCCGAATTGGAGGCCGTGATGACCGCGATCACGATAACCCCGCCCGGACTCAGCCCCGTGATCAGGTGGGCAAGGTACCCCAACCCAAAACCGATCAGCCCGTGAACCAGCGGAGCGAGGGCCGCGTAGCCCAGAAACCAGCCGGCAACCTGGCGTAACTCTCCGATCCTTTGGGCGGCATCGATGCCCAGGCTTACCATGAGGATGGTGATGAATCCGGGGAATAGGAGGTCGTAGAAGCCCTTGTAGACGCTTTGGGAGTTGCTGAACAACCCCAGGGCCATGCCCAGCAGGAGGGCACTGAAACCCGAGCTGCGCACCGTGTCCAGGAGCACCTGGCCCAGCCCAAATTTTGCCGATTTTGAATCCGAAACCTTACCCTGGCGCGCCAGAACAATGGCCGTCATCAGGGCAGGCAGGTCCATGATGGGATAGAGGGCGGGTACCCAAGCCTCGTAGAAGATGCTCGCCTTTTCCAGCTCCAGCAGGGCCGCGAAGAGGGTCCCCGAGCTCACCGCAGCAAAAAGTCCCGCGGTGGCAAGGGCGTCGGCGCGCTTCACACTCCGGGATAAGGAAAAATACCCCAGGCCCAGGATCACCACGAGAAAGCCGAGCAGGGCCGTAAACAGGGCGGGGAAAAAAAGTTCCCTGAGATTGGCCTCTCGGAGAGCGGCGCCACCGGCCAGACCCATCCGCATCAAAAGGATGAACACGGTGAGTTGGTAAACCTGATTGGGTATCTGAAGCTTGCTGCCCCCCAAAGAAAAGAGAAATCCCCCCAGCAAAAAGGCCACGGTTGGCCCCTGGAGCTGGGATACAAACTGGTTGAAAAATCCACCGATAATTTCCAAAAGTTCGTCACCTCGAATGAACTATAATTCGCCTTTTACTCAATGGCAAGGGCACAAAAAAGCCCCGGCGCAGGGCAGGGGCTGATCCGGGTAGCCTTGTGCCGATCTATTTTCGGTACAGGGGCCGGGGTACGTAGTGGGTGTGCAGGAGGTGGTGGCTCTTCTCGCTGAGCGGATGGCCCAGGAACTCCCGGTAAACCTTTTGGATCGAGGGGTTTTTGTGGGAACAACGCTCTTTGCTGATGCTGTCATCTTTGTAGATCCCCTGGGTGCGTTGGAGTCGAATCTCGTCGGTGGCGCCGTAGGGCTGACCCCCACCGCCGACGCAGCCGCCGCGGCAGGCCATCACCTCGATGAAGTGGTAGGGAAGTTCCTCTCCCCTGGCCTGGGCAGCCTTGACCCGTTCCAGCACGGTCTGGATGTTGCCCATCTGGTGGGCAACCGCAATCTTCAGGGTTTTGCCGGCAACCTGCAAGGTTGCCTCCTTGATGCCCTCGATACCGCGCACCGGGGTGAAGTTTACGTCGCCCATTTCCTGATTGGTGAGAAGGTAGTGGGCGGTTCGAATGGCCGCTTCCATCACACCGCCCGTCACGCCGAAGATTGTACCGGCACCGGTGTATTCCCCCAGGGGATCGTCGGCGGGGCTATCGGGAAGGTTGAGGAAGTCAATCCCCGCCTGCTTGATCATGCGGGCGAGCTCCCTCGTCGTGATGCTGCAATCGATGTCCTGGAAGCCCGAGCTGTGCATGGTCTGATCGCGCTGGACCTCAAACTTCTTGGCGGTACAGGGCATGACGCTCACGTGGAAGATGCTTGCCGGATCCAGACCAACCTTTTGGGCATAGTAGGTCTTGGTGAGGGCGCCGACCATGGCCTGGGGGCTCTTAGCGGTGGAGAAATGCGGAATCATCTCGGGGTAGTATTTTTCCAGATAGTCCACCCAGGCTGGGCAGCACGTCGTGATGAGGGGCAACTTTTCTGGATGCTTTGTGAGCCGTTCCACCAGCTCGCTTCCCTCCTCCATGATGGTGAGGTCGGCGCCAAAGTTGGTGTCGAACACTGCCTTGAATCCGAGCATCTTGAGGGCCGTGTAGATCTTGCCCGTGGTCAGGGTTCCCGGCTCCAGGCCGAAGGCTTCCCCCAGGGCCACGCGAACGGCGGGGGCGATCTGAACGATGCAGCTTTTCGTGGGGTCCATGAGGTTGCTCCAGACGCGGGCCGTTTCGTCTTTCTCGTAAATCGCCCCCACCGGGCAGTGGGCGGAACATTGACCACACTTGATGCAGGGGCTGTCGTCCAACTGAATGTCCCCCGCGGGAGCGATGCGGGTCTGGTCTCCGCGGCTCAGGAATTCCAAAGCCCAAACATTCTGCATGCCCTGGCACACGCTCACGCAGCGGCCACAGAGCACACACTTGCTGGGGTCCAGCACGATGCTGGTGGTGCTCTCGTCCTTGGGCAGCTTTTTGGGCCGCATCTCGAAGGGGATGTCCCGGATGCCAAATTCGGCACTGAGGCGCTGGAGCTCGCAGTTCTGGTTGCGCATGCAGGTCAGACACTCCTGAGGGTGTGAGGCCAGGATGAGCTGCAGCACCGAGCGGCGCACTTCCACCAGCTCGGGGTCGTTGGTGACGACGCTCAGGCCTTCGCTCACCGGCAGGGAACAGGCCCGCATCATCTTGGGGCTTTTTTCCACCTTGACCACGCAGATGCCGCACGCCGCCCAGGCCGGCAGGTCCGGGTGGTAGCACAGCGCCGGGATCTTTAGCTGGGCCTTGCGGGCGGCCTGAAGCAGGCTGATGCCCTCTTCGACCTGTATTTGCTTGCCATCGATTTTGATATTGACGAGACTCATGGTTTACCTCCGGGTTACGGCGTCGAATTTACACGCCTGGTAGCATTCGCCGCACTTGATACAGCGGGCGGTGTCGATGACGTGAACCTGTTTACGTTCTCCGCTGATGCAGCTCACCGGACAGCGGCGGGCGCACAGGGTACAACCAATGCACTTGTCCGGCAGGATGTAGTAGGTGATGAGGTCCTTGCACACACCCGCGGGACAGCGTTTTTCATCGATGTGGGCCAGGTACTCGTCGTGGAAGTAGCGTATGGTGGAAAGCACCGGGTTGGGCGCCGTCTGCCCCAGTCCGCACAGGCTGGCGCGCTGCATGGCCTTGCCCAGGGTCTTCATGGTCTCCAGGTCCTCCCGGGTGCCGTTGCCCTTGGTGATTTTTTCCAACAGGCCCAACATCTGGCGCCCGCCGTTACGGCAGGGGGCACATTTGCCGCAGCTCTCGTCCACCGTGAAGCCCAGGTAGAACTTGGCCACATCCACGATGCAGTCGTCCTCGTCCATGACGATCATACCGCCGGAACCCATAATGGAACCCAGCTTCTGCAGGTTTTCGAAATCGATGGGCGTGTCCAGGAACTCCTCGGTGATCACGCCGCCCGAGGGCCCCCCGGTTTGAACGGCCTTGAATTTGCGCCCATTTTTGATGCCGCCGCCGATGTCGAAGACGATCTCGCGCAGGGTCGTCCCCATCGGGACCTCGACCAGGCCCGAGTTGTTGATTTTTCCGGTCAGGGCGAACACCTTGGTGCCCTTGCTCGTCTCGGTGCCGATGCGCGCGAACCATTCGCCGCCGCGCAGGATGATGACGGGGATGTTGGCCCAGGTCTCGACGTTGTTGATGACGGTCGGCGCGTCCCACAGACCCTTGACTGCAGGGAAGGGGGGGCGTGGCTTGGGCATGCCCCGGTTGCCCTCGATGCTGGTCAGGAGAGCTGTTTCTTCACCGCAGACGAAGGCACCCGCACCCAGCCGGATGTCGATATCGAAGCTGAAGTTGGAACCCAGGATGTTCTGTCCTAAAAGCCCCATTTCCCGGGCCTGCTGGATGGCGATCTTGAGGCGGTCGATGGCCAGCGGGTATTCGGCGCGGATGTAGATGTAGCCCTGGTTGGCGCCAACCGTGTAGCCGGCGATGGTCATGGCCTCCAGGATGGAGTGTGGGTCTCCCTCCAGGGTGGATCGGTCCATGTAGGCCCCGGGGTCGCCCTCATCGGCGTTACAGACGATGTACTTCGTTTCTGCGTTGACTTGCTTGGTGAAGTTCCACTTCATCCATGTGGGGAACCCCGCCCCGCCGCGGCCGCGCAGTCCCGATTTCTTGACTTCCTCGATCACCTGATCCGGCGTCATTTCGAAGAGCACCTTTTCCAGGGCCGCGTAGCCTTCCCGGGCAATGTACTCCTCGATGCGTTCCGGGTTGATGAAGCCACAGTTTCGCAGCACGATCCGGTACTGTTTCTGGTAGAACTTGATGTTTTCGGCAACGTGTTTGTTGTCTTCCTTGTACAGCAGGCGGTTGACGGTCCGGCCCTTGACCAGATGCTCCCTCACGATCTCGCCGGCATCCTCCGGTTTGACCTCGACGTAAAAGCTTTCGTCCGGAAGGACCTTGACCAGGGGGCCCTTTTCGCAAAAACCGAAGCATCCGGTTTTGACGACCTGCACATCCTGACTCAGACCGGCAGCCTCGACCTCGCGCTGGAGGTTTTTGCAGATGTCGTCGGATCGGCTCGATTCGCAACCGGTGCCGCCGCATACCAAAACATAATTTTTAACCGACATGGTTCCTCCTAACCCATAATGTCTTTCGAGGGTCGGTCATAGACATGACCATCGACGAGCCTCTTGCCCAAAATGTGCTGCATCACGATTTCCCGAGCGACCTCGGGGGTCACGCGTCCGTAGATGGTGTCCGGCATGCCGGGCATGCGGATTTCCACGGTGGGTTCGGCATGATCCAGCCCCATGCTGCCTGTCTGACGGACGATCGCGTTGGTGATGTTGAACTCCTGCAAAAGGGTGACGAAGGCTTCCAGGGTGTACTTCGCCCCCGAGGCGATGCCGCTCGTTCCCATGCCCACGATCACGTGGATGTCCTTCCCCGAATTGTCGCGCCGTTCCAGCTCCTGTTTGGAGCTCTCCCGCAACTTCCTCAGTTCTTCCAATGTCATCTTTGCCATACATCACTCCTTTTCTTCCTGTGACCTCAGATACTCTTCCATCAGGGCCAGGGCCCCAACATCTTCCATACTGCCCAGTGCCTCGCGCAGTTCCGAGCGGCGCACTTCGTAATCGATACCCGCTCCACGCCGCCGGATGACCACCTCGTGCTGGCCCGGGTAGTTCAAAACGGACAGCCAGAGCCGGGGGATGTCCCCCAGTGGCGGAGCATCCCAGTGATTTTTGGGAAAGCTCCATTCCACCTCGGTGCCCCTTCCTGGCTGACTGTCCAGGCGGAAGGTGCCACCGGTTTGCCGGGCGGCCTGCTCCAAAAACGGCAGCCCCAGGCCCACCTTCCGGTTGGGGTGCTTGACCCCATCGGTGTAGAAGGGATCGAGCACCTTCCGAACCAATCCCGCATCCATGCCCGGACCGTTGTCCTTCACGAGAACCCGGATGTGTTCATCCGAGTCATCCAACTCCACTTCTACCCGGCTGGATCCCGCCTCCACCGCATTCTGGAAAATGTCCAGGATGTAATCATCCAGCCTCTCGTGCATCAGGCCTTGCGATACTTGGCCACGATTTCCGGCAGCTGTGCCTTGGTCACCTTACCGAACACGTCCTTGCCGACCATGAGCACCGGGGCCAGGCCGCAGCAGCCCACGCACCGCACCGCCTCCATCGAAAACTCCCCGTCGTCGGTCACCGTGTTGAGCCCCACTCCCAGGATGTTCTCCAGCTCGTTGATCAGGTCCTCGCCCTTCTTGAGGTAGCACGCGGTTCCCATGCAGACCTGGATCTTGTTGCGTCCCGGCTTGGTCAATTTGAAAAAGTGATAAAAGGTGATCACACCGTAGATCTTGGCGAGGTTCACACCCAGCCGGTGGGCCACCTCGATGGCCGCCGCTCGGGGGATGTAGCCGAATTCCTCCTGGACCCGATGCAGCACCATGATCAGGTTACCGGGTCTGTTCTTCCACTCTTCGATGAAATCATCGAGCTCGGAGCTGAATTGAATGCTCTCGGGAGCTTGAACGAACATGCGCGCCTCCTAAAGTTTCTTGATGAACAACAAAAATATCTTAATCGTATTAACCAAAAATATCAAGTGTTTATGAGAAGATATTTTAATTATTGTGCTTAAAATCACATTATAATTGACAGGTCGATGATTTTCGAGTAAGGTGATAGTATGAATCTCCAACAAATTCAGACCCAATTGGGTTGTGAGGTCCTTGCCGGAGGCTCTCTCCAGGGCGCAAACATCGAGCATGTGTGCGCCTGCGACATGATGAGCGATGTCCTCGTCGTCGAAAAAGATAACCTCCTCCTGGTGACGAGCCTGACCACCGAACAGGTGGTCCGAACCGCCGACATCGTCGGTGCCCACGGGGTGCTGATCACCAACGGCAAACAACCTCTGGAAAAGGCGGTGCAACTCGCGAAGCAGCTGAACATCCCCCTGCTGCGCACCCGCCTGAGTACCTTCGAAGCCTGCGTTCAAATCGGCAAACTCTTGAACCTATGACGAACTTCTCGCTCGATTCGAGCCCCTCCGTCGTCCTCGAGCTCACCCTCAGGCTGAAAATCCGGGATGTGATGACCACCCAACTTATCACCGCCGAAAAAAAAGACAGCCTGCGCCACATCCAACAGCTGATGAAGGTCAACCGAATCACCGGCGTGCCCATCGTCGAGGGCAAGCGGCTCGTGGGTCTGATCAGCGTCGACGACATTATCCAGGCCCTGGATGGGGGCTTCATCGAGGAAGCTTGTGAGGGCCGCATGAGCCGCCAGCTCATCGTCCTCGAGGACGACATGCCCCTGAGCCTGGGGATTTCGTATTTTGAGAAGTACCACTTCGGGCGCTTTCCGGTGTTGAACAAGGACAGCGAGCTGGTGGGCATCGTGTCCAGCCGGGATATTTTGACCGGCCTTCTCGTGGAAATGAACAAGGAGATGGAGCAACTCGAGGAAAAACTTTCCCCTCAGAAAGAGGTGGGCACGACAATCTACTCCCGGGAATTCTCGTTGCACAAGTTCGATTTCGAGCATGCGGGGACGGCCTCGGGAACGATCAAGATGGAGCTCAAGGAAAAGGGGCTGGATCCCAAAACCCTGCGCCGGGTCGCCGTGGCCAGTTACGAAATGGAAATGAACCTCATTGTCCATTCGCTGGGTGGGACGCTCAAAGTCACCCACATGCCCCGGCAGACCGTCCTGGAAGCCCGGGACGTCGGTCCGGGAATCGAAGATCTGGAGAAGGCGCTCACCGAGGGGTGGAGTACCGCCAACGACTGGATCCGAAGCCTCGGCTTTGGGGCCGGTATGGGACTGCCCAACATCAAGCGCGTGAGCGACGACTTTCACATCGAGAGCGAAGTGGGCAAGGGGACCCTGGTCCGCAGTGTGATCCGGCATCCCGAACTGGGAGGAGAAGTATGAAACTCAGCGAAATCGCCGAAAAATTGGGTTGGAAAAAACTGGGCGGGGGCGATTCCGCCCTCGACATTGGCCAGGGGTTCACGTCGGACCTCCTGTCCGACGTCATGGGGAATGCTCCCGCCGACAGCGTCTTCATCACCATCCAGGCCCACAAGAACACCGTGGCGGTGGCGTCCCTGGCGGGGCTGGCGGCCATCGTGCTCTGCTCCAACCGGCTGGCGCCGCCCGACATGCTGGAGGCCGCCAAACAGGAGGACATCCCGGTGTACCAGACCGCCGAGAATCAGTTTTGGGCCAGCTACCACCTGGGCAGGCTCCTCGATCTGCCCTAGAACGTGAAAGTCGATCTGCACATCCATTCGTGCCTCAGCCCCTGCGCCCTCTTGACCATGGGGCCGCGCACCATCGCCCAACGGGCCCGTGAGCTGGGGCTGGGGATCATCGGCCTCACCGACCATAACTGTGCCCGCAACACCCCGGCCCTGGAGGCCATCTGCCGTGAGCTGGGCCTGGGCTTCATCCCCGGCCTCGAAGTGACGACCCGGGAGGAGGCGCACTGTCTTGCCCTGTTTCCAGACAGCGCGGCCGCCCTAGCCTTCGGGGAGGTCATCGCCTCCCGGCAGCCCAAGGTCCCCAACAAACCTGAGCTTACCGGCGACCAAATCGTGGTGGACAGTGAGGAGTACGTGGTGGAGGAGTACCCCTGGTGGCTTCATGCCCCCACCGACATCGCCTGGGAAGAACTGGGCGAGCTCATCCACCGCCACGGGGGACTCTGGATTCCTGCTCACATCGACCGGCCACACGGCGGCGTGATTCAACAGCTGGGCTTTCTCCCAAGGGCCGCCTACGATGCGGTGGAAGTGGTGAGCAGAGACTTCAGCGGGGAAACCTGGGGACGGCCGGTGGTGCGCCACAGCGACGCCCACGCCCCCGAGCACATCGGCCGGCGTTGGTGGGAGTTGCCGGACGGGGAAGGGGAGGCGTGGCGGAGGGTGAGGGAGAGTTTTCTCTCCTGAGTATTCCCATATATTCGGAAAAGAATTTTTTAGTGCCTCGGCAATTGTGCTCGATGCCGCACCGCCTCCGGGGGGATTCACGCCCGCAGCCTCCCCAAGGGTTGTGAGGGGCCGAACACATCCTGCCCGTCCACCGTCCACAGTCCGTCCTCCCGGTTCCAGATCCGCCGATGAAACTCCCGCAAGGGCTCCCGAGCCGGAAACGCCCGCTCCGTCTGCAGCCGCTCCCACTCCCGTTT
>CALGPJ010000065.1 GCA_937960645.1 uncultured Spirochaetia bacterium | reverse complement strand
GATCCGCCTCGGATAGGGACGGTGGGGAAAGACTTTGGCAGGAAACCAGAAGGAGGGCCAGGGGCCACCAAAACTTCATGGGGAGCGAAATTGAATTTTTACCCGATGATAGCCGACCGATCGGGCGAGCTGGGAGAGTTGGCGTATACCATTTTCCTCGGCGATCTGTTCCAAACCGGAATCCTGCCGCACGAGCTGGGTAAGGCGCGGTTTCAAGGTCTGGATGGTATCACGCCAGGTCTGAACCGAAAACGGAAAGTCGGGCCAGTCGGACAGGGGTTCGTCCAGAATCTGGAACTCGGTGATCGTCAACGGGGGGAGGATCAGGATGGGATGATCCCCTTCTTGGATGACCTCGAGTTTGTCCTGGGAAAAATCGATACCACAACGGGCCATCACCTTAATCGGAAAGAACTGGCTGGTCTTCAGGGTGTTGATTCCAAGGGTTTCCGCCCAGCGAACCAGTTCGTAGGTCTCTTTTTCGGCGCTGGGGAGGAGGGCGACCTTCTCGTTCGAGAGCGCACGCCATTTTTGGAAGTCCGTGTCGGCCGCGAAGAAATCGTAAGGAAAAATGTAGGTCCCGTAGAAACTCGCGAAGTTGATGGTGTTTCGGGGGATCAATTTTTCAAAACGGCTCGTCACCGACACGTTCTGAACCACCGCGATTAAGCTCCAGTTGAAGGGAAACGCCGGCCAGAACGAAATGACCAGCGCAATCATCAGCAGGAGGATGGTGGAAATCAGTAGAACCTTTTTGAGGCGGCTCACGGGGCAGCCCCACTCACACCGTCGATCTTCAGGTCCCAGTGTTCCACATTCAGCGCGGTGAGGATTTCGCTCACACGCAGGCGCGCCTGCCGGGACGCTTCCCCGAGGATGCCGTTTTTCAGGGCCTGAGCTTTTGCCGCTTCGACGCGTTCGGTTTTTCGCTCCTGAAGGAATTTCAGACCGATTTTGTCACCATGGGAAAAGTATTCGTGCAAACTTTCATCGTCGGCATCCGCCATCAGTATTTGGGGCTTGGGCAGGTGGATGATGATCCGATTGGCCTCGCGTGCTACAAAAAAATTCCCGGAGCTCAGGTCAAAGCCTGCTTGAACACGTACCAGCACTCGAAACAGGGTCTCGCGAGAGTCGTAGGAGAACAACCCCAGGGCCGTCTGGTTGCTTCGGTGGTAGACCACGTCGCGAAAGACCATCTCGACCGTCGGGATTTCAAACAGAGCCTCGAGCTGGGTCTGCACCCGCGAGAGTTGTGTTTCGGGGCTACAGGAGAGCATCAGGGAGAACAAAACACTCCAAGCCGGCAAGCGTGTCATCTCTTAGGCTATTCTCGAGCAGATAGGGATTTTGTCAAGTCAGCGGGGATGGGCTGTCGCCGGTGAATTCACCACCCTCCAGGTTTCATTGTAGGATTTGTGGCCGACTGCCCAGGGCGGGACTCGAACCCGCACACCTCGCGGCACTAGTACCTGAAACTAGCGTGTATACCAATTTCACCA
This sequence comes from uncultured Spirochaetia bacterium, assembly GCA_937960645.1. Classification (GTDB taxonomy): domain Bacteria; phylum Spirochaetota; class Spirochaetia; order JABEVK01; family JABEVK01; genus DYOB01. The sequence continues at coordinate 37,241 of CALGPJ010000065.1, read as the reverse complement.
CCTGGGCGCTCTGTCAGTCTAGAAAAACGAGGGATTTCTGTCAAGGGAGAGCCTAAAACGCGTACAAAAGGCCGCATTGTGGGGTTATTCAGGTGATGGAAGAAAAACAAACAGTTTATGCCGTGGAACCCACCGATCTTCCGAGGGAAAAGCTCGCTCGGGGAGGGGCGGAAACGCTCAGCGATCTGGAACTCCTGGCGGTGATGTTGGGCAGCGGCTGTGCAGGAAAGCCGGTTCAGGAACTGGCCCGAGACGCCCTGTTGTACCTGGATACGGACCGAAGGGGACTGACTGCATCGCCCATCAAGGGGCTGGGTAAGGCCAAGCTCAGTCTCCTCCAAGCCTCCCGGGAGTTTTACCGGCGACGGTATGCCCCCAGAAACTTCAAGATCAGCGGGCCGGAACAGGTGTATCAACTCTTGAGGTATCATGCCGCTCGGGAGCAGGAGCACTTTTTCGTGCTCACCCTGAATGGCGCTAACGAAACCATTAACATTCATACGGTGAGTGTCGGGTTGGTGAACCGTACCGTGGTGCACCCCAGGGAAGTGTTCCGGCGTGCGGTGGCAGACAATGCCTGCAGCGTCATCCTGGCGCACAATCATCCCTCCGGTAACCTGCAGCCCAGCTCCGAGGATCTCGAGGTGACGAGGAGGCTGACGGAGGCAGGTGCCATCCTCGGGATTCCGGTCCTGGACCACCTCATCGTTTCCGTTCGGGGCTATTTGAGCCTCCAGCAGGAAGGAGAAATGGTCAGCCGTCCCCGTTGAACGTCTGTCCTTCCGGTACGGTGTAGATCAGGGGGAGAGAGAGCAGGGTCACCCCCCACTTGATGCCGATGTTGGCGAGGATGATTCCCAGGACAACTTCCCAGCTCAAATCGAAGGCGAAGGCGCCCAGGCTGAAGATCAGGCTGTCCAGGGGGACGCTCACCGAGTTGGAGACCAGGACCCGAAGCCATTGACGTTTTTGACCCCGTGTCCTGACCCAAAGGCTGTAGATTTCACCGTCGACCAACTCGCTGAACAGCTCGGCCACGATGCTCGCCAGGACGATGCGCCAGACCGGACTGAGGAGAACCCCGAAGCTCTCCTGGGAGCCTACCGCCGGATCGGGAGGGAGGATCCCGACAAGCCAGAATAACAGGGCCATGAAAAGGTTGAGCAGGGCTGCCACCAGGATCACATCCCGGGCAGCCGACTTGCCCCCGGTTTTGTGCACGAGGTCCCGAAGCGTGAAGGTGATGGGATAGATCAGGGTCCCTCCGTCCACGGAAAGGCCGAAGAGACTCAGAATCCTGAGGCTGGAAATGTCGGAGAGAATCTGGGCGCCGACATAGAGGCCGGCAACCCAGACCAGGGGACGGCTTAGGTGGCTCATGGCCACCTTGTATAATCCAATCCCCTCAGTTGTTCAACCCCAGCCGTCGACGCTCCTTGGCATATAAACGCTGCAACATCCCGGCAATGGTGGTACGCGGCACCCCTGTGACCGCGTGGATCATGTCCAAACTGGGCAGCATCGAGAGGGATTCCAATTGGCCCCTGAGGCGTTCGAGCCTTTCGAGAAGGCGCGATTCCAAAATCCGGGCTTTTTCCAGTCGGTCGGGGCGGGTTTCAGCAACGACTTTATTGCGCAAGGCATAAAGCCTCTGCAAGCAGGTCGACCTTTTGTCCGCAATCGCCATTTTTTTGACGTGACGCGGAAGCAGCATCTGTCTGATTCGTTCAACCTGGTCCAGCAATGTAAGTGGTGGGAGGTCCAATTTTGAAGCAAGTTGGGAAATTTGCTCCTCGCTGAGGAACCAGGAGTAGCGTAGTGCCAAAATGTGGTACCTCCTTTTTTCTTTGAACTTGCCCGGAACTCCGGTGGATAGCAAACTCAAGTTCGGAATTGCTGGCTGGGTCGAAAAATCGTGCATGCTATTTTCCTGGGCTGTCTCGTCCACCGCCTCGTGTTCCAGCCCGTGGACCACCACCGATGTCAATTTTTTACTCCGATACCTTTTGAGCGAGTATTTGAGGCAAACCGTGACATAATTCGCGAAGCTCGCTCCCGTGTAGTGAAATCGCTGGATGATCGTTGGGATCTTGGGATAAAAATCCGCAAAAATCTCGTGGATGTCATCCCGGCCGAGACCCCAGCACTCCGCCAAACTTCGATAGGCGAGTTCCCCCACCTCCTTGATCAAAGGCCTGAGGTCCGAGACACCACCCTGGGTCTGGATCACCTTTTGTGTCAAACTATCCATACACTTTCCTCCTTGACTTTTGGTAATAGAGTAAAGCAATAATCATGCCAGGTCAGGAAATGTGCAGGCGAGAGGAAATGCATCCGTTTTCTAACAAAACTCCAGCCAGGTCGATTGTTAGGCCAACCTCAGCTGGAGTTTTCGGAGAGGAAAAAGAAAAGATCCAGCCCTGGGCGAATCACCGTTCCACGAACATCTCACGGATAATGTCGGCCCGTCGCTGGGCGATCACGTTGCGTTTGAGTTTCAAGGTGGCGGTGACTTCGACCAGGGGTTCGAAGGGGGCTTCCAGGAGGGTGAAACGCGTGATTCGCTCGAAGGGTTTGAATCCCGTGTTGGCGTTGACGGCATTTTGAATGATCGTGTTGAAGTAATCCCGGATCAGGTCGTTGTGAATGAGCTCTTCTTTTTCGTAGTAGCTCAGGCGCCGCTCCCTCGCCACCCGTTCGACGACCTCAAAGTTGGGGACGATGAGGGCCCCCAGAGACTTTTGGTCCTGTCCCACCACCATCACCTGGTCGATGGCCTCGGATTGCAACAGCACCTGCTCGATGGGTTCGGGCTCGATGTTCTCGCCGCCACGGAGAACGATGGTATCCTTGGCCCGCCCCACGATGCGGATTTCGCGGTGAATCGTGGCGATCACCAAATCGCCGGTGTTGAGCCACCCGTCTTTGAGCACTTCGGCGGTTTTTTCCGGGTTTTTGTAGTAGCCCATCATGACCTGGGGGCTTTTTACCCAGAGAACACCCTTTTCCCCGTTCTTGACCTCACGGCCATCCTCGGTCACCACCTTGTACTCGATCCCTTCCAACAGCGGGCCGACGGTCCGGGGGACGGGGCGTCGCTGAACCCGGCAGCTGAGCACCGGCCCCGTCTCGGTAAGGCCGTATCCCTCCAGAACCTTGATCCCCACAGCCCGAAAGAAGTGATCCACGTGGGAGGGCAGGGCCCCGCCCCCGCTGATTCCGGCACGGAATCTTTTGCCCAAAAGCTTTTTGAGTTTGTTGAACACCAAAAGATTTCCCAAAAAGTTCAAAGGGGTAAAGAGAATGAGGGGAAAGAAACTCAGGATGCGGTCCCAGGGAAAGCTCGGGATGTGGTACTGCGGCACGCGCCCCTCGAAGAGCATCAGAAGATCGGCGTGAATCTTGCCGATTCCGAGGAAAAAGTGAAACAGGGCACGCTGCACCGGACTCTTGGAGCGAACGTTGCGCATCACGGCATTCAGCACTCCCTCCCAGATTCGCGGTACCGAGGGAAAAAAGGTCGGGTTGACCATGGCCATGTCTTCGATCAGCACCTTGCCCAGGGGCTTGGAGTAGGCCACGCTCCCGCCGTAACTTAAAATGATGTATTCGACTGCCCGCTCGAAGCTGTGCCATATGGGCAGGACACTGAGCATCACGTCGCTGCTTTCCAGGTCCAGGATTTTTTTGATTTTGTCGATTTGGAACAGGAAACTTCGGTGGGCCAGCATCACCCCCTTGGGTTCCCCGGTGGTCCCCGATGTGTAAATGATCGTGGCAAGATCATCCTCGGATCCGAGGCTGAGTTGATCGTGAAACAAGTGCGGGTTATCGGTCCTGCTCTTTTTGCCGAGCTCGACGAGTTGGGTCCAGGAGAGCATCCGCGTATGGCCCTCGGTTGGGGCGGGCGGGTCACCCTGAAACAGAATGCAAAACGAGAGCGCCGGGTCGGGTCCTGGCCCCGTGCGGACTTTCTCCCATTGTGCGTAATCTTCGCAGATCACGCCGAGGCTTTCGGAATGGTGAAGGATAAAGCGAATTTCGGCGGCGGTGGAATCCGCCCCTCTGGGAACGTCCGCGGCGCCCAGGGCCATGATGGCCACATCCGCGACCAGCCACTGGGGGCGGTTGTCCGAGATGATGCCGACCTTGTGGCCGCGCTTCAAACCGAGTTCGTACAGGCCATAGGCCGCCTCTTCGACCTGACTCATCCACTCCGTCCAGCTCACCTGATGAAAGGTTTTGTCTCCGTTTTTGGTCCATTGAACGGGGTTTTGGGCGCGTTTTTGGCCCACTTGAAACAAGAGCTGGGGAACCGTCATGTGGCGTCTCCCACCAGGCACATCCACTCCGCTTCGGCCGCTACCTCGTCCCCGAGCAGGACCCGGCCCGATTGCCGCAGCATCCGGGAACTGACCCGGATGTTGGTAACCTCGATGCGTACGGTATCGTTGGGTTTGACCTGTTTTCGAAACTTGACCTTATCCGCGGTGGCGAAAAAGAATATCTTGTTCTCCAGCACCCCCAGCTTCGCCATGCCGGCGCCGCCAACCTGGGCCATGGTTTCCACGAGGATCACCCCCGGGACCACCGGATAGCCAGGGAAGTGGCCCGGAAAGAAAAATTCGTCCGGAGTGAACGTCTTGGTTCCAACGATCCTTTCCTGGGTGGCCTCGACGATCTCATCGACGAAAAGAAAAGGTTTTCTGTGGGGTAGCAATTTTTCGATGTCCATAAAAGGCTCCTTTATTGAATCTGACGATAAGAACTATGTTAAACCGAAATCTTGAAGAGGTGTAGATTTTTTTCACCGTTGACACCTGGCGGTGCCTATGTTAGGGTTGAAGGGTCAACGTGTGGAATGCTGAAGGAGCGCTCATGGATAAAAAGGACGTTCTTGAAATCCTGGAAAGTTTCAATCAAAGCGGTTTGGCGGAAATCCGATTTCGCCAGGGAGATCACGAGCTGATTTTGAAGCGGTGGGCGGGTGGTCCGGCAGTTCCTCCCCCAGTGTCCATGAACTATCCGCCGGTGCCGGCCTTTTCGGTTCCCACAGCCCCTCAGGTTCCTCCCGCTGCAGCGGCAGCTTCCACCGAACCTTCCAAACCCTCCGCGACCAATACCGTCACCATTACTGCCCCCATCGTTGGAACCTTCTACCGATCTGCCGCTCCCGACGCCCCGGCCTTCGTGGAGGAGGGGCAGGAGGTCAAGAAAGGCCAAACCCTCTGCATCCTCGAGGCCATGAAGAACATGAACCAGCTCGAAGCCGAGTTTGACTGTGTCATCGTCAAGATCCTTGTGCCGAATGCGACCCTGGTTGAATATGGGGCCCCCCTCTTTGAGGTAGTCAAAAAATGATCAAAACCCTCCTGATTGCAAACCGGGGGGAAATCGCGGTTCGGATCATTCGGGCCTGCAAGGAGCTTGGGATCAAGACCGTGGCTGTTTATTCCGAGGCTGACCGCGAATCCCTCCACGTCAAAATGGCCGATCGGGCTGTTTGCATCGGTCCGGCTCCCTCCAAACAAAGTTACCTGAATAAAAATAACATCGTTACCGCGGCCCTGATGTGCGAGGCCGATGCCGTTCACCCGGGAGTGGGCTTTCTGGCCGAAAATTCCGACTTCGCCCGCCTGGTTCTGGGCGCTGGTCTGATTTGGGTGGGGCCAAATCCCGACACCATCGACCTTCTGGGGGACAAGGTTCAGGCCAAGAGTACCGCCAAAAAGTATGGTGTCCCCTGCATCCCGGGGATTGAAGGGTCTGTGTCGGATCTGGCTTCCGCTCAAAAGGCGGCCGAGGAAATCGGTTACCCGGTCATCGTCAAGGCGGCAGCGGGCGGAGGGGGCAAGGGAATGCGGGTCGTCCGCGATCCCAGGGACCTCGCGAGCAACCTCAAGATCGCTGCAGCCGAGGCGGAGGCAGCATTCGGCGATGGTACGGTCTACCTGGAAAAATACATCGTCGACGGGGCCCACGTGGAAATGCAAATGCTGGGCGATCGTCATGGCAACGTTATCCACCTGGGCGAACGTGATTGTTCGGTTCAGCGCAACCATCAGAAACTGGTGGAGGAAAGCCCCTCACCCCAGGTGACACCGGAAATTCGACAGAAGATGGGGGAGGATGCCATCCGCCTTTTTCAGGGACTCAATTACTCCGGAGCCGGGACCATCGAGTTTCTTTTTAAGGATGGCAAGTACTATTTCATGGAAGTCAACGCCCGGATTCAGGTGGAGCATCCAGTCACCGAGACTGTCACCGGGGTAGATCTGGTGCGTCAACAGATCCTTGTCGCCGGAGGGGAGCCTCTGCAGTATCGGCAGGAGGACATTCGATTCGACCGCTATTCCATGGAAGTGCGCATCAACGCCACGGCGCCCGGAAAGGTGAAGGAGTTCCGTCCCCCCAGCGGCTTTTTGGTTCGGGTGGACAGCTTCCTGTACACCGGTTATCAGGTTCCCCCGCACTACGATTCGATGGTAGCCAAGGTCATCGTCGGGGCCCGAAACCGGCAGGAGGGCATTCAAAAAATGCTTGCCGTCCTCGACGAATTCTACCTCGATGGGGTCCCCACCAACAAGGAAGAACAAATGAAGATCATCAACAGCCCCACCTTTCGCCGCGGCGGCTTCGGGACGGGGGCCCTCGAAAAGATCATGAAGGAGATTGGCTGATGGGCCTGCTCGATTCTCTGAAAAATGCGTTGGGTCTGAACCAAAAACAGGAAACCGAGGTCTCGATCGCGGCGTCTCGGGACGACCGGGCGGAGGTGCTGCAAAAACACCAGTGTCCTAATTGCCACGCCCACCTGGATGATGGAGAACTCGAGCGGGATTTTTTCGTTTGCCGGCACTGCGGCTACCATTTCCGAATCACGGTTCAGGAAAGGATCAAATACACCGTCGATTTGGGAACCTTCCAGGAGACCGCCTCCCAGGTTTACAGCATCAATCCGATCGGCTTTCCGGGCTATGAGGCCAAGATCCTCGAAGCTCGCACCGCCTCCGGCCTCAACGAGGCCGTCATCACCGGTACGGGCGAGGTCAAAGGGCGCAAGGCGGTCTTTGCCTTCATGTCCTTCAAATTCATGGGCGGCAGCATGGGGAGTGTGGTCGGTGAGAAAATCGCCCGGGCCATCATCCTCGGAGCCGAACGCGGCCTCCCCGTGGTGTTGTTCGCCACCTCGGGCGGCGCCCGAATGCAGGAGGGGATTTTCTCGTTGATGCAGATGGCCAAAACCTCGGCGGCCCTCGCCCAGCTCGAGGTGTCCGGCCAGGCCTTCATCGTGGTCCTGACCGACCCCACCTATGGCGGTGTCACGGCGAGCTTTGCCTCTCTCGGGGATGTGATCCTGGCCGAACCCAGGGCCATGATCGGATTTGCGGGTCCCAGGGTCATCGAGGGTACCATTCGTCAGAAGCTGCCGGAGGGTTTCCAAAGGTCAGAGTTTCTCCTCGAGAAGGGCTTCGTCGATGCCATCGTTCCCAGAGGGCAGCTACCGGAAAAATTGGCCTTTCTCATCGATGCGCATCAAGGAAGGATTCGACCATGAAGCAGGACGAAATCGAGCAGAAAATCGAGGAACTCAAACGACTGGCGCAACAGCGCAGTGTGGACATTTCCCATGACCTCAATCGTCTCCAGGAAAAGCTGAGTAGCGGGCACAGTAGCCCGACCGAGGCCTGGCGCAAGGTGGAATTGGCGCGCAACAGCGAGCGCCCCACCACCCTCGACCTCATCGACAAAATGAGCGACGGCGAGTATCTCGAACTGCATGGTGATCGCCTCTATGGGGACGATGCGGCCATCGTAGGCGGTATTGCCCGGATCGGGGGGCGGATGGTCACCTTCATCGGCCATCAGAAGGGGCGGACCATGAAGGAAAACATCCGGCGAAATTACGGAATGGGACATCCCGAGGGCTATCGTAAGGCTCTCCGGCTGGCCCACCAGGCCGAAAAGTTCCACCGCCCGATCATCACCTTCATCGATACCGCAGGGGCCTACCCGGGGCTGGGGTCCGAGGAACGCAGTGTCGGGGAGGCGATCGCCCGAAATCTCAAGGATTTTTCGACCCTGAGAGTCCCTATCGTGTGTTTCGTGATCGGGGAGGGCGGTTCGGGTGGTGCCCTTGGAATCGGGGTCGGCAACGAAGTCTACATGCTGGAAAACTCGGTGTATTCGGTGATTTCCCCCGAGGGGTGTGCCTCGATCTTGCTCCGAGATCCTACCAAGGCCCAGGAGGCGGCCGCCCTTCTCAAAATGACGGCCGAGGATCTGCTCCAATTCGGCATCATCGATGGAATCCTCTCCGAGCCCCTGGGTGGTGCGCAGATGGATCACGCTGCCACGGCCGCGGTGATCCAGCAACAGGTTCAGGACAGTCTTGCCCGGCTTTCCGCCAAGAGCCCCGACCAGCTGATTCGGGAGCGCATGAACAAGCTCATGAGCCTGGGACGTTTCGTGGATGAGGCTGCTCCCAAACAAGGCTTTTTGCAGAGGCTTTTTTCGAGGAAATGAGCCTCTAAGAGGCCGGCGGGACAACCGATAATTGGAACAGGAGTTTCTCGAATGAGCGTTCTGATCACCATCGGGATCATTGTATTTTTCATCGGTGGCATCCTCTTGTATTTTCAACTCAATGGTGGTCTCGGATTTCCGTGGCTGGCCTTTTATGCCAAGGGCAAGGAATCGGGGTTTTCTTTTGGGGAAATCAGCCTTCTCCGGAAGGCGGCAGTCGACACCCGTCTGGACAATCCGACATCCCTGTTTTGGAGCGTCCGCCAGCTGGACAAAACCATCAAAAACTACATTCTCAAGGTTCGTGCGGAAGGCAAGGAGGACGATCCTAAGACAGTTCATTTCATTTCCAACCTCTACGATTTTCGAAAACGTGTCGAATTCAACTCGCCCAAATACAAGGCCGGGATCAAATCGACTCGTGAAATCGTCGCTTCCCAAAAGGTCCGAATCAATCTGGCCGGTTCCGGGGCCAGCTACGTTTCCAGTGTCGTCGAGCCGGGAAGAAAATACCTCGCCTTGAGTTACCCGCAGGGGCCGGCGCTGCCTCCCGGATTTTCCTGGAAGGGCCAAAAGGTCAACGTGTATTTCTGGCGAGCCGAGGACGCCGGTTACTTTTTTGAGTCCAAAGTCATCGATGACTACCTTGACCGCCGCTACCCCCTCATCCATGTGGCCCATTCGGATAACGTGGTGCGCAGCCAGAAGCGCCGCTCCATCCGTTGTGAGGTCAATATCGGTGCCAATATCTACAACCTGCCCAGCATCGATTCTGCCAACGAAACCCTGGAACGAACTCCGGGACTGCGTGCCCGCATGGTGGACATCAGCGAAGATGGCTGCGCCCTCCTGGTCGGGGGAAAGGCCAAGGTGGGACTGCCACTGAAGATTCAATTCACGTTGACGGATCATCCCCTCGTCATGTGCGGCATCATCAAGGGTATCAGCTTCGATCAGACCAAAAACCGGTCCCTACTCCACATTCAGGCCGTACCGCCTTCGCTCAAGATCAGAAATAAGATCCTCAGCTACGTTTATAACATTTTCGAGGAACGCAAAGAGATCAAAAAGCGGATTTCCTACTCCTGAATACGGCGAATGCCTTCAGCGCAGTTTGCGCAACACCTGATTCCCCGTCTTTTTCCAGCCATGGGACCAGGCTTCGCGCGGGGCCTCGTGTCGGAGCAGGAGGGCGCCTTCGTGATGGAGATTGGACCGAAGCTGCACGAACAGTTGGACCAATTTGGGTAAGGGGAGAAAATCCAGTTCGAAGTTCACCACGATCAGATCGGCGGGTTTCTGAAAAAAGATACTCGGCGACAGGAAGTCGGTGTTGAGGAATTCGACGTAGAGCCGAGGTTCCTGCGATACCTTGACGAGCCGTGCCTCTTCGTGTTTGTGCCGAAGCAGATACCGGCTCTTCTGTTCGTCGGTCAGGTTGGGAAACTGGCTTTCCCGGTAGACACCCTCCCGGGCCGTTTCGATCCGGGTTTGGAAGGTGTCGATACCTCGAATCCGAAAATTGGCGTGTCCCTTGTCTCGGTGGAGACTCAAGAGCCGGATGGCCATCTCGTAAACGATTTCTCCCGTTCCGCAGCCAATGACCAGGATGCGTTTCTTGTCGAAGGGACGATGGTGCCTCAGGCTCTCCAATAACTCGGTCTCCGATTCGCCCCAGGCGAGGTCGGCAACATGGCCTTCTTCAACCTCGGGTCCAGTCGTAGTTTCGATTTCTGCAGCCTGTTCGGAGGGCTGTGGTGCCGCCGGAATCAGTTCAGGGATGGTCTCAGGAATTTCTTCCTGGATGACTAAAAAAGGTTCTGGGGTTTGGTTGGTGGCATCGAGAGAGGGGGCGGGGCGAGAGCTCACACGCCGTGCTCGCAGGGAAGGTTTGTCCAGAAAGCGGCCGAGGATGTAGCCGAACAGACTTAAGGTGAGGAAACCGCCAACCGGCCCCACCATGAACTGCGGCATCCAGGGGCGGACCTCGTTCCAAACCAGGGGTTCGAGTCCCAACCAGGGAGTGAAACTCGCCGCTCCCAAAAATTCACGAAACATACCGGCCAGAACCGAGGCGGCGAGGAGAAAACCGGTGATTCGGAGAAAAAAGACCAGGCCTTCCGAAAAATCGGCAGGGCTGTCTTCCCGAAATGCAAAATAAATCAGCAAGGGATTGAAGGCCAAAAGCCTCACGTAAAGCTGATATGCCAGGTAGGAAGGGCCGATGACGAGATAAAAGATCAGGTCCAGGACAAACACGAGGAGGATATTGACCAGGGCGGCAACCGCAATTTTGTATCTCGAGGAGATTTTGGCCTGGCCCAGTCCCCAGAGGATGGGAAATTCCAGGATGATCAACACCAACCAGCTAAGTCCGAGCAGCATCCCCCCCGCCAGGCTGTCGGTCATCCCGAGAAAGGGGGTGAGACTGAAGTAGAGGATGGTCATGAAGGGAAGTCTCATGCGTTCATCATAGTGTAGGCGTGGACTTGATAAAAGACCCCCCTTCCGAATACCATGCATCCATGATCGTGCCCATTCTTCGCTGGAGGGATTTGGACGAAGAGCGCCGAACGTCCATCATTAGCCGTGCCGAGGAAGATATCCATCGAATCTTGCCCGAGGCCCGTTCGATCGTCCTGGAAGTTAAAAGCCGGAGGGATGAAGCGGTGCGCGAGTTCAATCATAAGTTCGATGGCGTCGATCCCGACTTACCCCTGCGACTCTCCGAAAAAGATATCGACGAGGCGGTTTCTCGTCTGAGCCCCGATCTGGTGCGAGCCCTGGACTACGTGATCGAAAACGTGCAAAACTTCCATCGGATCCAAAAACCTTTGAGCATGGACTTTACCGAAGTCCGGCCCGGTATCCTGGCCGGGGAGCGTTGGCTGGCCCTGGATTCGGTGGGTCTGTACGTGCCCCGTGGGAAGGGGAGCTTTCCCAGCATGGTCTACATGCTGGCCGTCCCCGCCGTTCTCGCCGGGGTCAAAAGGGTGGTCCTGGTGACGCCGCCGCATCCGGATGGGAGCGTGGATCCGGCCTGCCTTTACGCGGCCCGCCGCTGCGGGGTCCACGAGGTCTTCCGGGTGGGAGGTGCACATGCGATTGCCGCCCTGGCCTACGGAACTCCCTCAATTCCAAAGGTGGACAAGATCGTGGGGCCGGCCTCGAGTTTTGTCACGGCGGCCAAGAGACTGGTTGCCGATCTGGTGGATGTGGGTCTCCCCGCCGGTCCGAGTGAATCGGTGATTTTGGCCGACGAAACAGCCGACGCCCGCCTCCTGGCCCTGGACCTTTTGGTCGAGGCCGAACATGGCCCCGATTCCTGTGCCTTCCTCGCAACGGACTCGATGGAACTGGCGCAGAAGGTTCAAACCCTGGCAGAGCATCACATCCTGGAGACGCCGCAACCGCGCCGCACCTATCTGGAAAAATCGTTTGAACGGTACGGGGCCATTCTGGTTTTTGATACCATCGAGGAAGCAGCCGACTGGGTCAATATTTTTGCGCCGGAGCATTTGAGCATCCAGACATCCGAGCCTTTTGCGGCTCTCCACCTGATCAAACACGCCGGGGAGATCCTGTTGGGTCCCCATTTGCCATTCAGCGCCGCCAATTACGCCACAGGGCCCAACGCCGTGCTGCCGACAGGGGGACGGGCCAGGACCTGGGGCCCCGTTTCCGTCCGTGATTTCATGAAGGCCTCGAGCATCGTCAGTCTGACCAGGGCCGGTTTTGAAAATCTGGCCCCGCATGTCCAGGTGCTGGCGGATTACGAAGGCTTTCCGTCGCACAAGCGGGCGGTCCAAGACCGTTTTTCGTGAGTTACCGCGATCCCGATATTTTTGCGGAGTTGCGCCACCGCTCCGACTGGGAGAGAAAAAAGGGACCCCGGGATCCCTACAAACTCGATCGGATGAGGCTCTACGCCCAGCGAGCAGGAAACCCCCAGGATGCCTTGCGGGGCGTCTACCACGTTGCCGGATCCAAGGGAAAGGGGTCCACCGCCCTTTTCCTGGCGGGTTTGCTGGAAACCCTCGGTTACAAGACCGGCCTGTACACCAGCCCCCACCTGAGTTTCTGGTCCGAGCGCATCACCCGGGCCGGTATCTTCTGGGACAGCCGCGCCTACGAGCAGGCCCTGGGCCAGGCCCTGCAATACGCCGTCCGTGACGAGACAGTGTTCGAAATCCTTACCCTGGCAGCTTGGTTGTTATTTTTGCAACAGGGTTGCGAGCGGACAGTCATCGAGGTTGGTTTGGGCGGCCGCCTCGATGCCACCAATCTGGTTTCCCCCTTTCGCTGCCTCATCACGCGGCTCGAGCTGGAACACACAGACGTTTTGGGAAATACCCTGACGGAAATCGCCTCCGAGAAGGCGGGAATCATCAAGCCGGGTGTAGCGGTCTGGACCTATAGGCAACACCCCGAGGCGGCCTCGGTCTTAGCCGAAACCGCCGCTCGGCAGGGATCGCCCCTGTACGTCCTGGAGGAGGAATATGAGTGGAAAGGGATAGCCGAGGCGGGTGGGGTCTCGGTCGAAATGCAGCGACCCGGATCGACGTATCGCTGGAAGCAGCCCAACCTGAGTTTCGCGATTGCCCGAAATGCTGCCCTCGCGCTTGCCTGCGTGTTGGAGGCTGAGCAAACGAGTGAGGAGGGCATCGATGCGTTGCTACAAAATCTCCCGAAGGTTAGTCTGCCGGCCCGGATGGAGTGGATTGCGGGCGATCCACCGGTTTTGTTGGATGGGGCCCACACTCCGCAAAGCATCGAGGAATTGGTGCAGGTTCTGCGAAGGCTGGCTCGTCCCCTGGTGTTGGTCTACGGGGCGAATGCGGACAAGGACGTCGGGGCCATGGCGCGCCGACTGGACGGCCTGGCGGATCGGGCCGTCCTCACCCAATCCGGACATCCCCGTTCCCTGCCTCCCGCGGAACTCGTGCCCTTTTTTGGCAGAAATGCCGAGGTCATCCCGGATCCCCAGCTCGCCTTTGTGCGTGCCTGCCAGATGTGCCCCCCGGGGGGCCTGGTCGTGGTGACGGGATCCTTGTATTTGGCGGCTGCGGTGCGAGAGCTTGTGGTGCCATGCTGATCCTGGGATTCGAGGGCAGATACCTCCGTTTCGAGAAGCCGCGTTCGATTCATCGGCACCGGTTGCGTCACCACTCGGTAAAAACGCTGGAGAGTCTGCTGGCGCCATCGCTCGAACGGGGGTATTGGCTGGGGGGCTACCTGGCCTATCCCGGCCGGCCATCCGAGGCTCAGATTTATTTAGAGGTCCACGACCAGGATCCCCGGCCCGATGCCGGACCCGACACCTCCGAGCCAGGCGGACCCTGGCTCCAGGTGCTTGAGCCGGCCTGGAACGCCGAGCGCTATATCCAGGCCTTCCAGACCTGCCGGCAGGCCCTGCGTCGGGGCGAAACATATCAGATCAATCTCACCTTCCCGATGAAGACCCGCTTGATCCGGCCACTTTTTTTTCCCGAAGTCCGAGGGCGAAGGGGGAGGCTGTCGGTCGACGAGCTCTGGGAGCTCTGGCGCGGCGTGGGAGCCCAATCCCCTCGGTATCACGCAGGGTTCATCTATCCCGAAGATGCCCGCTTTCCGGCTTGCAGGTTCGCCTTGCTATCCTGGAGTCCGGAGAGCTGGATCCGGGGTTGGCCGGAGGGGGGAAGCTGGCACATCGAGTCCCGTCCCATGAAGGGCACGGCCGCCCGGTCCTCTGATCCTTCTCGGGATCTAAACCAGGCGCTCGAGCTCTTTCGGGGAACGAAAACCCGGGCCGAGAACCTGATGATCACCGACATGGTCCGCAACGAATTTTCCGAGCTGGTCGCCCAGCGGGGCGGGCGGGTGTCGACCGATCGGCTTTTCGAGGTGGAGGCACTCACCACCCTTTGGCAAATGACGAGCACCGTCCGGGCCGCTGCACCGTATCCGCATCATCCCTTCCCCGACATCGTCCGTTTGCTGTTCCCGCCCGCCAGTATCACCGGGGCCCCCAAGCGCAGCACCATGGCATGGATCCACCGGATCGAGGGCTGGGAGCGGAGTGCCTACACCGGGGTATCGTTCGTCATCGCCCCGGACGGCCGTTTTGAAAGTTCAGTGCTGATCCGCACCCTTCAGGTCGATATCGCGAGCGGCCGGGGGGTGTACGGGGTGGGCGGAGGCGTGGTCTGGGACAGCCAGCCCGCCGAGGAGTACCGCGAGGCCCTGAGCAAGGCCGTCTTCCTCTCTTCCCGGGTGGCCGACTTCGACCTCATCGAGACCCTGCGATGGGATCCGGAGCGTGGGCTGGTGAACTGGCCGCTTCATGCCCGCCGAATAACACAGGCCGCTCGGCTGCTGCGCCGCCCCATCGATACCGCGAAGGCCTTGGGGTTGGTAAGGGAGGCGGCCCGCAACGCTCGTGATCCTCTGAGGATACGGTTGGCCCTCACTCCCCGGGGCGATTGGCATCTGGCCAGCGAGCCCCTGAAAGCATCGAACCGGCCCCTCGTGCTCGCTTTTGCTGACCGGCCTATGGAAGGTCCCGAGCTGTTACGCCGGCTCAAGACATCCCGGCGGGATATTTACGAGGCGTTTCGCCCCTCGCCCGGTGAAGAAGCCCTGCTCTGGGACCCGGAAGGCTGGGTGTTGGAAGGGACCTTTACGAATGTGGCCTTTTTCCTGCGTGGACGCTGGTTGACACCGAGTTTGAAACGGCCCCTGCTGAACGGAGTGATGCGTCAGATTCTTATCCGGCAGGGAAGGCTGATCGAGGCAGATCTTCACAAGAACGAGGTCCTTCTTGCCGAAAGGGCTGCCTGTTTCAACTCGCTGCGGGGTTGGATGGAGGCGGTCTGGCCCCCTACACCAGGCTGAAACTCCAGGAGGTCTGGTCACGGCCGGCCTGCTTGGCTCGGTACAGCTCCTGGTCGGCCCGGTCCACGAATTTTTCGGTATCCTCGCCGTTGTACTCGGCCACCCCCAAGCTCACGGTGACTCGGAGCATCGGCTGGCCAAACTCCCGCCGGTGAAACTCTCTCCGGATGCGTTCGGCGACGTCCACTGCCCCCATGAGCGGGGTCTGAGGGAGGATGACGAGGAACTCTTCTCCGCCGTAACGGCCCACGACGTCCACATTCCGAACGCAGGACCTCAGGATTTCCGAAGCCTTGATCAGGACCTGGTCTCCGGCCAGGTGACCGTGGGAATCGTTGATTTTCTTGAAGTTGTCGATGTCCAGCATCACGATGGAAAGCGGGTAATCGTGGCGGCGGGCGCGGTGGCACTCCTGGTTCAACACCTCGAAGGTGTGATGGTGATTGTACAGACCGGTCATCCGGTCGCGCAGGGCCAGCTCCTGCAGTTCCTGATTGCGTTTTTCCAGTTCGATTGCGTAGATCCGCACCTTCTCGTGTTCCGCATCCAGGGCCGCGAAGATGCTCCTAATGGCGATAAAGGAGAAACTGAAGATCAAAAGCTGACCGACGGAGTTCTGGATGATGGCGGGCAGGGTACCCGGCAGGCTGAATACCTGGTCTGGATAGATTTGCTCGTACACGGATAGACCGGTCCCCAGAAGCAGAGTCAGCGCGATATAGATGTTGAGTTTGGAGCCTCGAAAAAAGGCGTTGATCAGCACCATGTTGAGCACATAGACCAGGGGCATGGGACCCCGAGAACCGCCAAAGTGGAGCCACAGCGGGACCGAACTGAGAAAAAAGGCCCAAAGGGCGAGATCCGGGTAAACCTTGCCGAAAAACTGGGCAAGAACGAAGAGTACCGCTATCGCCAAACCAAAACTCACGATCGTTATTGTGGCAAAACTGAAGGGTTGATAGAGGAAGGCGAGGGGTGTGAGGACGAAAAGGAAAAAGCCTGCTGTAACACCGGAAAGAATACAAAAAACTTTTTTCTCCATGATCAGATAGTATAAGGCACTCGAAAAAATCCGTCAATTTAGATAAGGTAAATTATGTCTCTGAAAGCAGGAATCGTCGGTCTTCCCAACGTCGGGAAATCCACCCTTTTTTCGGCCCTGACTCGGGCTCCCGCCCAGGCCGCTAATTATCCGTTTTGTACTATCGAACCCAATGTCGGCGTTGTCGAGGTGCCCGATCCCAGGTTGCAGCGCATCGCCCAGCTCATCCCCACCCAGCGGATTGTCCCCGCGGTGTTCGAATTCGTGGACATCGCCGGGCTGGTTCGGGGAGCTAGCAAGGGCGAGGGGCTCGGAAATCAGTTTCTCGCTAACATCCGGGAAACCCAACTCATCGTGCACCTGGTCCGCAGCTTCGAGGATCCGGACGTGATCCACGTCGAGGGTCGGGTCGATCCCCTGAGCGACATCGAAACCATCCACACCGAATTGGCCCTGGCCGACCTGGAAACCGTCGATAAGCGGATCGTTAAGGTGGAAAAGCAGGCCAAAAGCGGCCAGAAAGAGGCCAAAGAACTCTACGATGTCCTGCTTAAGGTTCGGGGCGAGCTGGAGGCGGCCAGGCCGGCCCGAGGGGCCAACCTCACCGAGGACGAGCAGGCAGTTTTGCGGGAGGTGCAGCTTCTGACCCTCAAACCCGAAGTGTTGGTGTGCAACGTCGATGAATCCTCCCTGAGGGGGAATCGGCATACCGAGGCCGTGCGGGAGTACGCACAGCGCGTGAATGCCGATTGGATGATCATCTGTGCCAAGCTCGAAAGCGAGATTTCCCTGCTCGAAACCGAAGAGGAGCGCCGCGAATTCCTGAATGCTGCCGGCCTGGAGGAAAGCGGCCTGGCCCGTTTGACCCGGCTTTGCTATCACACCCTCGGCTACCGTACCTTTTTCACGGCGGGACCCCAGGAGGTGCGTGCCTGGACCTTTCACGAGGGTTTCAAGGCGCCCCAGGCTGCCGGAATCATCCACACGGATTTCGAAAAAGGCTTCATCAAGGCCGAGGTCTACCACGTGGAGGACCTATTTTCCCTCAAGTCCGAGGCGGAAATCCGCTCCCGGGGCAAGCTTCGTGTGGAAGGAAAGGATTATGTCGTCAGGGACGGTGATGTGATGTTTTTCCGCTTCAACAAATAGGGGGCCGTCGTGAGCTTGTCCCACCGGGTGTTTCAAATCGTCCAGGCCGCCCTGGTTTTGGTTCTCATCCTGGGTGGCCTCTACATCGCGACCCTGGAGCTGGCCTATGGGCTTGTCGTGATTTTTCTGGGGCTGGCCTTATTCCTCTACGACCGGAGAGGGTTTTTCATGACCCTCCTCGCCAATCAGGCCTACAAGAGCCGGGGGCTCGAGGCGGCCCTCGAATGGTTACGCAAGGCCTGGAAATCTCGGGCCCTGGATCCCCAGACTCAAATCACCTTCGCCTACCTTCTAATGAAAGCAGAGCACTGGGAGGAAGCACAGCGGTGTTTTTCTGAAATGCAGTCAGGCGGCCCCTGGTTTGTGGGCGAAAAAAATATGCCCCTTCTGCGGACCTATCGGGCCATGCTCTGGTGGAAACAGGGACAGCGTCAGAAGGCTGCGGATGAGCTTTGGAGTTTACTGGAGAGTTCCTACAAAACCCTGGCCTTGCTCACCAGCCTGGGTGTGTATCTGCTCGAGCTTCACGATTGGGAACGCTTTGAAAAGCTGCGGCCCATCGCCCTGGATTACGATGCCGAAGATCTCGGCCTTTTGGACAACGAGGGAGCCTACCTCATCGAAAGAGGCCGGCTGGACCAGGCACAAAAACTTTTCGAGGAAAAAATCATTCCACGAAATCCCTCTTTTGCGGATGCCTGGATCCATTGGGCCCGACTTTGTCGGCGGCGGGGGCTGAGAGAGGAGGCACGAGCGGCCTACCTTCGAGCCCTGGATTGTCCTTTTCATGGTTTAAGCACCTTTGAAAAAAAGCTGATCGAGAGGGAGTATCAGGAGGTGGCATCTTGACCCGAGCCGAGCTGGAAAGGGTCTTGAGCCTCATCCTCAACGATGCCGACTTCGAGGAGATCGAGATTATCAAGCAAGCCCTCGAGAGAAGGGCACGTGACCTCAACCGGGTGGGTGCCGTGGGCGGGAGCCTGGGCAAGATGGCGCGGAATGCGGCGCGTCAGATCGAGGATCAGCAGGGGCTGACCCAGCAAAGGATCCACAACATGGTCACCGATTTGATCAAAAACATGATCCGCGAAAAGGCCCCGGAACTGAGCGAGGATCAAATCCAGGAATTGACGGATGCCTGGGCTCCGCCGCCGGGGGCTCCCAGGCAGGCGCCTCCCCGGCCCACACTCCCCCAAGGGGCGGTACTGGCCATGACCGAGGATTTTCTGGCCTATGCGGAGGGCCGCCTGCCCGTTCGCAAGGAGGCCGAGCTGCGAGAAAGCCTGGGCAGTGACTGGACCAAGGTCATCTGGAGCAAGCTCCCGGAGCGGGTATGCAAGCTCATCGTGGTTTTGCTGGAGGGGAAGATCGATCGAAAAACCTTTTGGGACGAGGTCAGGGCCAGTGTTCCCAAAGAGACCTAGGAGTTCTCGGCCTCTTCCTCTTCCCAAATGCCCTCTTCGTCGGGCAACTCGGTTTCCCAGTCTTCGGGCGGGGCCCCGTTTTTGATGACCTGGAAAAAGAGGTTTTCGATTTCCACGGCGATGTTGATGTTGTGCACGAAACATGTCGGGGTGCTCTTGATTTCGACCGGGGTGAAGTTGAGTATCCCCTGAATGCCCGCCTCCTTGAGCATTTTGACACAGAGGGCGGCCGAATCTTCGGGAACCGTCAGCACAGCGACCCTGATGTTGTTTTCCCTGACGAAATCTTGCATCTTTTCCGGCGGGAGCACGGGTATCGAAACTTCCCGGGGCAGACTGACGTCGATGTCGAAGCCCGCGGCCACCTCGAAACCTCCCTGAACGAAGCCCTTGTACTGGGCCAGAGCCGTGCCGATTTTGCCCATCCCCATGATGATGATCTTCTGGTTTTGTGCCTTCCCCAAAATCGCATCGAGCTTTTCCGAGAGGTAATCGATGTTGTACCCCCCGCGTTTGTTGCCTCCGAGAAACAGGAGGGAAAAATCCTTACGGACGAGGGCGGGGGCAACCCCGATGGCGTCTCCCAGGTTATTGGAAAAAACCCGCTCGAAGCCCAAACTTTTGAGCTGGTTCAGGATGCGGCGGTACTTGATGAGGCGTATGACCAGCTCTTTATTCAGTCGCTTCTTCATTTGTTGTTCCGTATTTCACAATATAATAAGTAAAATATACAATACAACAGCCCGCCTGTCTAGGGTTCAGCAAAAAAAACATTGCATTTTCGCAGGAATCGATTAAAATGATATAGGGAGATAAAGATGCAGTTTGGTATCCAGATAGCAAGACCTCTCGGGATCAATGAGAAAGAGACCAAAAGCTCGGATTACATTTACAAGGTCTACCTGAACGGCAATTTTGTCGTTGAATTTGTAGAAGAGTTCACCGCACTTTCCAACACGTTATTTGCTGGAGGCATGCGGAGATTGGCTGTAGATCTGGCCGAGCTAAAATACATCGACAGTACGGGTATCGGGGTTTTGATCAACCTCGCCAAATTACTCCGCTCCAAGAATGGGGACATGATCTTCATGAACGTCAATTCCAAGATCATGGAAGTTTTTTCGCTCGTGAAGCTGCAGGAGTTCATCCCCTGCTTCAAAAGCGAGAAGCAAATGCTGGAGCACCTGAGTTCCATCCATACGTGATACTCGTTTTCATGCTCGAGGTTGCCCGGGTTCTCGCTCAGGACTGGGAACCTAACCCCTTCATCCTTTCCAGGGGAGAGTTTACACCCTACGAAATGGCCTCCTTTTTGGTCAGCGTTAACCCAGGAGTCGAGCCATCCATGGCCCTGAGTTTGGCGGAAATCTACGTGGAAGAAGCCGATCTGGAGGGTGTCAATCACGACATCGCCTGGGCACAGATGCTCCTCGAGACATCCTTCCTGCGTTTTGGGGGCCAGGTTGCGGCCCATCAAAACAATTTTGCCGGTTTGGGTGCCCTGGATGGGGGGCAGGCCGGTCTGAGTTTCCCCGACGTCAGGACCGGGATTCGCGGTCAGATCCAGCACCTGAAACGCTACGCCGGGGGGGAACAGTACGCCCATCCACCGGTCCATCAACGGGGCATCTACGTGCGGCCGGGAAGCGCCCTCACCGTTTACGAGCTTTCCGGACGGTGGGCCTCCGACGTGGAGTACCATCGGAAAATCCTGGATTTGTTGTACCGATTGTATCGTCATGCCAGGGCCCTGGAGGAAGGATCATAGACAAGCAAAGATCGAGCCTGGAAGCGATTCACAGTCTGTACCATCGTCCGGAGTATCTCGATCGCGACCCCGTGGGTTTTTTGCACCGTTACCCGGATCCCCTGGATCGCGAGGTCGTGGGCATGGTCGTGATGGCCCACGCTTTGGGGCGGGTGGAATCGATCCGAGCCACCCTGGACTCGATTCTCAGAGAATTGGGGCCAAGACCAGCGCGTTTCGTGATGGAGGGCTGCCCCCTGGCCCATGGGGGGAAGGAGGGGCCGAGGTACTACAGGTTTTTCAACCGGTCGATGCTGTCGAGTTTCCTGGCGGGGTTGGGACGCGCTCTTCGGACATGGGGGAGTTTGGAGCAGGGACTCGGCATCGAGGGGGACACCTGGCAAAAGGTCGATTCCTGGTTAAGGTCCCTGCGCGCCTTCTGCCCCTCGGATCCCGGGATGCTCCTGCCCCGGGCTTTGAGCTCCTCTGCGCTCAAACGGCCCATGCTCTTTTTGCGCTGGATGGTTCGATCCGATGCCATCGACCCCGGTGGCTGGACTCTGCTGCGCCCGGCCGAGCTGGCCATTCCCCTGGATACGCATCTATTTCGTTGGGCTCGGGAGCGGGGGCTGATAACACGGCGGCAACCCGATCGGGCTGCAGCACGGCAACTGACGGACTTTTTTCGGGAACTCGTCCCCGACGATCCCTGCCGATACGATTTTAGCCTGGCGCAACTGGGAATGCATCGAGCTCGTGGACAAAAAACCCCGGCCATATTATAGTTAAAGGTATTGGAGGAACCATGAAGAAATACGTTTGCGATATCTGCGGCTACATCTACGATCCGGAGCTTGGAGATCCCGATAACGGCGTGGAACCGGGGACTTCGTTCGAAGCCCTCCCCGATGGCTGGGTGTGCCCGATGTGCGGAGCATCGAAAGAAGATTTTTCCATCGCCGACTGATCAAGACCCTTGTTCCAAATCAAACCGCCGGCCCTGGCGGTTTTTTTTATTCCCTGAGGTACTCTTCGAGTGCATAGGGATATTCACTGGGGGGCAAGGGCCGCGATCCATACGTGAAGAGGGTGGGAAAGTGGACCAAGCGTCCCCGATAAGGAATGTAGAGTCCTTCGAAAACGAGGGGTGCCTCGTTCATCCGAATCCCCCACCATCCCTGACCGCGAGGGTAGATGTCGAAGCGAGGAAACCAGAGAACCTCGCGCCCCCCGCGCAGGTAAGCTTTATCTGGATCCGGCACCACCACGACGTAACGGCAGGGGGCCAAAATCCGACGTGCGGTGCGTGCTTCCAGCCAGGTCAGGCCATTATCGAGGGGCGCTGGAGCCTGAGGGATGAGCCCCAACAGGACAAACATCTTGAACAACTGCTGCAAGTAACCAAGCACATTTCATTATCGGTTAGCTGTGTTGTGCCTCCAGCCAACGCTCCGCGGCCAGGGCGGCCATACAACCGCTTCCGGCCGCCGTCACTGCCTGGCGCCATACCTTGTCCTGGACGTCTCCGGCAGCGAAGACGCCCTCGACACTGGTGATGGGCGTTCCGGGCTGGGTGAGGATGTAGCCCGAATCGTCGAGATCGATCTGGCCGACGAGAAAGTCGGTGTTGGGCTTGTGCCCGATGGCAAAAAAGAGGCCGCTGGCTTCGATCGTCGCCTCGGCCTGGGTCTGGTTGTTGAACACTTTTACTGCCGTCAGCAGCCTGCCGTCGCCCAAAACCTCCTTTGCCTCGGTGTGCCAGTGAATCGTGATTTTGGGGTTTTCCATCACCCGCTTTTGCATGGCCTTGGAGGCCCGCATCTCGCCCCGCCGAACCAGGAGATGCACCGTGGATCCATATTTGGTGAGGTAGGTGGCTTCCTCAGCGGCGCTGTCGCCCCCGCCGATGACCACGAGGGGTTTGTTGCGGAATACGGGCAGGGCCCCGTCGCAGACAGCGCAAGCGCTGATGCCCCGCTGCCAGTATTGATCCACCCCCGGTAATTCCATTTTCTTGGCCGTGGCACCGGTAGCGATGATGAGGGCATCCGCGGTGTAGGTTCCCGAGTCGGCTTCGATAACGAAGGGGCGTTGTTTGAGATCGATCCGATGCACGGTTTCGGTGAGGATGCGTGTACCCGTTTTGAGACTTTGCTCCCGCATTTTCTCCATGAGCTCGGGCCCGGTGATGGGTTCGGGAAAGCCCGGAAAGTTTTCGATTTCGGTGGTGGTCGTGAGCTGTCCGCCGGCCGCCACTCCCCCGGCCATGAACCCCTCGAACATGAGGGGACTGAGCATGGCCCGGGCCGAGTAGATGGCGGCCGTATGTCCCGCAGGCCCCGAGCCAATGATGATAATTTTCTCATGCGATCCCATGGTAGCTCCTCAATATATATGATTTTATAAATATAAGAAAATTTCCTTTCCTGGTAAAGGTCGCAGAGGCTCCTTCACGGCGGATAAATCGACCGATAATGAAATATGGTGACGGAGTTCTCCTTCCTGGGTTCAAAAGGTGATGCTCGAATCGACTTTCATCTCTCCGATGATGCCATGAACCTCACAGCAGATTTCTACCCTCCCGAGGCCGGCCGGCTTTTTCTGGTTCAGTCACAGGTCGAAGCCTTCCTGGCAGATAAGGGCATCGTCCACGGAATTCAGTCCAGGGAATTACAGCGCGCCATCTACGAGTGCAATACCGAGAAAAAGCACCTCGAAAACGTGGTCGTGGCGGTCGGGACTCCACCGAAAAAGGAGGTTCCCGCCTACTGGCGCCTGGAACCCGGACTCTTCCAGGAAAGGTCTCAGACGCCCGAGGGCAAAATCGATTATAAAGAGTGGTCGCCCTACATCGTGGTCCATGCCAACCAGCTCCTGGCACGCGCGGTTGCACCCAAACCTGGAGAACTCGGCTACAACGTGCGCGGGGAGGCCATCCCATACGGTAAGAAAGACGTGGTGAAAATCCTGCCGGGCAGGAACACTTACATCCATGGCGGGGAGGCTTACGCCAAAATCTCCGGCCGCCTGATCCAGGATCGAACCTACTTCCACGTCGATGATGCCCTCGAGGTGGAAGAAGTCGGTTATGCCACCGGTCACATCAAGTTTCCCGGCCATGTGCTCGTCAAGAATGGGGTCCTGGAGGGATTCAAGGTTTGGGTGGGTCAGGATCTCAAGGTAAATGCCACCCTGGATGCCACCGATGTTTACGTACACGGCAACCTCGAGGTCAAGGGCGGGGTTCTGGGGAAGATGCGGGGCCTGGTGCGGGTAGGGGGTGATTTCAATGCGGATTTCGCCGAAAACGCCAAGATCGATGTGCTGGGAAACGCCTTTATCCGTAAAACCATCCTTCACTCCGAGGTCATGGTCAACGGCGATTTTTCGATGGGAGAAAGCGGCAAGGTGTTGGCTAGCCTCCTCATGGTGCGCGGAAACTGCGAGCTGGCCGAGGTGGGTAACCCCACCCGCGGGGCCCGAATCGTGGTGGGGATCGATTTTGTGCTCAAGAGAAAGGCGGACGCGCTACAGCTCGTCATGATCGATTTGGAAAACCAGAAAATCGCCTTAAAATCCTTGCCCAACCCCGACCAGACTGCCCTGGCTCGGCTGGAGCTCCTTGAAAAGGAACTTGCCGCCCTTGTGCAGCAGTACAATGACCTCAACGTCAAGATGGTCAACAACGAGGCCGCCCTGAAAGTCACGGGGCACGTCCATCCCTCCTCCATCATCGAGCTGGGCCACGTGGTCTACGAGGTTCGCGAGCCCCTTCACCGCAAGGTGTTTCGGCTGAGCCCGGATGGCCACAGCATCAAGCTGGAAAACCTACCTGTCGACAAAAAGTGAGCAGGGGCCCCACCACGATTTTGCGGTAAATCGAGGGCATGGGGTAGTGTTCGAGGTCCCTCACCGGAACCCAGTTTCCATTCAAATCTGAATCGGTAAATGCCGCCCAGCATTCCAGCCGATACCGGTGATGAGTCACCGTGTGCCGAAAACTTCCCAGGTAGTAGTGAGCCTCGTAATCACGCCACCATTCCCTGGATCCAAACCTGGGAAGATACTGGCCCTGGAAGCGGGAAGTCGCTGATTTTTCCAAAAGCAGGGCCTGGGTCGATCGCCGGATGAGGAACATGGGATAAAGCTCCTCGTGAACCGGCGTGGGTTTGGGAGGGGCGTGAGGTATGAGGGACTGGGTGTTTTGCTGCCTGGCCTGGCAGGCTTCCGCCAGCGGGCAGGACGGACAATCGGGCGAGCGCCGGCGGCACACTTCCTGGCCAAGGCGCATCAGGGCAGCATTGATCTGTTTGCTGGAAACACCGCGTTCAAAAAGATGCTGAAACCGATCCTCCCAGAGCTCCTCGACCTTTTTGTCCCAGTCGGCCTGACCCTCCAGCCGGCAGAGGATGCGCCTGATGTTCGTGTCGAAGGCGATGGTGGGATAGTCGGTGGTAAAACTGCTGATCGCCCGCGCCGCGTAGGGTCCTACCCCGGGCAAAGTCTGCCAAGCCTGTGGGCTATCCGGCCAGCCGTCCCGGACAATGGCCTGGGCGGCACGATAAAGGTGTCGGGCCCTTCCATAGTAACCTAAACCTTCCCAGGCCTTGAGGACCTGGCCTTCTTCCGCCCTGGCCAGATCTTCCACCGTGGGAAAAACCTCAAACCAGGCGGTGAATCGGTTTTTCACGGTTGCTGCTGTGGTCTGCTGCAGCATGGCCTCGCTGACCCAAACGGGATAGGGATCCGACAGGTTTGACCAGGGGTAGGGGCTTCGTTGTCGGTGCCAATCCAGCAGTTTCTGCCAGGGAAAGTTTTCGTTGGGCTCAGTCACCACGGTGGTGAAGGATCCACAAGAACTTCCCGCTACCCGGCCGATAGGGGGGACTTATCTCGAGGGCGAGCACGCTCGGGGTGTGGAACACGATGTCCTCGGTGACGGTTGCGGGATCCAGGAGGTAGTCGGCCAATTCCTGAACGAAGGGGTTGTGGGTGTAAAAGGCGGCACTGGACACATCACCGAGCTCCCGAAGAAAGGGCGGAAAATCCGAAGCCTGTGAGGAAGGTAGGATGAGGTCGAGGCTCTCCGGCTCCCCCCGCCAGCCCAGACCCTCCGCGAGGATCCGGGCGGTCTGGCGGGCACGCACCAGGGGGCTGGTAAAGTGGCGTTGAGGGCGGACGCCCTTTTCCCTGAGCGGTTGAACGAGGGTGTTGAGCCGCCCTATCCCTTTCTCGGAGAGACGGCGGGCATGGTCACCTTCGGGGTGCGATGCTTCCGCCTTGGCGTGACGAACCAGGTAAACGATCAAAAAGCGGTCTCCTTGGAAACATCCAGGGGAATACCCTTGTTCAAACGGCCGAAAAGACGGCTCAGTTCAAGCAATTTTTTGGCCATCTTTTTAGGAATGGCGGTGAGACGCCAGCTCCAGTTTTTGTCGCTGAGCAGGGAGGGCGTGTTCATGCGCGCCTCGTTGCCCAGATCCAGGATGTCTTGAACGGGAACCACGGCCATACGGGAGACGCTGGCCCAGGCTGCTCGGATCATACCCCAGACCGCATCTTTTTCGCGTTTGACCTGACAATACTTCATGGCCAGGGCCTTGTCCGCGGGCTTGGCGTTGTCGAACCAGCCCCGGGTCGTTTCGTTGTCGTGGGTCCCGGTATACACGATGCTGTTGGGGGTGTAATTGTGCGGGAGGAAGAGGTTTTCCCCGGCGGCTCCGGCCTCGCTGGAATCGAAGGCAAACTGCAGGATCTTCATGCCGGGCAGCTCGAAGCCGTCACGCAGGGCCTCCACCTCCGGGGTGATGACGCCCAAATCCTCGGCGATGATGGGAATGTTGCCCAGGGCTTTTTTGACGGCCGTGAAAAGTTCCTGACCGGGGGCCTTCACCCAGCGTCCGTTGATCGCGTTGGGGGAGCCGTAGGGCACCTCCCAGTACGCTTCAAAACCGCGGAAGTGATCGATACGCAGGATGTCCGTGAGCCGAAGCATTCCCTTGATTCGCTGAATCCACCAATGGAACCCTTCCTGTTGCATGGCTGCCCAGTCGTAGAGAGGGTTGCCCCAAAGCTGCCCTGTCGCGGAAAAATAATCCGGCGGAACACCGGCCACCACCCTGGGCACGCCGTTGTCGTCCAGGTGGAAGAGGCGCCGGTTGGCCCAGACGTCCGAGCTGTCCTCGGCCACGTAGATGGGGATGTCCCCGATGATGCGTATCCCTTTTTTGTTGGCGTATTGCTTGAGTTTTAACCACTGCTGGTAGAACCAGAACTGGATGACCTTTTTTACGAGGATCTGTTTTTCGAGCTTTTTGGTCCAGGCTTCCACGGCCCTGGGTTCCTTGAGGGCGATGTCCCGGTCCCAGTAGTTGTTCCAGCGTTTGCCCATCACGCCTTCCTGGTCGGCCTTTTTCTGAAAGTGGTCCTTGACCGCCATCCAGAGGGCGAAGTCGTTCAGCCAATAACCTTCTTCCCGAATGAACTTGCGGAAACTTCGGTGGGCGGGTTTGTTCGATTCCTGCCAGTTATCGAGGAAGCGCTCGGCAGCGAGGTTGAGTTTGGGAAACTTCCAATGCTGCACCCAACCGTAGTCCACCTTTTCGGCGGGAAAATCGGGCTTGTCGGCCAGGTCTTTCCCGGTAAGCCATCCATCCTTGACCAGGGTGTCCAGGCTGATCCACAGCGGATTGCCCGCGAAGGTGCTGAAACTGGCGTAGGGGCTGTCCCCGTAGCCGGTGGGGCCAAGAGGCAGTATCTGCCAAAGGCTCTGGCCCGATTGTGCCAGAAAATCCACCCATCGGTAGGCTTCTCGGGAAAGTTCGCCGACGCCGTAGGGACCGGGTAGGGATGTGGGCTGCAGGAGCAGGCCGCTCAAGCGTTTATATTTATGCATGGCCTCTATCCTATCAAAAAAATGGAATCTGGCAAGGGCCGCCAGCCGCGTACTTCAGACCGTTTCGATGCGCATCATGTTGGTTTCGCGTTTGGCTGTGAAGGGCAGTCCGGCAGTGATGATGATTTTTTCACCGCTCTTCACGATGTCCGCATTGCGGAACCGGCTCAAAAGCTCCTCGACCGCCTTGTCGATGTTGTCCCGAAACTGGGGGATGAGCACACCCCAAACACCCCAGTACAGGGCCAGCTGGCGCAGGCCGGTTTCAGAGGGGCTGGCGGCGATGATGGTGGCCTGGGGCCGGAAGCGGCTGATCAGCTTGGCTGTTCGGCCATTGTCGGTGAGGCAGAGGATCTTTTCCGCCCTGAGGGACTGGGCCGCGCGGGCACTGGCCTCAGCGATCGCAGCCGAGTGGGTGTAGCTCTCATCGAGGAGTCGATCGGTTTCCCGCTTGTTCCAGGGCTGGTTTCGGCGTTTCTCGATACTCACGATGATTTGGTGCATGTTGCGCACCGCCTCGATGGGGTACTGGCCGCTGGCGGTTTCGGCACTGAGCATCACCGCATCGGTACCGTCCAGCACGGCGTTGGCCACGTCGGTGGCCTCGGCACGGGTGGGTCGGGGGTTGGCGATCATGCTCTCCAGCATCTGGGTGGCGGTGATCACCGGCCGGCCCCTGCGGTTGCACAGGGCGATGAGTTCTTTCTGGATGGGCGGCACCTCGTGAACCTGCATCTCGACACCCATGTCCCCTCGGGCGATCATCACACCGTCGGTGAGGTCCAGGATTTCGTTGATTCGATCCACGGCCTGAGGTTTTTCGATCTTGGCGATGACGGGAGTGTCCTTTCCGTGACTCGCGATCAGTTCCTTGATTTCTCGGATGTCTTCGGGTTTCTGAACGAAGCTCAGGGCCACATAATCGACACCGAGTTTCAGGCCGAAGGCCAGATCATCCTTGTCCTTGGAGGTTAGACAATCCACGGAGAGCACACAGCCGGGGAGGTTCACACCCTTGTTGTTCTTGAGGATTCCGCCGTAAACCACGCGGCAATACACGTCCGGTCCTTCCACCCGCTCTACCGTCAGACTCAGGTTGCCGTCGTCGAGCAGGACGGTGTCCCCGGATTTGACATCTTTGTTGAAGGTCGGGTAGCTCACCGAAACCTGTTTCTCGTCGCCCTCGACTTCACGCACGGTCAACACGAAAAGCTGGCCGCTTTCCAACCTGATCTGCCCCTCTTTGAACTTTTTGACCCTGATCTTGGGGCCCTGAAGATCCTGAAGGATGGCGATGTGGGTGTTCAATTCTTTCTCGGCACGCCGGACGTACTCGAATCGGCGCTGGTGATCTTCGTAGGCGCCGTGGGAGAAGTTCATCCGGGCCACGTTCATTCCAGCCCTGGCGAGCTCCAGGATCATTTCGTAGGTGTCCGTGGCGGGCCCCAGGGTGCAGACGATCTTGACCGATCGCCGAAAAAGGTTATCCATTTTTTACCTCTTCGTTTGAATTAACACCATTCTAACCGATCCTGCAGGAATGGCAACCGGCACCGATACTCCGGCCTACCTTGACAGCTTCCATCCTCTGGTTCAAACTGAATCGATGAAATCGAGCGCGATAGCGGCGATGTTTCTTGTGCTGTTCCCGATTTGGGCCCAGGGATCGGACCAAACGCATCCCTACCAGACCACCGAGGCCATCCTGAACGCTCTGCAAAACAGGCAGCCGGACTTTTTCCTGGTGGATGTGCGTGTCCCCGATGAATTCCGTCAAAAACGTATCCCCGGTTCGATCAACATTCCGGTGGAGATCATCGTGCAGCGACTGCCCACCCGAAATTTCAATGCCGTCATCGTGCTCGTGGACCGCTTCGGTAACCGGGCAACCCGGGCCAAATACGCTCTGGAAACCTTGGGGTATCGTCGGGTTTACATCTTCGGTAAAATACGCAACTGGACCGGTCCCTTGCTTCCATGACCAATGATAACTGGGTTCTGATCGACTCCTTCAAGCCGAGTGACTTTGCGGCCGACTGTCGGGTGTATCGGCAAAAATCGACCGGTCTCCTCTTCTTCTGGGCCAAGGCTGAGGACCCCGAACTTTTTGGAGCCTTTTGTTTTCCCACCCATCCCGAGGACTCCAGCGGTGCGCCCCACATCCTCGAGCACACCGTACTCTGCGGCAGTCAGAGGTTTACGGGCACGGCCACCTTCTTCGAGCTCAGCCGAGGAAGCCTCAGCAGCTTCCTGAATGCCATGACCTATCCGGCGACCACCATCTATCCCTTCGCGAGTCCCCATGCCGAAGATTTTCGCAACCTCTTTGAGGTGTACACCGACGCCGTGTTTTTTCCCCTGCTACGGGAGGCCAGTTTTCTGCAGGAAGGCTGGCGGCTTCAGCGGGTCGACGGCCGCTACGACATCACCGGGGTGGTCTACAACGAAATGCGTGGGGATGCCGCCACTCTGGAAAGCTTAATATCGGACAAGGTGTCTCAAAACCTTTGGACTCGGGGCCCCCACAGCGTCAACAGCGGGGGCGATCCCCTGGAGATTCCCAAACTCAGTTACGAGGGGCTCAGGGACTTCCACCGAAGGTGGTACCACCCCTCCCACGCGGTCTTCTACCTTTACGGAAAAGTAGAACCCGATCACTTCCTGAAAAGGCTCGATGAGCTACTTCGGGAGTTTGAACCCAGGCCCCGGGCCACGGCGGCCGATCGGCAGGTCCGTCGAACCGAGCCACGACAACTGGTTCTGTCCTTTCCCGCCGAAAACGTCGAGGCCAAAAATGCGCTGGTGCTCGGCTGGTTGGCAGAGGATGTGGGCCAGGGTACGGACGAAATCGCCCTGGACCTGTTGACCTCTTTGCTGATGGGGGAGGGGGGGCTGTTGAAGCAGACGGTCCTGGAGTCCGGCCTGGCGGAGGACACCGACAAGCTCACCGACAGGGTCACCCAGGAGCGGGAGGGGGCCCTGCAGTTCGGTTTTTCCGGGGTAGATCCCAAAAACCTGGCTCGACTCAGAGACCTTATCGACGAAACGCTCTCCGGGATCGCCGCGAAGGGCCTCGAGGCCGAGCTCATCGAGGCTGAAATCGAGCACCGGAATTTCCAGATCCGGGAAGCCCAGAAGCATCAGGGGCTGCGGCTCTTGCGCCGGCTGGCCAAGTACGTCCTTCTTCCGGATCTTTGGCCCCAGAGGCTCTCCCGTCTCGATCAGCTTTCCGAATTGAAGGATCGATTCGGTCGCGACCCCAATTTTTGGGGCGAGCTGATCCGTCGGTACCTGTTGGAAAACCCGCACCGCGTCGAAATCACCGCGGTCCCAGACCCCGACTACATGAAAAATTACGAGCAGCGGCGGCAACAAACCGTGAAGGAGGCCCTGTCCCGCATGGGTGATCCCGATCGGGTGCATCGGCGGCAGTCTGCCTTGCTCCAGGATTTGAGCCTTCAGCCGGCAGCGGTGAATTTGCCGACGTTGGGACGAAACCAGTTGCCCAGAGAAATTCAGTACTGGCCGCTGAGCCGCATCGAGGGTCTGACCGCTCCGATCTACCTGCACGAAACCGATACCCTGGGCATCTCTTACATCGACGTCCTCTGGGAGCTCGGCGGTCTTTCTCCGGACGACTACGGCCACCTGGGCCTCCTCACCGAGCTACTGGGCTTGCTGGACCTCAAGGGAATGCCTTACGAGCGGCATGTCAATATGCAAAAGCTCCTCCTGGGGAGCTTTAGCTCCCAGCTGGTGTTTCGACGGACCACGGATCTGCGACCCTCGGTGTTCCTGCGCCTGCGGTTCAGCTTCCGTAACCAAAAAGCCCCCCAGGCCCTCGATCTGGTGAAAAAACTCCTCCTCGAAATCGATTGGGAGTCACGGCGCCGCCTCAGGGAGAGCATGCTGGAGATTCAGCACAGCGCTCGAAGCCTCCTGAGCGCCCATGGCAACATGTTCGCCACCAGCCGGGCCCAGGCCCTTCACGATCCCCTTCATGAGCTTCAGGACCGCTCCGAGGGCCTGGACATCGTTCACCGCATCCTTCACGGCCAGTTCGATCCTTCCGACCGACTTAGCCAGGAGTTTGAAAAGATTTGGGCACAGGTCCTGAATTCACCGGCGAAGGTCCTTTGGACCACGGACGCGGAGGGCCTGGGGCAACTGCAGAAGGAATGGCCTTCTTTCAGCTCCGAACTCTTTTCTGTGTCGGCATCCTCCTCGGAGCCATCTCTGCCGAAGCGGGCGGCTGTCACCAGGCGTGAACGCTACCTTTACCAGCTGGACAGCGCCTTCAACGCCCTGGCTGTGGCCTTTGCGGCCGGATTGGAGCGTGCCCCCGTGGCCGAACTCTTCGACGCCCATCTGGGCCAGGTGGCTCTCCACCGGCTGCACCGGGAGCTGGGCGGAGCCTACGGAGTCTCGTTGCATTCGCATCCCCTTTCGGGAATAAGCGTTTTTTCCACCTACCGTGACCCCCGGGTGGGGGCGAGTTTCGCCGATTTCCGACGGGCTGTGGAGGACCTGGCCCGGCAAAGGCCGGATCAAGAGGAGCTGGACCGAACTCTCCAGGGGGTCATCGGCGATCTGATTGCCCCGATTCCTCCCAAGGAGAGGGGATACCACACCTTGATCCGGGAACTTTGCGGCCTCGATTGGGACACCCGCCAATTTACGCGTGATCGGCTTTTCGAGATATCCCCTGAGGACCTGGGCAGGTTTGCCGAGGAGCTTCTGGACAACTGGGGTAACGCCGCCTGGGTCAGTGTAGCGGGCAAAGAGGTCTACGATGCCGATCCCGTTCCCGGGATGAGGGACTTTTTGGAACAATCCTGAGATCGCACGAAGGAGGTAAGGATGGACCACCGTATCGAAAAAGACAGTCTGGGTGAGGTCGTGATTCCCGGCGATCGATATTGGGGCGCCCAAACCGAACGAGCCCGGCAAAACTTCATGATCAGCGATTACCGCATCCCCGATCTGGCCCTGGATGCCCTGGCCGCCGTCAAGGAAGGAGCCGCGCGGGTGAATCGAGACCTGGGACTGCTCGACCCGCACCTTTCACAGGCCATTTCCCGGGCCGCGGCCGAAGTGCGCGAAGGGCGCTTCCCGGACGACTTTCCTCTGGATGTGTTCCAGACCGGCAGCGGCACCAGCTGGAACATGAACATCAACGAGGTGCTGGCCGCCCGCGCCAACGAGATCCTGGGCTTCGGCCGCGGGGGACGCAGCCCCGTCCATCCCAACGACCACGTCAACCTGGGCCAAAGCTCCAACGACGTCATTCCCTCGGTGTTGCAGATTTCCAACCGTTTGGCGGCGGCCAATTTGGTCGATGCCCTCGATCGGCTGGCGGTGAGTCTGGAAGAGCGGTCCAGCGCCTTTTCCGGGCTCGTCAAAATCGGCCGTACCCACCTGCAGGATGCCGTCCCCATGACCCTGGGCCAGGAGCTGGGGGCCTTTGCCGCCCAGATCCGCCGCGCCTCAGTCACCCTGAGCTCTTTTTTTGGGCAGCTGACCGAGCTTCCGATGGGAGGTACCGCCCTGGGGACGGGGTTGAACACCCACCCGGAGTTTGCGGTAAGGGTTTGTCGGGAACTCGAGGACATCTTTTCCATACCGTTCAAACCCGCGGCGAACCTTTTCGAGCTCATCGCCGGCCGCGATATCCAGGTGGGCTTTTTCGGGGCCGTGGCCCAAACAGCGAGCGCCCTCATCAAGATTGCCGGAGACCTCAGGCTGCTGGCAAGCGGACCGCGTGCCGGCCTGGGCGAGATCATCCTGCCCACCCTCCAACCGGGAAGTTCCATCATGCCGGGCAAGGTCAACCCCGTGATCCCCGAAGCGGTGATCCAGGTTGGCACCCATGTGCTGGGGGTCCAGACCATGGTTGCCATCAGCAACCAGTTTGCCACCCTTCAGCTCAACCTCATGCTGCCCTTGTTGATCTATCACACCACTACCTCCATCCAGCTTTTGACCAACGCGGTCCGAGCCCTGGACGAGCTTTGCATCCAGGGTCTCCAGGCCGACGCCCAGCGGCTTCAGGCCGGGGTGGAGTGGAGTCTGGCCATGGTTACGCCCCTGGCCCGAAAAATTGGCTACGACAGGGCCGCAGAAATCGCCTATCGGGCGGTTCGAGAAAACAAGACGATTCGTCAGGTTTGCACGGAGCTCGAGGTCCTGCCCCCGGAGGAGCTGGACAAAATCCTGGACCCGAGTACGATGCTCGGGCCATCTGCGACCTAGATCACGTAATCGATGGGCTGGGTGTTTTCTCTAACTTTTTCGGATAATTGGCGGAGGCTAAGAGAAAGAATGGCCTTGAATTTTTCGCCCAGCTGCTTCCAGAAGAAATCCAGCATTTCGTAACCCTGGGTGTCCCGCAGGATCTCCACCGGCCCCTCCAGGACCTCCAGGATTTCCAGAACGGAGATCAATTCGGGGGGGCGGGAGAGGAGATAACCGCCGTTCACACCGCGCTGACTTTTAAGCAGACCTCCCTTTCGCAGGGCCAATAAAAGCTGTTCCAGGTAGTTTTGGCTGATGTTGTAGGTGTCCGCGATTTCCTTGATCTGCACGGAGTTGTTGCCCTGACGGCTGAGGTGGATCATGGCCAGAAGGCCGTAAAGGGATTTAGTGGAAAGGGAAAACATAGAATAAGTCTAGCGGTATTGTTGGTTTTAGTCAAATCACGTCATGACAAAAAAATCGAGATTTGTTAATCTCGGCCATGCGGTTTTTCCGGCACTTGCTCAAAAAGTTTGGCTACGCTTTCCGCGGTATGGGTCGGGCCTTCGTGACCGACAACAGCTTCAAGTACCATTTCGTGTTCCTGATCCTCGTAATTGGTCTGGGGTTCTTTTTCCAACTCCAGGAAATGGAGTGGGTGGGGGTGATTTTCGCCATCGGCCTGGTGATCGTATCCGAGTTGTTCAACACCGCCATCGAGTACCTGGTGCGAATCCTGGTACGCGAGCACCATTCCGAGGCCGGGCTGCTGTTGGATATTGCGGCTGGGGCCGTGTTGTTTGCCGCCCTGGTCGCCCTGGTGATTGGTCTCATCATCTTTCTGCCGCGATTCATCACCCTATTCCAGAGGTAAATAGTTGACTAAGTCACGAGAATAAGTAAACTCAGGATGGAGGTCAGTATGAAAGTCAGTCACAGAATCAGCCTGATTGCCTTGTTCGCAGCCCTCACCGCGGGCGGCGCCTGGTTGTCCCTGCCCATTCCCCCGGTTCCGGTCGTTCTGGCCAATTTGGTGGCAGCACTGAGCGGGGTAGTGCTCGGTCCGCTTTGGGGCGGCTTGGCCGTTCTGCTTTATCTGGGGCTCGGGGCCCTGGGGCTGCCCGTGTTCGCCGGCGGCAGTGGGGGCTTCGCCGTCTTCCTCGGTCCGACCGGGGGCTTTCTCATCGGTTACCTTCTTTCCGCGGTGGTCGCCGGTTTTCTGGCCGACCGTAAGGGGTACAACGTTTTGCGCAACATCCTCGCTGTCCTGGCCGGCTTCGTGGTCCTCTACGCCGTGGGCTTGCCCTGGCTCGATGCCAGGGTGGAGGCCCTGGACGGCATTGGGGCTGCCTTCGTGGCCATGCTTCCCTACATGGTGGGGGATGCCGCCAAGGCAGTGGTGGGCAGTTTGGTGCTTTTCGCACTCAAGCCCTACCTGGTTCGCCTGGATTCGTCTCAACAGACAGACTCGAACCAGGCTTGATCCTGATCCGTTCCCTTTCCCTGGTCAAGGCGGGCCATCGCGTCCTTCATGACATCGATCTGGATTGGGGTGGGGGCATCACCCTCCTGGCCGGGGCCAATGGGGCGGGCAAGACCCTTTTGACCCGGTGCCTCCTGGGCCTGGAGGATTTTACAGGAAGTATTACCATCGACGGCGCATCCTGGAATCGCGACAGGGCCCGGCAGTCCATCGGTTACGTCATCCAGGACCCCCAGCGCCACTTTCTGGGGCTGAGTTGCGCCGAGGAGGTGGGGTTCGGTCGCCGCGGTGTCGATGTCTCCGGGGTGTTGAGACGATTCGGTTTGGAGCCCTACGCCGAGGTGCCCCCCCTCCTGCTGTCCGGTGGCGAGCAGCGCCGCTTGGCTCTGGCCACGGCTACGGCCTTGAACCCTCCTTACCTCATCCTCGACGAGCCCTTCAACGCCCTGGATCGAGATGGGGTTCGAGAGACCCTGCGCGTCATGCTCGAACGATCCCGAGCCGGCACGGGGGTTCTCGTGATCACCCATGATCTGGAGAAGTGCCTGGCACACGCGGACAGGGTGGTTCTACTCCAACAGGGCACTGTCATGGCCGCGGGAACGGTCTCCGAGGTTTGGTCCAAATTCGACGCTGCGGGGGTTCATCCGCCCGGAGCAGGGCCCGACGGTTACTCGACGTGCACCTGGCTGTAAGCGCCCGCAAGGCGCCCTTTCTTCTGAAGCTGACACTCTATCTGGCTTTGAGCTGGTTATCTACTCAGATCGAGTGGGGGCATTTGCTGTGGTTCCTCCCCGTCTTGCCGGCGATTGCATTGTTCCACCCCCTCTCTCCGCTTCAGTGGTTTCGCCATGTTTTGAGGTTTTGGCCCGTGGCAGGACTGCCCCTTTTGGCCTGGGCTGTCGGCACCCTTGCTGGTCAAGATCCCAGCGGTTGGCCTCTCGCCTTGCAGCAGAGTTTTCGGTATTGGCTCCTTTTTTTGTTTTCCGATCTATTTTCCGCCCTGGTTAGTCCCCGGCAAATCCGTGGGACACTGGGCTTTTGGCCCGATCTAGCCACCGCCGTGACCCTCTTTTTGACCTTCCTCTCCTGGCTTCGTCAGGAATTGGAGGTGCTTCATGAGGCCGCGGCACTGCGCACAGCGGGTGGAAAAACATCCATCCTGCGCCTGCGCGCTCAGGTGTTGTTCAACCTCCTGGTTCGCGGCATGGAGCAGGCCAGGGACAAGGGAGACTCGCTCTACCTGCGAATTTCCGAGAGGAGAGGGAAATAATCAAACCTGTCATTTCGACGAGCGAAGCACACCACCCCCTGTCATTTCGACGAGCGAAGCGAGGAGAAATCCTTCCACCAACAACAGCGAGAAGAAATCCTATAACCAAAAGAAGCAAGGAGGGATGGCAATTACTTGATTGTCCTTGGTTAAAAGATTCCGTAGTGCCTCAGCAATTGTCCCACAGAATTAACGACTTTTGGGCCCAAAATTAGTAAAAATGTTCGCAAAAGCCACGATACTCGAACACATTCCCCAAATAATGGAAACAAATATCGCCCGCAAAAAACCGGATTTTCCCACTTAGGCGAAAACCACAAGCCACATGGGCCCATTTTGGGGTTGACAGGCAAAACTTGAGCACAATCAACGCGGCACCAGGAAAAGATTCCTCACTTTTGGTTTAAAGATTCCTCACTTTTGGTTTAAAGATTCCTCACTTCGTTCGGAATGACACTGAGGGTTCGGAATGACACTGTGCGATCTTGACATAAAGTGCCGGGTTTTCGATAATTCAAAGCCTTCGTGCGTGTGTTTCATACGTTTCGAAGAAGTTCAAAGAAAGGAGGTTCAATGAACCGTAAACAGGTCCCCA
>CALGPJ010000064.1 GCA_937960645.1 uncultured Spirochaetia bacterium | reverse complement strand
TCTGAGCGACCTCATCCTTTTAGCGGGCGAAAGACGTCAGTTTTTGGGGTAGGGGGCCCTCCGCGCACCTCGTTTTTTTTCTGACGCCGAGCTATAGGTTCCGCACCGTGTAACGTGATAGTGCCGCCTTTGGAAACTCGTCGACAAAGAGTGAATTTTGGAAAAAACACCATTTTGTCGAAAAACGCAAACATTGACAACCTGAATAATTGGGTTACATAATAGGGCGATGTCGGAATCAGTGGCCAAGTTAGAATCATCAAAACAAAACCCCTTGGCGGCCTGGAACACAATGAAAAATGATCAGCGCAGTGAGGTGTGGAAGGCCCAGCTCGAGCGCCTGGCTGCGGTGCGCTGGGCCGATCCGGGCCTTTTCGTGCTCGGGGTACATGCCCTGATTGAGGCCTGGATCAATGTGCAGGACCCCAAAGCCAAAGAACCAAAGTCCTATTGGGAAATATCTTCGGAACCTCCAGGTTTAAAAAGTAAGTTATACAACTATTTGAAATCGCACAAAGACACTGAATACATAAAGAGTTATAAAATTTTAATAAATTTTATTGAAAGTTATGAGGTAACAAATCGAGTTCGGCATGAATTCGCCCAGCTCGATGCCAACGACGCCGAAACAACAACCGAGAACTTAATGTCTTTTTCTCTTTCAGAGAATCTCATCACCAAGAACGAATTTGATGAAATCATCAAAAAGTTTAAAACTGATTTGAGCCCGGATGGTTACCGGAAATTGCAGCAGCAGTATGAACAGCTATCGCGACAGTTCGAGTCGGGTAAGGTTGCCAGGCAACAGCTCGAGGCTGATCTGGGCAGGTATCGGCAGCTGAAAGGAGAGATCGACGTTCTTCAAGACCAGATCGCGGCAATGGAGATATTGTACCAGGGGTCCCTGGACAAGGCGCGGACCGCCGACGAGAAATACGATCAGCTTCGCCGGAAACTCTTTGAGAAAGAGCAGGAGCTGAAGGGGATGTCCCGGGTGGCCGACTATGCCCGCACTTTTTTCAGCATGCACCTTCGCTGCCGCACCCAGGTCGAGTTTCAAAAATCCCTACTCAAACTTTCCCGGGAACAAGAAGGCGCCATTCGAAACGTGCGTCCCGGTGAAAACCTCCTGATCCGCGGCGGGGCCGGAACGGGAAAATCCCTCGTCTTGTTGGCAGCCCTTCAGAAGGTTTGTTCCGCCCAGGCCGCCGAGCTCGGTTTTGATGGCCCTCAGGATGCCGTCCTATTGACCTACACCCGAACCCTCCAGCGTTACAGCCTCTGGCTCCTGAAACTCCTGGGCGGCGGGCTGAAAGAGGAAAATGTCCAGGGGATCGATAGTTTCATTCTGCACCTGGGCCGGCAACGATTGAATTCCGGCCTCCGCCTTGTCTACGAAATGAGGGAGGTCGGGGTGAATATGGCTGAAACGACCTGGGACGAACTGGAGAACTTTGTTTGGGCCGGGGGACTGAGCCGGGAGGACTACCTTGAAAAACGTCAGCCTCGTAAAGGAAGAAGAAATCCACTAAAACTGGAGGAACGCAGCAAGGTATGGGAGGCGGGGGAAGAAGCGCTCCACCAGATGCTGCAAAACGGCGTCGTCTCCCGAAGTGCCCTCAGTTACCTCCTGTGGCGGGATTGCGAGTTAAACGTTAATGCGCCTCTCTTTTCGGTGATCGCTGTGGATGAGGTCCAGGACCTCAGGCCCGTCGACCTCAAGATCCTCCGAAAAATTACCCAGACCCTGCTGATGGCCGGGGACATCTCGCAACGGATCTTCAACACCACGTTTTCGATGGGGAGCCTGGGGATCGACATCCGGGGCCGGAGCCGCATCCTCAAACTCAGCTACCGCTCCACCCAGCCCCTGGCCCGGCTCGCTACCCACTTTCTGAAGCACATTCCTGTCGATGTTCCCGGTCGAACAGGGACGATATCCGAGCGGTTCGGCCTGGTTCCGAGGCTGCTGCGGTACGCGGGAAACAAAGATAAAGATTTTATCTCGTGTCTATTTGATTCTCTGGAGTTCTACTGTAAAGTGCTGGATTACGATCCCGCCTCCCTGGCGATTCTGGCTCCTTCCAGGCAAAATCTGGATGACATTCGGAGCAAATTGGAAGAAAAACAATACA
The DNA here is from genome assembly GCA_937960645.1 of uncultured Spirochaetia bacterium. Classification (GTDB taxonomy): domain Bacteria; phylum Spirochaetota; class Spirochaetia; order JABEVK01; family JABEVK01; genus DYOB01. The sequence goes on along the minus strand of CALGPJ010000064.1, from coordinate 28,807 downwards.
CGGTGACCCTGGTGCAGGACTCATCGGAATGGATGAACGAGAAAGGCATCCGGCTGTGCACCATCCAGAGCGCCAAGGGGCTGGACTTTCCGGTAGTGATCACCGTCATTCCCAAATTACCTTTCGACCAGAAAATCGATGACGAAACCCGTCATGCCCAAAAGGCCAGCCTGGTCTACGTCGCCATTACCCGGGCCATGGAAAATCTGACCGTCATCCTGCCAAAAAACACCGAAGACACGGTCCTCAATGCCCTGGTCCAGGCCTTTACGGACCTGGAAAACAATCCCTGAATTCGTTATAGCTGCGGCTCCTCGAGTTCATTCAGAGAAAAGAGCGCTCGTCCGCAACAGGGGACCAACGACCGCTAAGGGGAAGCGCAGGTTGAATTCCAGGGCCCGCTCGCTGCTCTGAAGGGTGAACCAGGACTTTCCCAGAGGTTTGTCGGAAATCTGGGCCGAAGTCAGACGGGTTGCTGTATCGATGTCTACCCAGAGGACCAGTTCCGTATCCTCGGGAAAGGGAGGGCGTTCGGTGCCAGGGATAGAATTGAGACTGGCCACCAGGTTTTCCGCAGTGTCGCTCCCGATCCGCGTCACGAAAAGATCCTTGTCCCGCCACTGGATCAGGGTGAGGGGCATTTGCGGATTATCGCTCAGGGCCGAAAGATCCCAGGTGGAGTACTCTGTATTGTTGCGCTGGAGCTTTTGACGTCCGCTCTCGATGTTCCATGTTTGCAATATTTCCTCCTCCTGCAGACGTTTCAAGGTTTCTTGAATTAGGGGCAGGGGATCGTAGGTGGTCAAACCGGTGAGTTGCCAGAGGGAAGCAGCAAAAATCCGTGTGAATCCCTCGCCAAATCGTTCGGCATTGGGCTTCAATTTCACGGCAAAACCCAGGGCAAATCTTGGGTCTTCGGGAAGTTGATCGGGTTGAAACGCCTCCGAATCCCCGCCAAAATCGCCCAGCCTGGAGAGAATGTACTGAAACAATTGCACGGCCGCTTCCGAATCCAGGTGGCTGCCCAGGGCGATGAAGTCGCCGGGAGGGAGTTTGTCGAGCATCTCCCAGCTCCCCCGTTCGAGCCGACCCATCCGAGAAAAGAGTTTTGCGTACTCGCCCTGGGCGACCGGCAATACTTTAATTTTCACATTGACGGTTTCGTCGAAACCGAGAGAAAAAGTGATGGACCGCAATCCCTGCGTCCACTGCGAGATTGCTGGGGCCTGGGCATTGACCCAGACACCGAGGGAGGTAGTGTTCGCGCTTTCGAGCATCGCAAGGTCAAAAACTTCTGCGGATTTCAGGGGCCAGTTTCCATAGGTGAGGATCGTGACCCGGCCTGTTTTTTCGAGTTGAATATCCAGGGTTTTCAACCATTTCTGTGTTTCGGGCTCGAGCTCGTCCCGGAGGGTCATCAGGATTTTGAGGGTGGTATCCCTCGAAAAATTGCCTGCGGCAAGAAAGGGAGCGGAGTCATCGATCGAATCCAGAAGATCCCGGAGGACCCGGGGGCTTTCTTGCAGCGGTAGTTCCTCTTGAAAAAGACTCACGAGCCATTCCCGCCAGTCCCGTGTTTCGGGCAGGGGAAGTCCCAAACCGCTCAGCAGCTGAACCATCGGATCGAAAAAATCTTTTGGCCGGGAGATCTGGAGAATCAGGTCGGCATCGGCAGGGACCAGACCCTGATAAGGGTGGGGGGCCCCAACACCGTTGGAGCAAGCCAAAATTGAACAAATGACAAAGAGCACCAGGCCGTAATCAAAACGCCTCATAAAACCTCCTCAAAAACAATTGTATACGATTCATGACTTTTGGCCACGTGCGAACCCGGATGTCATTTCGACGAGCCAAGGCAATATCGGATGTCATTTCGACGAGCTTGGGCATTCCCCGATGTCATTTCGACGAGCCAAAGCAATATGGAATGTCATTTCGACGAGCCAGGGCAATTCAAGGTGTCATTTCGACGAGCCAGGGCGAGGAGAAATCAACCCAATCTCCGGATTCCCCGCTGTCATTGAACCACGGATTCCTCGCTGTCATTGAACCACGGATTCCTCGCTGTCATTGAACCACAGATTCCTCGCTATCATTGAACCACGGATTCCTCGCTGGCATTGAAACAGGGATTCCTCGCTACGCGCGGAATGACAGAGGGGCGCTCGGAATGACAGTGAGGCGCTCGGAATGACAGTGGGGCGGAAGCGAGGAGAAATCAACCCAATCCACGGATTCCTCGCTATCATTGAACCACGGATTCCTCGCTGGCATTGAAACAGGGATTTCTGCTCACCTTGACACCACTCCGAGAAACCGCTAACATTTTCCGGAACTCCCGGGTGGTGTAATGGTAGCACTACAGACTCTGGATCTGTTTGTGAGGGTTCGAATCCTTCCCCGGGAATGAGCAAATCGAATCTTCGACCAAGGGAGTCTCCATGCCGAAAGCCTGCTTGATCTTGAGCGACGGAACCTGTCAAGTAGGTCAGCCCTTTGGAGCCCCCGCCCCTCGGGCGCGCGATTTAGATCCCTCCCGCATTCTAGACAAGGCGGCCGGCGAGCTCGTTTTCAACACCGGCATGTGCGGCTATCACGAGATCCTCACTGACCCCAGCTACACCGGGCAGATCGTGATGATGACCTACCCCCATGGCGGCAACTACGGCTGCTTCGACGAGTGGTCCGAAATCGGACCCGAAATCGGGGCCTCCCGCCCGGGCGTCAAATGTGCCGGCTTCGTGTTACGGGACTACTACGAGGGTCCGGTGCCTCCGGGCCGCCTCACCCTGGACGCGTTTCTGAAAAAGCACCACACCCCTGGCATTTCGGAGATCGACACTCGATTTTGGACCCTGCACCTGCGGGATTTTGGAAGCCGCAACGCTGTCATCATCAGCCTGGAGGGGGAGGAGCTGACCGAGCGCGAAAAACAGCAGGCCCTGGCCTACCTGGCAGCCCACCCGAGCATGGAGGGCTGTGACCTTACGCCCCGGGTGGGCACCGAGGAATCCCTGGCAATCACGACGACGGGTTCACCTCACCTCATCCTGGTGGATTCGGGCATCAAGGCCAACATCATCCGGGAGTTTCAGAACCTGGGGGCCAGGCTCACCCTTGTTCCAGACACCTGGAGCGCCGAGCAAATCCTCGAAATGGGTCCCGACGGGGTACTGTTTTCCAACGGCCCCGGCGACCCAGCTGTTTTGGGGGCGATCGTCGAGCGAATCCGGCAGCTCATCGGCCGGACCGCGGTCCTTGGAATCTGCCTGGGCCATCAGATGATCGCTCAGGCCCTGGGGGCAAAGACGTACAAGATGAAGTTCGGCCACCACGGCGTCAACCACCCCGTCCGCGACGAATATACCCGGAAGGTGTTCGTCACCAGTCAGAACCATGGCTTTGCCGTGGATGAATCCAGCCTGACAGCGGATGTCGACGTGTGGTTCCGTAACGCCAACGACGACACCATCGAGGGTCTGGCACATCGGCAGCTGCCCATCCTCTGTACGCAATTCCACCCCGAGGCCGCCCCCGGCCCCCAGGATTCGTCCTGGATTTTCCGGGCCTTCCTCGATAAGGTAAGGGAGACAACACTTGCCCGCTCGTAAAGACCTCAACAAAATCCTTATCCTGGGTTCCGGTCCCATCGTGATCGGTCAGGCCTGTGAATTCGATTACTCCGGCAGCCAGGCAGTCAAGGCTTTGAAAGAAGAAGGTTACGAGGTGATTCTGCTCAACCCCAATCCTGCCACCATGCAGACGACGCCGGGGTTGGCTGACAAAGTGTACCTGGAGCCCCTGACCCTGCCGTACGTGGAGGCGATTTTGGCCAAGGAGAGGCCCTCGGCCATCCTGTCGACCATGGGCGGGCAGACGGCACTGAACCTGGCCATCAAACTTCACGAGGAAAAGATCCTGCAAAAATACGGTGTGGAGGTGATCGGTGCCAACATCGACGCCATCCGCCTGGCCGAGGACCGCGGCCTGTTCAAGGCCAAGATGATCGAGATCGGCCTGGATGTGCCGCGTTCGCGGTTGGTCGCCTCCCGGGTGGAGGCTCAAGAGCTCATCGACACCGTGGGATTCCCCCTCATCATCCGGCCCAGCTTTACCCTGGGCGGCATGGGAGGGGCGGTGGCCTACAACGCCGAAGAGTTCGATCGCTATCTCGAGAAGGCTCTCCTGGACAGCCCGGTGCACACGGCTCTGGTGGAAGAGAGTCTCCTGGGTTGGAAGGAGTTCGAGATGGAGGTGATGCGTGACGCCCGCGACAACGCCATCATCGTGTGTTCCATCGAAAACATCGATCCCATGGGCGTCCACACCGGGGACAGCATCACCATTGCCCCCATCCAGACCCTGAGCGACCGCGAGTACCAGGCCATGCGCACCAACAGCATCGAGGTCCTGCGTGCCGTGGGCGTGGATTGCGGTGGGTCCAACGTGCAATTCGCGGTTCATCCGAAAACGGGACGGATGGTTGTCATCGAGATGAACCCTCGCGTCAGCCGATCGAGCGCCCTGGCTTCCAAGGCCACCGGTTTTCCCATCGCCAAGGCCAGCGCCCGGCTGGCGGTCGGCTACACCCTCGACGAGATCCTCAACGAAATCACCGGCAAAACCGTCAGCTGCTTCGAGCCTGCCCTCGATTACTGCGCCGTGAAGGTGCCCCGTTTCGAGCTGGAAAAGTTTCCTCAGGGGTACAAAAGCCTCGGCACCCAAATGAAGAGCGTGGGCGAGAGTCTGGCCCTGGGCCGTACCGCTCTGGAGGCCCTCAACAAGGCCCTGCGCGCGGTGGAGGCGGGCTGGCAGGGGCTTCAGGAGCTGAATGTTCCCGAGGCCGAACTCGATCGGATGATCGACACCCTTCACCCGCTGCGCATCTTTGCCCTGTTCACGGCCTTGAAAAAAAGGGGGCCGGCCGTGCTGAACGAACTCGCCGAGCGCAGCGGTTTTGACCCCTGGTTCCTGCACCAGATGGTGCGGCAAATCGATGTAGAAAAAAACCTTGAAAAGGGGCTTAACTTCGAAAACCTCCTGCAGGCCAAGCGCATGGGGATGAGCGACCGCCGCATCGCCCAGGTCGCTGGGGTCGCCGAGGCCGAGGTGCGTGCCCTTCGGGAGCAAAGGGGCCTACGGGCCTGTTTCCATTTTGTCGACACCTGCGCCGGCGAGTTCGAGGCAAAAACTCCTTTTTTTTATTCGACCTGGGGCGAGGTCGACGAGGGCGAAGCGCTGGGTGAGAAGGCTGTGGCCATTTTGGGGAGCGGGCCCAACCGGATCGGTCAGGGCCTCGAGTTCGACACCGGTTGCACCCTCGCCAGTCTGAGCTTCCGCAAGCTAGGCCGGCCCACCCTGATCATCAACTCCAACCCCGAGACTTTGAGCACCGATTATAACGTCAGCGACCGCCTCTACATCGAGCCCCTGTCTCCGGAAAACGTGCTGGAGATATTGCGCAAAGAAAAGGTGCGCGACGTGGTGGTGCAGCTCGGAGGCCAGACGCCCTTGAACCTGGCCGAGTTCCTCCAATCCGAGGGCTTTCGTATCCTGGGGACCAGCCTCGAGGGAATCAATGCCACCGAGGACCGGGGACTGTTCAGCGAGCTGATCCGCCGGCTGGGTCTCCGACAGCCCGCCAACCGCATGGCCGCCACACCCGAAGAGGTCAAACAAGGAACACGGGAGATCGGTTACCCCGTCCTTTTGCGGCCCAGCTTCGTATTGGGCGGACGCAGCATGTTCATTGCCTACAACGATGAGGAGCTCGAGGTCTTCCTGAGCCGCGGTGTCCCGATGAGCGCCGAGCGTCCCGTTCTTGTGGATCAGTTCCTCGAGGATGCCTTCGAGTACGACCTGGATGCCCTCTGCGACGGGCACAACGTGTACATCGGCGGCATCATGGAACATATCGAGGCAGCGGGTATCCACTCGGGCGACTCGGCCTGCGTTTTCCCTGTGTTCATGACCAAGCCCCACATCGTGGACGAGATGATCGAGGCTACCCGAAGGATCGCCCTAAACCTGCCGGTCATCGGTTTTTTGAACATCCAGTTTGCGGAAAAAGACGGGCTTTTGTACATCCTCGAGGTTAATCCCCGTGCTAGCCGCACCGTACCATTCTTGAGCAAGGCCAGCGGTGTCAACCTGGTGGACGCCGCTGTTCGGATCTGGAGCGGACAGGATTTGAAGGCGCAGGGTCTGGTTGGGGCCGACGGTCTGGGCGTAGGAAGTTGCAAGGTGGGCTGGGCCGTCAAGGAGGCAGTGTTCAGCTTCGATCGCTTCCAGGATCTGGACCCGCTTTTGGGACCGGAAATGCGCAGCACCGGTGAAGGGATGGGGATCGGCCAAAACTTCGGGGAGGCCTACGCCAAGGCCCAGGCCAGCGTGGGCGGCAGCCTGCCCACCTCCGGGACCGTGTTCGTGTCGGTGAACGATGACGATAAGCCAAGTATTTTACCGGTGTGCCAGGAATTGCACCAGCTCGGTTTCCGCTTTGCGGCCACCCGGGGCACGGCCCGGTTTTTGGCCCAGCACGGCATCGAGACCGAGGTCATCCTCAAGATTCAGGACGGCCACCCCAACGTGGTGGACTACCTGCGCAGCGGTAAGGTAAGCCTTTTGATCAACACCCCCAAGGGCTCGGTGGCCGACGACGCCCAGATCCGCATCGAGGCGGTGCGGCGCAAGGTGCCCTATACCACCACCGTTTCGGCAGCCAGGGCCGCCGTCCAGGGGATCCGCCACCTTCAGGAAAATCGTATTGAGGTTCAGCCCATCCCGGGTTACGGACAAACGCTTAATTACTGAATGCTTAGCCCCCAGCTCTTAAGAATCTCCACAGCCTTGATCGCAGCAGTCATCTCGTCGAAGCGCTCGGCCTCCTGCACTTTCCGCTGACGTTCATCCATTTCGCGTTTGAGCTCGAACAACAGTTCATGCACCTCGGAGGGGTGGGCCAGATCGGTCCAATCCAGGCCGGGACCGCCGCCCGCCGAGGTTAAACGGATGATGCCATAATCGAACAGGATGGGAAGCAGTCCTTTTTGATCCACCTCCACACTCTGAAGCGAGGCCAGGGGAATTTCACGGCGGAGGCTGCCCAGCCAGAAAGGACGGCGCTCCACGTCCACCAGTTTGTCTCTCTCGAGGGCATAGGTGTCGTTCACCCAGTCCCACCATTCCCAGATCAGGACCGACAGTCCGAAGGCCCCGCTGACCAGCCCAAGGGCGATCAGGATCAGGGCCTGGGTAGCGAGTCCCAGCGCTATCAACAGACCGGCACCTGTCAGGGCCCCAAGTCCTCGGGCCGTACGGAGAAACCAGGTCAGAGGGTGGCGGACGAAGTGTCGGGTTTCAGAGGAGGAGGTCGCCTCGGCCTTTGTGGGGGGCGGGTAAATCTGGACCAGGCTTTCGGTGGTTGGCCGAAGCCTTTCCCAAAGAGATCGCAGGCTTCCACGGACAACGGGCTGCGGCTCCTGGTCCCGTCCCTCCCGAACCAGACGAGCCACCGAACCGTTCCAGTTTTTCAACATCAGGGGCTGGGCGAAGGAGCGGGTACTCAGGCTCAGATTTACCAAATCGAGTATCCTGGACACCCAGCCCGTTTGGGCCACCTCGATGTTCTGAATGTCGGACCATCGGGCCGACCAGCGGCGGCTGGTGCGTCGTAGCAAATCGGTTTTGACGTACACGATCCGATCGGGCCGCAGGTCCAGAAATTCGCCGAACCAGTTCAGGCTGCGTTCCAGAAAAACCAGGGTGGACAGGACGATGGCCAGCCAACCGCCCGGAAGGCCCTGAATCAACAGGGCCACCCCGGGCAGGGCCAGAATCAGGGCAAGGAGGCACCAACCCAGATAAAAGATGGCTGGCGGATGGAGTACCATTCGCTTTTGGATAGGACGGGGCGGGGGAGGAGGCTTCCAGTCCGCCAGGTCTGCCAGGGGGCCGTTGGTCCGACTCAACTTTTCAAAGGCCCTGGGGTGCCGCTCCCGCCACTCGACGAGCCGGCGCTTTTCGAGCCGCCATAGCTTGCAGCCTTTTACCGCGCGGATCAGGAGTCCCGTAGGGTCGCTCGATTTTAAGAGGGCACAGGGGGTGGGACGGATTTCACGAAGCGTTTTATGCAACACCTCTCCGGTGTGGGACTTTTTAGTGACCTGAAGTTCCCCGGACTCCAAAACCCAAACGCTGTCTGCCGGCTCGTCGGGCCACATCAGCACCGTGTCCTCGTGTGCCTCCCACAAAGACCACGCCGCGAGGAAGGTGGAGGCCTCGCTGCGGTTCAGGTCCTGGGCCCATCGAGAAAAGAATTTGGGGACCATGTATTGATTATCGAAAAATCAACGTCCCCCGCAAACTTTATTTGTTGATGCGCTCGACGTACTCGCCGGTTTCGGTGTTCACCAACACCTTTTCACCGACCTTGATGAAGATGGGAACCTTGATTTGAAGGCCCGTTTCGGTTACGGCGTTCTTGGTGACGCCCTGAACCGTGTTGCCGCGAACCGCCTCTTCTGCTTCGACCACGTTGAACACCATCTTGGGGGGAAGGTTAATGTTGATCACCTTGTTGTTCCATTCAACGATGGAATAACTGTCCCCTTCCTTCAGGTAATGACGTTTCTCTTCGAAACCCTCGATGGGCACCTCATATTGCTCGTAATTGACGTTGTCCATGAAGTGGTAGCTATGATCATCCGCATACATGAACTGAACGCTCTTTTCCTCGACCTCGCAGGTATCCACCGACTGAGAGGTGGGGATGGTCTCGCTGAGGGTCTGGCCCGTCAGGAGGTTTTTGATCTTGAGGCGCACGATGGCGGTTCCCTTACCGGGGGTGTAAAACTCCCGCTCGATGACATAGTGGGGTGCGTTCTTCAGCAAAAGAAACGAACCTTTTTCGATTGATCCGGCTTTGATTTCACTCATGGTTGTTGAGTGTACCCATCAGCGGAAAAAAAATCACCTCCTGGATCGTGGGTTTTTCCAGTAGGACCATCAAAAGACGGTCGAAACCCAGGGCCGCCCCGCTGATGTTGCCGAGCTTGCGGCAGGCCTGTCGGTACGATTCCGGGCCCTCTGGGGGTTCGGCGGTTTCCCGGCACGCGTTGACGAGTTCCAGCCCACCGGCGTAGAGTTCCCAGCGTCGGGCCGTCTGGGGACGTTCGGGATCGCAGGCCGCCTGTCCCGAGTGCCGGGCGGGCCAACCCTGAAGAATCACGGGCCGATCCTTTGGCAGTCGGGGTTCGATCCGGTCGACGAAGAGCCAATCCCAAAGGTCCTCCCAGCTCGAGCACTTGCCCACGGGGCCCGATTGACGGGCGGCCCGGGCCATACTCTCGACAACGGGCGTCTGGGTCCAGTCGAAACCTGCCCAAACCTGGAAGGCCCTGGGCAGATCGATGAATTCAAAGGGGGGACGAAGCGTCGGCGGCAGGGGGAATTCGGTATCGATCCGTTCGAGCAACCTTTCCAGGGTAGCAAGAAGGTCGGTATCATGCGCTTCCCGTTGGTACCACTCCAACATCGTGAACTCGGGGTGGTGGTGGGGAGAGAAGCTCTCGTTGTTCCGATACACCTTCCCAAGAAAAAAAAGGTTGGGATAGCCCTCGGCCAGCAGGTGCTTGAGGTGGCGCTCCGGGGAAGGAAGCAGCCAGTAGGTTCGGGGACTGTCCCAACCTCGAACCCATGTGGTCTCGAAAGGCACGATGTTGGGCTCGGGGATCCGATCCGGGGAAAGGGCGGGGACATCGGTTTCTAGGTAGCCCTCCTCGATGAAAAATTGGCGGACAAGGTCGAGCAAACGGGCGCGCTTGCGAGCGGTGGTGACATCCATGGGTGAATCCTTTCAAGTACTATGATATACTCGAGGTAAATGTTCGAGTATGAAAGTCCCTGGGGCAAGATACCTCTCTTCGTCGAGGCGCCCAAAACCTCGGAACGCGAATTGCTCCATTTCCTTGCCCAGATCAACCTTCTGCCGGGAAGCAGGATCCTGGTTTTGGGGTTGGGATCGGGGCTTCTGCCCGCGGCCCTGGGATTGAGAAAATATCAGGTCACCGCCGTCAGCGATTCCGCTTCGGAACAGCGCCTCTGCCTGTTGACGTGGATGGAACTGGGCCTGGAGGAATCCCACCTGGTTCTCGCGGACCTCGTCAACATCCCGCGCAGCGAGTATCAGGCGGTTTTGGTGTACGAACCGAGGCGTCCCGAGCTCTGGGATTTTTGGCTTCAGGAGGCCCGGCGTTTTGTGGGCGCTGAAAAACCCATTTATGCGGTGGGCCCGGGGGAGACCGCAATCGCCGAATGGAAAAAGTGGATCGGTGCCATCCCCTGGGGGCAGGAAAAGGAAACGGTGCTCAGCGGTATCCTGCCCGAGGGGATTGGGGTCCCCTGGTTCGCTCGTAAACACGAGTTTCCCCCCCTGCGCGCCCGCCTGGTGCTCCATCCGGCCAGCGCTTTGGAGATCCCCTCGCGAAGCGAAAACTTGGTCCTCCGACATTATCCCCGCCCCGACCAAAGGCAAAACATCCTCGTTTTTGGCAACGAGGGCATTCTCACCGCCCTGGCCTCGGCCCGGGTGAACGCGGGGGCGAAGATCTGGTACGTCTCGGATTCGTTCTCTGCCGTCTGGTCTGCGCGCGAAAGTTTTTCCGCATCGGGTATCGGAGACCAGGGAAATTTTCTGGTCAACGATCGCCTCGATGATTTCGAGAAACACAGCTTCGATGCGGTTTTCGGTTTTCTTGACGATGCAAAACCCGTTCAAGCTGCACGGGAAAGCCTGGAAAAGGTCAAGCCCGGAAAAGAGGTGCGGCTTGTTTGTACGGAGTCAGTCCAAAGAGAATTGAATGAACTGAAGGAGTTGTGTGATGTCAAAGTCCTGGCTCAGGGGGATGGGATTCGGCTTGTGCGTCTTGTGTCTTTGGGCGTGTGAATCCCCGCCGAGTCCTATCCCGCAGCAAGTGTCCGAACCCTTGCCTGCGACCGAAAATCCAACGGCACTGTCCATCGAAACTCCGCCTCTGCAAAACCAAAGTGCCCGTGTCTTTCGTTCGATCTACCACATCACCTCCGAACCCTCCGAGGTGGGCGTGTACCGGGAATTGGGAGAGCTCGTTGGAATCACCCCGTTGACCATCGAGTTTCAATACGAGAGAATAACCCGGTTGACTTTCCTCAAAAAGGGCTACCTTATCCAATCGAAAATCATCGAACCCGAAGACGGGGAGCATCGGCTCCATGTCGTCCTGGTGAGGGATTGAGGTCATCGTGAAAATCTATCCCAACCGCTGGAATATCCCGCTCTGGGAACTGGTCGGATCGCCTTCCCCAGGACCCGAAAAATACCTTCAGGCTCGTGTTCGAGGCGCCCCCCTCGATGGCAAAAGGCTTTGCCACGTGGAGACGGGCCGCGTCATCCTCGTGAAGGAAGCGATTTCTCGGGATGGAGACTGGCAGGTCACCGCCAAGGGGCTGGCCCAGGGGCTGTTTCGTGCCGGGGACCGCTTTTTGGACAGCGCCTATCCCGCCAGCTGGGCACCCGAGGGACTGTTTTTGCCCCAGGGGGCGATGAACCAGGGCTGGGAACAAGATCGGGCAACCCTCCTCGGCCCCCTGGTTCGGCACGGTGGGGTTCCCGTCACGGTCCGCCTATTGAGCGGCAAGGATCAAAAAAAACTCTTTCACCTGAGTTGCCAGGGAGTACTCCTCTTGCCGGGGGCGCCGTATTTCATCGAACACGGAAGCAGGAAGGTGGAGCTGGTCCTTTTGGCTGCGGGTCCTTTTCGGGACAAGGATTTGGACCTCCTGACGTCCAAGGCCTTTCGCTTTCCCGGACTCTTGAGTTTGCGCGCTATTTACTCCATCAACCTCAGGCACCGGGGCTGGGTGCTCCTTCCCCCCGAGCTTTGGGACGAGTCCTTTGACGAGGCGCTGGGGGAGAGGGGTGTTCGGGTGATGAGGCGGACCCTCGATTTCTGGCACCGGAAACTGGTTCGCCGTAGTCGAATCCCCGGCGGCTTCTCCCTGGGCGATCTGGAAAAGGACTTTGGTCTTCCCATGGCCGTAGGAGAGTTTTTGACCCGTGATCTGGTGAACAGAGGAGAACTCCGTTATTCCGAAGGGCGCTATGAATCGTCGATAGCCGCCGAGCGCCGCCTGTCACCCTACGCGCAGACGGTCTTGCACCGATTGCAACAGAAGAGGTTGTCCGGATTGCACCGTGCTGCCTTTCGGCAAGAGTTGGAGTTGAAGGGATTGGACGAGTTGCAACGATTGGGACTGATCTTGTCTTTGGAGGGGGAATGGTATCTTTCGTTAAAATCGTACAGGGCCATCCTCGAAACGCTCGCGGCACAGCAAAAACGGTCCTGGACTCTGTCGGAATTGCGCGAAGTTTTGGAACCCAGTCGAGCCTTTCTGATGGCCTTGCTAAAAGAAATGGTGGCCCGTGGCCACATCGATCGTGAGGAGGGGGGATGGTCACTCCGGCAAACCTGATTCGAGCTGTTGTGTTGCTGCCTTTCGTGCTCGCGTGTTCCCCCTCCAAGCCCAGAATCCTTCAGACGTTCAGTCAGCTGGATTATGTCTGGGAAAAGAATTGGGATGCGCCGGTGGAGGCTCTCGCTGTCTTCGTCCAGGTGGAAAACGCCGACGGCCTGGAGGAGCTAACAAACCTCTACATCCTGAGCGACGATTCGGAAGTTTACTGGAAGCTCGATCCGGAAAGCTGGACGCCTTTGAACCGTCCCGGCGAAAACTGGATCGGCGCCAACCAGCTCACCTTTCCGGAAAGGTCGGAACTGCCTCGCGGGAAGTATCGTGTGATCGTCACCACCCAGGCCGGGGAACGCGAAACCTCGACCTTCAGCCTGGACGTGGAAAAATTGAGCGAGGCCAAACCTGTCTGGCCTCAAATCACCGTGGTGGGAAACGAACTCCTGATCTACAACGCCCCTTCATCCTTTGCCTTGTGGTTTTATGGAATCGAAGGGCCTATCCTTCATCAGATGGTAACCAACCAGGACCGTTTGAGTTTAGAACAGATTCAGACCCATCCTCAAATCAACCAAAAAGCAACCCGGGTCTGGTTTTATTGGTACAACGAAAAACAGGGGTGGGGGCAGGTGTTGGGGCCATTTCCCTTGATCGCCGAGGCAAGCGAATGAATCACGGCAAAATTTGGCCCTTGATGTTGTGTTGTTTCCTGAAAACGGCTTTCGGCCAGCAGGCCGTCATCCAAAATCCCGAAATCCTTGTCGGACAGTTGCAATGGATCGCTCTTCGGCCGCCGATCCTGCCCTCCCGAACGCAAATGGTGACGCCCGGGGTCAGGGATCTGGTTCGGCAACTCCAACCCGGGGGCTTCATCCTGTTTCAGGAAAACCTGGAAGGACCCGCCCAGCTTCGTCGGTTCATGGAGGAACTGGCAAGCCTTTGCGCCATTCCTCCTCTTTTTGCCATCGACGAAGAAGGCGGCACCGTGACCCGGTTGGCGAGGATCGAAAGCTTTCAGTTTCGCCGTCGGCCTGCGGCTCCTCGCTGGGCGGACCTCGGTGAGGCCGCGTTCAAAGTCCAGGCACGCGAACTGGCTGCTGACCTCAAACGGCTGGGGTTTCGGGTAAACCTCGCTCCTGTTGCCGACCTCAACCTCGCTGTGGGAAATCCCATGCGGTACCGCAGTTTCGGCGCAGATCCGAACAGGGTTTCCCGATGGGTGGGATGGTGGATCGCCTCGTTTCAGGAGGTGGGCGTGGCCAGTGTGGTCAAACATTTTCCCGGTCTGGGGACAACCCGTGTCGACACCCACCGCGACTTTGTCCGTCTGGACGTGACAAAGCCCCGATGGAACCAACAGGAGGGAGCGGTCTTTCGGGCAGCCATCGAAAGAGGTGCCGAATTCCTCATGATCGCCCACGTCGCCTGGCCCGACGTCAGTGGCAATTCCGAGACCATCGCGTTCAGCGAAGCAGTACTGACCGGCCTCGTTCGGGGGGAGTTAGGGTATCGGGGGCTGCTCATGACCGATGCCCTGGACATGGATGCCATTACCCGCTACCAGACGCAGTCCCAGGCTGCCTTACGAGCCGTTCTTGCCGGTATCGACATCGTGGCAATGAGTACCCAACCATTGGAAGTCAAGGCTGCCTTTCTTGAGGCCTACGCCCAAAATTCCCGGTTTCGTTCCCGGGCTGAGGAATCTGCGGCTCTCCAGTTGCAGTTAAAGCGCAAGCTCCTCAATGGGAATTTCTGAGCCAGATGGAAATGATCAAAAGGGTTCAAAAAAGTGTTACAATGTAGCGAGAGGAGGTGCTGGGTGAAAAGATCGACATTGATTCTTTTTTCCATTGTTGTGACCTTGAGCGTCGAGTTGACCGCCCAAAACGGTCTGGTCCGGACCCGGTATCGGCCAGTGGTTAGCCGTGTCTGTAAATCATAGCTCCAGGCCCAATGTCATCGTCCTCTATCCCGGCCACCCTTCTCCCCATTGGTCCGCCAATAACCGGCTCAAAAGGGCGAGGATATTGACCTTTGCAGTCAACGAGGCGCCGCGCCCGTACTACATCCGGATCTCCAAAGAAGTTTGGCCGCTGACGGTCAACTTTTTGGATATCGAGGGCTGGAAACATGTCGCCCTTCCCCCTCTACCGTCTGCAGACACCTATCTCGGCGTCCTTCTCATCGAAGATGTGTACCGTGGAAGCCGCTGGAACGATACGGTGATCGCAGAGTTCTTGCTCGACATCGAGCAGTGAGTCCCTCCCAGACGCCTCTGGACTGGGCACGCGGGGTTGAATGGCTGCTGGCGAGCTCCTCGCCAAGGCGGCAGGATTTTCTTCGGCGCTTAGGGATTTCTTTTCGGGTGGTACCTCACGGTTTGGACGAGGAACAGCAGGTTTCCGGCATCGAGCCCCGGCGCGTTGCCTCCTTTCTTGCCCGCGCCAAGGCCGAGTCGGTACAAAAATCATTTCCGGGTAACAACCGCCCCATCCTTGCAGCGGACACGACGGTCATTTTCCAGGGCGAGGTCCTGGGACAACCTGCCGACGCCGCCGAAGCCCTTGCCTTTTATCGGCGCCTGGCGGGACAGGAACATCAGGTCGTGAGCGCCCTCTGTGTGTTGTTCCGGGACCGCTCCTTTTTCCGAGAGGAAGTCGCCACGGTTCTTTTCGCTCCCTGGGAAGAGAATTTGGCAAGGGACTATGCGGAAAGTGGGGAGTGGCGCGGTGCTGCGGGCGGCTACCGGCTTCAGGAAACGGGAGAATTGATGGTAAGCGCCGTGCACGGGTCCCCCAGTTGTGTCGCCGGCTTGCCACTTCGGGCCTTTTATGAAATAATCCGCGACATCACTACGGGGGGCGTCCTGTCCTCCGATACTCCGGCCTTAGGCTGAGAAATCTGGGAAGGGAACAGGGGAAAAGGAGACACCATGGCAGTCGTGACCATGAAAAACTTGTTGGAGTCTGGTGTGCATTTTGGGCACCAGACCAAGAAATGGGATCCGAGGATGAAAAAATACATCTACTCGGAGAGAAACGGTATCCACATCATCGACCTTCAAAAAACCATCCAGGCCATCAAGGAGGCCTATGATGTTGTCCGCAAGGTCGTGCTCGAGAAAAAGAGCGTGCTTTTTGTGGGGACCAAGAAACAGGCCCAGCAGGCCATCGAGCAGGAGGCGACCCGATGCGGCATGTTCTACGTGAACAACCGTTGGCCGGGAGGCATGCTCACCAATTTCAGCACCATCCGTAAATCGATTCAGCGCCTCAAAAAAATCGAAAGAATGGAAGTGGATGGTACTTTCAACGCTCTGACGAAAAAAGAAGTGAGCCAGCTTCAAAAAGAAAAGAGCAGACTGGAAAAAATCCTCGGCGGTATCAAGGATATGCGGGAACTTCCCGGTGTCCTGTTCATCATCGATCCCAAGAAAGAGGCGATCGCTGTTCACGAGGCGAACATTCTTCAGATTCCCGTGGTTGCCGTGGTCGATACCAACTGCAGTCCCGAGGGCATCGATTATCCCATTCCGGGAAACGACGATGCGATCCGCGCGATCAGCCTGTTTACTCAGATCATCGCCAACGCCGTGATCGAGGCGGACAACGAGATCGGCCTGACCGTGATCGAATCCCTCCCCGAAGGTGATGTCGAGGAAGCCGTTTATCAGGAAAAGATCGAAACCTCCCTGTCCTACGATGAGGACGAGGAAGAGGACCTGTAATTATCGCAAGATCATCGTGTTTCAAAACCTATCGAACAAGGAGTGACTCATGGATGCCCAATTAGTGAAACAGCTTCGAGACCTGACCGGTGCCGGTTTCGGGGATTGTAAAAAGGCTTTGGAAACAGCGAACGGCGATTTCGATGCCGCCGTCCGACATCTCAAGGAAATGGGATTGGCCTCCGCGGCCAAGAGGGCCGGCCGGGAGGCGAACGAGGGGCGAGTATTCGGGGCAACGAGCGAAAAAGGCATCGTGTTCCTCGTGTTGGGCTGTGAAACCGATTTCGTGGCTCGGAACGAAACCTTCGTCGCCCACGGGAAAAAATTGGTGGTGGAGCTGGCGAATACGGGAGCCACGGACTTGAATCCTTCCCAACAGGACGAAATTATTCAGCTGGGTGCCATCATCAAGGAAAACATTCAAGTTAAGAAGGTCCTTTTCATTCCCGTGGCACCCAACCAGACCTACTATCTCTATATCCACGGGGAAGAGGGGAAAAAGGGCGCCTGGGCTGTGGCCAACGTGGAAGGAAGGGATCCCCGGGATCCTCAGGTGATCGCCGAGATCAAGGAATTCGCCCTCCATGCCGTGGCCAATGACCCGCTCTATTTCAGCCAGAAAGACGTGCCGGAATCCTACATCAACGAGCAACGGGAAATCTTCACCGTTCAGGCCAAAGGACTGGGAAAACCCGAGGCAGCCCTGGCAAAGATCATCGAAGGCAAGTTGAACAAACACCTCTCGGAGATCGTGTACCTTATGCAACCCTTCCTGAACGACGCGAAGATCTCCGTCAGCCAGGCAGCGGTAGATGCGGGCAAAAGACTGGGATGCAAGTTCGATCTGGTTTCTGCCGGTTCCGTCACCATCGGAGGCTGATATGAGCCTTACCCGACAGGAAGCCGAAAACAAAATGAAGAAAACCGTCAAGAATCTGGCGGATGAATTCGTCACCCTGCGAACGGGGCGGGCCTCCTCCGCCCTGGTCGAGCGCGTGGTCGTGGAAGCCTACGGCTCGAAGTCGCCCTTGAACCAGGTCGCCAACATCTCGGTACCCGAGGCACGTTTGGTGGTGATCCAGCCCTGGGACAAGAGCCTGCTGGGAGACATTGAAAAAGCCTTGATGGCCAGCGACATCGGCATTACCCCGGCCAATGACGGCAAGGTGATTCGGCTCAATTTCCCGCCGCTGACCGAAGACAGGCGCAAAGAATTGGTGAAACAGGCCAAGGCTCTGGCGGAAAACAATAGGGTGGCCATCCGCAACATCCGCCGCGACGCTCTGGAAGCCATCAAGAAGGAACAGAAAGACGGCAAACTTACCGAGGACGAGGCCAAAAAGGCTACCGAGGATCTTCAAAAATTGACCGACCACTACATCAAGGAGATCGACAAAATCGCCCAGGAAAAAGAGAAAGAGATCATGGAGGTCTAGTTGTCGTCTCTACCCCGGCATGTCGGCATCATCATGGACGGCAACGGCCGTTGGGCGAAGGAGCACGGTCTCCAAAGAAACGACGGTCATGTGGAAGGTCTCAAGCGGGCCAGGGAGGTCACCCTGGCTTGCCTTCAACTGGGCATTCCCTATCTTTCCCTCTATGTGTTCAGCACCGAGAACTGGCGCCGGACCGAAAAAGAGGTGTCCTTTTTGATGGGTCTCATTCGCCAGCATCTAAAGAAAGAGATGGACTTCTATCATGACAACAAAATCCGTGTGCTCCATAGTGGCGATCTCGCGGCCCTTCCCGACGACATTCAGAAAGACCTTCTGGAGGTCGAGGCCCGCACGGAAAACAACCAGGCCATCACCGTTAACCTCCTGCTCAATTACGGCGGACAAAACGAGATCGAAAGGGCGGCAAAACGGTACCTTGAAGAGGCAGGTCAACGGCCCTTCGCCGAGTATCTGGATCATCCCGAAATCCCCGAATTGGACCTGGTGATTCGGACTGCCGGCGAACAAAGGCTGAGCAATTTTATGCTGTGGAAGGCGGCCTACGCCGAGCTTTACTTTACGCCCAAACGCTGGCCCGAGTTTACCGAAGAAGAGTTTCAAATCGCTTTGGACGACTTTTCCAGCCGGAAACGCAACTTCGGGAGTATCGACGCATGAAACGGTTTTTGATCCGATTAGCTCTCTTTCTCACCGTTTTTCCCGCCCTCTTATTTTTGGTTTTTTGGGACCTGTATTTTCACCTTCCCGTGGTCCTACTGGTTGTCCTGGCTTCTGTGATCGGTGCCTCGGAAATGAGCAGAATCCTCGAAGTTCGCGGCTTTCCCGTCAACAGGTTTTTCACGCCTGTCCTGGGGGCCCTTTTTCCCATCCTTTCCTACCTGGAGATTTGGCAAATCCTCACAACTGCCCAGTCCCTTACCGTGATTGCCTTAATGATTCTCGTCCTTTTCAGCCGCTATGTCTTCGCTCAGCGAACGTTGTCGATTCACAACATCGTCCTCAAGGTCACCGGTAACCTCAGCATTCTGTTTTATCCGTCATTCTTCAGTTATTTCATCATCCGGCTGACCGCGTACCAGGAAAGTTCCTGGTACCTCCTGGTCTTCCTTCTCGTGACGTTCGGAAATGACGCCATGGCTTATGCCGTCGGAAACCTCTTAGGGAAAAAAGGCGTTCTCAAGGTCAGCCCCAACAAGAGCCTGGCAGGTTTTGCCGGTGGCTTTCTGGTATCCGTCGCCATCCTGGCAGGCATGTCGCTTTGGCGGCCCGATCTTTTCCCGCGTTGGGAGGGGGCCCTCGTGTTTGGTTCTTTGGTGGGAATAGCGGCCATCTTCGGTGACTTGTTCGAGAGCGCCCTGAAACGCAGCGCCAACATCAAGGATTCGGGCAGCGTGATTCCGGGGCGCGGGGGAATGCTGGATTCCATCGACAGCCTTCTGTTTGCGGCTCCGGTGTATTATCTTTATCTCGAGATGATTGCGAGCAAACTATGACCACGGCCCTCTTCATTCTTTTGGGTATCGCTGCCCTCAGCATTCTGGTGGTCATCCACGAATTCGGACACTTCTTCGCTGCGCGATGGATGGGAGTTCGCGTCGAGGCCTTTTCGGTGGGCTGGGGGCCGGTGTTGTTCCGGTTTCGGGCCTGGGACACCGAGTTTCGGCTCTCTCTCCTTCCTCTGGGGGGATATTGCAAGATGCAGGGGGAGGGCGATCTCCAAAAATCCTTCGAAGCGAAAGCCGACTGGGACACCCGCCCGGGGAGTTTTTTTCACGTCGCGAGCTGGAGACGTCTGGTTATTTCGGCAGCCGGCCCGGTTTTCAATTTCGCTTCGGCCTTGCTCCTCCTGGTTTTTATTGGTTTGACGGGGTATACCTCACGCGAGCTGCCGGCCAGGGTATTTATCGAGGACCCCCTGGCACCGACACCTGCCAATCGGGCAGGACTTCAAACCGGAGACACGCTGGTACGTCTCGACGGCCGTGAGGTATACACCTTCGAGGAGGTTCAGGGCCTGGTTCGATCCTCCGGGGGAAGAAGCCTGTCCGTGGAGTTCGAACGTGGGGGGCAGGTTCAAACTGTTATCCTGGCCCCCGAGTACAGCGAGGAGGCGGGGCGGTGGATTGTCGGCATCGCCCCGTATTACGAACCCGTGATCGCTGCCGTGGAGGCGGAAAGTCCAGCGGACAGGGCCGGGTTGAGGGCTGGTGATCGGATCGTGGAATTCAACGGCCAACGCATCCTGAGCTGGAATCCGGTGGTCCGCGAGCTGGGGAAACGGCTGGTCGAGTATCCGCTGAAGGTACAACGCGGTCAGCAGCTGCTCGAGCTGAGATTGCGACCCGAGTTGGACCGAGCCGACAACCTGATAGTGGGTTGGCGCCTGCAACTCCCCCTGATTCAACGGCCCTCACTCGATGTGTTTCGAGCCCTGGGTTATGGCTGGCAGCGTGCCATCACGGTGCTCGCAGGTACCCTGGACACTCTCATCGGGTTGTTTCGCGGTAAAAATCTGGACCGGGCCATCGCCGGGCCGATTCAAACCACCTACACCCTGGGACAGGCCACCGCCATGGTGTTAGCAGAAGAAGGTTCCGGTTATGCATCCATCATCCAACTCTTCAGCTTTCTGAGTCTGGTTTTGTTCCTGATGAACCTACTGCCCATTCCCGGACTCGACGGCGGTCATATCCTTTTTAGCTTGGTGGAAATTGTGCGGAGAAAGCGCCTTTCCCCGGCAACCTTCCTCAATTTTCAGCGGATTGGTGTCGCCTTCATTCTGGCCATTTTGGTCATCGCCGTAGTGACCGACATCTTTTTCGTCTCGAGGCTGGGATGAGCTACGAATGCCTTTGCGGGGAAATCATCGACCAGGATTTTCCCGTCGAGTACGAATTCGACCGTGACGATGCGGTGTTTCGTTCCATCGTCGAGGGCGAAGTGCTGCGGCTCGAGTGTCCCCATTGCGGGGCCGTTCACCGCCTGGAAGAGGAATCCCTCTTTCGAAGCCGAGACCGAAGTCTGGTCCTGAAGCTCCTTCCCGAACATTTTCGAGACCAGGTTCGAGCGGGAAACTACCCGCCCGATCCCGAAATCACCCGGCTGGTGGTCGGTTATCCGGAACTGGTGGAGAAGGTCCTGTTGTGGCGGGACGGCTTCGATGATCGGATCATCGAGTACCTCAAGTATGGTTTTTATATTCGAAATACAGCGAAACTGACACTGACCTACGCCGGTGTCGAAAACGGCAAGCTGGAGTTTTGGGTGAGAGAGCCGGATACGGACAAGGTCGGCCGCACCCGTGTGCCTCTCGAAGCCTACCGGGAGGCCTCAGGGCATTTGGAGGAAATCCTTTCCCGTCCCCGACTGCGCGCCTACCTTCAAGCTCCCCGTGTTTTCGTGGGAGATGGACCATGGTTCGATCCATCGTCCTGATTTCCCTGATCGTTTGTCCACTCTTTGCAGTCATTCAAGCCCTTCCTCAGGAGGACCCCGATTTTGTCCTGTCCTGGGACGAGGGAACCTGTCTCATTTACAAAGGCGGCCGGGCCTACCTTCTCGACAACCCGGGCCAGGTTTTTACGGTCTTCGATTTGGGCCGTTCAGGGGCCTATTGGGCGTGGAAAGAGGCCGGCAATCGAGTCGTGATGGCCTTTTCCACCGAGTTGGGCGGCACCGAGCTGGCCCTGCTGAACCTGCACTCGCAGCGTCTCGACCCACTCCTTCAACTCCCGCATAAAATCCTCAAGGTCCTTCCCTCGTATCGCCCAAATCGCCTCCTGCTCCTGACCGATGCCGCCCGACCGCTGGTGCTCGTCGACATCGATCGCAACCATTACATGCACCTCGATCCGCCCGATGGCGGCCCTCCAGTTTTTGGTTTTTTGGGGAGTGGCGGCCGAACCGTCATGAGCCTCAGCAGCCTGGGAGTCGCTCACTACCTGGACCTGGAGACAGGTCAAAGTCTTCTTCGTACTGTTCTTCCGGATCCCGGGAGTGTCCAGTGGGTCAGTCCTGACCGCACACGCATAGCCCTGGCTTCGGCGAAACGCCTGGTGGTCGCCCAGCGCCTCGATGGGACGGAGGTGTGGCGCCAGGATTGGGCGGCACCCCAACGGTGGTCGATCGGGCCCGAGGGGCAGCTTTGGTCCCAGTCCCCGGCAAACGAGGAAACGCTTCTCCAGTGGCGGTGGACTGAGGATGGCCGCCTCGAGGCCTCCCCCAGGAGTCTGATCCGCAACGTTCGCCGACTGTATTTTCTCGACGAAGACACCCTTGTGTGCACCTCTTCAGAAGGTCTTTATATCGATCGCGGGGGCGGATTTCATATCCTGGGTCCGCGGCATCGGTTTGCGGCCATGCCCCTGCCTTTTTCAGCCCCGGATTCCCGTTACCAATTTAGCGAATCAGCTCCCTTTAGGTTGCGCAGTCCCTCGGGTCAGCTGGTGTTTCAGTCACGCAGGGCGCTGCGAGATTACCGAAAGGATGAGCTGGAGTGGTTTCACCTCGAGGGTGGCGAACTCATCGCGGTGGATCCCCTTCAGGACAGGGTAGTTTGGCGGGGTCTGGCGGATCGCTTCAGTCCCTATCCCGGGCGCTCCGTCCTGCTTTGGTCCAGTCGGCAATCGAGGCGTCTTCTGGTTCAGTACCTCGATAGGCCCGAAAACGAGTTTGTCCCCCTGGCAGTCGAGGAGGTGCTGGACATCCGATTCGTTGCAGGGGAGGGCGTCGTCCACATCCTGGGTTCGCGGCGTCAGGAGACGCAAACACGGTACGAGCTCCTTCGCTATCCCGACCTCCGCCGTCCGGGCCAGCTGCTGTGGTCACGGGAGAGCACCCGTCCGATTCGGATGACCCATGATCCCCTCGGTCAGACGCTGATCTATCCCGTCGACCGAGGTTACCTATTTGTTCAGGGCAGCACAGTTCGTCCCGTTGTTTTACCCTTCGATCCCGCCGAAATCCGGCCGGACGGTTACGGCCTCTGGATCCGAGGCGACGACGGTAGCCTCGCCCTCGTTCAAAGTGAGTCCGGGACGATTCTCCAAAGGCGTCACCGCCTGACCAGCGGCGAGGAAGTATGGTTCAAGCGCGGTGACCACGGTCTGGAAGTGACGGTGGGCCAGCACCTGGTCAGAGACCTGATTCTGCGCGGCCTGGGGCCCTCGGTGCACCTTCCTCGCGATCTGCGCCTACCCTTATTATCGCCGCCCCACCTGAAACTCCACGAGGTCCCCCTTCCCAGGGAGGCGGGGGATCGCGATTAAAAGCGGTACCCCACCCGTAGCCGTACCAGCCGGTTTTCGTAAAATTGCGAGAGCAGGCCGCGATCGTCCCGGCCCAGGGCGAAAAAACCGGACAATTCCACCTCCAAATCGTCGAAGGACTTGGAAATTTTGGGGAGCACGGCCGCATTCACCTCCTCGAAGCCGTACAGCACAGCCAGTTCCCAGTTCAGGGTGTCCTGGAAAAGTCCCTGTTGGAGTCTCAGCAGTCCAAGAGTCTCGGTCCGGTTGCTGTCCTTTTCGAGGTCGGTGCTTTTGGTGATGTTATCAAAAAAAAGGAGGAGCCTCTGGCGGCCTTCCAGCATCCATCGGAGTCCGGCCACCTCGCGGTCGATGCCCAGGCTCCAGGCCAGGCTGGGGTTGTGGATTCGGGGATTGTCTCCCTCCAGGTCGGAGGTCGCGTCCAGGGCGGCTTCGGCGCGAATGCCGAAACCCAGGAGGGTCGTTGCAACATCGAGGCCGAGGTGGTGCACTCGGTCGTAGCTAAATATCAGGCGGTTGCCGTTGGCCGCAACCGTGGCAAGATCGTAGCTGGGCAGCCGCAAAAACCCGTACCAGTACTGAAATCCGAAATCCACTGCAGGGGAGGTGAGGTTCAGCCGGACACCGATTTGGCTGTTTTCCCAGCGGAGTTGGTCCGGGTAGGCCAGAAAGCGGGCCATGGTGGCGTCGGTCTCCTTGCGCGCCTGGTTGGCGATCTCTTGCTGTTGGCTCGCTACCTTTGCCTGCGCCTGGGAAACGCTCGGAGTGTGGTTGCCCCCTGTTGCGGCCATGAAAAAAGCATAAGCCGAAGCGTAGGCCTGGGCCTCGATAGCGGTACGGTATTGTTGGTAAAATTGGCTGTCCGCACCGGCAAGGAGGTCGCGCATCTGCCGCGGCGTCCAAATTCCCTCGGTGGCGATTCGATCCCCTTCCAACCAGGGAGTCCAGACGGTCTCGAACCTCAGGACGGGATGGGGCTCCAGCACGAGTCGCAACATGGGCTGGGATATTTTTTGATCGAGGAGGGGATCCAAAACGAAGTTCCGTCGGTCCACGGGATTCAGGACGTCCAGAACCCTCAGCGCGTCGGCCCTCCCCCAGACCGGTTTCAAAAGGCCGGCCTGAAGGCTCCACCCCTCAGCGCTCCAGCGTCCCCAGGCTTCTTCGAGGAGTCGCTCGGGATGCTCGGCGATGTCAACGCTGTCCAGCCGAAGTTTCAGCCGGGCCTGGGCAGCCTGGCTGCTCCATTCGATGTTCCAGCGCGCTTCGGCCCTGGCCTCCAGGTGACGATCCCAAAGATCGCTTTCAGCCAAAAGTCCGCGGGCGTCCAGCCAGATCTCGGACTGCTGTCTAAAACCCTTTTCGATCGATCCGCTCGATTCCGTGCTCAGGTCGAAACCCAGGGGCGGGGGCTGTTGGGCCCCAAGGCTCAGACCCACCAGTCCAAAAAAAAGGATGTTGCAAAACCTCTTCATGTCGACCTCCTAGGGACGGCCCGTTTCCAGAAACCGGGTGGTAAACACCGACTCGGGAATGGGGGCGTCGTAGCGAATTTGCTGCAGGATCAGCTCGGTGCTGGTCCCGTTGGGAATGTTTTCCATCCTGGCGCGGCGGTAGGTCCACACGCCTTGAATCTGCTCGATCTGGTTCGAGGTGAGCCGCTTAAACAGGCGGTTCTGCCGGTCAAAGAGTTCGATCTTCACGGGGAGCCATTTGTCGGCCAGGACGTAAAAAACCGCACGGGAATAGGATGAATCTCCGGGGCTCTTGGGTGTGGCCTCGACCACGAAGACGCGCTGGCCCTCCACGGACTCCTCGCCCCGCAGCACGTGCTGAAATCGGTCGATGTCCCGGTCACTCAGGTCCTCGTAGCTGAAATCCGTGCCCACGAAGCTCGAGGAACTCTCCGAGGCGGCGATTCGGCGGACATTGCCCAGATTGGGTAAAAAGATCCACCGTTGGTCCTCCTGGCCCGTTTGGGATATCACCAGGAAGCGGGTGTTGGCCACGCTTTGGGGGCGGTGGAACACGATCACCATCCGCGTTTGCCCGTCCCTTCGGCTGGCGTATTGGTCCAAAAGCCGCTCGGTGGTGCTGCCGTTGCGCGCGGTTAAAACCATCTGGATACGCGATTGAACGGTTCGCTGCCCTTCACGGTCGCGAACCTTTCGCATGATCTCCTCCCCCGACTGTCCAAAGAGTAGGGCAGAACCGGTCAAGAGCCATAAAAGTCGGATCATCATTTTTTACCTCCAAAGCGTTTATTTCGAACTAGAAACTGCAGACCAAGTTTCTCAATCAGGGCGGGAACCACCGTCAGGCTGGCCAGGCTGGTGGTGCCCATGGTGACCGCGATGAGGGCCCCCAGATAAATCAGGGGCTGAAACTGACTGAAGAGCAGGACCAGGAATCCCAGCCCCACGCTCAGGGCATTGATTAAAATCGCACGGCCGCTGGTCTGAAAGGCATGATGGAGGCTGGCCGTCCAATCCGGATACAGTTCCGAGCTTCGCCGGAGAGCCTCCAGCAGGTGGATGGTGTAATCGATGCCCACACCGATGGCGATACTCGAAACCATAGCTGTCGCGATGTTGAGCTTGATACCAAAAAGACCCATCAGACCGAAGTTGATGGGCAGGGCGATCCCCAGAGGAATCAGACCCAACAGGGCGACGCCGAGGCTGCGGTTCGACACAAGGAGGATCAGAAACACCGCGGCCAGGGATTGGAAAATGTTGGCGAGCTGGGTCCCCACGATGAGGTCGGTGATGGCCTTTTCGATGAGACCCACGCCGACGGCCCGGACGGTGAACCCTTGCGGAAGACGGGGGCGAGCAAAATCGAGGGCCGCTTTCTTGACCATTTCGGTTTCGATGTTGCCGCTGGTCCGCAGCTGCAGATTGATCCGGGCCTGGGTGGGCTCCAGCGGATCATCGGCCAATCCCTGGGAGGCATCCCCCAGCAGGATCAGGTAGTTATCGATCATGCCCTTGAGCTCCTGTTGGGAGGTGCGGCCGTACCTGGCCGGCTCCACGGGGATCTCGTACCAGTCCTGGGCGTCGAGATCGCTGAGCTGATTTTCGGGACTCGGCTCGGTCTGACGGACCGGTGCGCTGGTCGGTGTCGATTCGAAGCCCAGCGGGGGAAGATCCGCTTCAAACCCAAGGGGCGGCAGATCCTCCGAGGCTAAGGTGGCCGGCGTTTGCACGGGTCTTCTGTTTGTAAAGAACACCTGGTTCATGCGCTTGATCAGATGGTGAAAACCCAGGGCCTTACCCAAAAAGGGAAACTCGCTTTCGAGGTATCGGGTTGTCTCATCCATCAGGGCCAGGACGCGGGGATCGGTCATGCTCCCCGGCCCAGGTCCCTGAAACACCAGGCTAAAGGTTTTGGTCCCCGCAAAGTTTTGGCGAAGGTACCGATCGCTCAGGGCAACCTCGGACTGGGGCGAAAAGAACTCCACCAGGGCGTTGTCGACGATGAGCCGGCTCGCCAGGAAAAGGCTGGATACCAGGATGGCACCCCAGATCATCAGGACGGAGGAAGGATGCTTTGTCAGACTTTTGAGAAGCTGGATTGGTTTCCCGCCATCGGTCATTTCGGGGGTCGAGCTTTTTCGCGTCGGGACAGGCAACAGGGAAAGAAGGGAGGGCACCAGGGTCAGGGCGCTCAGGGTTGCGGCAAAGACTCCGAAGCAGGCAAAGATCCCAAAGTCCCGCACCGGCAGGATGTCGGTGAATGCCAGGCTGCCGAAGCCGGCGATGGTCGTGAGTGCGGCCAGAAGGACAGGTTTGACAATGGTCGGAACTGCCCGGGATATCGAAGACGTCGCTCCTTCATCCGGGTGAAGCCGGGACTCTTCTTCAAACACGTGCGCCAGAACGTGGATGGCGTAGGCACTGCCGACGGCCATCATGATAACGGGGATGACAGTGGCCAGGAGGCTGAGTTTGACTCCCAGGAGGGCCATGGCACCGAGGCTCCAGACCGTTGCCTCGAAAACGCTGATCAGGGTCAGGACCACTCCCCAGAGCCGTCTCAAGGTCAGCCACAGCGTGACGGTGAGGACGAGGACCACAAGGGGCACCAGGACGATGAGATCCAGCTGCATGCTGCGGCTCATCAGAACAGTAAAAACCGGGGTGCCGCTGAGGTACATCTTCCATTCGGGGTTCAAGACTTCTCGGACCTTTTGACGAACATTGTCGTAGACGACTCTTTTGGTATCGCTGCGTCCTCCCTCCTGAATTGCGGCATTGAACCTCAGAACGATTTGGTAGGCGGTCTCTTCTGTGTTCACCAGGGCATTGCGGTACAATTCCCAAGACTTCAAACGTTGCCTGAGCTCTTCGATGAAAATTTCATCCAGGGGGCCTTCACCCAGCAGTGGGCGCACCACGATACTGTCTCCTTCTGCGACCACGTCCTTGGAGGTAGCCAGACTCAGGACCTGATCGACGTGGGGGATCGACTCGAGCTCCCGGGTCAATGCCACGAGGCGCTCGAGGTTATCCGAACGCAGGGCTTGTTGGTCTGGGGGCTCCAGGGCCAGGAGCATCATCATTTCTCCACCGAAGGCCTCCTCGGTTTGGGCGTAGTCGGTGCGTGTTGGGTGCTCCGGCGGGATGAAATTGGTAACGTCGTTATCCAGAATTGCTGTGGGCAAACGGGTCGCAAAGAAAGCGGTGATCAACACGTGAACGAGAATGATTGCCCCGCGGTATTGGAATAGGGTGTTCATGATCTTATGTCCTCCGAACTGAGAGCACGTCGCAGCAGATCGAAAAGTTCCTGAATCAGTTGCTCGGCGGAGAAGCCGCAAAGGGGAACGAGCTTAGCATTCTGTTCCGCCCGGGCGATACTTTGCATAAATGATTTGACGATCTGGCTCATTACCAGACTGGTGAGCGTGGGATCGAGGTCACGCCGAATCAGTCCCTGCTCCTGGCCCTCCCTGATGTACTGAAGGAGTTGGTTCTTGAGGTTGCGCGAGCGCTCGCCCAGTTTCGAGGGCGTTTCCTCGGCCCATCCCAGGCCGGGGGTCAGAAAGTCCAGCTCGCTGATCAACGCAAACTCCCTGGGGTTTTCCTGGTACAGGCGGATGTACACGTGCCCCATGCCCAAAAGACGCTCCAGGGAATTGGATTTGTTTTTGTTGAGCTTTTTCAACAGCCTGTCAAGTCGGTCAAGAACCTTGAGGACCAGCTCTTGGAAGATATCTGTCTTGGAGGCAAAAAAGCGATACACGGTCCCTTTTGCGATACCGACACGATCTGCCAGATCCTGCATCGTGAAGTCGTTTCCCTTCTGAAGAAAAAGCTCGTGTGCCGCCTTGAGGAGGGCTTCCCGGGTATTCATGCGTTGTTGGTTTCGGCGCGTTGACATATGACTCATGGTCATAATATGACCAACGGTCATCATTGTCAAGGCCATGTTATGATGAGCCCAGGTTCCTGGACGGTTTAAGCGCCTAATTATCAGTGGTCCAGAATTCCTCAGAGGGGAAAAAGAGAATACAGTTGCGCATGCGCCAGACCAACAACAAAGCTTTAATAGCAAAAGTGGCTAATAAGGAAAACGAGGCGGAGCAGGCTCTTGAACCTCAGCGCGAGGAAATGCTCAAACAGCTCGGCGAAATGACCGTCGGGAACCAGTAGCTGAAAAACAGTAAGTAGTGCCGCGACAACTGCACTTTTTGCGGGCATTTATCCCGCCCCTCTCTAGCATTTTTCCGCTTTTTTGACCCCATCCTCGATTTTTGCCCCAAAAACACGTCCAAAACCCTCATTTTTTCGCTTATCAGGATGGAGGTGTTTCCCATGTCCTTCCTACCCCTGTTCTGTCCCAAC
>CALGPJ010000063.1 GCA_937960645.1 uncultured Spirochaetia bacterium | reverse complement strand
TTTCAATGAAGCTTTTGGTTTTTGTCCTGAACAACGAGGACTTGCTGGAAGAGGTACTGGAAGCCTACGTCGAAGCCGGGGTGAGCGGGGCTACCCTCCTCGATTCCGAAGGCATGGGACGATTCCTGGCATACGAGGTTCCGCTGTTCGCCAGCTTCAAAGAGTTCATGAAAGGCAACAAGCCTTACAACAAAACCATTCTTTCCGTGATCAAAGACGAAAAAGTCATCGCACGGCTAAAAACACTCATCGATAAAATCGTCGGCGGATTGGACAGCCCGGGTACGGGGATCATGTTTACGGTCCCCGTCGACTGGGCGGCCGGTCTAGTCCGGGACGAGGAAGAGGTCTAAATGGTAACGATCGCATCGCTCATACCCTCGGGGGCCATCCTCATCGATCCCCCGGTGAAGGACAAAAACGAACTTCTGCGACTCTTGGTTGAATCGCTTGCGAGCAACGAGGACCTGATCGACGCCACGGCTCTCTACAAGGACGTGATTGCCCGGGAGTCCCTGGCGCCCACTTACCTGGGATATGGCTGTGCCGTTCCGCATGCGCATTCTCAGGCCATCTTGAAGAGCCACGTCGCCCTGGCCATCCTTTCAGAAGGCATCGACTTTACAGGACAGAACTCGGAGAGGGCCAACATCGTGTTCCTTCTCGTGGGCCCCCCGGATAACCCCTCGCTCCATCTCAAACTTCTGTCCAAGATCGCACGTTTTCTGCATGATCCCGAGTTCCGAAGCCGATTGAGCCAAAGCGCATCGGCCCAGGATGTTTTACAACACCTGGCTCAAAAGGAGGAACCATGAGGGCCCGCACCCTCTGGAACCTGATTCGCTGGGTACTCTCCGGCTCGGTGTTTTTTCTCGTCTGGCTCTTTTTCAGCAGCGAAACTTCTTTATTTGCCCATCTCCTCGGTCTGGCAGGGGCCATGCTGATCAGCGCCCTGACGTACCGGGTCTTTTTGGCGGACCACGAAGCAGGATTGCGTTATTTTTTTCCCAACCCGATTTGGGTGGTCGTTCTGATTGTGCGCTTGAGCTGGAGCTTTTATCTTTCCAGTTTCCGAATTGTCGGCACCATCCTGGGCGGCCCCTGCCGGCCCCGAATCGTCCACTTTCGAACGCGGCTCAAATCGGACCTGGCCCGCTTCGCATTGGCCAACTTCATCACCTGGACCCCGGGAACCATCACGTTGGACCTCGATGATGACCACCTCACCGTGTTCTGGTTCTACGCCGACACCGCGCACCGACGCCTCGCCGGGGAAAAAATCAAGGAAGGTCTCGAGGGAATCCTCGGTAAGGTTTGGGTATGACTCAGTTCCTTCTTCCCCTCATCCCCTGGATCCTTCTGGCCTTCATCGGCATCACCCTCCTCCGGCTCATCATCGGACCGAGCCTCGGCGATCGGCTGGTGGCCCTCAACGTTCTCTCCGGTCTTGCCCTGGGCTTTCTGGTAGTGCAGGGGCTGTTACAGGGCCGCGAGCTTTATCTGGACGTGGCCCTTGTCTACGACATCTTCGGCTTCCTCGGTTTTCTGGCCTTCGCCTTCTTCCTAAAAAACAAATCGAACGGAGACAACCCGTGAACCCAATCCTCTTCTGGGCAAGGGAAGTTTTGGCCCTCCTGTTTTTTCTGTTTTTCCTGGTTTTTGGTCTCTCCGGATTGCTGGGACTGTTCCGCTTTCCGGATCCCTGGTCCCGATTGCAAGCCAGCAGTGTCACGAGCACCACCTCGGTTTTCTCTCTCCTTACAGCTCTTCTCTTGATTGCGCCGAGTTGGGCCATGGCAAGCCGAATTCTCATCATCATGGCCTTTTTTATGATTTCCTCTCCGACCGGCAGCCACATCATTGCCCGCTTCCTCTGGTTCAGCGGCCTTCCACATTGGATGCCCGAAGAAAAGGACAAAGGATGACCCTACTCCTTCTCACGATTTTGGTAATTTCGGGAATGGCGATTGTGTTCACTCGAAAGCTCATCCTCGCGATCGTGATGCTTTCGGCCTTTAGCCTGGTTTCGGCCCTCCTTTTCTACATCCTGAGGGCTCCGGATGTCGCCATCACCGAAGCTGCGGTGGGAGCCGGGGTCTCTACGGTGATTTTTCTCTGGGCGATCAAGGTCTCGAATGACGAGTCACCAAAAAATTGAGTCGAGGTAAACGCTGATGGCAAAGGCATGGGCGATTTTTGGGTCGGTGTCGAGTCTCACCATTGCGGCGGTTCTTGTCGGGGCAATTCTGCTGGATCCATCGGACTGGCCCGCCCAAATCAGAGATTTTACCGAGCGTCAGGGTGTCGCCGATACGGGAGCCATCAACCTCGTCAGCTCCATTTACCTGGGCTACCGCGCCTATGACACGCTCGGGGAAACCATCGTCCTGCTCCTCGGTGTCCTGGGGACCCTCGGACTGGTCCACGTGGGAGAACAATTTACCGGAGGCGCCGTCAGAAAATCACTGCGCACCGATTTCCTCAACGTGGCCTCGGGTAAACTCGGGCCCATCGTGCTCGTTTTTGGTTTTTACGTGATGTTTTTCGGACACGTGTCACCGGGTGGGGGATTCCAGGGAGGCGTGGTCTTCGCCAGCGGTCTGGTCTTTTTGGCCATGGGCTCCCGGGATGCCGTGTATTCGCCCCTGGTCCGTTCCTCGTTTTTACACCGGCTCGAGG
The DNA here is from genome assembly GCA_937960645.1 of uncultured Spirochaetia bacterium. Taxonomy (GTDB): domain Bacteria; phylum Spirochaetota; class Spirochaetia; order JABEVK01; family JABEVK01; genus DYOB01. Next base: position 10,543 of record CALGPJ010000063.1, on the reverse strand, counting down.
GACTGGCCTTCCTGCTGCTGCTTTTGGCCGCGATCATCGGGGTCTTCACCAATGTTGGCCTTTTTGGAAACCTCGCCCGGCAGCTCGGATTGCCGCCGGCTTACTTCATCGTCCTCTTGAACATCCTTATCGGTCTCAAGGTGGGCTCCAGCCTGGGCCTGCTTTGTCTCATCTTACTGGAGAAGGCCCGATGATCGAGACTTTCATCCTGATCGAACGAATTCTGGTTGGCGCGATATTTTTGACCGGGTTTGGGTCCGTGATTTTCGATTCCAACCTGGTCAAGAAGATCATCGGGCTAAGCCTCCTCAACAGCGCCGTGGTCATCCTGTTCGTCCTGGAGGGGAGTCGGATCGGAGAAAACACCCCGATCCTGGAGCCGGGGATCGAGAACGTCGTCGACCCCCTGCCGCAGGCCCTGGTGCTCACCGCCATCGTCATCGGTGTTTGCGTGACCGCCTTTGCCCTCGCCCTGGCACGTCACCTCTACATTTCCACCGGAACCTTCGACATCGATCGAATCCGCAGTCAGGTTCACGATGAAAACTGATCTATTGATATTCGGCCCGGTCATCCTTCCCCTGGTGGGTTCCGCTCTGGTATTGCTGCTAAAGTTTTTGCCATCGGCATGGAGCAAATTTCTTCAACACGCGGCCATCCTGATTTTCCTCGTCTGTAGCCTGCTCCTGCTCGGTTTGCAGTATCCCCTGGTTCACGGCGGTCAAAGCCTAACGGGGATCGTCGGTCAATGGCAAGGTCCCCTGGGTATTGCCTGGAAACAGGACCCCGTCAGCTGGATTTCCAGCGTCCTGGGGTTGGTGCTCATCCTGTTTGCCTGGCTCTACTCCCTGGACCGAGGTCCCTCGAACACCACCTTCGGCGCCATCCTCCTGGTTCAAGCCTCGGGAATCGCGGCAACCTTACTGACTCACGACCTCTTCAACCTCTTCGTGTGTCTGGAGATACTCGGCATCACTTCCTACATCATGATCGCCATGAACAAAGGCAACGGGGCCAAGCTGGCTTCACTCACCTACCTGCTTTTGAGTGCCGCTTCGATGATTTTTTATTTACTCGGTCTTTATGGCCTGTATCGGCTGACGGGGGCCCTCTCCCTCAACGACATCGGCCAAGCATTGACCAACACCCCGCTCACGACGTCCCTGGCGGCAAGTCTGGGCCTGATCATCGCCGGTGTCGCCCTGCGTTCGGCCCTGCTCCCTCTTTACGGTTGGCTCCCCGAGGCACACGCCCAGGCGCCCCATGCGGTTTCGGCCATTCTCTCGGGAGTCATGATCAAGACGCCCCTTTTTGCCTTGACCCGAATCCTGTTGGAAATCCCCGCGGCCCGGACCGTTGGTCTTCCGCTTTCCTGGGCAGGGGCGATTGCGGCCGTCGTAGGAAGCCTCATCGCCCTGTCGCAAACCCATCTCAAACGCGCCCTGGCCTACAGCACCATATCGCAGATCGGGTTCGTGGTAGCGGCCTGGGGAAAGGCTGTTTACCTGGGAGCCGCACACCCCGATTTCCACATCCTGATGACCGCTGCCCTCGTCTACGCCTTTTTCCACGCCCTTTACAAGAGCCAGCTGTTCCTGGGATTGGGACTGGTGACCGACACGATGGGGTCTTACCAGTTGGAATCGCTGAAGGGTGGCTTGAGCAGGCAACATCGCCTGCGTTTTATTTTTGCCGGCTTGATGTTCGGTTATCTGTCGATGGCCGGGATTCCCGGCCTGGCCGGTCATTCCGGAAAAACCCTGCTGAGTTTTGCCCTGGACAGGGACATCAAGGATGTGTTCATCGTCGCCGCCGGGGTCCTGAGTGTGGCTCTGGCACTCAAGTTATCTCGGCCGTTCTGGACCGGGGGCCGAAAAATCCCTGAATCCGAAAGCGGCCAACCCACGCCACAACCTCCCGCCCCCCAGGGGTTGGCCTCGATGATTGTCCTCATCCAGGGAGTCATGATTTTGGCTCTGGGGCTGGGACTCGAACCCTGTGTGCACTTCGTCCTCTCCCTCCTGGGGTCCTCCCATCGTCCTTCACTGGGGATTTTTGGGATCGATGCGATTCTAAAATCGACAGCGTCGGTGGGGCTCGGTATGGGGGTGTTTTTCCTGTCAACTTCGCGGTACGGCAAAATCCTCCTGGAGAAAATCAGGGACAGACCGCGTGGGTTCGAAGGCCTGTTTGCGGCTCTCATGACAGGCTCGGTGTTTCTGGCTGCGTGGATCTATCTCGCGCCTTAACGCAGGAACTGAAACACACAAAAGACCGCGGCACCTCCAAGGGCGAGAAAGGCGCTCCCTAAACTGACATAATCGGCGATGACCATCTTGGCGTAGGCTTGCTGCTGTTCCGGGGAGCCGTTGGCAGCCTGCAGAAAATCCTTGTAGAACGTATCCCCGAAAACGGAACTGGCACTGAAAGACACCAGCCCAAATCCCATCACGCCGAGAGAGACCGAACTGATAAAATTCAAAAAAGAATTTTTAGCAAGGTATCCTTGCCGTTTTTGTTCCCTGGCCCAAGCCTGCTCGATATAATTCTTATTGTCCAGGTTGCGTTGTTTTTGAACCAGGGCCTGATAGGCCGCCAGCGCCGTACGGGTTCGATGAATCAGGTTGACGTTTTCGGTGATCTGAGCCTCCTCCAACATCACCCCGGCATCCAGGACAAATTCCAGCCGTGTACTGTTGTTCGCCACCGCTTTCTCGATTTGCATGACCTTTTCCAGCAGTGTCGCGTCCGTGCTTTGCGCAAAAATCTTCATCCCGATGAGACCAAAAATCAGAATAAGAGGTAATCGCGTCATGGGGCCTCCACCCATTTTTTCAACTCCTCCACATCCTCGGGAGTCAGGAACTTGTCGGAAAAAGTCAAAAGCGACAACAGACTGCGAACTTCCTCTTTATCGTTACTGGCATACGCCATATCCGCGAGCACTTTGACGGTCCTATCGTAGATCTCCTGGATGGGATAGATGTGAAGGATCATCCGATAGAGGGCCTTCGCCTCTTGCAAATCCCCTCGAACTGCCGCCAGCCGCGAGAGCAAAAAAAGAGCCTGTGCCGCGAGAGGATCCTGGGGATGCTCCTGAAGGACCCTGGAAAGATAGTTCCTTGCCAGAACGAAGTTTCCCGAGTCGAGGGCCAGCTGACCTCGCTGAAACAGGGTTTTTGCCGATTCCGTGGAGCTACTCACCGGCTCGGAGATGGTGATCAGGTTTTCGTAAAAACTGTTCCGTTGAATGTTCAGGCCCACAAACCAGCCGATGTTAAACAAGGCCAGGGCATAGCTCGCGAGGGTAGCCGGCGAGAGCGGCATGGTGGGTAGCCAGGGACTGTTGATGTCCCTGATGGTCAGGGCCGCCCCTGCCCCAATGGTCAGGGGCAAAAGCCAGCTGCTGATGACCATTTGACCCTCTTCAGAAAAAATCGGATCGACCCTGACCTGATCTTTTTCACGAAGGAGCCGATACCCCCCCTGCTGCAATCGGTAGAGCGCCCCCCTCCCCTGACGGACCTGATCCATCAGAACGAACTCCGGTTGTTCGGTAAAACTCAGAGCCACGGTGTTGGATTCCAGTTGGGCAAAGGCACGAATGAAGCCCGTCGCCGGAACGTAGATGGTTTGCCGGCTCTGCTCGTTCCCTTCCTTGAAAAAGACCACGACGTAGCTCCCCGGCCTCAGATCACGCATGAGAAAGGGGGTCCGTTCCTGCAAGAGCCTACCGTTCAGCACTACAAAGGACCCAAAGGGGTCGGATTCGAAAAACACACCGTTTTGGGCGTAAAGGGAGGCGGCTAAAACTGCCAGAAAAACATGGAGCTTCATAGTTTCAGTATAACGTCATCAAGGACCAATTCCATGTCTTCTACCATGAAAATGGCGTCAAAGGAGGCAAATCACCGCCCCGGCGGTGCTCCCGACCTTAGGCGGTCCGCCGGTCTAATTTTCGAGGTAGGCTCCGAGGTTTCGCGCCAGGGAGGGGGAGCGGAGCTTTCCGAGGGTCTTCTTTTCGATTTGGCGTATCCTCTCCTTGGTCAGGTTGAAGCGTGCTCCAATATCCTTGAGGGACAAGGGCTTTTTACCTTGCAAGCCAAACCGGTGCGAGATGATTTCGCGTTCCTTGTCAGAAAGCTCGGTCAGAATGGTTTCGATATCTTCCTTGAGGGCATTTTCTACGATCATGGTCTCTGGATCCTGCGAGTAGTCCCCCACGATGTAGTCGCCAATTTGGCCACTGTCTTTTTCGTCGTAGGCCGGGCTTTCCAGACTGATCATGTCCCGACCGATTTTGACCAGGTCTGCTACCTGAGCCGGGTTCATTCCCAATTGATAAGCGATCTTTTCGAGATCCGGGTCCTCCCCCTTTTCCGCAAACATCTGCTTGCGTAATTTTTCGATTTGAACCAACTCGTTGGCCCGATTCAAGGGAAGTCGAATGGCCCGGGACTTTTCGCAAATGGCCTTGAGGATGGCCTGCCTGATCCACCAGACCGCATAGGAGATAAAATGGTAGCCCTTGTCGACATCGAACCTTTCGATGGCGTTGATTAGACCGATATTACCTTCACTGATGAGATCATCCAGGGGCAACCCCTGATTTTGATATTTTTTGGCGACATTGACCACGAAACGAAGGTTGGCGCTGATGAGTTTTTCCTTGGCCTTTGGATCCCCCTTTGCCGCACGACGCGCAAGATCCTCTTCCTCCTGGCGAGTCAGCAGGGGAACCCGGTTAATTTCGTTAAGGTAGAGCGAAATCGCGCTGTAGTTATCGTTGGAATCGGCGCCCACCTTATTACCATTTTTTGCCTGGCTTGCTTTGCCCATCTTCATCGGTTCCTCCCTTCAATGGTTCCCGTTATAATTCAATGACCGGTCAATGGACCAGGTCTGACCTATGGTCAAGTCTAATACGAAGCAAAACTCATGCCATTTTTTTACCTTGGATTAAAATAATTATCTCATTATTAAATAATAGTTTATTTTTATAAACATCACCGAAATCTACCTTACTGTGTCAAAATACTACTTTAGAATCATTCGATGCTTTTTTTGAGTCATTATGATACAGTTTACACAATGAGGCATCCGATCTGCTCCTTCCGGCCGTGCTTGACGTCTCCAATGGGTTTCATTATATTCTAGGTAAACTCATGTATAGTAATTAGGAGGTTCTTATGGCTCTCAAACCTTTGGGGGATCGAATTTTGATCAAGGTAGAAGAGGCGGCCAAAAAAACCGCTTCTGGAATCATCATCCCCGACACCGCCCAGGAAAAAACCCAGGAAGGCTCCGTCGTGGCCGTGGGCACCGATAAGGACGCGATCACCGTTCAGGTCGGTCAAAAGGTGATGTACGACAAGTACAGCGGCACCTCTGTCAAAATCGACGGTGTCGAACACCTCATCGTCAAAATGCAGGATATCCTGGCCATCGTGGAGTGATCGTCGATCGATATCAGGTAAAAAGCCGGCTTTCGCCGGCTTTTTTTATGGAAAATCCTTCATTGCCCTCAAGGTAAATTATCGGCGATCTCTTTCCCGAATAGTTCGCCCAACTGCCTGAGCGCGCTGGAGGCCGCTGCCTGTGCCGAGCCCCCGCGGGCAGTCCGGTTTCGGGTCGCGGAATAAAGCACTTCCCCGGAGGCCACATCCACCACCTGAACCACGCCCTGGGCCCTGACCTCGCTTTGTCCCCCCACGCTGGTGGGCGGATTGGTGGAGAAAGTACCGTAGATCAAACGATTTCTGTTGCCGATCTGGCCCCGGAGAGCGGCGATCACGGAAGCGGTATCCCCCTGAAGCTGCTCGGTGCGGGCCGTAATCGGAGTGATTCGCCAACCGGTGAGTTGGCTCAGAACACCAGCCTGAACCTCGGGGTTGTCCATCGCAATGGCCATTGTGAGGTTACGCGCGTTGCTGTTGACCACCACCTCGAGGCTTGCCCTAGTTTTTGCGGCAGACTCCTCGAGGGTGTCGACCTGGGCCTGGAACCGACTGGGTACTCGCCCCAGGATGTCGATGAACGGGTTGACATCGATGCTGACCACCAGCTGTTCCCGACCGGAGAAATTGGGTGCGGGATGCGTGAAACTCGCACGGCCCTGGTTATCGGTCACCACCGTCGTCGTCATCGTCGTCAGGCGGTTATTGCGCCGAAGCTTGTAGCTGAACCGGAGCGGCACCTGGGAGACAGGGCGGCGTTCGCTGCCGAAAACCACCGTCGCCACCACCGGTTGGGAAAACTCCTGACCGACGGTACCTTCCAGCCGAGCGGGGCTGGTCTCTATGGTCAACGCATTTAATATCTCCCGGGCGCTGTTCATGTTGCGATTGTACTTAATTTCCGCGTTGTCCAGGTCCCCGCCGCTCACCTGATCCAGACTCGCCTTGGCCGCCTGGACGAATTTTTCCACAGCCTGCAGATAAAGCCCGCGGGTTCGGAGATCGTTGGCTTCGCGCTCCGGGCCGCTGACGGCCTCCTGTCTTTCCCGGAAAACCGCCTGGACGCGAGCCTTTTCCGACTCGAATTCGGCCTTGTCGTAGAGCGCCTTGATGTAAACCGTGACACTGTTGCCTCGCCTGTTGATAAAACGCTCGGCAATCCGCATGCCCCGAATTCGGGCCTCGGAGCGCGTTCGCACCATGTTGTCCAGTTCCCGACGCAAGCTGTCCACGGTTCCCACCTCACGGGCAGTGGACTCGGCGGTGATCCGCACGCCGAATTCGCGTACAATGGCCTGAAGCAGATCGCCCGTTGCCAGTCCCTCGGCCTCGCTCTCGTTGCCAGATTCGCTGGTACCGCTGACCACGAAGACATAGGCCCCGGCTTCCTCACGCGGCGGTTGGGTGATCCATCGGGGGACCTCCTGCTGTTGGGCTTGCGGTGACGAGGCACACGCCCCGAAAAGGACGGCCACAACCATTGCCCAGCTCTTTTTCATGCTCCCTCCTTCCTGAATCTCTATAATTTCAGGATAAAACCAAAAAAAACCCGGGAGCAAGTCCCGGGTTTTTACCGTTGGGATGAGACTTAGAAGCCTTCCTCGATGGCCTGACGGACACGGGCACGGGCGGCGCGCTGCCCCTCGGTGAGGGGGCGTTCACGCTCGGTACCGTCGAGGGCCCTCTTGATCAGGGTGTCGAGGGTCTGGCGGGGAATGGTGGCCAGGGTTCGAACCCGGTAAACGTCTTTGACCTGACCGTCGGGGCTGGTGACGCGTACCTTGGTCCAGAAGTTCTGAGTCCTGAGGCCGGCGATCTGGGCGTCAGCGAGGGTCTTCACCACGTTTTCCATGTAGGCTTCCATCAGGTTGCGGTCACCGACCTCGGCGCCCACGAACTTGGCCTGAACCCTTTGATTGATCTGAGCAGCAACAGCCGGAGCAGCCTGGAGCTTTTCGGCAGCCAATTGGGTTCCGCGAAGGTCCTGACCTTCTTCCATGAACTTGAACACATAAAAGTCTTTGTAGTCCGGGCTATTTTGCAGGTCCAGCTCGCTGGTCCGCACCCAGGCTGGGATGGGAATACCCAGGTCCTTGTCCTGGTAGGTGATCACTACCTCAAGTTCCTGAACAGGCGGATTAGCCACAGGGTCATTGGCCGGGGGCGGGGTGCTACCGCCACAGCTTGCGAACAACAGGGCCACAGCCGCTGCAATCAACATCTTTTTCACAATTCTACCTCCGATACTTTGTTCTCCCGGACAACGTCCGGTTTCTTTCAAATATAACGCAAAATGTCACGATTTCAATTCAGTCCCGTGTTAAACGTCAAATTTCTTCCCCGAATCATCACGTTGTAGATGCCCTCCATTCCCGGCACCGAGTCCGATGCCCGGTAGATTGCCTCTTCCAATTCGCTGGCAGAGCCGATGAAAAAGATCTCGTATTTGGACTCGGTGTTGGATTGATTCAGGACATTCAGGGTCTTGACCCGTCTCTGGAGGGCTCGGCGGAACTGGGCCATGAGCCTGGCGTCCGAGGTGTTCTGGAAAATCACCTCATACCGGATGCCCCGCTGGAGATTTTGGGCCATGTACCCCTTGGTCTGTTCGATGACCCTCGGCATCAGCTCCTGGGTCACGGTGTTCTGGATGAGGTTGGTTCGTGCCAGGTCGATGCTGACCGGGCTCATGGCGGCGTTGAGCTGGTTGAAGGAAACATTCCCCAAAAGACGGCCGGTGCTGGGATCGTAGACCTTGGCCTCGAACGAGCCGCGGGCCAGGAACTGCCGCCGATCGTTGGTGGTCTCGACGATGTTGGCGCTGATTTCGACGTAAACATCGGCGTTGAGTTGCTGGGCTACCCATTGAGTCAACGTCACATCCCGAAAGTTCTGGTCCTCGTAGACACGGCGCTGGTCCGCTTTGACCCGCTCGGCCGCATCGAGATCGACCAGCTGTACACGGTTGCTCACCAAATACTGGTTGGCGGAGGTCACCAACTGGCGAAGCACCTGGGGACTGAGGGTAGAGTTTTCGGGGTAAAATACCATATAGGTGAGATTGTCCACCATTCGACGAATGATGCGCGCCTCGTCTTCGGTGGCTGCCTCGTAGTCGCCCTGGCGGATGCTCAGATCGGATGCGGGGGCTTGGGGTGCAGGCTGAGAGGGAGAAGACGGATTCTGGGTAGTGGCTGGGGGAGCAGCGGGACCGGCCGGAGTCGTAGACCCGGCCAGAGGGACCCCATTGGCTTCAAGGACCCTCTTGATTGCATCGATGTTGAGCTTCATCCGAGCTTCGAAGATGTATTGTTCTCCGGCGCGGTCCACCCGAGTCCTTTCAAAGGTGTTCATGTTTACGAACTGGTTGGGATTGGACGTGTTGTAGAGCCTGTTTTCCAGTGTTTCGATATAGAGCCTTTCCTTCGCCTCTCCCCCTACCATGATTCGTACCGCCTTGCGCACGGCATCCATTTTGGCTCGATTCATGGCGGCCAGCATCGACACATCGGTCCCCGACCCCGAGAAGAAGTCGTCGAGGCTTTGTGCAGGGGGAGCCGCCGGTCGGGATGACGCAGGCTGCGGGGGAGTCTCCCGATTACCCGCGGGCGGGGTCGACGTGCACCCCAAAATCGACACAAACAATATGAGATATCCTAAATACTTCATGACATCCTCCAATTTGAGTTGTCTAAAGTCTAAATCTTTTTCGATGGGATTTCTAGTGGCGAAACAGAACCCGGGTAAAACCTGAACGTGTGTCAGGAAATCCGTTTTCCCCTTTCGGGAAGGGATTTTTGAACCCCGGGTTATGCGGTGGGTCTACTTGGCGTAGAGCTCGACGACCATCTGCTCGTTGGCGATGGTGGGAATTTCTTCACGACGCGGTATGTGGTCGACCTTGACCTGAAGCTGATCTTCCAGCACCTCGACCCAGGTGGTACGGGATTTGACGTTGTTTCGGGCCAATTGTTCGCGAACAAGCTTTTGAATGTGCTCGCGCGGCTTGACCTCGATGACGTCGCCGGGACGTACTAGAGCGCTGGGGATGTTGACGACCCGCCCATTGAGATGGATGTGGCCGTGTCCGACGATTTGGCGGGCCATGGCGCGGGTACAGGCAAATCCGGCGCGGTAAATCACGTTGTCGAGGCGGCGTTCCAGAAGTGCCAGCATGTTGTCGCCCGTGATGCCCGGTAAGGACTTGGCACGCTCGAAAACGTTGCGGAACTGTTTTTCCGAAAGCCCGTAAGCGAACTTGATCTTTTGCTTTTCCTGGAGCTGCCGGTTGTACTCGCTGGCCTTTTTGCCGCCTCGCTTGGTTCCGTGCATTCCCGGTTTTGCGGGTTTTCGTTTGAGCAGGCGGTCGTACTTGGGTTGATCGAAGAGATTGACACCAAAGCGACGGACCAGCTTGCCCTTGGGGACCTGTTTACGGTTCATTGAACCTCCTTTCTTTGAACTTCTCCGAAACGTATGAAACACACGCACGAAGGCTTAGAATTATCGAAAACCCGGCACTTTATGTCAAGATCGCACAGTGTCATTCCGAACCCTCAGTGTCATTCCGAACCCTCAGTGTCATTCCGAACGAAGTGAGGAATCTTTTAATCAAAAGTGAGGAATCTTTAAACCAAAAGTGAGGAATCTTTTAATCAAGAGTGAGGAATCTTCAAACCAAAAGTGAGGAATCTTTTCCTAGTGCCGCGTTGATTGTGCTCAAGTTTTGCCTGTCAGCCCCAAAATGGGCCCATGTGGCTTGTGGTTTTCGCCTAAGTGGGAAAATCCGGGTTTTTTGCGGGCGATATTTGTTTCCATTATTTGGGGAATGTGTTCGAGGATCGTGGCTTTTGCGAACATTTTTACTAATTTTGGGCCCAAAAGTCGTTAATTCTGGAGGACAATTGCTGAGGCACTACGGAATCTTTTAACAAAGGACAATCAAGTAATTGCCATCCCTCCTTGCTTCTTTTGGTTATAGGATTTCTCCTCGCTGTTGTTGGTGGAAGGATTTCTCCTCGCTTCGCTCGTCGAAATGACAGGGGGTGGTGTGCTTCGCTCGTCGAAATGACAGGTTTGATTATTTC
>CALGPJ010000062.1 GCA_937960645.1 uncultured Spirochaetia bacterium | reverse complement strand
CCCGCCGGAAATGGCCGAAGCCTCCTCGTCGGCCCAGGGTGCCAGAAACTTGCTTAAGCGTCTTGTCATTCCAAGCGCACTCTTCTGTCATTCCGAGCGTAGCGAGGAATCTTTTTTACTATGGCTCCTGGTTATAGGATTCCTCCTTGCTTCACAAGTCGGAATGACATGCTGCGCAGGTTCGAGAGGATTCCTCACCTGCGAATGTTGGTTTGTTGGATTCCTCCTTGCTTCGCAAGTCGGAATGACACGGGAAGGCTGTGCAGGTTCGGAATGACATGCCCCTTGTTTTGCGCGACAGGTTAACGCCTTTTTTCTTGACAAATTCGGACCTGAGCGTTACCCTAGGAAAAAGTTTTTGGAGGTTTTCTTGCAACGTTCGCTGGACAATCTTGGAGATTTTTTTCAGAACCTTCTCCAAGCCATCAAACAAGATCCCAACATCACCGAACTGGATCAATACCGAAAGGTATTCCGTAAGCACGTCCCCTTCTGGATGCGTTCCTATGTGGCCGCCTACCTCATCCGCAACCTGAACCGCGACGGCAGGTTGGACGACGTCCTCCGCCAGACCGGAGCATCGGGAGCAGGAAACCGAACCGCGCAACGGCCCCTGACGGATCCCGTCTCCATTTTTTTCGGGGCGGGCAGAAGTCGGCGGACCAACCCGCGGGAAATCGTCAAGATCCTTCTGGAACATACCGGCATCGACCGATCGGCCATCGGCGAAATAAAAATTCTGGAAAACTATAGTTTTATCGATGTCGAGAAGGAAGCAGCTCCCACGGTGATTCAAAAGCTCGAAAACTTCACCCTGCGGGGAAGGCCAGTCAAGGTCAACTTCGCCAAGAAGAAGGAAGAGGGCGGCCCCGCCTGATTGCGGGAGCACGCCGCCCCTCAGATTTTCCGAAAGATCGCGATGCCGTTGTGCCCACCGAATCCGAGGGTGGAGTTCAAGGCGTGCTCGATTTTCCAGCTAACCCCCTGATTGGGCACGTAGTCGAGGTCGCAACCGGCCTCGACGTCGGGTTCGTCCAGGTTGATGGTGGGCGGGGCCCACTGATCGCGAATCGCCAAAATGCACACGATGGACTCGATGCCGCCGGCGGCCCCAATGGTGTGACCGGTCATGCTCTTGGTGGAGCTCATCTTGAGGTTGTAGGCGTGCTTGCCGAAGGCCCGCTTGATCATGCCGGTTTCCGTAGGATCGTTGAGCGGCGTCGAGGTGCCATGGGCGTTGATGTACTGGATGTCCTCGGGACCGATGCCGGCGTCCTTGAGGGCCATGTCCACCGCCAGCACCGCACCGTCGCCCTCGGGGTGGGGGGCCGTTACATGATACGCATCACAGCTCATGCCGTAACCCGCCAACTCGGCGTAGATCTTGGCGCCGCGGGCCTTGGCATGCTCGTATTCCTCTAAAACAAGGATGCCGGCACCCTCACCCATCACGAAACCGCTGCGGCGCTTGTCGAAGGGGCGGCTGGACTTTTCGGGCTGGTCATTGAAGTCAAAGGTAAGGGCCTTGAGCACACAGAAGCCGCCGATGCCCATCTTGGTGATGGCGGCCTCGGTCCCGCCGGTGATCATCATGTCCATCTGGCCGCTGCGAATCCACATGGCCGCCGCACCGATCGCGTCGGTACCGGCGGAACAGGCCGTGAGCAAGGCGTAATTCGGCCCCATGGCCCCGGTGGCGATGGCAATGTTCGCAGGGGCGATGTTGGAGATGAGCTTGGGAACCGTCATGGGCGGAATGCGGCTGGGCCCGCCCCCGACAAAAATCTTTTCGTAGGCCAGCTCGTGGGTCACCTCCCCGCCGATGCCGTTCCCCAATATGACGCCGACCCGGGTTTTGTCCACACTCTCGCCGATCTTGATGTTACCGTCTTCCAGGGCCTCCTGGGCGGCATGGACGGCGAAGATCGAAAAGATGTCCATCCGAGAGGCTTCGCGTTTTTCGATGTACTTGGATGGATCGAAGTTCTTGACCTCGGCAGCGATTTGAGCGGGAAATTCCGCAGGATCGAACCGGGTGATTCGACCAATACCGCACTTGCCCGCTTTGATAGCATCCCAAAACTCGGACACGTTGTGCCCCAGGCTATTGACGGTCCCCAGTCCCGTCACCACGACGCGTCGTTTGCTCATGTCCCCATACCTCCATCGACAACCAGAACCTGCCCAGTTACATACGAACTTAAATCCGAGGCAAGAAACACCGTGGCACCGGCGATATCCTCGGGGGTGCCCATGCGCTTCAAAGGAATGCGGCTCAGCATTTCCTCACGATTCTTTTCTGGAATCTTATCAGTCATCTCGGTTTGGATGAATCCCGGTGCGATCGCGTTCACCCGGATATTCCGGCTAGCGACCTCCAGGGCCAACGACTTGGTCAACCCGATGAGTCCAGCCTTGCTGGCGCTGTAATTGGTCTGCCCTGCGTTTCCGTGAATACCGACAACCGAGCTCATGTTGATGATCGATCCCGTGCGACGGTTCATCATGTGGCGGACCACCAGCCGGCACAAATAAAAGGCGCTGGTCAGGTTGGTGCGAATTACGGATTCCCAATCGTCGTTGCTGATTCTGAAAATGAAATTATCTCGAGTGATGCCGGCGTTGTTGACCAGAATATCCAAGCCCCCGGACTGCTCCAGCACCTGATTGACGGCTGCTGTCAGGCCTGCCTCGTCGGCGACATCGGCTGCCAGGAACCGGACCTGGGTGCCATGTTGGGCCGCCAGTTCCTCGGCCGCTGTCCAGTCCTGCGGCTGGCTGCGCGCCAGTGCCCAGACCCTGGCCCCCTGCTTCAAAAACGATTCCAGGATACCCCGTCCGATTCCACGGCTGGCCCCCGTGATCAGGGCCGTTTTATCCTTCAATAACATTCTTGCTCCTTAAGCGTTGTTTGGATCGATTCTCATCCCTGATTTCAGTAAAACCTCAAAAAGGGACTTTTTCAAGGTCTTCGGGCTTGCCGACGGGATAACACACAGCGTCGCTGAACTGAGCCTTCCACAGACCCGAGAGCACCGTTCCGGGTCCCACTTCAAGAACCAGGTCGTGATTCAGGGAGCGAATGCCGACCATCTCATCGGTCCAGCGAACAGGACTGATGACTTGCTGGGCGGCCAGCTCTTTGGCAACCTGGCCGTTATCGACCAGGGCGCCGGTCACGTTGGAAAACAGGGGGATTTGCGGGTCACGGAAGGTATACTCCCTCAAGACATCGCGGAAGGCACGGCTGGCTTCGGCCAAAAGGGGCGAATGAAAGGGGCCGGAAACCTTGAGGGGGATGAAGCGCTTGGCTCCCGCCGCCTTGAGGGCTTCTTCGGCGGCTGCCAGTCCCGCGGCAGTCCCCGAGATGACGGTCTGGACCGGCGAGTTGAAGTTGGCGCAGAATACGTCGTCGCGACCCAGGGATTTTACCGCTTCCAGGACGGCCTGCGGTCCCAGGCCCATCACCGCCGCCATGCCGGGGTTTCCCTGGCTGCGGTCCAGGCGGGAAGCGGCCTCAGCCATGAGCTGACCACGGGCGGCCACGAGGGGGAAGACCTCGTCGACCGTCAGGACACCGCTGACCACCAGGGCCGAAAACTCGCCGAGGCTGAAGCCCGCACAGGCTGCCGGCTCCTGGCCGCGGTCCTTCAGAACCTGCCAGCAGGCCAGGTTGGCCAGGGTGACGGAAACCTGGGTGTTGAAAGTTTCCTTGAGATCCTCTTCCGTGCCCTCGAAAACCAGTTTGGCCAAATCGCGGTGGACAAGGTCGCTGGCCTGCTCGAAAAGTCGGCGGACAGAGGACGATGCCTCGTAGTAGGGCTGGCACATGCCGGGGTACTGAGCCCCTTGTCCGGGGAAAAGATAACTTGTACTCATGAGGACTACTGTAACCAAACTTTAGTGCCTCGGCAATTGTGCTCGGCGCCCCGCCGCCTCCGTGAGGATTCATGCCCGCAGCCTCCCCAGGGGTTGTGAGGGGCCAAACACATCCTGCCCGTCCACCGTCAACAGTCTGTCCTCCCGGTTCCAGATCCGCCGATGAAACTCCCGCAAGGGCTCCCGAGCCGGAAACGCCCGCTCCGTCTGCAGCCGCTCCCACTCCCGTTTACACCACTCCCGACTCAGCCCCATCTGCTGCCCATGCTTGCCGCTCTTGCGATCCTTGATCCGGTACGGCTTGTGGAGGTTGTGCCA
>CALGPJ010000061.1 GCA_937960645.1 uncultured Spirochaetia bacterium | reverse complement strand
TAGAAGAATGCCGTGTAATCCGAAACCCGGATGGCCTGTTGCATGTTGTGGGTCACGATGATAATCGTCACCTTGTCCTTGAGTTGTCGGATGAGCTCTTCGACACTTTTGGTCGAATTGGGATCGAGAGAACTGGTAGGTTCGTCCATCAATAGAACTTCCGGATCTACCGCCAGAGCTCGAGCGATCGAAAGACGCTGCTGTTGGCCCCCTGAAAGGCTACCACCGGGGCTATGGAGCCGGTCCTTGACCTCATCCCAAAGGGCCGCATTCAGTAAGGAACGTTCCACCACCTCGTCCAGGATCGACTTCTTCCGAATTCCCACCAGGAAAAGACCGGCAGCGACATTTTCGTAGATGGACTTGGTGGGAAACGGGGTGGGTTTCTGAAAAACCATTCCGATTTTTCGTCGAACCACGACGGCGTCAACCTTGGGGGCATAAATGTCCTCCCCATCCAGAAGAACTTGCCCCTCGACCTGGGCCTCGGGCGTAAGGTCGTGCATCCGGTTCAGGGCCCTCAAAAAGGTGGTTTTTCCACAACCGGAAGGACCAATGAAGGCCGTCACCTGATTGCTGAAAAATTGGAGACTCACGTTACGAACCCCGTAGTGGGTCTTGTTGTAGAGAACTCCCAGTTTGTCGGTGGCCATGCGCACCTGGGTCAAAACATCACTCATTAGTTTTCTCCTCCTGTTTAATTTGATTAAGCGTTTGAGCACGTTTCTCGAGACTTCCGACTACCGCCCTTCCGATGAAGAAGGTGATCATGACAAAGAGCAAAAGGATGATGGCCCCACCCCAGCCCAGGGTATGCCACTGTTTGTAGGGGCTTATTGCCAGGCTGTAGAGCCTTTGGGGCAGGGAGTCCATCGGTTCGGTCAACTTGAAAGAGAGGTAATTATTTCCAAACGATGTCAGAAGTAAGGGGGCGGCCTCACCCGCTGCCCTGGCGAAAGCAAGCAAGATACCCGTGATAATACCCGCCCGAGCTGCGGGAAACACCAGAGACAGGGTGACCCTCCACCGCGGAAGCCCCAGACTCAATCCGACCTCACGCAACACCCAAGGGGTGATGCGCAGAACGCTCTCGGTGGTTCGAGCAATGATGGGAACCATGATGAACGACAAGGCCACCGCCCCGGAAATCGCCGAAAAACCGCCGGTGTTCTTTACCACCAACGCGTAGGCCATCAACCCCATCAAGACCGCCGGCATACCATTCAGGGTGCTGACGAGAATTCTCGCGATGGGTGCGAAGGGATGATCCGGAAACTCGCTCATCAGGATCCCTGTCGCGATACCGAAAGGCAGGGCGATGGCTAACCCGATCAAATCGATAATAAAAGTCCCCACGACGGCAGCCACCAGACCCGTAGGTTTGCCCTGCATGGCTCGGGCCGGACTTCCCAATTCCTGGGTAAAGAAGTCAACGCTCATCGCCCCAATTCCATTGACGACCACAAACACGATGATAATGACAAGCGGAATGACTACCATGGCCGTCAAGACAACCGATAAGCCCTGGAGGATGTTGCCCCGCAAGTAACGTAATTTCAGATTCACAGCGCCCTCCCTTTGATTAACCTTTTTTGAATGAATGTCGCAGCAAAGTTCATGATGATCGTGATCAGGAAGAGGTAGAAACCCACTGCCATCAGGCTGGTGAGGTGCAGTGGCTCTACCGCCTCCCGAAATTCGTTGATGATCACCGAGGGCATGGTGGCCGCAGGACCGAACAACGTGAAAGGCAGTCGGTTGGAGTTTCCGATCAGCATGGCCACGGCCATGGTCTCACCAAGGGCCCGAGCCAGCGAAAGGAGCACCCCGGCGATAATCCCCGAGGAAGCGTAAGGGAGAACAGCCATCTCCATGACCTCCCAGCGAGTGGCCCCAAGGGCCCAGGCCGCCTCACGCTGCTCCCTCGGCACCAGGTGAATCGCATCCCGGGCCAGGGCTACCGTATAGGGCACGATCATCAGTGCCAGAATGATGGTCGAACTTACAAGGTTATACACCGAAGGGCCGTCGGGGCCTATGATCGGTAAAAGCCAGGTGGCGTTGGCCTCCGCCCAGCGGAAAATTGGAAACAAAATAAATTCACGAATGATGGGCGCGAAGTTGAAAATGGCCCAAAGCCCAATGACCACGCTCGGTATAGCTGCCAACAGGTCCAGGGTGTAATTGATGAAATTTGCCAGCCATTTTGGAGCGAACTCGGTCACAAAAATCGCCACGGCAATGGCCGGGATTAGGGCGAGAGCGATGGCGCCCAGGCTGGAGACGATGGTCCCGATGATAAAGGGCCAGGCTCCGTGGATCTTGGCGATGGGGTCCCACTGAGTTCCCACCAGGAAATCCCAATACCCGTAGGCTTGAAAAGAGGGCATGCCCTCGAGCCAGAGGATGATCCCGGTTCCCAGAGCCAGGAAGATGATCGCCGCGCTCATGACCAAAATCAAGATTTTGAATACTCGGTCCCCAGGCCCCCTGTAGATCGGAGGAAGAATTTTACCGAGGGCAGCTTCATTCCCGTGTGAAGCAGGCTCCGGTGTCGTCATGGCTGTAATATCCGAGGACATGATACCTCCCTTTGAAAACGATTTGATGCACAATCTCTCTGAGACATGTTTGAATCCTTTTATTAATATTTGATGAGTTTTGTGAGAATAAAAGAAAAACCGCCCATTGGCGGTTTTTTAGCAGGTTGGCGGTTTTTTAGCAGGGGTAGGATTCGAACCTACGACCTTCGGGTTATGAGCCCGACGAGCTGCCAGCTGCTCCACCCTGCGTCGTGGGGAGAATCTTATCATTAAGAAATCACCTTGTCAAGGAAATTTTGAAAAAATTATAGGAAAAGTTCCGAGAGATTAAAAAAACGTCCTCTTTGTCATCTCGAGCGTCCTGCCTGTCATTTCGAGCGTCCTCTTTGTCATCTCGAGAGTCCTCTTTGTCATCTCGAGCGAAGCGAGAAGATCTCTCACCTGCTACGCAGGTTCGAGACACCTGCTACGCAGGTTCGAGAAGATTACTCACCTGCGAGTGTTGGTTGATAGGATTCCTCACCTGCGTTGCAGGTTCGGAATGACAGTGTGGGATTGCGCAGGTTCGGAATGACAGTGTGGGATTGCGCAGGTTCGGAATGACAGTGTGGGACTGCGCAGGTTCGGAATGACACTATGACGCCATGATTGCATCAAATAAAAAAAAGCCAGCGAAAGCGCTGGCTTGAACCCAGGGGATGACCGCACAGTCCGCCCCTCCGATGATAAAAATTATTTTACCAAATCGCTTAAATCTATATCGACAGATTGACTGGTCCTGTTGGGGTTGACGGTGTAGGTAAACTTGTATTCGTCACCGTCTTCGTCGATGGACCAGAAATCGTATTTGACCGGACTGCTGGGTTTCAAGATGGCAAAGGTATGAGATTCATTAACACCCAGGGTCTTGCTGTCCCCGAGAATGTCGGCGCCGTACATAGCACTGTCCGCTGGGGAGAAAAACACGTAGGTCATGCTGTAGCCGGTTTTATTGTTGACCGTCACGTTGACGATCTGGGGAGCCTGAGTGGATGTCCGGTTTCCGGCCACCAGTCGCACTGAGCCAGGGGTACCATCGCGCATGGTGTAGTTTCGAACCTCATAACGACGGTTCGAGGTATCGATAGCTAAAATGTCGAAGGCACCGGTGCTTTCTGGATAGTGCATGAAGTACGACACATTCCCTCCATTGGCCAGGACTTCGGAACCGAGCATGTCGGGCCCCCAATGCTCGCTGTCACCAGGACTGATGAACAAATAGTTAATTTGAGCTCCAGTGGCATTGACGATGGTTAATTTGTTGAGATCGCTGGAATCGAAGGCCCAGAGCGCCCCGACCAGGCTCAACAAACCGATGATGATTTTTTTAGACATGATGTCCTCCTGAGAGATAATTTAATACATTTTAAAAATGTTTCAATTTTCATCTGCGGCGGCAAACCGGAATCGCATTCCAAGGGTCGCCCTTCCCAGAGGAAGGTTGGAAGAAACCGCATAATTCAATTCTTCCCAGCCGAAAGAAAAAACCGAAAGATCGATCAGCGCGTAAAGAGCCAGCCCAGGATTGACTTCCCAGAAAAATTTGTTGCCAAAGATAAGACTCATGAGTTGGTGCGTGTCGCCCCCAACATAATCACGTTGAAGAGAGTCATATTCGATGATGGCGGTATATCGGAGTGGAAAATTCTTAAAAAATACCTCGGTGGCGATGCCTCCCTTGATCCACTCATCCCGGATGATAAACGTGTCCTTGAGGGTTTGGAAGGTGCGGTATTCTGCCCCGATGGTGATGATGCCGAAGGGCACATAAAACCCGAAGCTCCCCCGCTGGCCACTATGATAATAGTCTCCATCGGCACTCAACGGAGAAAAACTGGTACTGAACCCAAGGGTCAGGAATAGAAGTTGCGGCATATCTAAACGAAAATCCAGGTTGGCTCCCGGCAGAAACCACTTTCGCGTGGTATTAAGAAGACCGTAGTAGGGTCCGACGGTAAAAGTCACGAGGGACTGTTGAAAGATTACATAGGAGTACAGCTTCCGCCGCAAAACCGGATCGCTTTCATAACCCGTACGAATCGACACTCCCGGGGAAAGCTCAGAAACAAAATAGAAATTTCCGTTATAGTAAAGGTCGGATAAACCATCGAATGCATTGTCGGTCGGAGTCCGTTCTGGGCGCAGGTAAAGGTTGGAAAACTGCCCTTCTAAACCCATCTCGAGCCATTGGGCGGACAGCACCGTCACTGCGGACAACATCAAAACACTCAAAACAATCTTTTTTGGCATTCTTTCGTTTCCCCTAAATTATTATGTGTACTTTTCGGAAAAAAAACCAGACTGACTCGGCTTGACTATCCCGCATTTCTCTATCAATCTAATAAGAAGAATGAGTGATTATCTAGATCCCAACAACGAGGAACTGCTCAAGGATTTTTTTGCCGAAGCGCAAGCCCAAATCGAGGCGCTGGAACAAAATATTCTGGTTTTGGAACAGGATCCTGCCAACCGCGACGCCATCGATGAGATTTTTCGTGCCGCCCACACGCTGAAGGGTGGTGCCGGCACCGTGCAGATGTTGGAACTGGCCGAATTTACTCACATCGTGGAAGATTTGCTCGATGCCATCAGGTCCCAAAAAGTGTCCGCCAATCCGAGCCTGGTCGATACCCTGCTCCAAGCCCTGGACGTGATCAAAGACATGTTGGATTACCGCGTGGAGGGGAAGGTTTACAAAAAAGATGTCTCCCAACTCCAAAGCCAGCTGAAATCTTACCTTGCCGCGGGTGGGGTTTCGGTACCGAGGACGCAAACCCCGCCATCACCACCAAAAACCCCAGCGAAACACACGGTTACCGCCCACAACGCCATACCCTCCAGCACGGGCGGACTCAGCGAATACGAAAGGATGGAACTGAAGGAGGCTTCCAACGGGAAAAAGGTCTACAAGGTCTCGGTGCATTTCGACGAATCCAATCCGATGAACTCCGTGGGCGGCATTCAGGTTTTTGCCGTGCTCAAGGAACTCGGCACCGTCCTCAAGACCCATCCCGAGTTCGACAAACTCTACGAGGATAACTTCTTCGAGGTGGTGGACTACTACATGACCGTCGATGTGGACTGGGCCGTGCTCGACAAAAAGCTGCACATTGGCGACGTCACCACCGGTTACGAAATTCTGGAAATCGAACTTCCGGGGGCTCCGGTCAAAAAAGCCGAGACAAAAGCTGTTTCCCATTCCCCCGCTGCTGAAATCAAGAAAGTTCCCACGGTCGAAAAACCAACGAGCACGGAAAACGAGGAAAGGGCAGATCAGGAAGCATCGACCGATGCGACCAAAAAATCCGCTTCCGTCGGCTCGGTTCTCCGAGTCGACAGCAAACGCATCGACAACCTGTTGAACCTCGTCTCCGAAACCGTCATCAACAAGGCGACTTTCAATCAAATCGCGAATATTTTTACCGAGGGGATGGTGGAGTTTCATGCGCAAAACAACCTCCTTCGTGAAGGATTGAAAAATTTCCTGGAAAAAATTCCCGAATTTTTTAACCAGATGCAGGCCGGGGCCAATCCCAAGGACCTGAAAAAACGAATGAACGATGAAATCTTCCCATTGATGAAGATTTACGATCAGGTCGAAAGCAAACTCAAGTCGGCGATCAACAATTTCAAATCCAGTTCGCAAAACCTGAGCAGGATCATCGGCGAGCTTCACGAAGGAGTCCTGCGCATCCGCATGGTTCCGATTTCTCAAATATTCAGCCGCTTTCCGCGACTGGTGCGGGATCTGAGCAAGACCCTCAACAAGAAAGTGAACCTCATACTCGAGGGTGAGGACACGGAGCTCGACAAAAGTGTCATCGAAGACTTGTTGGACCCCCTCATTCACATCGTGCGAAACGCCATCGATCACGGCATCGAAGACCCCGAATACCGCGAAAGCATCGGGAAGGACGAGGAAGGCAGCCTGGTCATGTCGGCACACAACGAGGGCAACATGATCGTGATCGAGGTTTACGATGACGGCAAAGGTATCGATGTCGAGACCATCAAGCGCAAGGCCGTCGAGAGAGGACTGATCCACCCCACCAAGATCTTGAGTGATGTCGAAGCCTTCAACCTGATTTTCGAGCCGGGTTTTTCTACGGCAAAAACCGTGACCAACATCAGTGGGCGTGGAGTGGGACTCGACGTCGTCCGAAAACAAATCGAAAAACTCAACGGCAGCGTTTCGATTTGGAGCGAACGTGGTCGGGGATCGCGCTTCACCATCAAATTGCCCCTTACTCTGGCCATTATCCAGGGTTTGCTGGTCAGAGTCGGTAAAGAGGTCTACGTCATCCCGATCACTTCCGTCATCGACAGCCACCGCATCTTACCCACGGACATCAAAATCATTGACAACTACGAGGTATTCAACGTCCGCAAAGACGTCATCTCGCTCCTGAGACTTTCCCAGTTATTCGGACTTAAAGCCGAGGAAGGGCAATACCAGTTCGTCGTCGTGGTGGGAAGCGGCGACCGCAAGATGGGACTTCTCGTGGATAGCCTGATCGGTGAAGAGGACGTGGTCATCAAGCCCCTAAAAGACACCTATACGGCCAGCCCGGGTATCGCCGGTGCCACCATCCTGGGTGACGGTCGCGTCAGCCTCATCATCGATGTGAGTCAACTCCTGGATCTGGGATTGCGTCAGGAAAGGGCGATTCGCGAAAAACGCGAAATCAGGGTAAGATAGAGGTAGATCATGACAACGGAAACCCAAATCGAAACTCAGCCCGAAAAAGCGACCATCATCGTCAAACGAATCGATTTCAAAATGATCACCTTTACCCTGGCCGGTAAGGATTACGGGGTCGATATCATGCGAGTGAAGGAAATCCGCAAGGCCAATCAATTTACCCACGTCCCGAACACCCCAATTTTTGTCCGTGGGGTCGATAACCTGCGCGGCGAAATCATCCCGATTATCGACCTTCGCATGATGTTCAACCTCCCCGCCGAACGGCGTGACGAAACCGAACTGGAAAATATCATCATCCTCAGGGTCGGTGAAATCGTCCTGGGAATCATCGTGGACACCATCGAAAAGGTCGTGGGAATCAGCAAGGACACCATCCAACCACCTCACCCGATCTTCGGTGACATCAACGTCAAGTATATCAGCGGTGTTGTCGAAAACGAGGGCCGCCTCTACATCATCCTCGATGTGGATCGGATCTTCACGCAAAACAAAGAGGAGCGCGCTGCCCAAGCTCCACAGACCGCACCCCTGGCCGAGATTCCCGCTCCTTCCATCCCGGAGGCGGCTGAGGAACTCAATCTCAGGTTTTTCATCGAAACCCTCGCCACCTTTGCCGGTTTCCATGTCAGCCCGCTCAATCAGGATTGGGTACGTAACAGGGCTTCGGAATGGGAAGAAAAAAGACGGTCGGCCCATCAGGAAGTGCAAATCACCAGTGAGGCCGATGCCCGAGAGTTTTTAAGTTCTTTCTATTCTCCCGATACCGACCGACTTTGGGACCCGACCTCAGCCAAAAACCTGGTTTCCGGCCTGGATCTGGGCCAGCAGGGCCAAATCCTGGTTTGGAACCCCGGGAGCGGCAGGGGCACCGAGGCGTACAGCCTTGCCGCTGCACTCAAGTGGGTACACCCGGCGCGCCCTTACAAGATTTGGGCCAACGACAAAGACCTGTTGAATATCAGTTCGGCCCCGAGTCTTTCCTTTGCCAGGGATCAGGTTCCCGAGGAATATCTGCCCCTCATGACCGAAACAAAAACTGGTTGGCAATTCACCGGGGAAGTCAAGTCGCATATCCTTTTCGAGTTTCATGACATCCTTCATCTGAACCCCTACGACAACCTTCAGCTCATCGTGGTTCGTGATGTGCTCAGTTTTTTGGACGTCAACGATCAGAACCGCCTCATCGAGGAGTTCTACGACAAATTACGACCGGGTGGTTACCTCCTTCTAGGCAAAAACGAAAAATTAGGGCATGATTTTACGGGCTTTCGCGAAGTCGAAGGATTCAACCAGAGACTCTATAGGAAAAAGGAATAAGGAGATAGCGCATGCGCGTCGAGTACATCAATCCCTTTGTCGAGGCCGCCTACAATATCCTGCGGGAAGTTCTCTCCGAGGAGGTAAAGCGAGGCATTCTTTACCTGAAATCATCGACCAATCCGGTGAAGGGTGTAGCGGCCATCGTCGGTCTGGCAGGGGAGGTCGAGGGTCGAGTCCTCTTCGACATGACAAAATCGACTGCTTTGAAAATCGCCTCCAAAATGAACGATGAAGATCTTTTGGACTGGGACGATCTTGCACGGGCTACCATTACCGAGCTGGCTAATCTGATCACCGCCCAGGCAGTGACGAAACTTCATGACCTGGGTTTTCGTTTTGACCTGACACCCCCTGCCTTGATTACCGGGGAGAATATGGAAATGTACGACGATTACAAAGACGAAACGGAAACCTTGATCGTACCCATGGAGACCAGTTTTGGTCCCGTGGAGATCAATGTGGCTATTCGAGAACGAAACCGGAACTAGGAGGACATCTTGAAGACAAAATCCGACTTTCCCAACCTCAACGAACGGAAGCCCGATGGGGTCAAGGACGATGGGACCCCCTACAGGGTTCTTGTCGTAGACGACAGCGTTTTCGTCACGAAGCAAATCACACAAATCCTTGCCAGCGAGGGTTTCGAGGTCGTTGCCACAGCTGCAGATGGTGAAGAAGCCCTCAATACGTACAAAGACAAGTATCCCAACATCGACCTTGTCACTATGGACATCACCATGCCCAAAATGGACGGGGTAACGTGTCTGGAAAAGATCATGGAATTCGATAAAAATGCCAAGGTGGTGATGATCAGCGCCCTGGGAAAGCAAGAGCTGGTCAAACGATCCCTTCTGCTGGGTGCCAAAAACTACATCGTCAAACCCCTGGATCGTAAAAAGGTTTTGGAAAGGGTTGTGACGTCGCTGGAGTAGTTGACAAAAGGGGCGGGCTGCGGTAGCCTTGCAACTGTTCGGGGAGCTAGCTCAGTTGGTTAGAGCACTTGCTTGACATGCAAGGGGTCGGCGGTTCGAGTCCGTCGCTTCCCAACTTTAGTGCCGCGGCAATTGCACCCTCGAAGCCTGTGCCCGATCGCGGCGGCTCCTCCCCTCTTTTTTTAAGCACGCATCCGCCACAGCGGCTCGGCGAGGCCAAACACATCGCTGCCATCTTTGCGTAACAGCACATCCTCGCGGTTCCACACCCGCCGGTGAAACTCCCTCAAGGGCTCCCGCTTCGGAAACACCCGCTCTTTGCCCAGCCGCTGCCACTCCTGTTCTACCCAGCTCTTACTCAGCCCCGCCAGCTGGGCGTGCGTGACCCGCTTCAACTTCTTGTCCCGCACCCGCACGGGCTTGTTCAGGTTGTGCCACGCCACGTACACCGCCACCCTTT
>CALGPJ010000060.1 GCA_937960645.1 uncultured Spirochaetia bacterium | reverse complement strand
GATGACTTTGGGAGGGGTTCCGGCATCGGAAAAACACAGCTCGAAAACAGCCATCCTCAGGATACTCAGATCGACTCGGGAAATGCGGTCAAGCTGCCAGTGTTGGCTGTGTGCCTGAATGAGGTCGTCGATATCGCTCTTTTTCTCCAAGGTACCCAAGAAAAGTGATTGAGCCATCAATGCAAGGTCTTGCCGTGATGGGATGGGGTTGTCTTCCTCCAGCCACTCCCATTCGATACGCCCCTCCATGAGATCACGGCGGCCCATATCAACCATGTAAAGAGCTTGAAAGGCTGCTATTCTGGCAAACCGACGTTCATTCATCAAAAGTTCTGTGGGAAGGTTTGAATGCTTGCTTCCCTTCTGACCTCCATGGCAATTTTCTCGAGAATTTCCTGAGCTTTTTGCTGTTGGGACTGTTGCTGGAGTTGCGTGCGAATGAACTCCCGAACAGTCGTCGAACTCAGGGGTGTGATGGGATCGTTGATGCTCAAGAACCGTTGATCGATACGATCGGTCACCTTCACACTATGAAGCCCGACGTTGCTCGTGAGGACACGGGTACCCGTGTTACCCTTCGTGATGGAAAATACCTCATTCAGAAATTCCCGTCCAAAAAGGGCAATGGCCTGAACATCGGTTCGGGACAAAAATCCCAGGTCTCCATTCCTGATCTTGCTCGCTTCATCGTCACTTTCGGTCCGAACGAGCTCTTCGAACGTTGCCTGATTGTTCCGAAGACGGTTGAGCGCATTGTTCGCTCGGGTACGAATTTCTTCCAAGGTACCGCGCGGTCTCTGTTTTGTGTCGAAGAACACATGGCTCACCCGGACCAGATCGGGATTTCGAAAATCATCCTTGTTTTCGTTGTAGAACTCGAGAACCTTGGCATCGTTGATTTGTATACTCTGAAGGGCATTGGCTTCTGGACGGGACATGAGGAATTTCTGAATGATGAATGTCTTTTTCGCTTCCTTGAAAAAATTATCCCAGGTGGAGCCCGTTTGTTGTTCGATCAACTGACGAAACTCGGTATCGCTGATTGTATTGGGCACCCGTGCCGTGGATTTGGCAAAGGCGATGACTTCGGCATCGGTGGCCCGGACGTTTGCCCTCTCCGCGGCCTGAACCAGGAGGATTTCATTGACCATGACGTTGAGCAACTCTTGTTTCTGCTCTGCGTTCAACGTGCGATTGGTGGCCCTTTCAAACCGGCTCACCTTGTCACGAAACTCTTTTTGGCCGATCACTTCGGCCCGGGTCAGTCGAATCGTAGCCACCGGAACATCGAGCCCTTGGGAAAATGCCATCGGTAAAATCGCCACGCACATCAGACCCAAAATCCGTATGTTTTTCATTATCGAACTCCTGTTTTCCTACTCTACCAACTAAACATCCCATTTTTCCATATGTTGCAGCTTTTTTAGGAACATAAGGACTTGCTGGGCATTGTTGACCACCGCAAAATCTCGGACCTTCATCCCTTCGCTTTCCAGACTGTTCATGAGGAGGACTGTCGTCTTTTCGCTACCCAACCCTCCTGTTCCCGTAATTGCGTAAGCTGTTTTGCCGATTAGGTGTCCGGCCTTGGAAAGGTGTTCCGCCCATCCCGCATCCAGTTCCCTGGGAAACCACTTTTGTACGGGATAAGCGAAAATCAGTACTTGATTGGCTGTGAGGTTGATGAATCCGTCGGCCGGCCAACGCACACGCTGCACGGCCATTCGCGGCAAATCGCTCAAACCCTTTTCGAGGGGATCGAGCAGTTCATCCCACCACGATCCCCTCTGCTCCAAACTCCAGCTCACCAGGGCAACGCGGTTCACTGCCCTTCAGCCGAAACCGAAGAACTGGGAGCAGCAGGCTCGTCCAGGGGGGAATCCACGGGAAGCGGGGTCCTCAACCAGTCGGAGGTAGCCTCGGTAGAAATTTGAGCCTCCGGGATGACATCACCGCGTGGTGTTCGGTACCAAAAGGCCAAAAGGATCGCCAAACCGATGAACAGGGCGCCCAGGACGGTGGTCGTCTTGGTCAGGATGTTGCCCGAGCGGGATCCGAAGGCGCTGTTGCTTCCGCCGCTGAAAAGTCCCCCGATGGAATCGCCCTGTTCGTCCTGAATGAGGACGATGGCTGCCAGGAGGATGCCCACAATCACGAAAAACACGATGGCGACAACCTGGAGAATCTGTAAAATCATTTCATACTCCTGCCAATGCGATGGGTAAGAAAGTTTCCGCCTTGAGCGAGGCCCCACCGACCAGGGCCCCGTCGATGTCGGGCTGGCTCAACAGGGACTGGGCGTTATCGGGCTTGACGGAGCCACCATACTGAATGATCAGAGATTCGGCGGCTGATGGACTGTAAAGCTTGCCGATGAGTTCGCGGATGAAACGGTGAACGGCATTGGCGTCTTCCGGTGTGGCATTTTTACCCGTCCCAATCGCCCAAACCGGCTCGTAGGCGATCGTGACCCGGCTCAGGTCGGCCTCGGACACTCCTTTCAGAGCCTCCCGCGTCTGCCGACCGACGACCTCTTCCACCTTCCCGGCCTCGCGCTCTTCCAGGGTCTCACCGTTGCAGAAAATCACCTCGAGACCGTGCGCCAAAGCCAGTTTGATTTTTTGGTTGATCAGCTCATCGGTCTCTCCGAAAAACTGGCGCCGTTCGCTGTGGCCGATGATCACCGATTTTACGCCCAGGTCTTTGAGCATCAGAACCGATATGTCTCCCGTCCGTGCGCCCGATTCGAGGTTGCTCATGTTTTGAGCACCGAGGAGGATGTTGGAACCCTCGAGAACCCTGGCCACGGCACTCAGGGCAGTAAAGGGAGGGGCAACGAGATAGCGATGGGGGGCTTGTTTCAGACCGTCACGAACAGCCTGGGCCAGAGCCACACACTCGGCCACCGTCCCATGCATCTTCCAGTTTCCAGCAATGTACTTGTGTCTCAAGATGAACCCCTTACTTGGTTTCGAGGATGGCGATGCCGGGCAGGGTCTTCCCCTCGAGGAACTCGAGACTCGCTCCGCCACCCGTGGAAACATGGCTCATCTTTTCCGCCAGGCCAAACTGATTGACGGCCGCCACGCTGTCCCCCCCGCCCACGACACTGGTTGCCCCCCTGGCCGTGGCCTCGGCAACATACTGTGCGACATGCTCGGTTCCCTTTGCAAAATTCGAGAACTCGAACACGCCCACCGGCCCGTTCCAGACGATGGTCCTGGCAGAGAGGATGGCGGATTTGTAGGCTTCGATGGTCTTCGGACCGACGTCCAGGCCCATCATGCCGTCCGGGATGTCTTCGGAATCGACCATGGTTGGGGCCTGATCGGCAAAGGTGGGCGCACAGGCATGGTCAGACGGCAGAAGGATGGTAACTCCCTGTTTTTTGGCGGATTCCAACAGATTTTTAGCCACATCGAGAAAATCGTCTTCCACGAGGCTGTTACCCACCTTCTTCCCAAGAACTTTCAGGAAGGTATAGGCCATACCTCCCCCGATGATGAGGGTCGAAGCGTTCTTGAGCAGACTCTCCAGCACAGCGATTTTGGAGCTGACCTTGGCGCCCCCGATGATGGCCACCATGGGCTTCGCGGGATTGTGCAGGACCCCTTCCAGATAGGCCACTTCTTTTTCCATGAGAAAGCCGCCCACCTTCACGGGGGTGAATTCGGCGATGGTCGCCGTCGAGGCATGGGCGCGATGGGCGGTGCCGAAGGCGTCGTTGACATACACGTCCCCGTAGGAAGCGAGCTCCCTGGCAAGGATGCGCTGTTTGTCCAGATCCTTATGGGTCTCTTCGTCGTGGAAGCGGGTATTTTCCAGCATCGCTACGCCGCCTTCCGGCAGTGCGTCGATGGCCGCTTTCTGCCCCATGCACGAGGGCAGGAAGGAAACGGGAAGTTTCAAAAGACCGCTCAAGTACTCCGCTACCGGCTTCATTCGGTGTTTGCCGTCGAGATAAGCCTCCAGGTCGAAGCTCTTGCCCTCCTTCTCCGCCTTTTCGCGGGCCTTTTGAGCATCCTTGGCGGGATCTCCAAGGTGGCTCATGAGCACCAGGCTCCTGACTTTTTGATCGAGAATGTAGCGGATGGTGGGCAGGGCTGCCTGGATCCGGGTGTCGTCCTGGACCTTGCCGTCCTTCATGGGCACATTGAAATCGACGCGCATGACCACGCGTTTTCCTGTCAGAGCGATGTCTTTCACGGTCTTGATCATAAAAACGTCTCCTTGGTGGTTTTTTTATCCTTTTTTGGCCATGTGGAGCATGAGGTCGATCACACGGTTGGAGTAACCCCACTCGTTATCGTACCAGCTGATGACCTTGAAGAAACGCTTCTCACCGGGCAGGTTGTTTTGAAGGGTCGCCAGGCTGTCGTAAATGCTGGAGCGGGAATCGTGGATAAAGTCGGTGGAAACCAGCTCTTCATCACAGAATCCCAAAATTCCCTTCAGTTCGTTTTCACTGGCCTTTTTGAGGGCCTCGTTGATTTCCTCGATGCTGGTGTCCTTGTTGCTGCGGAAGGTAAGATCGACCACCGAGACATCGGCCACGGGAACTCGGAACGACATCCCGGTGAGCTTGCCCTTGGTCTCGGGAAGTACCTCACCGACAGCTTTGGCAGCACCCGTGGTGGACGGAATGACGTTGATCGCCGCAGCCCGACCACCCCTCCAGTCCTTCTTCGAGGGACCGTCGACCGTCTTCTGAGTAGCGGTGTAAGCATGGATGGTGGTCATAAGACCGGTCTCGATGCCCACCGTGTTCATCAGAACCTTGACGATGGGGGCGAGACAGTTGGTGGTACAGGAAGCATTGGAAACGATGTGGTGCTTGGAGGGATCGTAGTCATTTTCGTTGACGCCCATCACGAAGGTCTTGATGGAGATGTCTTTTCCCTTTGCAGGAGCGGTGATGATGACTTTTTTGGCCCCGGCGTCGATGTGGCCCTGAGCGCGGTCATCGATGAAGATACCGGTGGACTCGATCACGTAATCGATGCCCAGGTCCTTCCAGGGCAGGGCCTGGGGGCCCTCTTTGGGGGCTGCCAAACACTTGATTTTGTGACCGTTGACCACGAGGGTGTCCGCTTCGGCAAGGTCCGGCTTGCTCTTTTCGGCCCCGACAGTGGCGTTGATCTTGCCATGGACGGAATCGTAGCGCAGGTTATAGGCGAAATAATCCGCATCGGTAAACACGTCAACCACGGCAACGACATCGACCTCCTTGCCCAAAAGATTCTTTTCGACGAGGGCTTGGAATACCATTCGGCCAATTCGGCCAAAACCATTGATAGCTACCTTGATCATGTCAATCCTCCAAAAAATTGATTCGTAGAGAGTTTAGGGGAACGGCCTCAGTCTGTCAACGGATTCCCAGGATGCGCGCGGCAAGATCGGAGGGACCTCCGACCATCGCGGGCGGCGTTTCGGGATTGGGTCGCAGGAACACGACGCTATCGGCCAGGCTGGTGAGATCCTGGCCCCTCAGGTGGTTCAGTTCCCCCTCGGACATCCAATCGTCCACCCTGGTCAGCTTCAGGGTAGCGACCTGAGCACTTTCCGGCCATTTGAGAAAGGGGAATTCGGGTTGGACGGACAAAAACTCGGGCTTGATCACCAAAAGCTCGTCCCCGGACTTTAAGCCGTGGAGGGCCCCCAGAGGAACCAAACCGAGCGATTTACCCGGCATTTCCCTGCGGCCGGCCAGGGTTGCTCGAATCGGTAAAAACTGGTGAACCCGCTGGACCAGGTCTCTGAGGGAGGGGAGGATGCGCTCGGCACCTCGTCGGCTTGTCGAGAAGGTTTGGATCATCCTGCCGGTGCTTCCCAGCCTCAGTTCGGCAGTAGCTTGAAAAAGTTGTTCCGTAGAACGAAAGTCCAAAACCAGGAGAAAATCAGCCCCCAACCGGCGAGAAGCCTCGATGGCCTCTTCCAGGGTTTTGACGCGAGATTTGCCGATATCCAATCCACCCGTCTGTTCCTGAACGGGCAGGAGACTCAAGGGAAGGCTTCCCACCCTTCCTTCAGCCCCTCTGCGGGGCCAGGGGGAAAACTGCGAGATCATCAGGTCGCCAAAGGCGTCCAGGTAGGTTTCGACCTGATCGGGGAAACCATCCAAGTGATGGATTCTGTCGATGAGATAGACCGCGATCCTCGCTGGCCGACCTCCCCCACCCGGCTGGTTGAGGCTCCAGGTTGCCGGATCGCGCCAGAAGCGATAGACATCCCAATCCAATCGCCAGGGTCCGCCCAGGGTCCGCTCCGGATACCAGCGGTTCTGCCAGAAATCGAGTTCTCGCTCCAGTTCGCGATCCGCCTCCAGAGCCAGGCGGCGGGTTGCGGGTCGTGTTTGGGTTTCGAGCGCTTTCAAATCGTGGAGACCGGCGAGGTACTGCCCGGGAAAGCCCAGCTCGCGCCAGGCTCGGGCAAGTCCCCACCTGGCCCCACGATCGAAGGGATCGAGTCGCAAAAGCCGGCGATAGGATTCACGCGCCTGATCGACAAGATTACGGTTCATCAACGATTCGGCCTGGGAGGCATGAAATCGAGCCGGTTCCAACCGTGCTGTGCTGTCGAGGGGAAGGGCCCGGACACTTCGCTCCCAGCTCAGGCGCAGGGTTTCATCGTCCTTCTGGCGTTCCAAAGCCGAGCGGTAGGCTGCCTGGGCCTCGTCGATCTTGTTTTGACGAAAAAGCAGGGCACCCAGGAGCGCAAAGGACAGAGCGGAAGTTGAGTCGCGCCGAATGGCTTCCCGCATCCGCTCGAGGTCCCCGTCCAAACCAAACTCGGGATTCAGCTTTTGCCGGGTCAAATCCAGGCGGGCCCTGTCCTGCACCGCGCGGACAAAGGTACGGGGGTAGGTCCAGTTCGTCACCAGGTTCAACAGCCGGTCGGAGAGCAGGGACGCCTGTTCCAGTTTTCCGTTCCGATGGTAAAACCCAACCGCCAATTCCAGGACGGAGGGTTCGGCACCATGGACACGCAACAGCTGCTCCATCAGGGAGTCGGCCCGGCGGATATTTCCCAGAGATTCCTCGATCAGAAAAGAAGCCAACAGAGCCGTCAGCTGGTTGTTCTGACGATCCAGGCTGAGTTCGTAGTACCTCAAGGCCAGGGGAAGACGGCCCCGGACCACCTCCAGGGCGGCTAGAGTATTGTAAAGGTCGACACTGGGACCTTCCTCACCGAGGGCCTGATTGAGGAGTTGCTCCGCCTCCGCGAGGGATTCCGAACCACGCCGGAGAATGACACGGGCCAACAGGAGCCGCGACCGTCCGCGATTTCCCGCCAGCCGCACGGCTGAGCGGGCGTACCGCTCGGCCTCCTGATCTTCGCCGAGAAAAAACAGGGTCAGGGCAAGGTTTTCGTTGGCTTCGAGGTAATTGGGATTGAGCGCGAGGCTTTGGCGCAGGAGGGAGGCGGCTCGGATGTAATCTTCCTCACGGAGGGCCCTTTCCGCCTGGGTATTGAGCTCGACAGCGGTTTGGGTCCAACCGAGGGATGCCAGGAACAAAAAAAGCGGCCTAATGTTCATGTTCGTCCCGTTTGATGATCTTGATGGTCTTGATCTTGTTTCCTTGCATGCTGTTCACCACAAATTCCAGATTGCCATAGGCCACCTTCTCGAAACGAATGGGAATTTTTCCGAACAAATCGAAGACGAAGCCGCCCAATGTGTCGAAATCCTCGTGGGGGAGCTCGACTTGAATCCTTTCGTTGAGGTCCTCGATCCCCACCCGGGCGTCACAAAGCCACTGCCCCGGTTCCAGGGCCAGGACGTCCTCGGTTTCGTTGTCGAATTCGTCCTGGATATCCCCCACGATTACCTCCAGGACATCCTCCAGACACACGATGCCGGCAACACCGCCGTATTCATCCAGGGCTACGGCAATGTGCACCTTTTTGTGCTTGAATTCGGCGAGCAGTTTGTCCAGGTGTTTGCTGTCGGGCACAAAATAGGCGGGGCGGCAGAGGGGAACCAGGTCAATGGTATCCTGCTTGTTGAAGGAATTTTCGTGGATGTAGCGAAACACATCCTTGAGATACAGGATACCGATCACGTTGTCGATGGTTTCCCGATAGACCGGAAAACGACTATGCCCGCTCTTGACCATGTGGTCCAGGAGCTCGTCCCAGCGGAGGGAGTGTGGCAAAAAAACGGTGTCGATTCTCGGGACCAGAACTTCCTTGACGGTGGTATCGCTGAGTTCACGGATCCCCTCGATCATTTCGGTCTGATCGTTACTCGGGGGCTCTTCCTCCTCTTTACGACCAAAGAGCCCCTCGAAAAACCCCTTTTTCTTGGAAGTCTTTTCCATCGGCGGGCCTAGTCTACTCCTTCAGGGGAATATTCCCGAAGCAGGTTTTCCTGATATCGAAGCATAGGTTCCTCGGGATCGTTGGTAGAGTGATCCCAACCGAGAAGGTGCAATTCCCCGTGGAGGGCGACGCGAAAGAGTTCTTCCTCGAAGCCTATGGCATAAAGGCAGGCGTTTTTATACACGTAGTCGGGACAAATGATCAGGTCTCCTTCAAGGCCGCCGTTCGAGGACTCGCCGTAGGGGAACGAAAGCACGTCCGTGGGCTCTCGGATTCCTCGAAATCGGTCATTGACAGCGGCCATTTCCTCCTGGTCCAAGAATACCACACCTAGCTCGACTTTTTCAACGTTTAATCGATTCCAGGTCCACTGTAAAAAAGACTCGAAACGATCGGCCCATTCAGGGCGAATGTTCTGGAGCCAAAAAAAGTTCACGTCGATGGATCCCGATTCAGGGGGCATATACGAGACCTGGGTACTCGATTCGGGAGTGGAATTGACCCGCGAGGGTATGGAGAATCTCCTCTTTGATCACCATGATGTCGTGGAGTGTCAGGCCGCTGTCGATGAGCAGACCCTCGGCGATTTTTTTGTTCACCAGGTTTTCCACGAATTCTTCGAGAAAGGAATACTCGGGGTTCTGAAGAGTTCGCGACGCTGCTTCAATCGTGTCCGCCACCATGACGATACCGCTTTCCCGGAAACGAGGGTTGGGTCCCGGGTAACGAAATTCCTCGATGTCCACCCTACCCTTTCCTTGCTTGAGAGCCTTGTTGTAAAAGAACTCGATCAGACCACAGCCATGATGCTGCCGGATGATGTCAATAATCGGTGCGGGTAAGCGAAGTTCCCGGGCAAGCTCCACCCCCTGACTGACATGGTTCTTGAGGATCGCGGCGCTCATGGAGGGTGCCAGGGAGTCGTGCGGGTTTTGCCCCCTTTGGTTCTCCACAAAAAATTCGGCTTGCTCGATCTTGCCAATATCGTGATAGATGGCTCCCACCCGTGCCAGAAGAGGATCGGCCCCGATAGCTCTGGCGGCGTTTTCGGCAAGATGGGAGACGTTGATCGAGTGGGCATAGGTTCCCGGGGCAAGGCTCAGCATCTTCTTCAGGATGGGGCTGTTGAGGTCAGAAAGCTCTTGAAGCCGGAAGCGCGTGGTGAAATTGAACACATATTCGAGTACGGGCAATAACCCCAGAGCAGCCACTGCGGAAATCAGTCCATTGAGGCTCCCCGTCCCTCCCAGGGCCAACACTGCGGTACTGAAGCCCTCCTCCCAAATCCGGCTCAACACCAGATACATTCCCAGGGTAAGACCGTAAAAGAGGCCGCTCAAAATCACGCTGAAACGCTTTTCCACCCGGTTGAAGACGAAGGTGCTCAGGGCTGCGGGCAGGCCAAGTTCCCCCCAAGAGCCCCCGGGTAGGAAAAAGACAAGAGGAAGGGTCAGAAAAAGGCTGAGAAGCACCCCGGTCAGCTGATTGGACAACAGGACAGTGAGAAGGACGCTCAAACCCAGCGGGGATAACAGAACCCTCAGGGATGGATCTCCCAAAAACATCATAGCCACCTGAAACCCCAGGTTGAGAAGCCACACAACAGTCACGAATCGGATGGTACTGCTCCGATCCGAAAGGGAACTCATCCCCAGCCGCAGGGTTTTGTAGCCCAGAACCAGCAGGACGAAGAGGGTGATCATGAGGACCAGAAACTTTGACCAAAACTCCCGAGCGAGGGAAGTCCGGAAAGCGGCTAAACGTAACAGTTTATCTTCAGTGAGGAGTTCATCTTTCTCAAGGATCGCTTCGCCCTTGCGAAAACTCAAGAGCACCGGAGGCGTCGCGGAGAGCGCCTGACGTTCGGCCTCCTCGCTGGCCTGACGATCGTGATGGGCATTGGCCACCGCCAGCTGTCCTGCCAGGGCACCGAGGTCGGAACGGAGTGTTCGAAGGGTCAAGACCTGATCGCGGGGATAAAACTGACGGATATCGCCCGAACCTCGCCTGAGGCGAACCTCGATACCCTGGGGAGGGATTTCTCGGGTCAAATCGTCGACGATCCCTTTTTCCAGGGAAACGAGCAAGGATTCTCGTTGACGTCGCAGCCAGGCTTCGGCCGTTCGAAATTGACGCTCGGCCTCCTCCAGAATGAGTCCGGTGTTCAATTGGGGTAGGAGGGCTTCAAGTTCGATTTGCACCAGCTCTTTTTTAGTTCTGTCAGAGAAAAACTTGTTCAGGACAGCAGCAGCCTCGTCGAACTGCGCCACGACCGAGAAGGTGAGATCTTCCTGAATCCGATACACAGGCCGAACAAGTTTGAGGCGGGCTTCCTGGCGTTTTTGGGTATTTTCCAGGTCGATGAACGTGTAGTCACGATCGGCGACGATCCTCCGGTCCCAGGTGCTGCCCACGGTCAACTGCGTCGGCTCAGGAAGATTCAGGAGCACGCCAGGCAAGAGCATCGAGAGAAGGATGAGGCTCACCGCGTAGATTCCCAGAAAGGCCAACCAGTCCCTACCGTTTTTGCGGAATCGGTCCACCCAAAAGGACGGGGAGATCAGGCTCGTGGCGGTGTCAAGTCTCGGATTCATAAGCATCGATAATGGCCTTTACCAACGGACTGCGCAAGACCTCTTCCGAGGTAAAATCGATAAAGCCAATTTCAGGTATCCTGCGGAGCAAGCGGTGGGCCTCCAGCAGACCGGACTCGGTTTGACGGGGAAGATCGATCTGGGTGAGGTCACCGGTAACCACCGCCTTGGCCCCTTCACCGAGGCGAGTGAGGAACATCTTCATCTGGCCCCGGGTGGTGTTTTGAGCCTCATCAAGGATGACGAAACAATTTTTGAGGCTCCGGCCCCGCATGTACGCCAGTGGGGCAACTTCGATTTGACGAAGGTCCTCAAGGCGCTGTAACAGTTCCGTGGGGATGAGTTCCTCGATGGCATCGTAAATCGGCCGAAGGTAGGGGTTGATCTTTTGGGTTAAATCACCCGGAAGATAGCCCAGGCTCTCTCCGGCCTCCACCACGGGCCGGGTGAAGATGAGTTTGCGGCGCCTTTTTCCAAGCAACTCGGCCAAACCAAGGGCCACTGCCAGGTAAGTTTTGCCCGTACCCGCTGGACCGATGGCGAAGGTAAGCTGGTGGCGCCGCACAGAGTGGACAAATTGGGCCTGGTTGGGAGTTCGGGGAAATACCCGTTGGCCATGGGGTATGGCCACATACTGACCGTTGGCCACTTCCTCGTCCAGAAAATGATGGATGTGTTCGGGCTGAATGCTCCCGCCTCGAAGCGCCACCCCTTCCAGATTGTGAATCAGGCGGCGGAACTCCTGCCTTTTGACGTGGGAATCGCAATCCAGCATGATCGAATTGCCGCGGCAAAAAACGACTCCCCCGAACATTTGCTCCAAATAATGGAGGTTGGCGTCATTGATGCCGCAAATCGCCTCCACTGCGCCCGGGTTCAGGATTTCGACTTTTTCGACCGTTGACAGGAAGACCTCCGCTTCTAACTGTAAACTCGTTGAGGCGTCATCGTCAAGCTGTATGTAGTGCCGCGACAACTGCACTTTTTGCGGGCATTTATCCCGCCCCTCTCTAGCATTTTTCCGCATTTTTGACCCCATCCTCGATTTTCTCCCCAAAAACACGTCCAAAACCCTCATTTTTTTGCTTATCAGG
>CALGPJ010000059.1 GCA_937960645.1 uncultured Spirochaetia bacterium | reverse complement strand
GTGTTCGTGGTGGATAGGGAGGGCGGCATCCTGGCCCATCCAGATCAGGCCCAGGCCCTGAAACTCCGCAACCCCATCGAGGAGGCCAAAAGCGATCCTGCCCAGGAAAGCTATGCCCGGTTAATCCGGCGCATGATTTCCGGCGAGGGAAGAGTTTTCGAGGCGAACATCGACGGGCAGAATCGTTTGACATATTATTCATCCATCCCTGATACAAACTGGTATCTTGGCGTTACCATCACTACCAACGAGCTCTTTGACAACACCGTTAGATTGGGTGTCGTGATGGGTGTCCTCTCCGTGGTACTTATTTTTCTAGGTTCTCTGATCGCCCTTCTGCTCACGGGCTCCATCACCCGGCCCTTGAACCAGGCCATCGGCGTGCTGCAAAACCTGGCGCAGGGGGAGGGGGATTTGACCCGACGCATCACCGTGAACAGCCGGGACGAAATTCAAGTGATGGCCGACCTCATGAACCAGACCCTGGAAAAGGTCGCCGGCCTTGTGCGCGGCGTACGGACCCATGCCGAGCGCCTCACCAATGTCGGGGAAGAACTCTCCTCCAACATCATTCAAACCTCCGCAGCCATTCGGGAAATCAGCGCCAATATCCAAAGCGTCAACAACCAGGTAATCAACCAATCCTCCAGCGTCACTGAGACCAGCACCACCATGGAAGAAATCAACGCCAGCGTGAATAGCCTGCACCAGCTCATCGAGACGCAAACCCAAAGTGTCAATCAGGCATCAACGGCCATCGAGGAAATGATTGCCAGCATCCGACAGGTTTCCGAAACGCTGAAGGTCAACGAGCAAAACATGCATCAGCTGAACCTCTCTGCCGGCGAGGGGCGGGAAGTTTTGAACAAGGTCACCAGCGAAATTCGCGCCATCGCTCAGGAGTCGGAAGAGTTGTTGGAAATCAGCAAGATCATCCGCTCCATCTCGAGCCAGACCAACCTCCTGGCCATGAATGCCGCCATCGAAGCTGCCCATGCCGGGGATTACGGCCGGGGCTTCGCGGTGGTGGCGGGCGAGGTCCGCAAACTAGCGGAATCCTCCGGCGAACAGGCCAAGACGGTCGGACGGGTGTTGAAACACATTCGATCGGCCATCGATGGAATTGCGCGGTCTGCCGACGACATCATCGAAAAGTTTGAATCGATCGAGCAGCGGATCCGGCTTGTCAGCGATCAGGAGGTGTCCATCGCCCACTCGATGCGCGAACAAAACGAGGGATCATTGCAGGTTCTTCAGGAAATCTCGCGCCTCAAGGAAGTGTCCACCACCGTTCGCAACTCGGCCCAGGAGATGCAGGTGGGGAGTCATCAGATCCTGAAGGAAACCTCGACATTGCGCGACATCACGCACGAGATCGGTCAGGCCATGCGGGAAATGGCCAACGGGGCCCAGGAGATGGCGGTTGCCATGGAAACGGTCAATTCCCTGACCTCGAGCAACAAAAACTCGATCGAGGCCCTGGACCAGGAGCTTTCGAAATTCCAGGTTTGAGATAAAATCCCTAAAGATGGGGAATCGGGTAAGCCAGCAAAAGATCGAGAACACTGGCAATGACATGACGGCTTTTTTCCCAGAGACTTTCCACGGTGTCCTGCGGTGAATGCCTGGTTTGCCATGTCCTCGGTATTGTGTGCCAACCGCTGTGTTGACATTCCGTCACCTCATTCAGAGGTAACAGGGAAATCTGGCTCGATACAATACCGGCCAGAAAAAGACCCACATCGTCCGAAACAGGTGTTTCCATTTCCCAGAAATCGACCTGACCGAAAAGCATTTTTTTCATGATGACCCGTTGCGCCGCGAAGAGCATTCGGGCAGACTCGTCGGCATCCCGACCCGCTCGATTCAGGTGGGGAATTGGCCCCTTCCCCAGGACAATGGCATCGCCGATTCCGGTCACATGCAGAACACAAAAAAAGGCCCCTGCCAACCGCGTGGATTTCAGGAAACGGCCCAAGCCGTAGGCCCCTTGTACCTGAAAGTCCTCATGATCGCTCGCTTCGCCTTTGTCGGTAAAGATCACCCTGACCTCGGGCCAAAGCGCCCGTTCCCCCAGGGTTTTCATGCGCTGGAGAAGCAGGAGGAGGTCGAGCACCGAGGCAGAGTTGTCGTTGGCACCGGGCGTTCCTGCAGCGCGGTCGTAGTGGGCAACCAGCACGACGGGTCGGGAATTCGGCCGTGCGCGCGTTGGCGGATCCACCAGAATGTGCTGCGCCCCCTGCAGCCTCAGCACCCGTCCCTCGAGACCCAGCGCTGTAATTTCGTGTAAAAGAAGCCCTTTGCGATCGGCCCCTGCCGCACAGAAGTCGACCAAAAACCGTTGACAGTCCACTGAGGCTATTATCGGAACGATTTCTGTTGGGGTTTTGTGGTGGTCTTCAATTTCAGACAGGCGACATGAACGCTCACCGCGATGCCGATGGCCCCGAGAAGGGCGCGAACCCAGGAACCCATCGGCAGAAAGGATTGTGAAAATCCCAGGGTCAACCAAAGAAGACCGAGGGTGATGATCTTGGTGTTGAGGGAAATGCCACGCTTTTCGACGTAATCGCGGATGTAGGCCCCAAAGTACCGATTGTTCAACAGCCAATGTTCCCATCGCGGACTGCTCCTGGCATAGAACCATGCAGAGGAGAGAAAGAAGACGGTCGTGGGCAAAAGCGGAACCACGATGCCGATGATCCCCAGCCCCAGCATCGTGTGTCCCATCAGGAGAAAAAGCCGACGCTTTGCCGTACCCATACCACGAAACTCTATCAAAAAATCTGCCGATGGTTAACTATGCGACCGACGTTGTTTTTTTTACTGTGTTGCAGCCTAAGTCTCGGAGCCCAGCTTCAGGGGACCTGGCGCGTGCTGCGTTACTTTTCTTTGGAAATCGATCCCCGCACCCAGCAAATCGACGCCCGTGAGGTGAACTCCCCCGCCCAGCAATTTCTCTTGCTGACAGGTCGGGAACTCCAGCTGGCTGCCCTGAGCCCCGAACGAATTCCGTACGTCATAACATCCCGGTACAGCTTCCTGTTTAAAATCGATGACCGCCAATACCGGGGCGTTCTCCTGGATGACATCCTCTACGTTCAGATCGAGGGAGCAAGGAGGGAGGCCGGTGCCACTGGACCGGGTTATTTTTGTTTTTACCTGGAACCCTATTCGCGTCGTTGACATATAAAAATATTTTGTTTTATACTTCCCCGGAGGCGATATGAATAAAAAACGTGTTTTGGTCGTGGACGATGGCGCGACAAACCGGAGTTTCATTAAAACCTATCTCCTCTTACAGGGGCTCGAGGTGGATACCGCCGAGGATGGACTGGACGGCCTGCAGAAAGCCCAGGCATCGAACTACGATCTCGTGTTCAGCGATATCGAGATGCCCAACATGAACGGGGTCGAATTTCTCCGGGAAATCAAGAACTTGCCCGCTTATCGAAATGTGCCCGTCGTGATTCTTTCCAGCCTGACGGACCAGGCCATCAAAGACGAGATGAGACAGCTCGGTGCGATTTTCTACATGGAGAAACCCTTTTCC
Organism: uncultured Spirochaetia bacterium; assembly: GCA_937960645.1. Lineage (GTDB taxonomy): Bacteria > Spirochaetota > Spirochaetia > JABEVK01 > JABEVK01 > DYOB01. The sequence continues at coordinate 11,521 of CALGPJ010000059.1, read as the reverse complement.
AACGAAAAAATGCAGGAGGCTCTCAAAGTCGCCGGTGTCATCCCGGCCTGAAAACGGGCAACCGCACGGCAAAAATCGAACCCCGATCTACTTGGCTTTGAACTTCGATGGTGCCATTCAAACGCCCTACCAAATCTCGGCAAATCACCAGTCCGAGACCCGAGCCGGGTTCTTTAGCGGTACCCCGCGTTACCCTATCCCGATTCCTTTCACGAGCCCATTCAGGTAGGGTAGTATAACTACATTTGCGCCTTGTCGCAAAATCACTATAATCGTAACCGATGAGCCAACCGGGTACCTGTACCGACATACATCTGGATTTGACCGCTGTCATCGTCACGGTGATCGACGATGACGTCAACGTGATGACGGTGGACGGGGACCGGTTGCCCCTGGGAAGTTTCCAACCGGAAAAACACAGAACCCTGGAATTGGCCCTTCGGGACTGGGTTCGGGAAGAAACCGGGTTGGAATTGGGCTATGTCGAGCAGCTCTACACCTTTGGCAACCGTCATCGAGACCCCGGAATCGCTCCGGCACGCAACCACCAAATCACCGTCGGATATCTGGCCCTCGTCCCCAGCAGTGTCGCGGTGCGGGCGGAGCGAGCTCTCTGGGTGCCCTGGTATACCTTCCTGCCCTGGGAGGATCATCGTCAGGGACGCCCGGAGATCATCGATACGGTTTTCCTGCCGGACCTGCTCTCCTGGGCCGAAGAAGCCTCCTCCCCTGCGCGCCGACAGGCTCGAATGGAGAGGCTCATTACGGCCTTTGGGTCGGATCAGGTTCCCTGGGACAACGAGCGCGCTATTCTCCGCTACGAGATGCTTTATGAAGCCGGCATGGTTCAAGAAAGCGTTCGGGACTGGTGGGCCTATCCTCCATCCGAGCGGGACCAGCTACCGATTTCCGCCCGTGAAATGCCCAAAACGTTCACCGAGCGGACCGGAATTGGCCGCCCCATGAAGCAGGACCACCGGCGAATCCTGGCCAGCAGCATCAGCCGGCTCAGAGGCAAACTGAAATACCGCCCCGTCGTGTTCGAGCTCCTCCCCGAGGCCTTTACCCTTCTGCAGCTGCAGCGCCTGGTCGAGGCCCTGAACGGTGTCCGAATCCACAAACCGAATTTTCGCCGCTGGATCCTGGGCACCGGCTTGGTTAAATCCCTGGGAACAAAAACTCAGGAGGGTCCGGGACGCCCGGCTGAATTGTTCCGATTCCGGCGCAGCATTCTGGCCGAGCGTCCTGCCCCTTCCCGGGAAGAGCCGTGAGGTTTCATCTGGTCAACCTGGGGTGCGCCAAAAACCAGGTGGATGCCGAGATCATGGCGGGTGCGCTTCGGGAAGCTGGCTGGATTCGCACCGAATCGCCTAAGGAAGCTGACGTTACACTCATCAATACCTGTGGCTTTATCCGAGACGCACAGAAAGAGTCTCTCGATACCCTTTTAGCTCATGTCGAAGATGGGGCCCAGGTTGTCGCCACCGGTTGCCTGAGCCAACGCTGGGCTCGGGCCCTGCTTGAAGGAATCCCTCAGCTGGCGGGGTGTTTCGGTAACCGCCGGCCTGAGGCCATCGTGGAGTTTCTTTCCGAAAGGCTTCCCAGGGGCGAGCGGATCTGGATACCCGACGCCGAGCATGCCGATCTGGATCGGGCCTACAGATCACGACCTTTGGAAGGATTGTCCTTCGTGGCCTTCGTCAAGGTCAGCGAGGGGTGTGACCATCACTGCACCTATTGCGCCATTCCCCTGATTCGCGGCCGGCGTCGCGATCGCCCCTTCGAGGCTGTCCTGTCCGAGATCCGGGAGCTTCTCCACCGCGGTGTGAAAGAAATCAACCTGGTGGCCCACGACCTGGCCAATTGGGGGGGCGGTCTGACGCGGCTCGTTCAAACTCTGGAGGATTGGCCCGGCGAGTGGTGGCTTCGGCTTTTGTACATTTACCCGGAAAACTTTCCGGAGGACCTCGTTCCCCTGTTTCGCCATTCCCGTCACCTGGTGCCATACCTCGACATCCCCTTCCAGCACGGGAGCCCGTCCCTGCTGCGCCGAATGGGACGGAAGTCCCATCCCCAACAGCTCATCGATCTGGTCCGCCGCCTCCGGCGGGAAGTCCCGGAGCTGGCCCTGCGCACCAGCTTCATCACGGGGTTTCGCGGCGAGACCGAGGCGGAATTCGAAGAACTCCTGCGTTTTCAAGAGGAAGCGGCACCGGACTGGGCGGGCATCTTTGCCTACAGCCACGAAGAAGGCACCGCTGCCTGGCGTAACACGCATTTGGGCCGCCTTCCCCCAGCCAGGGTGGCGGCGGCGCGCAAGAGGGTTTTCGAAGAGCGCCAGCTGCGTATCACCCAGGCGGCCCTGGAAAAGAGATTAGGCCAGAGTGTCCGCATCCTTCTGGAAGAGCGGCTGGAGGGAACCCGCACCTTTTTGGGCCGGGCTTTTTTCCAGGCCCCCGACGTGGATGGCCTGACCATGGTGCGTTTTGTGGGAGACTTGCCTCAGCCCGGAAGCTTTGCCGTAGCGCGGCTCGTCGAGGTTCGCGGGGTCGACTTGATCGCCGTGGCCGATTAAACCTCCAGCCTCTTCAATTGCTCCTGAAAGGTGGCACGTGGGAGCCAGTTGTGCTCGGCCGCCAAATTTCCTCCCACGTAGTGCCGCACGTACGGGATCTCCCGGTTTTTCCAATTTTCCTCTTTGAACGCCATCAGTTCCGCAAACCGGGGATGCTGGTTGTATACCAAAAGGTAAACGGGTCTGTTGCCCGCTTCCTGCAAAATCCAACTTTGCAGATCCGCCCATTGCGGACACCAATCCTGGGTCCAAACCACGATGACCTGCCTGGCGGCAGACCGAACCGAGGCAGGCAGTTCACCTTCTGTCAGGGTATGCTCCAATTCCTCTTCGGTAAAAGATAAAAAATTACTCATGAAGGAAAATTAGGGGCAAAAGAGCGCATCGGCAAGACTCGGTTTAGAGAAAAAAGTGACCGTGCGCCACCAGGGAGCACTGCCCCCCGACCTCGGGCCTTCCCCAGGAATGTCCTTCATAAGGGGCGGCGGCCTCGATCGTTGAAGGGCGGCCCATGTCCTCGCCTTGTCGGACGACAATCCGCAGCCAACCCGTATCATCGAGGTCGCGCTGCCCGCTGGCCCCCAAATAGGCGCACAACGGCCCCGCCGCCGAACCCGTTGCGGGATCCTCCAGGACACCCAGCTGCGGAGCGAACATCCGTGCGTGGACCAAACCTCCCTCGGGGTAAATCAGGTAAAGCGGGGGCAGGGGCACCTGGGCCAGGGCCTCCCGCAGCACGGTGGTATCGATTTTGGCCTCGGACAAGGCCCTCCGCGAAGCCAGGGTAACGTACAAAAAATCGAGGCCGCTCCCCCAGACCTGGCAGTCCCAGCGGTGGTCCAGGTCCTCCTCGGGCAGGCTGAGAAGGCGCGCAATCAAATCGGTTCGCTCCCAGATCGGTCCCGGGCGGGGCGGAGGCTGCCGCATGGTGTAAGCCTCACCCTCGGCAACAACGTCGATCGGTCCGACACCTTCCTCGAACCGGACCCGGTTTTGGGGAATCATGCCCCTGTGTTTCAGGACAAAGGCCGCGCCGACAGTAGGATGCCCCGCAAAGGGCAGTTCGGTGTTCGGGGTAAAGATTCGCAGCCGATACTGGCAATCACGATTTGCCGCCGGCAAGACGAAGACGGTCTCCGAGAACCCGATTTCCCGGGCAAGGCTTTGCATCTGCGCTGTGTCCAGGCCCGAGCCCTCCGGAAACACTGCCAGGGGATTCCCGCCGAAGGTCCGATCGGTGAAGACGTCAGTGTAATAAAACTCCGCCTCCAAGGCTCACTCCACCGTTACGGACTTCGCCAGGTTTCGCGGCTGGTCCACATCGCGGCCCAATTCCAGCGCACAGTAATAGCTGAATAGCTGCAAGGGGACCACCATCACCAGGGGAGTGAAGAACTCGGAAACCGACGGGACCGTGATGACGTCGTCGGCCAGACGCATCACCTCGGTGTCGCCATCTTCGCAAACCGCGATCACCGGTCCGCCGCGCCCCTTCACCTCGTTGATGTTGGAGACCACCTTGTCCCGGAGACTGTCGTTGGGAACCAGAAAGAGGCTTGGGGTTTCGGGGTTGATGAGGGCGATGGGCCCGTGCTTGATCTCGGCGGCACTGAACCCTTCGGCGTGGATGTAGCTAATTTCTTTGAGCTTCAGCGCCCCCTCGAGAGCCACAGGGAAATTGATCCCTCTGCCCAGAAAGAGGAAATCCTTGTACGCGGCATATTTTTTAGCGAGGGCCTGGATATGGGCTTCCTGTTCCAGGGCCAGGCTCAATTTGCCGGGTACGGACTCCAGCTCGGCGATGAACTTTTTCCCCTCAGGCCAGCTCAGATGCCGCAGGCGGGCAAACATCAGGGCCAGGAGGTAAAACACCGTGACCTGGCTGGTAAAGGCCTTGGTACTCGCTACCGCGATTTCCGGACCGGAGTGAATGTAGACACCGCCGTTCGATTCCCGGGCAATGGTGGAACCCACCGCATTCACGATCCCCAACACCGTGGCTCCTTTTCGCTGGAGTTCGCGCATGGCAAAGAGAGTGTCCGCGGTTTCCCCACTCTGACTGACCGCGAAATAAAGGCAGTTCTTTTCGATGATCGGGTTTCGGTATCGGACCTCCGAACTCAGCTCCACCTGGGCCGGTATTCGGGCCAGGGATTCCAGAAGGTAGGCGCCCACCATGCCCGCATGCCAGCTGGTTCCGGCCGCGATGATCTTGACTCGGTCGATATGCAAGAGCTGCTGGCTTTTCATGTTGAGGCCGCCCAACTTTGCGGTGGCGTTTTCGTGATCGATTCGACCTTGATAGGCGCGGGGAATACTGTGGACCTGCTCGTGAATTTCCTTGAGCATGAAGTGGGGATAAGCCCCTTTTTCGATTTCTTCCAGCTGGTAGCTGATGGTTTCAATTTTTTTGTCGACTTTTCGGTCAAATGAATTGGTTAGGCGATACCCCTGCCTGTCGATGACGGCGATGTCCCCATCCTCCATGTAGATCACCTGGCGGGTGTAGGCCACCATGGCTGCCACGTCGGAACCGAGAAACATTTCCCCTTCACCGACACCGATCACCAGTGGGCTGCCATTTCTTGCGGCGATGATGATGTCGGGATGGTCCGCATGCAGGATGGCCAGGCCATAGGTACCTTTGAGGAGGCTCAAGGTCTGGCGGACGGCATCTTCCAGGTCACCCTGATAAAAGTCCGAAATCAGTTGGACAATAACCTCGGTATCGGTCTCGCTTTGAAATCGATACCCCTTGTTCTCGAGTCTGGCCCGGAGAGTCTCGTAATTCTCGATGATGCCATTGTGGACAAGGGCAATCTTTCCGGTGCGATCCAGGTGCGGGTGCGCATTGGTCTCGGTGATTCCACCGTGGGTGGCCCAGCGGGTGTGGCCGATTCCATAACTCCCGGGTAGGGAATGATCCAGGGCCAGCGTCAGCTCCCTGAGCTTTCCCACGCGCTTGACGACCTGAAGTTTGCCATGATGAGCGACGCAGACACCCGCCGAATCGTAGCCCCGGTATTCCAATCGTTTCAAACCTTGCAACAAAACTTCCGGGGTGGCCCTGGGCCCGCAATACCCGACTATTCCACACATGTGCCGCTTCCACCTCCCTCGAGGATTTCTTTGAACTGATCCCTGGTATCGATGACGATTTTGTCGTTGTTGATTTTCACCGCGCAACGCTGGGCAAACTCCATGATGCTCTTTATCAGCTTTTCCTGGGGCAGCTGCAAAATGGAACTCAACTCGGCAACCACCGTTTTGAGCTCCCATTCCGATTGTTCGGGCCGCGCCGATTTCAAGGATTGAAGATAGGCGGCGATGGCAGTCTGAACGTTGGCCTGGCCCAGTTCCACAAGCTGAGACGTGGTCAATTCCAGCCGTCGGCAAAGCTTATCGATGATGGCCATGGCCATCCGACTGTTTTTCTCGATCATTTGCTGAAACCCGGCACGATCAAAGGCCAGGAGCTTGACCTCCGTGATGGCCCGGACCGTGGCGGTTCGGCGGATTCTGCTGACCAGGGCCATTTCTCCGAAAAAGTCGCCCTTGCCCAGGATCGCCACCACCCACTCGGCGTTCCCGAGTCTTTTGACCACCTCGACACTCCCCTCCTGGATGATGTACATGAGGTCGCCTTCATCACCTTCTTTGAAAATTGTCTGCCCCGGATGGAAGTCCCGTCCCCACTTGTCATAAAGCTCCGATGTCACCATGACGTCAGCGTATCACACTTCGCAACCGAAAGAAAAGACACGACTTATTTCGACATCAGGTTCCACACCCCGTCCCAGTCGGCTGGCGGCGGTTTTTGGATGTACTCGCGGCACCGCTTGAGAAAGGTCTGACTGGGCCCATCCTCGGGCCACTGTTTCAACAGATTCTCGAAAAACTCGATGCCATCCGCGTAACGACGCGATTCGAATATTTCCAGCCCCTGATGAAACCGTTCGACGAGTTCGAACTGGGATGCCTCCGCCTGGTCCCGCATCGCCAACAATTCGAAAAGGCGTATCGGCTGATTGATACCGACAACCCGAACGCGATCCAGGGTCCGACAGAGGAATAGGTCATCGAGTTTGACCTGAGTATTTTCGCTGATGAGGATGGCGGTGCCGTATTGTTTGTTCACACCCTCCAGCCGTGCGGCCAGGTTCACGTGGTTTCCCATGATGGTGTAATTTTTCTTTTGATGGGTTCCCATATTGCCATGAACCATTTCACCGGTGTTGATACCGATCCGGGTAAAAAGAGGGGAGGGCGTCATGTTACGCTCCAACCAACCGGGGTTGAGCCTGGCCTCGGCCTGGCGCATTCGTAAAGCCGCTCGGCAGGCCCGAATGGCATGGTCGGGAACGTCCAGGGGGGCATTGAAAAACGCGATGATGGCATCTCCCTCGTACTTGTCGATGGTCCCCAGCTCTTCCATGATGATATCACTCATTTCAGTAAGGTACTCGTTCAAAAGATCGACCAGTTCGACCGCGCTCAGTTTTTCGCTGATCGTGGAGAAGCCCTTGACGTCGGTGAACATCGCCGTTAGTTCCTTCTTCTCGCCACCGAGTTTCAGGAGGCTGGGATTTTGGATCAGGAGATTCACCACCGTCTTGGACACATACTGTCCGGCCATGTCTTTCACGTAGGCCGCCTCGCGGCTGGACCGCAAAAAGTGCTGGACATAGCTGATGAGCCAGATCGCAAAAACCGTCCCGAAGGCAAAGAAGGCATCGAGATAAACCCCGCTCCAGGCAAAAATCCCGAAGTACACAAGCTGGGTTCCCAGAATGATGCCAAGGCCCGCCAAAAGGCCAAACACGGGATTGAGCCGCCGTGTCAGGCTCGGCACAAGAAAGACGATGGGCATCATCAGCACCAGGCTCCAATACCAGGGCCTCTCGTCCAGGAATTGTTTCTGGAGGACAGTGTTCACGATCGAAGCCATGGTACCCACGTTCATGTAGTTGGGGTCAAAGGGGTTGATGCCGATATCGGTGGTGCTCCTTCCGGTGTAGCCCAGAGACACCCACTTGCCCTCCAGGTCCTGCTGGATTTCCTTTCGATTTTTTTCCCAAAGCTGAAGCAAATTGGCCGACTCGTCGAAGGCATTGTTAGCCAGATCGATCATTTTCTCGACCTGAGACCGATAGTCGGCGGTGGTGCCCGGTTTTTCCAGAAGACCGCGATAGTAGTCCGTGATGGTTTTTTTGTTACTCTCCGACAGAAACGATCGGGCCGATTCGATGAAGCTGAGGCGCAGGTTGCGATATTCGCGCTTGGATCTGGTTTCTCTGCCGTCGACGACGGCTTGTTTGAAAGCCGCGGCCTGGTTCCAGTAATCCAGGGGATTGACTTGCCCCTGATAGATCTGCAGCCAACCCTGGCTATCCATGAGCATCAGGTTTTCGTGTATCCTTTCCAGATAATCTTCGTCTCGTAACAGCCGGAGAAAACTCACTCGGGGGAAGGTTTCGTCGAAGCGTCCCTTGGGCCAGTTGATCATCATCCGGCCGCCTTCATCGAGAGGGATGCTGATATCTTCCACTCCGCCGTCGGGATGCCTGGCCTGACGGAGCTCCAATCGATCACTGTAGAGCAGGATTTCGGGGTTGCCCATCCAATCGAAGAGCGATGACAGCGAAATGTGGGGAAAGAACTTTCCTTCCCAGATAAAGAGGGTGTCCACCCTCCGGCGAACGCCATCCAGGTCCACGTATTGCTCCACGTTGCCGGCCCCTCGCGCGGCCTGCAGGATCGGCAGAATGGCCGGCGAAACATAATCCCAGCTTTTTATGAGGTGGTTCTCTTCCATGACCCGCAGACGTTGCAGCGCGATGCGATCGAGGAGGAAGGCACGGTGTTCGGGAGTCAATTCGGTGGCGGGTCGAAAAGGCGTCGGCGTTACCGTCACGTGGGCCCTGTCCTGAAACTTCAACGCATTCCCCAAAAGCACGTCGTTGTTTTGGGCAACATCTCGAATGCGGTTCAAAAGATCGGTTTCCACCTCTTTGAGGTAGTCGGGCCAGTCCCGAATGAGCTGCAAAGCGAAGGAGCGGTTGATCACGCTGGACTGGCCTGAAAGTCCCTGAAACAACCCCGCCGAGTTCTCCCGTATTTGATCGAACGATTCGCGAAACTTTTTCGGTAAATCGATGTTCAAATAGTTCTCCGCCACCACCCGGGGGCTGGGTTCCACGTATTCGGAGTCCACCAGCAGGACCTCGACCCCGATCTCGGCCATCTTGTCGATACCCCGGGCCACCAAATCCCGGCTTAAGGGGTAGATGCGAAGGGCTTCGAAGGTGGTGTCGTCGATCTCGACCACGCGCAGCTTGGGATGAAGCGGGATGGCGGGCTTGAGGCGCAAAAAGATATCGTAGAAGGCCCACCGCATGGTGTCGTAGAAGGGGAAGAGGACCAAAAGGCAGAAAGCTGCCAGAACCGAGGCAGAGAGTACCAGTTTGGATACCAGTTTGTTCATGCCACTAATGTATAGCAGTTTGAAGGTTGCTGCCAGTCAATGATCTTGTTCAAAAATCCTCGATCGCCTATGGTAGGCCCATGAGATCGCGAAAAGATGTTCAAAGCGCCGGAGCCGTCGTCGTTCAACGCCGTAGAGCCGAGCTTTATTACCTGCTGGTGAAGCACCAAAAAGGACTCCACTGGGGACTGCCCAAGGGGCACATCGACCCCGGAGAAACCCGCGAAACCACCGCCCTGCGGGAAATCCGGGAAGAGACAGGTCTGGAAGTGGAGCTGCTTTCCGATTTTTGCCGTCGGGTCCGATACCCCATCACCAATGACCAGTACAAAACCGTATGGTACTTCATTGCCACGACCTCGCAGACACATACCGTGTTGCCGCCCGATGAAATTCGTCACGCGGTCTGGCTGGAACTGGACGATGCCTGCAGGCTCGTGACCCATCGCAACACCGCCAACCTCATGCGCGCCGCCAACTCCTGGATCAGACAGACATCCGAACGCATCGTCAGGATCAGGGAGACTGCATGAACAGATTGTGGCTAGCCCGTCATGCGCAGACGGAATGGAACATCCAGGGAAGGATGCAGGGACACCGAGACAGTCCCCTGACCGAGCTCGGCAAACAGCAGGCAAAGGCCCTGGGCGAGGCGCTGAAAAATCATTCCTTTCACGCCATCTATACCAGTACGGCCGGTCGAGCCCTGGCCACCGCCGCATACGTGCAGGCATACCACCCCAACGCTCCCCTCATCGCCACCGAGGATCTTCGCGAAATCCACCTCGGCCCCTGGGAGGGGATGACCAAAACCGAAATCGCGGCCCGGTGGCCCAAAGAGGTGGAGCTGTTTTGGCACCAACCCGCCGAGTTTCAACGCATCCACGGCGGCGAGGATTATCGCATGCTCTACGAGCGTCTTGGCCGCTGGTGGGCAGACTTTCAAAAAAGCGCCCGAAGCGGGGACTGGCTGGTGATTAGCCATGGGGTCACCCTTCAAGTCCTTTTTCTATTACTCGAGGGAGCGAATCTGACGGAACTTCATCGGGAGAACATCCTGCATCAATGTTCGCTCAGTATGATCGAATGGGAGGAAGGCTGCCCGCCCCGGCTGGTGTTTCGCAACCGGATCAGCCACCTGGAGGGACTGCTTGATTGAGTGGGGGTGGATCCTCCTGGGCAATCCCGAACCCAAGTACGAACGAGCACGCCACAACCTGGGCCGCCGACTCGGAAGGGTTTATTGATCTGGCGAAGCTACCTGGCCACCCAACGAATTGTATTCGGCAATGGTCACGATGGTGTCGTAAAGCCCTACTTTTTCCTCACCCTCGTGACGATCGATGTGGAGATAAACGAGACTGGCATCCTCGTAGCGCTTGAACTTGTACACCGCATCGTTCATCAGCGCGCTGTTGAACAAACCCAGACTGACCAGCAGCTCAAAGTCTTGAACGTTCAAGCCAGTGACGCGTTTGAACAAGCCCGGCTCCAGCTGGGTGATCACATCCCGCAGCGTGCGCTCGCGAAAATCGGTAAGGTAGAGAAAGATGGGAATGCGCGTAGCAAACTTGATGAGCTTCTCCTGGATTTCCTTGCGCTTGCTTTTGAATTCTTTTTCCTCTTCGGTAAGTGTGCGCTGTTCTGCGGCCGTCAATTCGCGGTCATTGGCTTCGCGCCTGGCCTTTTTGACCGCCTCGGATTTGTTGATGATGGTCTCGATGTCCTGGTTCAGATTGCGGAAGCCCTCGATGCTCATCAGGGCCCGCATGGCCTGCTCGTTGTTCAACAAACGTTGCAGGGTGTCGTTATCCACATTGACCAGCAAAGCGCTTTCCCAGCGCCGTGCTAACAGCGTGGCGGTGGTGCCGCTCATCGCCATCTCCAGCACGCCGGCGGCGTCGATTTGCCGCATGGAACTGCCGTCGTAAGCCAGTACCGGCAAAAACTGGATGAACTCGGCCACCTTGTTTTCGGGGTCATCCTCGTTGAGGTTCAAGCGGGTGCTGTAATCGGCAATCTGGCGCAGGGCGCGGTCGGGCGCAAAGTCAAAGACGTAGCATTCGGGTTTGAGTATCAGTTCCTCGTTGGGCGACTGCCCATCCGGGTTCTTCAGCGTCCAGGGGCTTTGCACGCGGAAGGCTGCCTGGAAGTAGGTCTCCGGGCTGGAACAGTTGCGCAGCATGAAGATGCCCGTCCAGGGGCGCACGGTGACGCCGGTGGTGAGCTTGCCACAGGTGAGGGTGATGGTCTTGCTCTCCAGCGGATTGCCCATCGCCTCCAACACGGGCGGAAGGGCGCGCACACCGACTCCGGCCTCTGTTCCAGCAGCTACAATTACTTTGAATTGGTGGTAGAACCTGTTCTGCGGCTGCGCCAGCAGGTTGCGCATGGCGTGACACGCCGCCACGCTGGGTAGAAACCACAGGGTGTGCGCCAGCGCGGCAAGCAGGCGCACATCC
>CALGPJ010000058.1 GCA_937960645.1 uncultured Spirochaetia bacterium | reverse complement strand
GGTGTTTCCGGCCCGGGAGCCGCTGCGGGAGTTTCACCGCAGGGTGTGGAACCGGGAGGATCGGCTGAAGGATAAGGAGGGGCGGGACCTGTGGCCAACGAATGAGAACTTGGGGCGTCTGAGGGCGTGAAAACCGCGCGGTAAGGCGATCGCGGTAGGAACCGGGGCTTTTGCCAGTTTATTCACCGCTAAATACTGATTTGACCGAGGTCTCCTGGTTCCGTCTTGCTTCTTTTGAAACCTTGAGTTGGAGCTGCATTTCCCTCAACCGCGAATAAACGTCCTCCTTCCGCTGGACGTCCCGCCGGGCCACCACCGCCCTCGCTTCCAAAAGCAGATCGAGCCATTCTTTTTTTCGATGAAGAAGATCGAGAGGTATTCGATCCCAGGACAGGTCCTCGACCTCTTGAAGTAAGCCCTCCACCACTTCCCAGGGTGTTCCGATTCCGAGGGCTGGCAGTTGGGTGATGGTGAGTTCCTGCGAAATACCCGAATTTCTGTCCCTGGCCTCTACGGTGAGGATGCCATCGATATCCAGTTTGAAGGACACATCGATACGAGGAAGCCCCCGATCGAGGGGGGCAATTCCCTCGAGAAGAAACTTGCCGAGGGAGGACAGGTCCTGACCATGGCGTTGTTGGACGTGAATCTCCACGATGGTCTGACCATCCTCGACGGTGGTGAATTGCCGCAAGGCCTGGGCCGGCAAGCGAGTATTGGCACGGATCAAGGGGAAGAAGTCCCCGCCCTCGATCTCGAGACCCAGGTCGAAGGCGGTCACATCGTAGATTTTCCGGCCAGAAGCCGAGTGCGACATATCGGCAAACAAACTTGCTCCCCGACAGACCGCCTCTTCTGGATTGAACCCCTGGGCCAATCTCAGCCCTGTCCAATCCTCCAGCCTCTTTTTGACTTGGGGAATCCGAGTCGTTCCCCCGGAAAGGATGAGGGCGCTGAGACTCGACAGGGAAATGCTCGCCTCTTCGAACACCTGGGCACAGAGCTCCAGCGTCTTATCGACACTGGGGCGAATCATCTGGTCGAATTCCTGTCGGGTCAGGTTCATCGCCAGGTGCGTGACTTTTCCGTTGCCCACAAAAGGAAGGGCAATTTGGGTTTCTTTTTCGCTGGAGAGTTCGATCTTGGCGGATTCGGAGAGCTGACGCAGTTGCTGGAGAATCCCCGGGTCGTCGATCTTGCCAATGCTTCTTTCAAACTTTTCCAGGGCCCGAGAGAAAATCATTTCGTCGAAGTCCATTCCTCCCAAATGAGAGTCACCGGTGGTGCCCAGGACGTAAAAATCCCTGTCCTTCACCCTCACGAGGCTAACATCGAAGGTTCCCCCGCCCCAGTCATAAACCATCACTAACCCATTCTCCACACCCTTTTCCATGACCCAGGCCAGGGCGGCAGCCGTGGGCTCGTTGATGAGCTTCACCTGTTTCCAGCCAGCCAAATTGGCCGCGTCCAGGGTACTCTTCCGCTGCGGTTCACTGAAATAGGCGGGAACGGTGATCACCGCAGAATCCGTCTGGGTACCGAGGTACCCCTCCGCAGTTTTTTTCAAATAGGACAGGATGAGAGAACTTACCTCGACTGGGTCGTGATAGTTTCCTTCGATTTCCCAGCGATGGACACTGCCCATCCAACGCTTGACCTGCGAAATGGTACCCAGGGGGTTGATGACGGCCTGGTTCTTGGCACTTTCTCCGACCAGTACTTGTTTGCCTCGGAAAGCGACAACACTGGGAGTGACGATTTTTCCTCGATCGTTCGGAATGAGGGTGATTCTGTCCTTGTCGTGAAACCCTACCAGAGAGTTCGTCGTTCCAAGATCGATTCCTAATGTTATCATTTTATGTCTTCTGCCATTCGAAGGATGAGTTTGACTTCGGTGGTACTGATGCCGAGATGGTGGGCGATGCTGTCGATTTCCATTCCCTCACGATGAAGCTTGACAACGGTTTCGTCGCGGCCTTCTTCCTGACGAGGCTTGACGACGACCGAGGAAGCCGGCCTGAATTCCTGTCTTTTGGCGGTGGGAGTATACGTTCCTCCGGCCAAGTCCCGGGTCATCAGTTGTTCCGGTACAGCGACATCGGTTTTGATCGAAGGTGTTTGCTGAAGTAATTTGATTCGCTGATCGGCACGGCGAAGCAAGTCCTCGAGTTTGAACACCCGCTCCTCGAGGATGGTGATGTTCCTGTCGGCTGCATTGTTGAACTGGGCAAGTAATTTATTGATTTCGGTTTCAAGTTCCCTGACCCTCTCCCGAGAATCGAGGGCCTTCGCGATCCGGTTTTTAAAGATCAAATAAAATACGGTTAAAGCCAAAATATCGATCAAGAGTAAAAACAGGAACTCCATCTTTCTACCCCGTCAAATCGATCTTGCGGCCAAGGCGTTCATCGGTGAAAACCCGCTTTTTATCTTCTTCGATTTCAGTCTCCTCTTTACGATCGTTTTCCTTGGATTCCTTTTTCTCGAACTCGTGGCCTTCCTTGTCTTTGACTTTCAATTCTTTGTCGTCGTCGGTAGTCGCGGCGGTGACATCGTCCTGAGTCTTCAAGGACTGTTCCACCAGCTTGTTGGCCTGGGCATTCTGGCTGATCAATACGGCATCACGGGTAACCGCCTGGTCTTTAGCCGGTTGGTTCATGTGGAGAAAAACGGCCTGCAAATCAATCGGTTGTAGTCCCATTACTGCTTCCTGGCGATTTCGCTCTCATCGATGGCCTCGTATTTTTGTGTTCGGATCAGGCCGTTTTCGAGAACGAAGGCGACACTTCGATAATCCCGGTTTGCCTCGAAATCGACTCCCCGGATATTGATTTTGACACCGGTCTGAATTTCACCGCTGGCGGCGATTCTCCCGATATTCTGAAAGGAATCGAGGTAGTTTTGCCTCTCCTGTATTTCGCCCTGAAGCCGCGATATTTCCTCCTCGAGTTCTTTCTGCTTCTTCTGCAGCTCATGCAGCTGCCTTTCTTTTTCATGAGCCAGGGATTGACGGATGCGTAGCATTTTGACCAGTCCCGTCAGGTTGAGGTCAACCTCGTCCTTTTCTTTTTTGAGTAGTTCGGCGGTCTCAACGAGCTTGTCCAGTTCTTCCTTGATCTTGGGGTCGTAACCGACTTCCAAAAGACAATTGCCACCAAAGGACACGGCGTTGATTTCCTCGCCCGCGCGAACGTGTCCCCCGATGATTTTAGCCTTGCGGCCCTTACACAGGACTTTCTTTTCCGCATCGACCATGCTGTTGAGAATACCGTCCGAAACAATCACAAAACCGCCCGAGGTAACACGTGCATGTTGAATAAACTTGGACCAGATACTGCCTCCGGCCTTGATGTAACCCCTTTCTCCTCCGTTGATACCCCCGTGAAGGATCACATCGCCCGGTGTTTCAATGGCGCAATCCCGCCCCACCGAGCCCATGACCTCGATGTTTCCGCCGGCCGAGATATTGAAACCATCTTCGACATCGCCTTTGACGATAACACTGCCCAGGACGTTAATGTTTCCGCCGCTGGCCAGGTTGACGTTACCGGGAATGGTCAAAACGGTCTCCACGCTGATCTTTCCGTTTTGGAACAACACCTGACCATCCACCGCACTGTAGACCTTCAGACCATCCTTCGAGAGGTAGACACCGTTTCCCAGATCGAAGTTCAGGTCCTTACCGTCCTTGGCAGGGAGGACCTTTCCGGTGACCGTTCGCCCGGCGATCCCCTTCTCCGCGGGGATCTTGGTGGCCAGTTCTTCTCCCCTCACCACATTGTGAATGTTGTTGAGGTTCTTGAAATCTACCTTCCCATCCGATTCGATGGGCTTGAAATCCATCTTGGTATCGAAGTGATAGACGATCCGAGCGTCCTTCCCGTTGACCGGCTTGGATCCCTCCGCAATCAAATATTTTTCACCATAAACCGGGGTATCGATAAACTGAGTGAGCCGATCTTCCAGAATACCGTGCACGATTCCGAAATTCCGCAGGAAGGACTCGATTTCTTCGAGTGCGAGATCGGCTCCTCCGGGCCCGGGCGCATTGGCGATGATGTAGGCGGCCATGTCGCCATCTTCGAGGTAGGCCGTCATACTGGAATCGGCGG
This sequence comes from uncultured Spirochaetia bacterium, assembly GCA_937960645.1. Classification (GTDB taxonomy): domain Bacteria; phylum Spirochaetota; class Spirochaetia; order JABEVK01; family JABEVK01; genus DYOB01. The sequence goes on along the minus strand of CALGPJ010000058.1, from coordinate 50,711 downwards.
CGGGATTGTTGATGTATTCCCCTACCTTCTGGTAGGTTCCGGCAGCGAACTTTACGGTCCCCTTCAGTGCCTGTTGATTGATGTCGCGCACCGCTCGGTCGGCCAGCGCGGCCAGGGCCATTTCCTCGGTAGCGGGTTTGCCGGCCCCAAGGGGAGGGGTGACCTTGAGATAGGCCCCATCTGCCCAAAGCCGCACGAATACCTTGCCGTCCACATCCTTGGGTTTCACTTCCTCGACTCTGATCTCTTCGACGGAGAGTTCCTCGGCCGATGGCCCCTTCTTTTTTGCTTTGACAGCGGAGGGGTAGGCCAACAAGGTCCACTTCTTTTTCCCAAGTCCCAGAATTCCCTGACTTCCTTTTTGAACGATGTCGTACTCCACGCGCATCACGCTCACACCCAGCTCCAGGGCAGCCGACTTCAGGGCCTCATCGAGAGTATCCCCGACAACGGTGATCGATTTAATTTCTCGATCCTCCTTGAGCCGTTGGGCCATAAACTCCTGGATATCCTGCATCGAGATCAAAAAACCTTCCTCCTAGACAATACCCCTTTTGACGCTGGTGAGTTTGGCACGCAAACGGGTGATGGCCTTGGTATGCAATTGGGAGACACGCGATTCGGTGACATCGAGAACCTTGCCGATTTCTTTGAGGGTGAGATCTTCGTAATAGTAGAGGATCAACACTTTCTGCTCTTTTTCGGGGAGTTCCCGAAGGGCTTCCAAAATGACCCTCTTCATTTCCTCCCGCTCAACCTCGTGGTCCGGATTCTGGCTGGGGTGGGCCTCGATACTGTCGATGATACTGACCTTGTCGTTGTCGTCCCCGGTGTACCAGACATCGTCGAGGCTCAAGACCGTGGTACCGCTGATTTTTTGGATGACGTCGTTGAAATCGTCTTCGCTGAGGTTGAGGTGTTCGGCTATTTCCTTGTCGGTAGGGGCCCTACCCATTTTGGCCTCGAGTTCGACGATGGCGTTCTCGATTTCCCTGCTCTTCTGCCGGACACTTCTTGGCACCCAGTCGGCGTTTCGCAGCTCGTCGATGATGGAACCCCGTATTCGGGTGACGGCGTAGGTCTTGAACTTGACGTGTTTTTCAGGATCGAACTTTTCGATGGCGTCGATAAGACCAAAAACTCCGTAGCCGACAAGATCGTCAAAGTCCACGCTCTGAGGAAGCCCAACGGCCAATTTCCCTGCGACATAACGGACAAGTGGGGCGTATTGTTTGATAAACCACTCGCGGATGGAAGGATCCTTCGATTTTTTGTACTGGCTCCAAAGTTTTTCTTCGATCTCTTCCTGAGTGACACTTTCCGACGACATCATCTCCACCTAATCCGAGTCCTTTTTCAAAACTGTTTGCACCGCCCTGGCGAGGGTCAGCGGATCGTCATCGATCCCCTCTAATAATACTCCATCTTTTTCATCATCGCCACCCATCAGAGACACACCAGACGATGAGTTTTCTGATCCTGGTTGGGACTGAAACTCCCCCCCGGAATCGAATTCGTCCATATCGCCGAGTTGATCGGCATCCTTTGTCAACAATTCGTGCTCTCTTGCGGCATCGTCCTCGGGTTGAATTTCCTGGGTGAATCCGTCGGAATCATCGATGGGCGGCGGCATCGCGAAATCGGAATCTTCCCCAATTTTGACATCGACGGTCTTGCCGTTTTCCTGAGGCGTTTCGAAGAGTTCGGGAAACATGTTTTGAAGCAGCAGGGTTAAGCCAAAGGCGCCAGAGCCAAAGACCACAGCAGCCAGAAGGCCTCGAAGCAAGAGTTCACCCAATCCTACCCCACCGATCAATCCTCCCAGAAAGGAAAGCACGAAGCCAATTCCGGCGGCGATGAGGTAGGGCTTTAGGTTCATGTCATCCTGCCGAGGAGTTTACTGAGAAATCCTCCGATACCGCTGCCTTCCTTGAAATCGATTTTTTCCAGACGGCTGACGACATTCATGATGCAAAGCGATGCCTTGCAATGGGGATCGGTAACCAGAAAGGGCTTTTGCCGGAGAACGGCCTGCTGAACGTGAGCGTCCTCGTAAACAAAACCCAGGTAATCCACCTTGATGTTCAAAAATTGACTGGCGATGTTGATGACACGGTCGGAGACCTTCTTGGCATCGGTTACGGTCGGCACTCGGTTGACCAGAAGTTTAAGGTTCATCCGCGGATTGTTGATTTCCGTCGCGATGATTTTGATGATACCGTAGGCATCGGTGATAGCCGTGGGTTCGGGAGTCGTCACCACGATGGCGTCATCGGCAGCCGCCACGAAATCCAGGACGTTGCTGGAAACCCCCGCACTGGTATCGATGATCAGCACGTCCGCCTGTCCCAGATTGCTGAGCTCCATAATGAAGGAACGGCGCTCTTCTTCGCTGAGGTTGGCAATCTTCGAAAAACCGCTGGCACCGGCAACGATCTGGATCCCATAGCTTGTATCGGTGATGATTTCCTTCATCGTTTTTTGCTGACGCATCATGTGGTAGAGATTGTAGCGGGGAATGACACCCAGGATCACGTTCACGTTTGCCAATCCCAAATCGGCATCCAGGACAACGACCCCCTTCCCCAGTTTCGCAAAACCCAGGGCGAGATTGATCGCGATGTTGGACTTACCGACCCCACCCTTTCCAGATGCTACGGTGATGATTCGTGTCTTTTTTCCTGTTTGCTGGGAGGACTCGCTGTATCCCACCAATTCCCGCAACTTCTCTGCCTGGTCAGCCATTGTTCAGCTCCTTCAAGAACTCTTTGATCACATTTTCGGAAAAATTGACCAGGTTCTTCATTATTTCGAACTTCGATGCCAGGCTGAAATCTGTCGGCACCGTCTGACCACAGGAAAGGTAGCGAATTCGCTGTTTGTTTTCCCAGAGAACTCCGATGATGTTTCCGATGCCGGTTGTTTCGTCGACCTTCGTGACGATGGCATCACGAGTTTGAAACATGGCGTAGTTTTGAACGATGTTTTCCAGATCGATCGTTTTTGTCACGGCACTGATGGTCAATAGACACTCGTACCTTTCCCGGATCGAATCTATCATCTTTTTTTCCTGGGCCAGCTCCGAAAAATTTTTAGGGCTGTGACCAGCGGTATCGACAAGGACATGGTCGCACTCCTGTGTCAGCGCCAGGCTTCGCTCCAGTTCCTGGATGCTCGCGCAGAAATGGACCGGCAGATTCATGTATTCCCCGTACTTGTTCAAAGTCGCTTGAGCTTCTACGCGCTGGTCATCGAGATTGATCAGGGCGAGTTTTTTTTGGGCTCTCTTGTTTTGCCACTCACCGAGATAGTAGGCCAATTTTGCGATGGTCGTCGTCTTGCCCACCCCGGTCGGTCCCACGAGAACGTGCACGCGGGGGCGATTCTCCTCCCGAGCGGGGCTGATCACGATGGTACGGGAAATGTAATCCAGTGCGGCCAACTCGACCTCGCGGCGTTGTTCCCAGGCATGGACACTGAGCTTGTTCTTGAGCTCGACCACCAAAAGATCGATGTACGAATCGGGAAAATCATTGTCTTTCAGAATCTTTACAAGTAATTTTTCGTTGGGGTGCTGGCCCTTGTCCTTGATCGTATTTTCCAGCTCGCGAAATTCACGCTTGATTACTGTCAGGATCTCCTCGAATTTATCGGACTGCCTGGGATGGCCAATGTTACCCTGGGTCTTTTGGAGAAGCTCGTCTTTGTACCTTTGGATATCCTCCCGACTGGGACCGACCGCGGCAGATGAAGCGGGCTTCTCTTTGGGCGGTACGATCACCCCGTTGATTTCCACCATCATTTTGGAGCCTATCCCCAGGAAACCTCCCTGCTGGATGTTACGGTGACTCAAGAAATAAATATTTGGCCCGTAGCGTTCTCTGGCTATTCGCAGGCCTTCATCGTAGGACGAGGCTATCAGACTGAAAGTATCGCTCATACACTGACCTCCACATTGATTTCACCGAGGGATTCGACTTGGTAACCTCCGGCAATCTCCGGAACGCTCAGAACGGCCAGCTCAGGAAACTCACGTTCGGTCGACGATCGCACCAAAGACCGGGCGGCTTCGCTGCAAAGGATAACAGGGTAAAAACCCTTGCTCTGGACAGACTGAAACGCATTCGCCACGGCATTGATCCAGGCCCGGTGCAACCTGGGTTCCAGGGCCGCCACCTGAACACCTCCCCCCTCGTCCCTGCTGGAGATGATCTTTTGTTCCAGCTCGGGGTTGATGGTCAGAACGTGCAGGACCCTGTTCTCGTCGGCGTACTGTTGACAGATCTGCCGACCCAGGGCCTGCCTCACTTTTTCTCCGAGGAACACCGTATCCTTGGTGATCGCTCCGTAATCGCTCATGGTTTCCAGAATGGTCACGAGGTTCCGAATCGATACCTGCTCTTTCAAGAGGTGCTGTAACACTTTTTGCACCTCTCCCAAACTGAAATGTTTTTGTGCTTCCTCGACCACCGCACCGTATTCGCCTTTCAAGGAGGTGAGCAGGGCCTGGGTTTCCTGACGGCCCAGAATCTCGGCGGCGTGCCGCTTGATGATCTCGGTGAGATGGGTGGCGATGATACTGGGACTGTCCACCACGGTCACCCCACGGCGTTCGGCTTTTTCGCGGGACTCCTCGTTGAGCCAAAAAGCGGGTAAACCGAAGGCCGGATCCCGTGTGGGCTCCCCGGGGATCCCGTCCAGGGCGCTACCGGGATTGATCGCCATGTAATAGCCCATTTTCAGGGTGCCGCGCCCGACCTCCGTACCGCGGATCTTGAAGCTGTAGTCCGAGGGTTCCAATCGCATATTATCGATGATGTGGATCGGGGGGACGGCCAAGCCCAGATCGAGGGCCGTTTCGCGACGGATGCGCGTGATTCGATCGAGGAGTTCGGCACCCTGATCCCGGTCCACCAGGGGGATGAGGCCGTAGCCCAGCTCCAGACTCAGGGGATCGAGGGGGGCCGGGGTTCCCGCTTCCCGAGTGGATTCTTTGCTCGGTCCCTGTTTTGTCTTGTCCGGGGCCTTGGTGGTGGTCTGGGCGGATTCTTTACGCCCGATCTGGTAGGCCACAAAGGCCAGGAAACCGGCCAGGGGGATCAAAACATGGCCCGGGAATCCTGGAAGGAAACCCAGCACCACCAAAATCGCCGCACTGATCCAGTAAATGTTGGCGTCGGCCGAAAACTGCCGTCGGATATCCTCGCCCAGATTGGGTCCGCTGGTGGTTCGCGTCACGATCAGACCACTGGCCGTGCTGACCATCAGGGCGGGCAACTGACTGACAAGCCCGTCACCGATGGTCAAACCGATGTAGGTCTGCAAGGCCGTCTGGAAGGACTCGCCGTGGATGAGCATCCCCACCAGAAAGCCCCCGATCACGTTCACGAAGGTGATGAACAGCCCGGCCTTGACGTTTCCCGATACGAATTTGGAGGCACCGTCCATGGCCCCGAAAAAGTCTTTTTTGAGCTCCAGCTCGGCCTTGCGAATTTTGTACTCTTCTTCGGTGATGGCCCCACTGGAAAAGGCGCCATCGATGTTCATTTGCTCACCGGGCATGGCATCCAGGGTGAATCGGGCACTGACCTCGCTGATTCGGGTGGCCCCCTTGGTGATGACCACGAACTGCACCACCATGATGATGATGAAAATAATCAAACCGATCACCAGACCCTGCAGCCCCTCCGCACCGACAACGAAGCGGCTGAAGGCCCGCACCAGGGCCCCGTCGAAATCGCTCCCCTTGCTGAGGATGAGACGGGTGGAAGAGATGTTCAATGCCAGACCAAAAATCGTCACGATGAGCAGGACGGTAGGAAAACTCGCAAAATCGATGGCGCGCCGGGAGTAGATCACCACCAGGACGACCAGGATGGACAGGGTGAGATTGAGGGCCATCAGGGCATCCAGGAGCACAGTCGGCAGTGGGATGATCATCATCGCGACCACGACGACGACAGCACCGGCTAAACCCAGGTCGCTCGGGTTTCGCAGGAGGCTTGTGCGGAGATTGGTCAGGGCATCGCTCATCCGACAGCCTCCTGACTCTTTTCGGTCTTCTGTTGAATGGCAACCAGGATGCGCACCACCACTTCCCAGTACTCCTCGGGAATCTCGTCACCGACGTTTACCGAGTAATACAGGCTCCGTGCCAGGGGCTTGTTTTCCACCACAGGAACACCGTTTTCCCGGGCGATTTCCTTGATCCGCTGTGCCATCAGGTCTTCCCCCTTGGCGGTGAGCATGGGGGCGGTCATGGTCAGGGAGTTCCACTCCAGGGCACAGGCAAAGTGGGTCGGGTTAGTCACCACCACCGTGGCCTTGGGAACGGTGGCCGTAAGGTTCTGCCGCAGGATCTGCCGCATCTTTTCGCGAAGCCGGCTCTTGACCAGGGGGTCCCCTTCCGACTGCTTGCGTTCCTCTTTTACTTCTTCGCGACTCATCATCAAACTCTCGGTGTGGCGCCACCGTTGGAACATGTAATCGGGCACGGAGAGAAGGAGGAGGGCCACAGCCCCCTGGAGCACGATCATGAGACCCGTACTGCCGATGTACCCCGCCCCCTGAGCGAAAGGCAGATCCATGAGATGGACCATCCGTGGCCAGGCAGCGAGGATGTTGAGATAGGCGATGAGGGCGATCACCAGCACCTTGAGGAGGCTCTTTCCCAAATTGAAAGCGGCCTCTGCCGAAAAGAGCGCTCGTTGAAAAAACTGACCGAACTTCGGGACGATTCGGGAGAAGTCCGGGGTGATGGGCTTGGTGGTAAAAAGAAATCCGACCTGAAGCACATTACCCAACACGCCTGCGGACAGGGCAACGACCAGGATCGGAACCGACAGGCGCGCCAGATACCCGAAAAAGGGGTTAGGGTCGAAGAGCTTGTTCTCCAGTGCCCCGTCCGCAACGCGCGTCAGGTAAAACATCAGCATCTCGTGCAGGGTACTGAAAAAATACCCCGAGGCCAAAAAGATCAAGCCGATGGGGAGGAGAAGGACCACCGCGGATGTGAGGTCCGGGCTCTTGGCGACCTTCCCTTCCTCGCGGGCCTTTTGAATTTTCTGTTCGGTGGGCTGTTCGGTCCGCCCCTCGTCCTCTGCCGCAAACCATTGGAGAGGGATCCAAAACAAATTTTCTTCCCAGTATTGGGTCGTCATCGTGGCACCGTACCCGGGGCTGCCCCCGAAACCCGCAACACCATCTCCAGTCCCCTGTCCAAAAGTACCCCGAACGCGTTGGCCAGGTAGGGGAAAACCAGGATCATCACCACGAATCCGACCAAAATGGTGATGGGGAAGCCGATCATCATCAGGTTCATCTGGGGAGCCGCCTTCCCGAACAGTCCCATGGTGATATTCACCAGGATGAGTACTCCGAGGATGGGAAAACTGAGAAGGAGGGACCGGGTGAAAAGTTCGGCGAAGGCGCCCACCAGGGCGTAGGGATTACCCCCCTGGACGACCAAAAAGTCCGAGGCTTTCAAGGACCTGAGACTTTGCCAGATTCCCGTCAAAAACATCTTTTGCACACCTTGAATGGAAAGAAAAAGAAGCGTGGCGACGAGGTTGAACAGTTGTCCAATGAGCGGCAATTCGATTTGGGCCATGGGGTCGAAGACTTCACTGGCACCAAAGCCCATCGGGGTCGCCAAAAGCTGGCCACTCATCTGGAAAATGGAAAACACCATCACGAGAACGAGACCCTGAAACAGCCCCAGCAGGGCCTCGCCAAAAATCAACGCCAGGTAGGCCCAACCGTTATCGGGGATCACCCAAATACCGGCACCCTGGGCCCAGGGAAACACGGTGACGGTGGTCATCAACGCCAAACCGGCCCGTGCCATCCCCGGCAGGGCCTGACTGCCCAGAAGAGGGGACACGCTGAAAAAGGCGAAGATGCGGGCAAAGATCAGGAAAAACAGGTTAGCGCCGGCCACAAGGGTCATGATGGTCATGCGTCTACCTCACCATATCCGGCAATCGCTGGAAGAGCTGAACGGTAAAGTTCCGGAGCACCGTGAACATCCAGGGACCGAAGATGATCAGCACGGCCATGATGGCGGCGATCTTGGGTACGAAGGAAAGGGTCTGATCCTGGATGGAGGTGGTTGCCTGAAGGATGCTGATGACCAGGCCGACCACGATGCTGACAATGAGCACCGGCGCGCTCAGAGCCAGAACCTGAAGGATGCCCGAATTGAAGATTTGAACCACATCGCCCAGGGTCATAAAAAGCTCCTCACCAATTGCTGGGTCAAGAGACCCCAGCCATCGACCAACACGAAGAGCATGAGCTTGAAGGGAGTGGAAATCATGACCGGTGGCAGCATGATCATTCCCATGGCCATGAGGGCGCTGGAAACCACCATATCGATGATGATGAAGGGAATGAAGATCAATATCCCCATTTTAAAGGCCACCGTCATCTCGTGGAGCACAAAGGCCGGGATGAGCACATAGGTCGGCACCTGGCTGAAGTTCTCAGGCCGGGGGAGGTTGCTGAGGCGCATGAACAACTGAATTTCCTGGTGCCGGTTGCCGCTCATCTGCCGAAACATGAAGAGGCGCAGCGGCCCCTCGGCCCGGTTGTACATTTCCTGAAGATTGATCTGCCCTTCGGAGAAGGGAACGAAGGCCTGGTTATAGATTTCGGAAAATACCGGCCACATGATGAAAAGGGTCAAAAACAGACTGACGCCCATCAGCACCTGGTTGGGGGGAACCTGCTGCAGGGCGAGGGCCCGCTTGATGAAATCCATGACGATCGATACCCGTAAAAAGCTCGTCATGAGGACGAGGATGCTCGGGGAGAGTGCGATCAACGTTAGGAGAAGGAGGATCTGAACCGAAAGGGCGACTTCCTGGTTCGAATTCGGCGGACGCACCTGGACGTCGACCAGGGGCAGATTCAGCCCCTCTTGGGTTCTGAATGTCGGCGTCTGGGCGCTGATTTCAGGAGCCTGGCATACCATGCCAAGAAAAAAGATCAAGACAGCTCGATAGAGCGTTTTCATTCCCCCCCCAGGTACAGAAAACTGCTCTTACAGTATATGTGAATTTGTGACGTTTGTCACGGGTATTTGTCATTTTTTTACAGTTTGTTGAGCCGATCGCGCTGTTTTCGAAAAAATTCCTCGGTTTGAGAGGCCGGCGGTGTCACCATCGGGGGTTTGTGGGGCCCCAACATATTTTTCAACATCTCCCAGAACGGCTGCCCCTTGGGCTTGATTTGCGAGGCCTTCAGGCGGAGACTATCGATCAAGACCTGATCATCGAGTTCTGTCAGGTTGTGAACGCCGTTTTCGGCTCCCGTCAGCACGAACACGCGGTTACCTATTTCCACGAAGTACAGATACCGGGACGGCGCCAGGGAGAAGGTCGCTAGAAGTTTCACTCCATCGAGTTCCTCCACGGGCCTCTGGGTCATCCGTTTGAGCACATGCACGAAGCCCCAAATCAGACCTACCATGAGACCGAGAACGAGGATCATTCGAACGAAGTCCCACATTCCCAGATCAGCGCCCTCGATAGGCGCGGAATCGGCCGGTCCCGCATCCAACTTCAGCTGGGTCTCATCGACGGGTGGCGGCGATGGCGGATTGTTCTGCCCCCAGGCTACTGACGACGCGACGAGGATGATTAGGAGGAGAGAGGTTTTCAAGATTCTTTGCTCTTGTCCTGGGTGGTGACGATCTCCGTGACACGGACACCGAAGTTTTCCTCGATGACGACGACCTCCCCCTTGGCGATGAGCTTGCCGTTGACCAATATGTCCACCGGCTCACCGGCCAGCTTGTCCAGCTGGATGATGGTTCCCTCCCCCATCCCCAGAATGTCCTTGATCTGACGCTTGGCCCTTCCCAGTTCCACGGTCACCTCCATGGTGACATCCATGAGAAGGCCGATGTTGCTCAGGTCCTTCATGTCAGGAACCTGATTCAGGTTGGGAAACTGAACGGACTGGACATTGGGGTAGTAGGCCATCTGCCCGGGTACCATGCCCATCATGGGTGTCCCCTGGTAACCCGGCGGCATGTTGGGCATCGGAGCGCCACCGGGCATCCCCCACGGTGCTCCCGCCGGCGCCCCATAACCGGGAACGAACCCTCCGGGAACCGCCCCGCCCGGGAAAGGCGAGGCCGCCATTTGGGGCGCCGCCTTCTGCGAGGAAGCTTGCTTTTCGCTCGACGCAGCACCCTTGTTGGGATCCTGGCCAACGAGTTTCTTGACGATGTTGTAGGTGTAAAACTCGACGAGCTGGATGGTATCCTTGCCCAGACTCATGTTCCATTTGACGGTGATGAGATCGTCATCGGGGGTGGAAAACAGGGCCTTGGGAGCCTTTTGACCGGACGCCGGCGAGGGAGTGACGTTGAGGTTCATCTTGGAGGACAGGAAATTGACCATGCCGGCTGTAAACTGACTGGCGACTTCCTCCAGGGCGTTGATGGTGGCCCCATTGAGCTCGACTTCCTGCTGGCCCAACACCGGGGCGGACAGTTTCAGGGCATGGTCACTGGAAAGATAGATCCCGTGTTGGCTCGTGACGTCGCCCGAAATATCCACACGGAGTTCAACAACCTCCTGATCCTTGCTTAAATGGTCCAGAAAGCCATCCCTGTCCGTCAATTCGACCAGGTCCAATTCAAGTGAGATGTTGACCCCTTCCAACATCCCGCGGAGTGAGTTGAGTTGAAATTCAGTAGCCTCGGTAAGAATCTTTCGAAAACCATCCCGCTCAAAATCACTCAATTGTTTCTTCGTGGCAGCCGGAGCGCCGCCCCCCATCAACAAGGCATCGATTTCATCCTGGGAAAGACTCAAATCACTCATAGATCTTCTCCTTCTTCCGTCAACTCTTCGACATCGCCGCTGCCCTCGTCCAATACCTTGGTGATTTGCACGGCAACCTTATTACCCACCAATCCAGGCCGGCACAGATACTTCGGCTGATTCACCACCTTGGCGACCAGATTCCCCTCCACCGGACTGTTGGGCAGAAGGATGAGATCGCCCGGTTTCAGTGAGAGGATTTCGTTCATGTGAATCTCGGTTTTACCCAATTCGACGACGATAGGGATGGGGATCTGACTGATCCGATTTTTGATGGTCATCAGGTATTCCGTCGTCGTGCTTCTTCTCACCGTACTGTACCAGAATTGGGTGCTGAGTTTGTTGACGATGGGTTCGATGGTCAGATACGGAATACAAAGGTTCATCATCCCTTCGATATTGACATCTTTTTGCTTGTCCTGAATTTTGATCTCCAGGGTAACGAGAATCACCATTTCATTGGGAGGCACGATTTGAATGAACTGAATGTTCGTGTCAATGTTGGAAAGACGCGGGCGGAGTTCGATGATTTGACTCCACGCCTCTCGCATATTTCCCAGGATGCGTAGGATGATTCCCTCCATCACACTCGACTCGATGTCGGTAAGTTCTCGAACGATTTTCGACTGGCTGACACCCGGACCTCCAAAAAGCCTGTCCACGATAGCGAAGGCGATTCCGGTATCAACCTGTAATATGGCCGATCCTTTCAAAGGATCCATATTGATGATTGCCAACGGGGCGGGACTGCTGACGGATCGGGTAAACTCCTCGTAGGTGAGCTGGTCGACGGCGGATACCTTGACTTCCACCAAACAGCGCAATTGTGCCGAAAGGCTGGTCGTCGTCAGTCGGGAAAAGGACTCGTGAATGTTTTGGACGGTTCGGATCTGTTCCTTGGAAAACTTGTCAGGTCGTTTGAAGTCATAAATTTTGAGTTTCTTGGTCTCTGCCGCCGAGGTGGCAATATCCTCCGCGGGCATGGAAATGCCGGCGTTGATCGTATGTAGAATGTTATCGATTTCGTCCTGTGATAAACCACCCATAACTTCGATTCACTCCCCTCTCACTTCCATTATCGACCCTAAAATAGGATTTTTCAAATGATTAGTTATCGAAGATCTCGAAGTTGATGAAGAGGACCTCACGGATCTGGCCACTCGCCAGGATTTGGTTCACCTTTCTACGGATTTCTTCCTTGAATTGCTGCTCGTTCTTGATTTCATCGAGCAGGCTTCCGCTGATGTGGCTTCGGATGAGGTCGAACCAGCGTCGGTTCTGGTTGATGAGCTCGGTTTGTAAAGCGGTATTGTTGAGATCGTAGCCGAAACTTACCTTGACGTTGACGCTCTTTTCGTCTCGGGTCCGTGCGCGGATACTGTCCGTTCCTCCTGTGAGCATGAGGTCATACCACTGCAGAATGGGAGGCTTCGCCTCGTAGGCCGGCGAGGTCTCGGCAAAGTTCTGAGAGGGACGGTCGCTCGAGAGGATCTGAAACATGACGTAACTCACCACAACGGTGAGCAGGATGGCGCCCAGGATGATACCGACAATTTTGAGAATAAGGATGACGAATTCCGGAACACCACCTCCGGCGGACGAGGCCGCCGCTTCCTGCGATGCGCCCTCGTTCAAAGCATCATCGGACATAAGTTCCCTCCCTTTTTCATTTTACAAATGCCCCCTGGTCAGGACAACGATGTCGACCCTGCGGTTATAGGCCCGGCCTTCCGGAGTACTGTTGTCCCCCACCGGCCGAGTATCCGCATAACCCGCCACCTGCAAGCGCTTCTCGGGAACCTGGTAATCCAACAATCGTCGCAAGACGTTCGTGCCGCGGGCGGTGCTCAATTCCCAGTTGCTGGGGAAGGGGCCATTGGGGTCCGTCGGCGTGTTATCGCTGTGCCCCTCGATCCTGATCTGACGCCCGCCCAGGGCTTCGGAGGTGAGAAGACTGGAGAGGCGCTGCAGCAAGGGACGGGCCTCGTCCATGTTTAATTCGGCAGAGCCCGGTGGAAAAAATGTATCCCCATTCATGCTGATGACCAAACCGCGCTCGTCCTCGGTAACCCTGACTTTTTTGGCGGTGATTTCAGGCTGCAAAAGGCTGATGGCCGCTTGCAAACTGCGGTCCATCGCTCGTCCTGCGGTCATCGAGGGCAGGCTGTCGATCGAATTGCCCATCTCGGCCAGGGGACCTTTTTGAAGGGTCAGACCTCCCTGGGCCTCACCGACACCCACGAAGGCCGAGAGTTTGACTTGTAGAAGCCGGGGATCGATGGGATCGTCCAGGGAAAACATGGTGACGAAAAACACCAGCAGGAGGGTCATCATATCCCCGTAGGTAAGCATGTACTCCGGTGAGCCCACGCATTCGGGACACTCCTGCTTTTTCTTTTTCGCTGCCATCAGGTCTTCCCCTCGACTTCCTCTTCGGCTGCCTTGCGTTCGTTGGGCGGAAGGAAGCTCAAAAGTTTTTGCATGAGGATGTGGGGGTTTTCCCCGCTGAGGATCGAAAGGCTTCCCTCCACGATGATCTCCCGGGTCATCACCTCTTCCTTGTCCCGCTCCTCGAGTTTTCGTTTGATGGGAGTGAAGATCAGGTTGGCCGCCAGGGCCCCGTAATAGGTGGTGATCAGGGCCACGGCCATTCCCTTACCAATCGAGGCCTTGTCTTCCAGGTTCTGCATCATTTGGATCAAGCCCTGAACCGTTCCGATCATTCCGAATGCGGGTGCCAAACTGGCCCAGTCCTGCATGAAACCGATGCCCTTGGAATGCCGCTCCTTCATACTGTCGATTTCCGTGGTGAGGATGTTGCGGATCGACTCGGGTTCGCCGCCGTCCACTACCAGGCGCATCGCCTTGCGCATGAAGGGATCGGGGATTTCTTCGATTTTTTCATCCAGGGAGAGCAGCCCCTCTTTTCGGGCCGATTCGGAGAAGGCCTGAAGCTGACTGATCACGGCCATCTTTTCGCTCTTGGGTGCCGAAAAAACGAGTTTGATATAATTCCCTACCCCAAGCGCCCGGCTGATCGGGTTGGCGATCAAAAGGGCGGCAAAGCTCCCCCCGAAGACGGCAAAAAACGAGGCGATATCCGCATACCACAACAAGCTGGCACCATTGAGCAAGATCGAAATAACGATGAGTGAAATACCGCCGATCAACCCGGAAAGGGTACCTAGATCCATAGACTAAACCTCGTTCTTGAGTGCACCGATCAATCGCCGGTATTCGACGATCCTATCGAACAAGACATCGTAAGGCTCGCGGACCACGAGCCTTTTTCCGGAAAGCATTTGGAGAATGGTATCGGGCGTCTGCTCGATGTATTCAATTTGATGAGGGTTGACCCAGTATGTCTTGCCATCCAACCTGGTAACCTCGATCATACCCTCATCATGCTCCTATTACCTTTTTAGTGTCAAGATTTCTTGCAACATCTGATCACTCGTGTTGATGGTCTTGCTGTTGGCCTGGAAACCTCGTTGCGTGACGATCATGTCGGTGAAGGCCTCGGTGAGGTCTACATTGGACATTTCCAGGGTGCCACTGATGATCTTCCCCTTGCCCGCCGTCCCCGATTCGCCAATAACGGCCTGGCCGCTGTTGTTTGTCACGATGAAGGTGTTTTCACCAGCCTTTTCCAAACCGCCCGGGTTGGTAAAGCTGGCCAGGGCGATCTGACCCAGGGGCCGGGTGACGCCGTTGGAGTAAACACCGGTGATGACACCGCTTTGGTCGATTTGAAAGGTTTCGAGGTAACCCATGGTGTAGCCGTCCTGGAAGTAGCTCTTGGTGCTGGGCCGGTCGGCGAACTGTGTCATGGAGTTGGTCACGCTTCCGATGGTGCCGATGTTGAGGTTCAAGGTTTGTGTGGCCGGGGTACCGTCGGCGTTGGCTGTGGCTTCTTTGAGATTGAACGTCATGGGCACCTGAACCTGTCCCTGGGTAATCGTATTCCCCTCGGCGGTGGTCACGCTTTCCAACAGTCCCAGGTTGGAAAATTGAACGGTGAAGGTCGTGACAGGGTCCCCAACGGGGGGGTCCTGGGTCGGGTCGACGTAAACCTGAGCCTGCCACTGGTTGGGCTGATCGGCCACCCGTGTCAACCGTGTTTGGAGCAGGTACTTTTGGCCGGTGTTGTCGTAAACGGTGGTGTCAATGACCCAGGTCCCACGCAGAATGTCCGCGGCGCTGGGGTTTTCGGGGATGAGTGGAAAGTTCTTGTTGAGGTTCGAGGCAAAGAACACGTTCTGGGTGGCCTTGGCGGGTTCCTTTTGCCCCACGGGTATCACGAGGTCCCCTGGGGTGGCGCTGGTACGAAGGATGGGCTGGCCGTCCACCACCACGGGGGTCCACCCCTGGACCCGCATCCCGTTGGCGGGATTCACCAGAGTCCCCTCCCGATCGATGGCAAAATTTCCGGCTCGGGTGTAGAACTCGCGCTCGCCCTGTTTCAGAACAAAAAAGCCGTTTCCTTGAATGGCCACGTCGGTGGTCACCCCGGTGCTTTGAAGGTTTCCCTGGGTGTGGATGGTGTCGATGCTGGCGATGGTCATTCCCAAACCGACCTGTTTCGGGTTCACACCACCGAGTTCATCGGTGGGACGGGCTGCTCCCTGGATGTTCTGGCTGATCATGTCGTGAAAATTGACACGTCCCTTTTTGAATCCCGTGGTGTTCACGTTGGATATGTTGTTTCCGATCACGTCCATCCGGGTTTGATGGTTCTGAAGGCCGGACACGCCCGCCCATAACGACCGCATCATAGTGTGTTTTCTCCTTCTTTGATTGCGCGAATCTCATCGAAATCGTAATATGCTCCATTGACCAATACCTGAGGGTACTGGCCGGTAATGACCGCCTCGACCCGGCCGCTAATCGATTGTGTGTCCGTGCCCACCTCGACATGCTTGCCCAAAAGCGAAATCGCCTGAGAGGCGTTCAGGACGCCGCTGAGCTTTTCCAGGTTCCTGGCCATGTTGTTCATTTGCTCCAGGCTCGAGAACTGGGCCATCTGGGCGATGAACTCCTTGTCCTCCAGGGGCTTGGTGGGATCCTGGTTGGTCAGCTGGGTGATCAGGATCTTGAGAAAATCATCCTTGCCCAAAACCTGATTGATTTTTTTCCCCTCGTTCAGCTGGGCGTTGAACATTTTGACCATTTGATCTGTCCTGAGCCTTTCCTCCGCACTCAGGTTAAAACTCTGTGCAACCGATTCCATCCTTACGCCTCCAACGCGATGTGATTCTGACGCTCAAAATGCTGTGACCTCTGAGCCTGCTGAAAATCCTCTTCCTTTTGACGTGAGGAGAAATTTCCCTCTCGCCGGGATTCACGCCCGCCGTCCTCACCGGCGACCGAAACACTCAATTCGAGGGGATCGAAACCGCCTTCGCGGAAACTCCGAAGCAGGGAATCCAGCTGGCTTTCTACGATGGTCTTCACGGTTTCATTATCGACCACGATTTGCCCTTTCAAAACCCTCTCCTCGAGCGTGACGGAAAGCCGCAGGCTGCCCAGGTTTTGTGGCCGGATGGTCAGGCGCATCTCCCCGCCGCCGTCCTTGAGGATGAGTTTGGCTCGGTCCAGAAATTCGCCGTGGAGCTGTTGATAAAACTGCTGCGGCACCGCAATCTGACGAACCGGTTGCGTGCCGGCGGACGATCGGGACAGGGTAGCGGGAGATTCCACTCGAGCCCAAACCGTCGCGGTATTTTCGTTCGGTTGGGGGATGGCCCCATCTTTTTTGATCGCGTCGGTGTTGGCGCCTTGTACAGCCTCTTTGCCTTCGAACGCCGTAGCGCTCTCCCGTACCATCGCCGACCGACGGCGATCGACGACGGTGAGCTTCACCCGTGATTTGCCCGAGGTGTCGCTCTCCACCATCTGCCTATTGTGATTTACCTCTCTTGGGGTATCGGCCAACACGATGTTGATGCCTAACGCCGAGGACCGAACACCGGGCGCCGCGGGGGTGTTTCCCGTTTCCCGGCGTTTGGCGTCTCCGGGACGCAGCTGGGGGACATCGCGCGGAAATGGTTGGGCCAACAGTCCCCCCTGCGGTCCCTGAGTTTCAGGGGGTACGCTCTTATTGCGACGGTCAAGTTCGATACTCGGGGATAATCCCTGTTGCCTTGCCGTCTGACCGACGTTCTTTGGGCTCGTGTCACGGCCTGTCTCGGGGGGGCGAGAGTTTTGTGTTTTTCTGGGTATCAAGCCACCATTACGGCCCGCCGCCCCTTCCAGGATTTCCCGGAAACTAGCCCCTGACCCAACCGACGATTTTGGCAGTTTGTTCAGGGCGTTTTGAAGCCGCCCGGTATTTTGAGGGGATTTCGCTCCCGGTTTGGGAGCCATCGGTGCGTTCACAGACACCTCCAGTCGGACCTCAGTCCGGTCTGCGAACCATTTTTACTTGGATTTCGGCCGCCCTTGCCGCCCCGTCCGCGCCGGTCCGGGAAATCAGACTCAGCCAGAAGGACGTCAGGGACTGTTCCCCGGCGGCCGCGGCGATCTCGTCGGTGACACGCAGGACATCGATCAGGTCCTGGTCGTTCATTGCGGCAAGGATTCGGACCGCGTCGGCGGGGGGCATCCCCGTCAGATAACGGGAAACCTGCTCCAGGTTCGCTTTTTTATTGTCGTACTGTTGAAGTCGCGACTGAAGGGCGATTTCCCGCTCCAAAACTGCTTTTTCTTTTTCATCGATGGCGTTCGCCCGGGCTTCGAGCTCCACGCGGGCATCTTCCAGGGACTTCTGCCGGTCATCAAGTTCCTTGCTGCGCAGCTGGATCTCTTCCCGCTCCTTCTGGATGCGCTCGTTCTCCAGAAAGAGTTCGCCGGGACTGCTCATGGTCGGAGATTCGGGAGCGAGGCCGAGGGCCACAAAGACCGGCATCATGAGCGTCCGAGCATCGGCCACACCGATGATGTCCAACCAGAGCATGAGGGTGGACCCCAGGGCCAAAATCAAAAGGAGATACCCCAGGATACGGGGAAGGGCGGGTCTGCGTCTGGGCATTACCGTTCTCCTCGGAAGGATTGAAACTGGTCATCGGCCTGCATCACTTCCCAACGAAGCGACGACTTCCGATAGCGCTCGGCAAGTTTTTGTTTCAAATTTTCCAGGGATTTTTTTTCGGCCAGGGCCTTTCGGAACACCTCTGCGGCATGTTCGCGTTCGATCACCGCCTTGTTGTACTCTTCCGTCAGTTTCTGCACTTCATGTCCCAGGCGCGAAATATAACGCTCGACGGCCCAGCGTTCCTGAAAAGCCAATCCCTTCATCTCCAGGCGATAAAGGCGCATCAGCTGTCGGCGATCCAGGATGGCGTTTTCGATCTGAGCGCATATCCCCACCTTCTCGGCGAGTTGGCGCTCGGCCTGTTTGCAGCGGAAGGTTCTGAGGTCGAGGATTTTTTCCAATCCGAAGCGAAACGCTTTCACAGGACCTCCATGGGCAGGGCGATACCGGCGATTTTAGCGGCCTGCTTCATGCTCTCCAGGGGGTCGGCCCTCTCCTCGATTTTTTGCTGGAGGAAGGCTCGGATCTGGGGCATGATGGCGATGGCCTTGTCGATGTCGGGATTGGAACCCTTGACATAGGCCCCGGCGTTGATCAGGTCTTCCGCCTCGGTGTAGATGGCCAGGTGACGTCGGATGATGCTGGCGGCCTCGCGCATCTGGGCCGGCAGCACTCGGTTGGCCAGGCGGCTGATGCTCTTCAACACATCGACTGCCGGGAAATGATACTGTTCGGCAAGCCGCCGGCTCAGGACCACGTGTCCATCCAGAATCCCACGAACCGCGTCGCTGATCGGTTCGTCCAGATCATCGCCTTCCACCAGGATGGTGAACAATCCGGTGATGGTCCCCTTTTGCGCGACGCCGCATCGTTCCAGGAGACGGGGAAGCAGGGCAAAAACGCTCGGGGTGTAACCTCGAGTCGCGGGCGGCTCGCCAATGGACAGACCGATTTCCCGCTGGGCATTGGCCAGCCGCGTTACAGAATCGAAGAGGAGCATCACGTCCTTCCCCTGGTCGCGGAAGTATTCGGCGGCAGCCAGGGCGCTGTAGGCCCCGCGCACCCGCGAGATGGGGGTGGTATCCGAGGTGCTGACAAAAACGACCGAGCGCTTGAGTCCTTCGGGACCCAGCTCCGTTTCCAAAAATTCCCGAACCTCGCGCCCTCGTTCCCCGATGAGGCTGACGACGTTGACGTCGGCCGAGGTATAGCGGGCCACCATGCCCAGTAGCGTGGACTTGCCGATGCCGCTTCCCGCGAAAATGCCCATCCTCTGTCCCCGGCCCATGGTGAGCAAAGTGTCGATACTCCGGATACCGGTGTGTATCCTTTTGTCGATCGGACTTCGGTCCATGGGGTTGGGGGGCGTTTGAAACACGCTGCGCCGGTAGGCCGAACGAATGGGTGGGCCGCCATCCAGGGGGCGGCAGCGGCAATCCAAAACCCTCCCCAACAGTTGCGGACCGACAGGGATGCTCAAAAGTTCTCCAGTCGCCTTGATCCGAGATCCAATCTCGATGCCGTCCACTTCCTCGTAAGCCATGAGCTGGACCCGGGTACCGTCCAGTCCGACCACTTCGGCCCCGATCCACTCGTCCTTGCGCGGGATGTGGATCAGGCAAACCTCGCCGATCACGGCCTGGGGGCCCTGTGCCTCGATGAGCTGCCCCTTCACCCGCTGGATCTTCCCGAAGCACTTCATCGGATCGGTGGATTCGGCGGCGTAAAGGTACTTCTCCATGATGGTGCTCATGGGTTTTCCACCTTTTTTTCGTCGCTGTTGAGCTTGACCTTGATGGGCATGAGCTCGAGGATTTTCTCCTCGATTTCATGCAACTGGCTGGAGATACGTGCGTCGATTTCGCCAAAGTCGGTTTCGATGACACAGCCGCCCCTGTCCACGGTGGTGTCTTCGACGATGCTGACCGACCGCAGGTTCTCGATCATTCGGATGAACTCCTTGGTGTGTTCGGTGGTTAACTGCACATCTTCCAGGTTGACTCGGATCACCACGTCACCGCGGGTCTTGAGCTTGCGAAGGGCCTGAATGACGTTGCTGATCACGACGTTCTTCTGATTCTCTGAAATGACCTTGACCACCTTCTTCACCATCAGGAGAACGAGATTGATGAGCTGGGTCTCGGCTCCTTCGATGATTTCCATCCTTTTCTGGATTAATTTTTCGATGATGGTATGGATACGGCCGACCAGCCGGTCCACCTCGACCTTGCCTTCCTTCCAGCCCGCCTCGTAGCCTTCTTTGTATCCTTTCTGACGCGCCTCTTCGGTAATCTGAGCCAGCTCCTCCTCGGTGGCCCGCTTGAGATCGGCCGCCTCCCTTCGGGCCGCCTCGAGCAGTTTCTCACGGTCCCGCTCGGCCTCGATGCGAATCTTCGCCGCGGTGTCGTTTTCCTTCTTGACCCGTTCGAAGGCCGCATTTTCGGCTTCTTTGAGGATCTTTTCGGCCTCGAGCTGGGCTTCCTGAATCATCATGGCCCGCTCGGCTTCCCAGGTTTGCTTGAACTCCTCCGCCTCCCTGCGCAGATCGTCGGCCGTCGGCCCGGTGTACTCCTCGACCTCTTTCACTTCCTCTACCGGCGCCGGCTCGAAGGGGGGTTTTAAGGTCACCACCTTGTCGGCGAGGTTCACGTATTCGTAGGGACGAAAGAACGCCTTGGCCATGGAACCTCCTTACACCAGCACGTCTTCTTCGCCGCTTCGAGCGATGATGACCTCTCCGGCCTCCTCGAGTTTGCGGATGATCGAGACGATTTTCTGCTGGGCTTCTTCCACATCCTTCCTTCGGGTGGGGCCCATGTACTCCATTTCCTCTTTCAGGATGCTGGCGGCCCGCTTGGACATATTGCGGAATATCTTGTCCTGGACCTCGCTGTCCACAGCCTTGAGGGCCTTGGCCAACTCCTGGGTATCGACCTCTCGCAGCACCTTCTGGATGGCCTTGTCGTCGAGCATGACGATGTCTTCGAACACGAACATCTTCTTCTTGATCTCCTCGGCCAGGTCGGGATCTTCCTCTTCCAGTTTCTCGATGATGGACTTTTCGGTCGAACGATCGACCATGTTCAGGATTTCGACGATCGAGTCGATACCGCCCGCCAGGGTAAAGTCTTCGTTGCTGAGGTTGGCCAACTTTTTCTCGAGCACGCGTTCCACTTCCCGCAGGACTTCGGGGCTGGTCCGGTCCATCTTGGCGATTCGCTTGGCGACGTCGCTCTGGATTTCCTGGGCCAACTGACTGAGGATGACCGAGGCCTTGTTCGGTTCGAGGTAGGCCAGGATGAGGGCGATGGTCTGGGGGTGTTCCTGTTGGATAAAGTTTAGCAGGTGGGTTGGGTCGGTTTTGCGGATGAAGTCGAAGGGCCGGGTCTGCAGGCTGTTGGTGAGCCGGTTGATGATGTCCACCGCCTTCTGGGCACCCAGGCTTTTTTCCAGCAGTTCACGCGCATAATCGATACCCCCGGTGGTGATAAAGTCCTGGGCCATCATGAGTTCGCGGAACTCCTGGAGGACCAGATCCCGCTGCTCGGGGTCGATGGTCTCCAGACGGGCGATCTCGAAGGTCAGGATTTCGATCTCTTCCTCGCGCAGGTGCTTGAAGATCTCGGCGCTGATTTCGCTGCCAAGGGTCACGAGGAAGATCGCGGCCTTTTGACGGCCCGTCAGATCGGTCTTGCTGGATCCGCCGAGGCTGACCGACGATTTTTTGGATGAGGTTTCGTTCGTATCCGGCTTGCCGGCCGTCTTGGTCTTGGCCATAGTCCCCTCCTTAATCTTCGTTCAGCCAGGTACGGATGAGCTGGGCCACATCCGCGGGATGTTCTCGCGCCATGTTGATGACCGTCTCCTGCAGCTCGAGGCGGGCACGGTCGGCCACCGACATTTCGACCTCGGAGCTTTCCTCCTCGGCGCTTCGAAGGGCGGCCTCGCGCATCGCCTGATGCTGACGGGCCAGCTCTTCCTCGCGCAGCCGCCGCCGCCGCTCCATTTCCTGGGCGATCAGACGGAAGATGATGAAGATCACCACCAGGGCGATCAACCCTATTATAATCCAGAAAATGGTCCTCTGGGTTTGTAGGGCCGCCCGATATTCCGCGTCCTCTTTTTCGAACTGGGCGGTACGGTCGAACTGAACGTGCTGAACCGTCACCACGTCACCGCGGTCGCGGTTGAAGCCCACCGCCGGTTCGATCAGGGACTTGGCGGCGGCGACCTCGGCATCGTTCAGGGGGATGTACTCCCGATCGATCGCCCCGGTATTGGTCAGGATGATTTCGCCGTTTTCGTTGTATTTCTTTTTCCAAATACCATCCAGGGCCACACCGATGGTCACCCGCCGAATCCGGTAGGGACCGCGCTCGATCTGGCTGTTCTCTCGATTGACCACGTAGTTGATGGTGCTGGACTTGTCGGTGTAGGTTCCCACCAATCCCTCCAGATCCTTGTAGGCCGGCGGGGTCTGTCCTTCCTGCCCCGGGGGCCCCTCCGGATTGAAGCCCGAGCCCTGAAAAGTCACGTCTTTGTTGGACTCGCTGAGACGGATGTTATCAACAATTTCGGAATCGTCGAAGGGCGTGCGGGGATTGTCGGGACGGCGGGTGATGGGGAAGTACTCCTCTCGGCTCACCGTGGTCTTGTCGGTTTCCATACTGATGTCGATGTTGACGATGCGTACCCGGTCAGGGGAATAAATACCGGACAGGGACTGCTGGATCGCCGCCAGGTAACGCTCTTCGAGTTCGCGTTTGACCTTCATTTCCCGGCGGGCCAGCTCGAGGCGGTCCAGATTCTCCAGGCCGGCGAAATCGTTGAGGATGTTGCCCGCCCGGTCGGTGATGACCACGTTTTCGGCCTTCAGCCCCTCCACCGCGAACATCACCAGCTTCATGATCCCCTCGATTTTCTTGCGATTGGTGGCGATGTCCGATCCCGGCTTGGGCGTGATGGTCACCGAGGCGGTCACGGGTTTCTGGCTTTCGGTAAACAATGTCTCCTCGGGCATGGTGATGACGACGGTGGCGTCATCCACATCCTGAAGACTTTTGATGTGGTTGGTGACCTGGGCGGTGATGGCCCGCCGCACGTTGATGTTGCGTTCGAAATCGGTGATGGTCCAGCGCTCGATGTCGAACAGGCTCCAGGGGTCCACGTTGGCGGGTACCAGGTTCTCGCGGATCAGAATGGCGCGCACGAACTGGGCTGTCTTGAGGTCCTGGACAAAGAGCCGCCTATCCTCGGTAGTCTGGTAAGCGATGCCCTCGGTGTCCAGCCGCATGATGGCTGCCCGAAAACTTTGATCGTCCGGGAACGGCACCCCCAGAACGGCCACACGGGTGGGAGTCGCACTGAGCCCGATGGTGAGCACCACCGCACCCAACACCGCAACTACCACCCCAATCAGGATCACTCTCTGTACGACCGACCACTTTTCCCAGTTGGTGCGGATCGCCTCCAGGAGTCGTTTGAAAAAATCCATACGTTCCCCCTCCCTTTGAACGTCGTGCTACATGTTACCTCATGTTGATGATGTCGTTATAAGCCCGAAGCGCCTTGTCGACCACGGCCTTCATCAGGCTCAGGCTTAGGTTGGCCTTGCTGGCGGCCAAAGCCACGTCATCGGCATTCACCGACTCCGGCTGGATGATGCTTTGCACCATGAGATCCGAAGCCTTGTTTTGTAGATCGCTGGTTGCCTTGATTCCGCCAAACAGCAGGTCGGCAAAGTTGCCGCCTACCACCGGGTCCGCGATCTCAGGCTGGGGCCCGAGGTGGCGCGGGTTGGTCCGCATCAGGTTCACCACGTGCCCGCGGGCCGCCGACTCTTCAATGATCATTTCCCCCTCCTAAAACTATCTCACCTGCATGATTTCGAGAGCACGGTTGAACATGCTCTGCGACCCCTTGATCAGCGAAACGTTTGCCTCGTAGGCCCTGCTGGCGCTGATCATGTCCACCATTTCGTTGACGATGTTGACGTTGGGCATCTCGACATAGCCGGCCCTCGGTCCGGTCTTGATGGCATCGGGATGCGTCGGGTCGTACACCAGCTTGGTCTGGGCGTCGAAGTCTTTTTGAATCGATACCACCCGAACCCCGCGGCCGATACCGTTGTCCAGGTGCCGCGGCAGGAAGGGACTCTTCCAGTACGGCTGCTGTACCATCGGCCGGAACACCACACGCGAGCGCCGGAAGGGACCTCCCTCGGGAGTACGCGTCGTGGTGGCGTTGGCAATGTTGTCCGAGATCACGTCCATGCGCAACTGCTGGGCTGTCAGCCCCGTGGTTGCGGTGTTGATCGTGCTAAACATCCCCATGTTCGTTCACCTCTCCTCTTCCCGGTTTTATCTCAAAACAAGGTTGACCTGATTGAACTGGTGCGAAATGAATCGCGTCAGGGCCTCGTAGGTCATCTGGTTTTGAAGAACCGCCATGTTTTCCTCGTTGATATCCACATTGTTCCCGTTGGGTTTGACGTTGGTCAGGTAGTCCAGCACCCTTCTCGGCCTCACGTCACGCCAGTCGCGCTCGACGTTGAACGGGATGTGCCTGGGGTCAGTCACGCGGGCCTGGGGCTGGATGACGTGGTTTCGGCTTTCGATCACCCGCCGGAGCTCGGCCTCGTAGTTGACGAAGCTCCGCTTGAAGTTGGGTGTCTCGGCATTGGCGATGTTGTCGGCATGCACCTGACGCCTGAGGTCCAGCACGTCGAGGGTCCGTTGCATGATGTCGAGGGTCATCCCCCAGCTGTTGTTCAAGAACATCTGATCCTCCTCATCCTACCATCGGCACTTTTTCCCGCTTGTTTCACAGGATGTACCTCGACAAGTCCCTATCTTCGACCACCGGTTTGAGTTTATCCCTCACGTATTCGGGGGTGATGACCACTTTCTGTCCGCGAATTTCGGGGGCGTTGAAGCTCAACTCGTCCAACACCGCCTCCATCACCGTGTGCAGGCGCCGGGCGCCGATATTCTCGGTGCGGCTGTTGACCTCCCAGGCCCAGCGTGCCAATTCGTCCACGGCTTCGGGGCTGAACTCAACCTCGACCCCTTCCACCTCGAGGAGGGCACGGTACTGAGCGATCAGGCTGTTTCGGGGCTGGGTCAAAATGCTTTTGAAATCCTCCACGGTCAGGCTTTCCAGCTCGACCCGAATCGGAAACCTTCCCTGGAGCTCGGGAATGAGGTCGCTGGGCTTGGACATGTGGAAGGCGCCGGCGGCGATAAACAGTATGTGCGAGGTGTCGATGATTCCGTAACGGGTGTTAACCTGGGACCCCTCGACGATGGGCAATATGTCCCGCTGAACACCCTCGCGGCTGACATCCAGACCGGATCGACCCTCGCCGCGGCTGGCGATCTTGTCGATTTCGTCGATGAAGATGATGCCCATGTTCTGGACCCTATCCCTGGCAATATCGACGATCTGGTCCTGATCGATCATCTTTTCCAGCTCCTCGTTCAGGAGGATATCTCTCGCCAGTCGAACGGGGGTGAGCTTCTTTTTCTTTTTGGATCCAAAAAGATTGGCAAAGGGTCCGAGGGCGGCCTCGATATCCTGATTGGGTATCCCTTGCATCAACTCGATGGGCGCAACGGTAGTCTTGGACTGGGTTTGGATCTCCACCGGCACGTCCTCCAACCGCCCCATCCGGAGGGCCTCGAGGACATCCAGGTACTCGTTAGACATGCCGGCGGGCAGCTTCGAAGACTGCTGGATCAGGAGCTCTACCAGCTGCTTTTCCACTTTCTCCGAGGCCTCGGCCCGCATGACTTCGCGATGTTCCTGTTTGACCATGGCGATGCCGGCATTCATGAGGTCGCGGATCATGCTCTCCACATCGCGCCCCACGTAACCGACCTCGGTGTATTTGGTGGCCTCCACCTTGATGAAGGGCGCTCCGGTGAGCTTTGAAAGCCGGCGCGCAATCTCGGTCTTCCCCACCCCCGTGGGGCCAATCATCAGGATGTTCTTGGGATGGATTTCGTGGCGCATCTCCGCGGAAATCTTCTGCCGCCGGTAACGGTTGCGCAGTGCCACAGCCACCGCACGCTTGGCGGCCTTCTGGCCCACGATGTACTGGTCCAGTTCGTGAACGATGGCCGCCGGCGTCATGTTGTTGAAATCCTCGCTCACGAAAGCACCTCCACAACGATCGAATCGTTGGTATAAATACAGGTTTTGGCCGCGATCAGCAAACTCCGGCGCGCAATTTCCGATGCCTCCAGCTGGCCCATGTCGAGATAGGCTCTCGCTGCCGAGAGGGCGAAGGCCCCTCCCGAACCGATCGCCGCGCAATCTTCCTCGGGTTCCAGTACGTCGCCGTTGCCGGAGATCAGGAAAATGTGCTCGCGGTCGGCCGCCAGCATCATCGCCTCCAGACGTCGGAGCATCTTGTCCGTCCGCCACTCCCTGGCCAGCTCGACCGAGGAACGTCGGACATCCCCGCCGTATTGATTGAGTTTTGCCTCGAATTTTTCGAGCAGGGTGAACGCGTCGGCAGTGGATCCGGCAAAACCTGCCAGAACCTGGTTCTGAAAGATCTTTCGAACCTTTCTGGCATTGTGCTTGACGACCGTATTGCCCAACGTGACCTGGCCGTCGCCGGCAAAGGCGACCTGCCCTCGGGTCCTGACCGCAAGTATCGTGGTTCCGTGCATTACTTCAAACCTCCGTGGGGATGAGCTTCTTTGAGAATTTTACGCAATCGTTCGATGCCGACGTGGGTATAGATCTGGGTGGTGGCGATACGGGAGTGGCCCAAAAGCTCCTGCACCTCGCGGATATCGGCCCCATTGGACAGGATTTCGGTGGCGAAGGTGTGGCGAAAGGTATGGGGGGTGACCCGTCGGATGATCCCTGCCTCGGACAGTCGCTTTTTCAGTAGGTGCGAGAGCATGGAGTGGGTCAGGGGTTCCCCATGCCGATTGACCAGGGCCATACCATGGACCGGGACACCGAAACGCTCTTTTAACGCGCAAAGATAATCGTCTCGAGAGGCCTGGGCCTGTCGGGTCAGGAACACCACCCTTTCCTTGTTCCCCTTTCCCGTTACCTTGAACCGGTCCACACTGGCAGCGAGTACCTCGTAGCGCAGGGCCAGCACCTCACCAGCCCTGCACCCCGTGGAATAGAGCAGTAAAAAGATGAAACGATCCCGAGTCCCTTCGAAGTCCAGGGGCAGACCGCTCAACAACAGCCGGAGTTCGGACTGTTTCAAGACCCTGGGCAGAAGGCGCGGATTTTTCAGGGACCTCAGCCCGGAAAAGGGGTTGACCGTCACCTTACCCGATCGCAGCAGGAAGCGATAGAAGCCCCGCAAGGCTCCCAGGCTCCGGTTCACCGCGGCCGGGGTGAGTTTCCGCCGCCGTCGTTCCAGAAGAAAGCCACCGGCCAACTGGGAGTCTGCCTCCAGAATGCCCACTCCCTCTGCCTGCAAAAACCGCTCCCAGTGTCCCAGATCGGTCCGATACGCCCTCAGGGTCCGTTCGGAAAGACCGCGCAGGCGCTGTTGATAGATCAGAAACTCCTCCATCAAGGCATCCATCCTGCCGCCTCCTTTTCGAGGTTTGCCGAGACATCGATCACCCTCGCGCCTTCTTCGGCCAGGGCCAGTCCCCCGCTGCCCGCCACCGGATGAAGACCCTCGCGGAGAACGAGCACCTCCCGGTTCTGCTCCAGGGCCAGGCGGGCCGTGATCATGGCACCGCTTTTTCTCGGTGCCTGAACCAGAATGACCGCCTGGCACTGGCCGCTCAACAGCCTGTTGCGCCGGGGAAAGTGATGCCTCAGGGCGGGGGTACCCGGAGGATGCTCGCTCAGGATCAGGCCGCCACCGTCGAGGATGGCCCTGGCCAGCGGAACATGGGCTTTCGGCGTGATGTTTTCCACCGAGGAAGCCAGCCAGGCCCAGGTGATCCCGTGGACGAGGGCGCCTCGGTGGGCCTGGCGGTCGATACCGAAGGCCAGGCCGCTCACCACGACCCATCCCAGGGACGCCAGCCTGGCTCCAAGCTCGAAAGCGGCTTGCTGGGCTGCCTGGGTTGGGTGTCGGGTCCCGACCACGGCCACGTACCGAGGGGCGTTCCGAGGAATGCCGCGGTAAAATACCAATAGGGGCGGATCGGGTATCTCCCCCAGCAGTACGGGATAACCTTCCTTACCATAAATGAAAAAGTCCTGATGATGTTTTTCAAGATCGATGCAGTCGCTCTCGGATAGAGCTAAACGTTGCGCCAGCGAAGGCCCCCTGTCGGCCATCCTCCTTCCCAGAGCCGCCTCCAGGTCCTGCCACTGAAGGGACTTCCAATCCTCGATCGCCGGAAAGGTCTGCAGCAGTTTCAGCTTCTCGGCGGGATGGAGCCCCTCCATTCGATGAAGCAACAACAGCAGGACCCTGTTCAACGAACCCCTCCCAGGATGGTGTTTCGGTTGCGCCGGGCACTTTCCTGTTCACCGGGATCGCTGGAAAAGTTGATGATCGCGTCGTAATCGCGCACCGCGCCCTCCAGGTCGCCGGTCTCGAACCTCGCTCGGGCGCGGACGAAGAGGGCGCGGGTGTTCCGCGGCTCGATGTTCAACAGCCTGTCCAACAGGGGAAGGGCCTTGTCGGGCTCTGAGAGTTCGAAGACGTGCAGGATACTGAGACCATAGAGGCTGGCGGTGTGATTCGCCTCGATCCCCAGAGCCCTGTTGTAGGCGCGCACCGCCAGCAGGGACCGGCCCTTCCTCTCGTCGGGATCGAGGGCCAGGGTGGCCAACTGGGCGTGACTCAGGGCCAGCCGGTACCAAAGGCTGAAACTCCCCGGCAGGATTTCCAGGGCCCTGGAGTAGGCCTGCTGGGCGGGTCCATACATCTGGCGGCGGAAGTACTCGTCTCCCAGGAAACGCAGAGCGTCGCCGTGCCACTGAGTTTCCAGGATCAGTCGGTCGATGCTGGACTTGTATTTCTCCACCTGATTCCTGGCTTCCCTGAGCCGGGACTCATCGACCCTGCCCCCGGAATCTTCGCGGATGCCCGATTCGAAGAATTCCCAATCCGTGTTGGAAAACTGGCAGGAGGCCAGGACCAGGGTCAGCCAGAAAAGATCAAGCCTTCTCATGTTTAGCTCCTTCGGCCGTCGTGGCCGTGTTTCCCGGATGATAGCGCCGATGCGCCCTGGCCAGATCATCCTGGCGCACGTGGGTGTAAATCTGGGTGGTGGCGATCGAGCTATGACCCAACAGCTCCTGTACCGAGCGTAAATCGGCCCCGCCGGTCAGCAGGTGGGTGGCAAAACTATGTCTCAGGGTGTGGACCTTGCCCGACAACCCGAGTTTCTGCAGGGCGAATTTGAAGTTTTTCCAGATGCCCTTGCGCCCCAGTCCTTCCCCCCGAACGTTCACGAATACCTCCCGACTGCCGACTCGTGCCAGTTTTGGACGGGCTTCGGCGAGGTAGAGCCGGAGAAACTTCTGGGCTTCGTCGGTTAGAGGTACCAGGCGCTCTTTTCCGCCCTTACCCCGCACCCGAATCAGGGCATTTTCCAGATCCACCTCCTCGAGCCTCAGATCCGATGCCTCGCTGACCCTCAGACCGCAGGAATAGATGAGTTCGAAAAGGGCGCGGTCCCGAACATGCAGGGGCTGGTCCAGGGGAAAGAGCTCCAAAAACCGATCGACGTCGATCGGGTCGAAAACTTCGGGGATCCTGGGCCGAATTTTCGGTCCCTCGATCAGCTCCATGGGATCGTCCGGCCTCACCTTTTCCATGATGAGGTAGGAAAACAGATTACGGAGAATACTCAAGAGTTTGACAACGCTGCGCGGACTGAGCTGGCCGGTCCTTTCGGTGAGATACTCCATCACCTGATTTCGATCCCATTGGGTCCAGTCCGACCCCCGCGCCTGAGCGAAATCCTGAACGCGGTCGAACTCGCGCAGATATTCCTCCAGGGTCCGCGGTCTGAGTCCTTGACGATTCTCGAGATACAGGCCGAAGCCTCGTTTGATCCAGTTGTTCAATTTTTACCTGCCACTTGCCTTTGACTGTTCCGAAGATAAGCAGGCATCAAAAAACGGTCCCCATCCGGAAGGCTCGTACCGTAGTTGGGGTCGGTATTCGGGGTGATGATACCCTCATGCCCATACTTCTCGAGGAACATGGGTTTTGTCAACGTCTGATGGGCGGAAGCGTGATCTCGGAGCGTGCGCTGCTTCGGGGTCTCGGCTCCCCTTTCGTCGCGGCCGCCGAACTCAAGCTCCCGGGGAACCTCGAAACCCGTTGCGATGACGGTAAGCCGAATTTCGTCGGACAGACTGTCGTCGCAGACCAGGCCGGTGATCACCACTGCGTGCTTGTGGACCCTGGCGGTAATCAGCTGGTTGATTTCGTCGTAGTCATCCATGGAGAGGGTTTGCGGGGCCGTGACATTGATCAAAACCCGGGTGGCACCGTCGAGTTTCACCCCATCCAAAAACGGATTGGATAAAACCTGCTCCACCGCCTCCAAAACCTTGTTCTCGCCCTTGCCCGCGCCGCTTCCCATGAGGGCATCACCCTTGCCTTCCATGGTGGCTCGAACATCGGCAAAATCGATGTTGATGATTCCGGGAGTGGTGATGATTTCGGTGATACTCCGGACTCCGTTTTGCAACACTTCATCGGCCTTCAAAAATGCCTGCTTGAGCATGGCGCTGGGACCCAAAACCGAAATGATTTTTTGATTGGGGATCGTGATCAGGGTATCGACGTTCTTCCGAAGCTTATCGATACCTGTCAGGGCCATCTCCATCTTTTTCAAGCCCTCGAATTCGAAGGGCTTGGTAACGACGCCTACCGTCAGGGCCCCGTTTTCCTTGGCGATTCGCGCAATGATGGGGGCGGCCCCGGTTCCCGTCCCCCCTCCCATTCCCGCGGTAACGAAGACCATATCGGCACCGGCCAGGGCCTGACGGATGGTGTCCTTGTCTTCTTCGGCGGCCGCGGCACCCACTTCGGGATCCCCTCCCGCCCCCAGCCCGCGGGTAACCGAGCGACCCAACACGATCTTGGTGGGGGCCAGATTGACGTCGAGGACTTGCCGGTCGGTGTTGCAGGCAATGAACTCCACACCCGACAGCCCCTGTTCGATCATGCGGTTGATGGCGTTACCCCCCGCCCCTCCGATTCCTACCACCTTGATGACCGTCCCATATTCCGAGACCCGATCCGGTGCGATACTAAATGACATCACTCCCCCTCCTTCCTTTTTTTCCCTAAATAATTTTTTTGACGATCAGTCGGATCCAATCCCATATTCCCTTCCCTTCCGAACGTTTCTGTACCTCCGATACCGACGACTCCCGCGTTTTGGCGGTTGCCAGAACCAACCCGCAACACGTGCTCCACTCGGTACCGCTTACAGGATTTCGCAGTCCCCCCAACCCCATCGGAACGGCCACCCGAGAATGCCGCCGAAAGAGATCCTGAACGAGCTCCAACATGCCAAGCTGCTGGGCGGCCCCGCCGGTCAGGACCACGCCGCCACTAATCCGCTCCAGATGGCCACTCCTCTCCAGATCCGTCTTGACAATCTGCAGAATCTCCACCACGCGAGCCGCGATAATATCGGTCAACTGGCTGCGGCTTACCTCGGTGACACGGGAATCACCGACTTTCTGAATCAGCACGAAGTCGTCGGCAAGCAGTCCCGGATAGCAGCTGCCCTCGTGCAATTTGAGTCCCTCGGCATCGGGCAGGGAAACCTTCAGAACATTCGCGATGTCCGACGTCACGAGGTTACCTCCCAGGGGGTACGAACGGGTGAACCTTGGCGCCCCCTTGTACCAGAGCATGACATCGGTTGTCCCCGCACCCAGGTGCAGATGGACACAGCCGTAATTTTTTTCATCCCGGGTCAGGCAGGCCTCACCGGCTGCCAGGGCCCCCAA
This sequence comes from uncultured Spirochaetia bacterium, assembly GCA_937960645.1. Lineage (GTDB taxonomy): Bacteria > Spirochaetota > Spirochaetia > JABEVK01 > JABEVK01 > DYOB01. The sequence goes on along the minus strand of CALGPJ010000058.1, from coordinate 18,914 downwards.
TAAAAGCTCCTCCACTCGGAAACCCGCCGAATTGACGGCACTCAACAGATTTCGGATGGCGGTCAACGGTGCGGTCACGATGTGCGTTTCGACCTCCAGCCTGACCCCCATCATCCCGCGCGGATCCATGATGTCCGAGGTGCCGTCCACAATGTATTCCTGGGGGATGACATGCAGGATCTCCCTGTCCTCGGGGATGACCACGGCTTTGGCCGCCTCGAGGGCTTTTTCCATCTCCGCCGTACCGATCTCCCTGCCTTTGCTCACGGCCACGACTCCGCGGGAATTGATGCCATCGATGCTCATTCCCGAGATACCGGAGGTGATTCGTTCGACCTCGTAGCCGCGGTTTTCGACCTCGGTCACCGCCTGACCGATGGCTTGACTGGCGCTTCGGATGTTGATGATAACGCCGGAGCGAACGCCGTCGGAGGGGCTGGCACCCCAGGCCACAATTTTGGGCACCCCCTCGTCTTCGCGTGTGGCGACGAGGCAACGGATTTTGGAAGATCCAATGTCCAATCCTACCAGGAGGTCATCCATATCTAGCTCCTGACCCCCTTTCGAAACACCGGCGCAGCGGTTCTCATATCGAGTTCCAAAACCTCCTGTTCCCAGGATTCCGTCCGAATCAGATCGAGTAAGAGAAGAGCCTGCTTCAAATTGTCCACGGTCAGCGGTCGGGAAAACAGCACAGGTACCCGGGAATGCACGAAGGCGATTTTCAAAGTGAAACCCGTCTGCGATAGCTCGATTTTTACTTCCGAAATCAGATCGTAGATTCCCGGCTCCTGAGCCTTGACTTGATAGAGATCTTCCAGGAAAGAAACATAGCGGGGATCCAACCGAGGAGATGTCGATCCCTCATCCCAGAAGAGTCCGGAAATCAGAAGGTAATCGAGGCGGGCATCTGACTGCTTGGGGAACACCACCCCCTCCCGGTCGATCAGAAAAACTTCCAAAGACTCAGGATGCAGGACAATTCCTACAGGCTGCCGTTGGTCGACCACGATCGTCAACGAATCCGGGAAACGCTTGAGCACACTGGCACTGCGGATTTCCGGAAGGGCCATCAGGCGCTCCTGGATTTGATTTTCGTCGAGCAAATAAAACGGTGTCCCTTTTTTGAGACCGAGGTACTCGATCAGGGCCTGAGGTCGGGCTGTTCCCTGGATTTGCACATAGTCCAGGACCAACCTGGGAGCCAGCCAGGTATAAAAACCGACCTGAAGGATGATCACCGACAACAAGCCAATGTTCAGGACAACGAGACCACGGCGCAGTGCCGATCGAGCGGGCCGGATGGATGGGGAGGCTCGATCGGTCATCGGGGTCCAGGGGCTAGAGAGGTTGGTGACCATCGTTCCTCCTGGTTAGACTGAGTACAATTCCCATCATCACAAGATTCATGAACAAACTCGATCCGCCCGAACTGAAAAAAGGCAGGGGCAAGCCCGTGGCCGGCAAGGCACCGGATACCACGCCCATGTTTATTAAAAATTGCAAGGCCAGAGAAAACGCGACCCCGGTGGCCACCAGGGCCTCGAAGGGATCTTTTTGGGTCATGGCGATCCGAAAGATCTTGTAGAACAAAAAGCCAAAAAGGGAAAAGAGAGCGACAATTCCCACCAGGCCGAATTCTTCCCCGAAAACGGCCCCGATGAAGTCGGCCTGGACTTCCGGCACCCCTCCCAACTTGCGCACACCGGCACCAGGCCCCACCCCCAGAAGCCCCCCGTTCGTTAGGGCTCGGCGAGCGGCCAACAACTGGTACCCCGCACCTGTTGGATCCTCGTAAGGGTTGAAGTAAGTCATCAGCCGCTCGACACGGTAACTACGGGCAAAAAGAAACACGATGCCCACCGGTACACCGATCAAGATGGTGGGAAGCAAAAAGCGCAGCTTGAGTCCTGCAGCGAACATCATTGCCAGCCCCAGGCTAAAGGAAAACACCGCGGCGGAAAAATCGTTTTGTAGAAGACAGAGACCACTCAGAACCAGAACCACGATCATCGGCGGAATGAAGGTCTCTTTGGGATCGTCCAGACTGTCCTGGCGCCGGGAGTAAAAGTTGGCCACGTAGAGAATCATGGTGAGCTTGAGCAGTTCGGAGGGTTGAAAGGTCAGGGGTCCGAGAATGATCCATCGCCGCGCCCCCAGCAAGGGACGCCCCACCACAGGAAGCAAGGGGACGAGCATCAACACCAGGGTCACAACCAGGAGCTGAGGCACCGCCTTCTGCCACCATCGGGAATCGAGGCGGCTGATCAGCCAGGCCGCCAGGCCGCCCACAACGGCCCAGCTCAGCTGCCTCAACAGAAAGTGGTAACCGGAACCCATCAGCCTTTCGCCGATGAACCAGGAAGCGGAATACAACACCACCAGACCGACACCGCAGATCAGCACGACGAGCGCGGCCAGGGAATGGTCGAGGGTCGGTTGTTTTTGCCGCAGCAAGTCGTATTCCCGCATGATCTCCTACTGCAATTTCAAGGTTGAAAGACTGACGAGGGTCAAAAGCCCTCCCAAAATCCAAAAACGAACCACCACCTTGGTCTCGGACCACCCGCTCAGCTCAAAATGGTGGTGGAGCGGGGCCATACGGAAAAATCGTTTTCCGGTCCTCTTGAACCAGAATACCTGCCACATCACCGAGACGGCCTCGAGCACGAAAACCCCGCCAAAAATCAGGAGAAGAACTTCTTTTTTGACGAGCATCGAGACCAGGGCGATAACCCCTCCGAAGGCCAGGGGACCGGTATCCCCCATAAACACCTCTGCCGGGTGGGAATTGAACCAAAGAAATCCCACAGCGGCGCCGACCAGGGCGGCACTGTAGATGGTCAGCTCACCCGCGCCGGGAAGGAAAGGAATCAGAAGGTAGCGGCTGAACTCCGCATGCCCCGAAACATAGGTCAGGATGGCCAGGGTGATTCCCGAGAGGACCAAAAGACCCGTCGCCAGACCATCGAGCCCGTCGGTCAGATTCACCGCGTTGGAAAAACCTACCATGAGCAGCACACCCAGGGGGATGTAAAAAAGTCCGAGATCGAGGACGGGGAACTTCAAAAACGGGAGATAGAGATAGGTGGTCTGTGTGTTTCGAGTCAGGTAGATCCACACCATCAACCCGATACTCACCACGATTTGCCAGAACATTTTCAGGGGGCCGGAAAGCCCGTCGCTGTTGCGCCGGGTGATTTTGAGAAAATCGTCCCAGAAACCGATGGCACCGAAGGCCAGGGTCCCCACCACTACCTGCCAGGTATATACCGAATCCCAGTCCATCCAAAGCAGACAGCTCAGGACAATGGACACGATCATCAGAATCCCGCCCATGGTGGGCGTCCCCGCCTTGGTGAGATGGGTCTGCGGACCATCGTCCCGGATCGACTGCTTGGCCTTCAACATTCGCAGGCGCTTGATGGTCCACGGTCCGAGCAACAACGAAAACAGAAGGGCAAACACCGCGGCGACCGCCCCCCGGAAGGTGATGTACTGCACCACGTTGAAACCGGAAAAATAGGGCACGAGTGGAAAGAGTAGGTTAAAGAGCATGCGCAGACTCCTGAGTGAAGTGATGGACGATTTTGTCCAACCCGATGCCTCGCGAGGCCTTGACCACCAAAGTGCTGCCGGGACTCACCACCTCTCGAAGGAAGGCCAGGGCAGCCTCGGCGTCGGGATACCATCGGTGTTGCCCCAGGTACGTGGGCCTTGCCTCCTCATAGGACAGACCGGCCTCTTTCCCAACCCACACCAAAACATCGGGCTGGAGGCTGGCCGCCCTTCGCCCCAACTGCCGGTGCGCGTCCTCGCTCAAATCGCCTAATTCCAGCATCGAACCTAGCACCAGGACCAGATGGTTGGGACGCGGCAATTCGCTCAGGGTGTCCAACAGCGCCCCGACACTTTGCGGATTAGCATTGTACGAATCGTCCAGAATCGAGATGTCCCCCTCGATCCAGCGGCTTCGCCCCCCAGGCAGTTTCAAACCGGCGAGAGCCTCGATGGCCGGACCGGGGTCGTGGCCCAGGAACTCCACCAACTTGAGCACGGCCACGGCCATCAGGGCGAAGTGTTTTCCCGCCTGGGGGATCTCGACCCACCGGTTGTGGTAACGGAACCGAGTCCGCGTCCAGGACAAGATCTCCAGGCTTCCCGCCTCGACATCGTCGTAGCCATAACCGACAACGTTCGCCGAAACGCCGCGAACGACCTGTTCGTAAAAATCATCGTGCCGGGGTACCAGAAAAACGCCGGTTCGATCCATCCGTGAGGCGATTTTGGCCTTTTCACGAGCGATCCCCTCCCGTCCCCCGAGAAACTCCGCGTGGGCGGTCCCGATACCGGTCAAAAGAGCGGCCTGGGGCCGGATCATCTCGGCCAGGACCTCCATCTCCCCCACGCGGTCGATCCCCATCTCGAAAATGGCGTAATCGTGTTCGGGGCCGATTTTGAAGATCTCGCACGGAAGGCTGATGACGGTGTTGAGATTCCCCTGCGGCGAATACACCTGCCCGTAGGCCGACAGGGCCACTCGCAGCATTTCCTTGGCCGTGGTTTTTCCCTGGGAACCTGTCACGCCGATGCGATAAGCCCTGGTCCTTTCCGCCAGGTACCAGCGCGCGGCGTGTTGCAGGGAATTCAAAGGATCGGGAGAAATCAACACCGCGGTGTCGGGGTGATTTTTCCAAAATTGCACCAGCGACTCGGAGGCTGCTTCGGGCCCCCAAAAGACCGTGCAACCGTTTGCATAGGCGTGATCGAGGTAGTCCCAGCCGCAGGCACGCTCTCCAGCCAGGGCGACGAAGAGACTTCCCGCCTCGGCCTTTCGGCTGTCGGTCACGATAGAAACCACCGAGTCCAGTCTGTCGTCCCTGCCCAGGAGGTACGCCTCGGTGATGCTCAGCCAATCCGCTGCGCTCAACAGCCCGCTCATGGCCCCCTCCCCGAATTCAGTCTTACCTTGATGATCCTCCGACTTTCGATGACCGAAAGGCCTAATTCTTCTCGTGCCAGCCGGTCGATTCTTTCGGGATTCTCGAGGATGGATCTGCCGATTTCCAGCTGGCGATTTTGCTCGGAGGTTTGCGCGATCTCCCGGCGCAACTTTCGCAAATCGGACGAAAGCCGGTAATAATCGTAAGCCTGGTTGACCTGAAGGAACAAGGCCAGGGGAATCATCACCGCCGCCACCCAATACAGGAGGTTACGCATCGGTCCTCCGATGGCGAAGCTTCACGAGGAGCCTCAGGATCGCACTGCGGCTGGGCGGATTGCTTTCACATTCTTCGGGGGTGGGCATGAGTCGCCCCGCGAGGCTTGCCAGCGGCTTTCCGCCGCACTCGCAACGGGCCTTTTCGGGTGGACAAATACAGGAGCGCGACCATTCCTTGAAGCGCGTCTTGACAATCCTGTCTTCCAGGGAATGAAAGGTGATGACCGCCATCTTGCCGCCCCGATTCAAACGGGTAAACCCCTTGTCGAGGGCTCTCTCCAGTCTTCCGAGTTCATCGTTGACGGCGATGCGCAGTGCCTGAAAGGTCCGAGTGGCCGGATGAATCCTGCCCCTTTCGTATCCCCGCGGCACGGCCTGGGCAATGATGAGCGCGAGTTGGTCGGCGGTGGTAATCGGTCGGTGATGTATCAGTTCTCGCGCGATGCGCTGGGCCATCCTTTCCTCCCCATAGGTTCGAATCAAATCTTCCAATTCCTGCTCGGGGAGGGTGTTGACAAGGTCGGCAGCTGTCGGCCCTTGTCGGCTCAGACGCATGTCCAGCGGCTCGCCCGATCGAAACGAGAATCCCCGTCCCGACGCACGAAAGTGGAACATGCTGATACCCAGATCGAAGAGGATCCCCCCCGGCTCCTCTTCCATCTCGTCAAAAAGTTCGTCAAACCAACCCGACCGAAACCGAATCCGGTCCAAGGCACCGGCCAGCCTTTCTCTGGCCCGGGCCTGAATGTCGCGATCGACATCCCAGCACTCGAGCCTCAGGTCAGGCCGAGCGCGAAGGAGGGCCTCCGAATGCCCTCCCTCTCCCGTGGTCGCATCCACCAGCAGGCAGCCTTCCGGGAGGTCGGTGAAGAAATCCACCACCTCACGGAGCATCACGCTGGTGTGGACGCTCATTCCTTCGGCCACATGATGGCGATCTGGTCGGTCAGCTCACCCAGCGAGGCCTCGGTCCCCTCCTGGTACTTCTGATACGCTTCCTCGTCCCAGATCTCCAGATACCGAATCATGCCCAGGACCAGGCAGTCCTTCTTCAAGCCGGCGTGCTCGCGCAGGAGGGGCGGGATGGTGATCCTCCCAGTCTTGTCCACCTCCAGCTCCACCGCGGGAGCCAAAATCCGGCGCTGAATCATCCGGCCCTGGGTCTGAAACATCGAGGTCGAAGTCAGAATACTGTTCGAAATCTTTTGCCACTCCGAAGGGTGAAAAAGCCAAAGGCAGTTGTCGATCCCCTTGGTGAGAACCAGGTTGTCCCCCGCGATATCCGTTCGGATTCGCGTCGGAATCAGGAGACGGTTTTTGTCGTCCAGGGCAACCCGGTATTCCCCCGTGATCATTACTTTTTACCACTCTTCGCCTTTTTTTCCCACTTTCTCCCACCTCATCCTCAATATGAGACAGCCGCGAACCTTTGTCAATTGACCGAAAAGCCGAAAAATAAAGATTTTTCCTAAAAAGTTTGCAAGAGAGTTTACAGATGTATAGTGAATCCTGCACACCTCGGTGTTTTCCCAACCCAGGCGTTGGAGTATCATGAAACATGCGCTGGACCGAACATTACATCGTCTATCCGGAGGGAGATGTCCAGGAAATCTCCCATCCCCTGACCCTCATGAGTTTGGTGGGCCTGAATGGAGAGCCGCTCCCCCTGCCCCTGACCACGGCCCGGCAAATCGTCTACCGTGTGGTCGGACAGCGCACCCGCGAAACTCGTAACGGCGAAGAGCGCTATTACCTGTTGGAGCAGGTCAGTGTGGAAGAGCTGGAAGAGTTTCTGGGATGAGGTGCTCGCTCGGCAGGGATAGAAAGTCCCGATGAATTGTGTATATTAAAATCATGAGCGAACATCCCAAGAATGCTTCGACGGTAGAATTGAATCCCAGGACCATTTTGATCCAAACCGCAATCACCCTGGCAGCGACCACCGTCATCGCCCTTTCCCTCATGATCATCTTCAACGACCAAATCGAAGCCTTCGGAAAATGGTTCGTCCAGAACCTGGGAACCTGGGGATTTTTTGCCTTTGCCTACATCACCGACGCCCTGATCGTTCCGGGTAGCATCGACCTCACCTTTCCCTTCCTCGCACAGGAAGGTCTCAACGCGGTGTGGATCCTCTCCATGATGAGTTTGGCCTCCATCCTCGGCGGCTGCACGGGTTGGGCCATCGGTCATTTTTTTGACAAAATCAAATTTGTTCACCGCATGGTGGAATACTACAGGGCCAAGGGGGAGACCCTCATCAAGAAATATGGCTTTTGGGCCGTCGTCATCGCCGCCGTGTCACCAGTGCCGTATTCAACGGTCAGTTGGATCGCCGGACTGATGAAGGTTCCCTTCCCCACTTACATCCTGGCATCCCTCTTCCGCATTCCCAGAATTTTCGTGATGTATTTCATCATCACGGGGTTATTTTTTCGACTGTCTTCGAATTAAACGACGGCGACATTCGAGCGCTGGGGTCGTTTTAGCCGATAATAAATCATGGCCCGCTGGCTGTTGGCTGTCTCCACTGCCTCGATGCTTTTTGCGCAACCCCAAAATATCCCTGCAGACTACCGGGAACAATTTCTTCAGCTGGCTCTCACGTATTTGGGAGTTCCCTTCGTCCACGGTGGCCATTCGCGCTACGGCATCGACTCTCTGCGCCTGGTCCAGACCTGCTTTTCACGCGTGATGGGCCGCTTCATTCCGGGCGATGTCCGAGTCCTGGGCACGGCAAGGGACTTGAATTCCCTGGACCGGGCCCAGCCGGGCGATCTGGTGTTCTTCGAGGTTGGGGGTGTGCCAGCCGAAATCGGTATCTTCCTCGACAGGGATAGGGTGATTTTGTCCAGCCCGGAAAATCTGCAGGGAACCGAAATCGTGTCCCTGAGCCAACCCGGATTGAAGGGCCGCATCGTTGGGGTGCTGGACCCCTTCCAGACCGACTTCTCTGGAGAGGTATCGGAACCCAGGGCCTACCTCGGTGTCGAGGTCGGACCGAGTCTTCAGATGTATCAGCGCCCCAGTTTGGCAAAGTCAGGCGTGGCGCCCGCTTTTATCGTCGTTCCAACGGTGGACGGGGAAGTCGAGATCCTATTTTTTAGAGGAACTTACCCCTACCCGATGAGAATCCTTTATCGAATGCGGCAGACCCTGGTCCACGGCAAATCCACCGTGCTGGAAACGGGAAAACTGGAAGAAGCTGGGACATACGGACTGGTCATCCGAGACGAAATGGGCCGGGTGCTGACTCGTTTGCACATCGAGGTCCACGACCTTCCCTGAAGGGGCATCAACCGCCGAGTGCCCTCTCGAACTCAGCAAAAATGAACGTTTTGACCTGATCGAGTGGCTTCTCGGTTCGAAAACCGCTGGCCCGAACGTGCCCCCCTCCGCCCAGTCCCGAGGCGATTTGGGCACAATCGATCGTCCGGCGGCTGCGTAGTCCGCCGATCGTCGCCCCGTTTTCGGTCCGTAGTACCACGGCCATCTCCACCGAATCGATGGTGAATATCAGCTGGTAGAGAAGGTCCGAGGGGCGGTTCGATGCCTGCAGGCTTTCGCGCTCCCCCTCTTCCTCGAAGGTATAAGCGAGTCTGCCCTCGTAGTGCAGCTGCAGACGTCCCAGAAGATTTCCGAGAAGCCGCAAATTGGTTGCAAGCTGGCCACCGGTCATGAGCGCATGGATGTCCTGGAGGCTGACGCCGAGGTCCGAAAATTGGGCGCACATTCGCAGTGTTTCACCCTGTGCGGGACCCAGGTGTCGGAAGAACCCTGTATCGGTGCACGAAGCGAGCATCAGGCTGTAGGCGACGGCCGGTGTCAGAGGAAGTCCCAGAGCCTCGTAGATTCGAAAAACGAGCAGGGCGGTACTGGGGGCTTCCGGGTCGATGTAATCCACTTCCCCACAGCGGTCGGTGCCGGCGTGGTGGTCGATGACCAGAACAGGAAGCCCCGTCATCTTTGCCTGCCAGGGCCCTGCGCGGGAGGGACTCGAGCAATCCAGCACCACCGCCCGATCGACACGGGGACAGGCATCCGGATCCGCGAGAAACAGCGACTCCCAGGGCTTGATTTCGGGCCGCAGGAAGGGCCCGGCCGAAGCAAGGACCGCCCGTCCGCCCAAAGACTGGACCACATGGGCCAGAGCGATCTGCGATCCCAAACAGTCGGCATCCGGCTCGGAATGCCCCACCACCAGAAAGGTGTCGGGATTTTTTAAAAAATCGAGTACCCCTGGCGGGATGATCCCCTTAAAACTCAAACTCGAGCTCGGCGTCAGGTTTGAACCGATCATCGATGTTGGTCTGAGGCCGAAGCACTCCCCAGGAAGAGTGATTGAAACTTTCCTGGGCGTGGATTCTGAGGTGTGAAAACTTTCCGTCCTTCCAGAAAATGCTCACGTAGGGATAGGCCGCGTCGGTCGCAAAAAGTATTTCTGCCTTCACCCCCCCGTCCTCGAGGCGGCCGTACTGGTTTTGGCGGGAAAACCATTCGATGGGCACATGGATGGCCTTGGGCTCCATGCGCGCGTTGAAATACTCGATGCGGTAACCTCGGGCGGTGCTGACGATGCGGTTCAGGAACACGTTTTTGACATAGTAGGGCGAGACCACCAGGTTGGGACGCGGATTCGAGGGACTTCCGGCGGCCTGAGCATAAATTCCCTGGCCTAAAATCAACAGGGCCAGTATCAGGGGAACTAGGTGTTTCATGCGAACCTCCTTCGTGAGTATAAATCGGCATCTCTCAGGGATCAAGCGTTTTTTCGAACAGGGGCAAGGTGGCCAAAAGCACCGCCTTGGTCGTATGTTTGCGGTTTTCACTCTGGTCCCAGACCCTGCTGTTGGGGCCTTCGAGCACCTCGGCGGTAACTTCGTTGCCACGCACAGCAGGGAGGCAGTGGAGGAACAGGGTGTCGTTTTTTTGGGTCCAGGAGAGAGTTTCGGCGTTGATTTGATAGGGTCTCAGGAGCGCCAATCGTTCCTGCAGCCTGTCTTCTTCTCCCATGCTGGCCCAGACGTCGGTGTAGACAGCATCCGCCCCCCGCAAAGCGGTTTGGAGATTTCGCTCGATGACGAGGGCAGGAGTGTCGTCCAAAAGATAATTGCGGCTTTCCTGAACGATGCGCTCGTCGGGACTGAGCTCTTCGGGACAGGCAAGGACGAGCTCGATGCCCACCATGGCGCAGCCGAAGATCAGGGTGTTGGCCATGTTGTTGCGGGCATCCCCGGCATAAACCAGCTTACGCCCTTCCAGCTGGCCCCAGTTTTCCTCGAGGGTCATGAGATCCGCCAAAACCTGCATCGGGTGGTAGTCGTCGGTCAAGCCGTTGTACACGGGAACACCGGAGTATCGGGCCAGGGCTTCGACCGAATCTTGCCGAAATCCCCGGAACATGATGCCATCGAACATGCGGCCCAGAACTCGGGCCGTGTCCTCGATGGTTTCCTTGGCTCCCAACTGAATGTCCTTGGGACTGAGAAAACAGGGGTGCCCCCCCTCCTCGCCAAAGGCAGTCTCGAAGGCACTTCGGGTTCGGGTGCTGGGTTTTTCGAAGAGGAGCCCTAAGCTCAGTCCCCGGAAGCGGCTGGTGGCCTCTCGGCGGCGCCGTTGGGCCTTGACCCGGTGGCTCAGGTCCAGAAGGTAACGCAGTTCGACGAAGGAGAGATCATGCAATTTCAGAAGCGAACGTCCCAACAGAGGACTGTTCATCGTTTCCCTCCTTGAACAAAACATCCAACGCTTCCTCGACGCTTTGTACCCAGTAAATGTTCAGAGCCTGGGTCACCTCTTGCGGGATGTCCTCGAGGTTGGGCTTGTTATCCGCGGGAAGAATCACATGATAGAGTTTCTGACGATGTGCGGCGAGCAGTTTTTCTTTCAGGCCGCCGATCGGCAGGACTTTGCCGATCAGGGTGACCTCACCGGTCATGGCGAATTGGGACCTCAAGGGGTGTTGGCGAAAGGCGGAAACCAGGGCGCTGACCATGGCCAGCCCTGCACTCGGCCCATCCTTAGGAATCGCCCCTTCCGGAAAATGGATGTGAATATCGTTATCCCTGCAAGTTTCCAGGGGTACGTCGAGCTCGTTGTGGTGGGCCTTGATGTAGCTGAGCGCTATTCGAGCGCTTTCCTTCATCACATCGCCCAGGCTTCCGGTCAGGACGAGCTCCCCCTTGCCCGGGTAAAGGCCCACTTCCACCGGCAGCACCCGTCCGCCGTTCTCGGTCCAGGCCAGACCGATGGCGATCCCCGGGATCTTCTCGGGCAACCGGGCAAACGGGTCGATCGGCGGCACCCCCATGGCACGCCGAACCTCTTGAGGCTCAATATTCAAGGTTTGGACAGGGGTGTCCGAGGAACCCTCCACATTTTCGGATTTCTTCGATTCCAGAGCCCACTCACTGACGGCCCGCCGCAACACCTGGGCAATGCTCCTCTCCAGGGAACGCACCCCGCTTTCGTGGGTATAGCGTTCGATGATTTCCTGAATGGCATCCTTGGAAAAGCGAACCTGCCAACCCTCCAGACCGATTTCGGTGATCTGACGGGGAATGAGGTGGTCCTCGGCAATCCGAATTTTTTCCAGATAGGAATAACCGGGAACCTCGATCATTTCCAGGCGGTCGATCATGGGGCGGGACATGTTGTGCAGGCTGTTGGCGGTCGCAATGAAAAACACGTGGGAGAGGTCGTAGGGGATTTCCAGGTAGTGATCGGAAAACTCGTTGTTGATCTCTGGATCCAAAACCTCGAGGAGGGCTGCTGCGGGATCGCCCTTGTAGTCCGAGCTGATTTTGTCGATCTCGTCCAGGAGCATGACGGGGTTGGAGGTCCTGGCCCGCTTCATTCCCTGGATGATCCGCCCCGGAAGGGCGCCCACATAGGTTCGCCGATGGCCCCGGATTTCGGCCTCGTCCCGAACCCCACCCAGGCTGATGCGGACGAATTGACGGTTCAAGGCCCGTGCGATACTGCGGGCCAGGCTGGTCTTTCCGGTCCCCGGAGGACCCACCAGACACAGGATGGGCCCCCTTTGATTGGTGCGAAAGATCCGCGTCGCCAGGAAATCCAGGATCCGATCTTTGACCTTCTGCATGTCGTAATGGTCTTCGTCCAGGATCCGCTTGGCCTCGGACAGATCGAGCCTGTCTTCGGAAAACACTTTCCAGGGGAGATCCGTGATCCATTCGAGGTAGGTTCGGGTGATGGCGGCCTCGGCACTGTTGAGCGAGAGCCTCTTGAGCCGTTCCACTTCCCTGAGGCAACGCTCCTTGAGCTCGGGACTCATGGATAGCTCCTCGATTCTTCGGCCCAACTCCTTGGCTCCGGTAGGATCGTCGTCGTCCCCCAGCTCCCGCTGCATCTCCCGGATTTTTTCCTGGAGGTAGTGCTCCTTTTGGCTTCGGTCCAAACGGGACCGCACCCGGCGATTGATTTCCTGGTGGATACTATTGAGTTCCATTTCCAGGCGCAGCGATACCAAAAACTCTTCAAATCTTTCCTTCACGTCGGTCTTGAGATAAATCTCCAGCTTTTTCTCGTAGTCCAGGTTGAGGAAGGGGGTCACCGCGTCCACCACAGCGTCCGGTGTCGAGGCTTTGAGGATGAGGTCCCACTTCTCCTGCGGGATCTTTTTTTGGATCTCCTTGGACTCGGTCAAAAGCTGAAAGGCCGTCTGCATCAGGGCGGCCAGGTTGGCATTCCATTCGATCGATGGGTCGTGGACTTCCACTTCGGCACGAAGGTAGCGTTCCCTCTGGATGTAACGGATCACCCTGGCCCTTTGCCGGGCTTCGATGAGGACCCTGACCGAGTCGTCGGACATCCTGATGACCTGAACGACCTTGGCGTAGGTGCCCACGTGTTCAAGCCCCTCCCCGGTTTTCAGTTTTGGGGGGACGATCAGGATTTCCTTGGTATCACCCAAGGCAAGTTCCACCGCATTGACATCGTTTTCTTCGAAAATAAAAAAAGGAAGGGGGTTTCCCGGAAACTGGAGGGGCTTGGCGATGACCAGGACGACGAGGTTTTTTCGATCGGCCTCTTTAGGCCGAGTCTTTCGCTGAAAAATCATAGAGTTCCCTGACCCAGGGCCGATCGATCTCTCGAGGATCCGAGATGATCACCGGCTCGGCGTCTTCCAAAAACACCTCTTTGGTCATGATGACTTTTTTTCGGTTAGGCATCGCCGGAATCTCGTACATGAGATCGTTCATGGCGCCTTCCACGATGGAACGGATCCCCCTCGCCCCGGTCTTGCGCTTGATCGCCAGTTCGGCGATGGCGTAGACCGCGTCTTTTTCGAATTCCAGGATACAATTGTCCATTTCGAACAGGACCTGGTACTGTCGGATGATGCTGTTTCGGGGTTCGGTGGCTACCCGAACCAGATCGTCGCGATCCAGGTCGTTCAGGGCGACGGTAATGGGCAACCGGCCGATGAATTCGGGAATGAGCCCGAATTTTATCAGATCGTCCGGCTGGGCCTGCTTCAAAAGCTCGGAGACGGAATGGGTCGATCGCGGCTTGAGGTCCGAACCAAAACCAATGGGTTGGGACGTCAGGCGGCGCTCGATGATCTTGTCCAAACCCACGAAGGCGCCGCCGCAGATGAAGAGGATGTCGGTGGTGTCGATGCGGATCATCTCTTGATTGGGATGCTTGCGACCACCCTGGGGTGGTACCGACGCGATGGTCCCCTCGATGATCTTGAGAAGGGCCTGCTGCACCCCTTCCCCCGAGACGTCCCGGGTGATGCTCACATTCTCGCCTTTTTTGGCGATCTTGTCGATTTCGTCGATGTACACGATGCCGCGCTCGGCGTGGGCCACGTTGTTTCCGGCAGCCTGAATCAGTTTGAGAAGAATGTTCTCGACGTCCTCACCCACATAACCGGCCTCGGTCAGGGTGGTGGCGTCGGCGATGGCGAAGGGCACCTTGAGTCTCCTGGCCAAAGTTCGGGCCAGCAGGGTCTTGCCGGTCCCCGTGGGACCGATGAGGAGGATGTTGCTCTTGTCGAGTTCCACATCCGGGTATTGGCCCTTTTGTCGTTGCTTGATGCGCTTGTAGTGGTTGTACACCGCGACGCTGAGGACCTTTTTCGCTTCTTCCTGACCAATCACGTAATGGTCGAGATAGGCCTTCATCTCGTGGGGAAGGGGAAGTTCGATGTCGAGCTCCGGCGCGTGGTTTTCTGTTTCCAGGAGGTTCTGGCACAAGGCGACGCACTCGTTGCAGATGTTCACCCCTCGAGGTCCGCCGATCATTCGGGCGACCTGGTTGGCCTTCTTTCCGCAAAAACTGCAGGTCGCGATCTCAGCCCTTGCCATGATGAGCCTCACGACTGAGAACCCGGTCGATGATTCCGTATTCGACCGCCTGTTTGGGCTCGAGGAAAAAATCCCTTTCCATGTCCGCGGCAACCGTGTCCTCGCTTTTGCCGGTGTGCTGAGCGAAGATCTGGATGGTGAGGTTTTTCAGCCGCAAAATTTCCCGGGCCTGGATGTTGATATCCCTGGCCTGGCCCTGAACACCTCCCCAGGGTTGGTGGATAAGGATGCGGCTGTGCGGCAGGCTCAATCGCTTGCCCTTGGTACCTCCTGCCAATAAGAGAGCCGCCATGCTGGCAGCCTGTCCCATGCAGATGGTTTGAACCGGACAGCGCAACACCTGGATGGTGTCGTAGATGGCCAGACCGGCGGTTACGGAGCCACCCGGGGAATTGACATACAGCGCAATGTCTTTTTCAGGATCTTGAGATTCCAGGAACAGGAGCTGACCGACAACGACGTCGGCGGTAAAATCGTCGATTTCTCCCCCGAGAAACACGATGCGATCCTTGAGCAGCCGCGTGAAGATATCGTAACTCCGCTCCCCGCCGCTGGTTTGTTCCCAAACATAGGGAACGATGTGGTGGGCCGCCGCTCTGGTAAGGGCCGCAGTTTCTGTCGGCTTCATGGTTTAATTATCTCCTTTTCGTTCCTGCTCGTCAATGAAATCCTTGTAGCTCATTTTTTTGCCCTTCTTCAGCTTGCAAGCGGCCACCAGGGTCCTGACCGTGTAGCGCCTCTTGAGATCGTTCTTGAGCTGTTCGATCAGCTTACCGTCCTGATAATAAGACCTCAGCTTTTCCACATCGGTGTTGTAGCGGCGGGCCAACCTTTCCAGCTCTTGATCCACCTCGTCGTCACTCGGGGTGTAGTCCAGGCCATCCTCGATTTTTCGCAAGACGATCTCGCGCCTGAGTTGACGTTCCGCCTGGGGTATCCAGCCTTCCAGGATTTGACGGCGCCGCTCTTCTCCCATGCTTCGGTCCAAATCGGCGACGGTCATCCCGTATTTTTGGGCAAGGCTGGCCCAGGTCTGCTGCAAATTATAGGAAACGAGCGATCGGGGGAGGTCGATGCTCGTCTTTTCCAAAAGCTTGTCGAGGAGTGCTTCAATCTTGATATCGGTGAGCCGCTCCTCGAGGTGTTCCTCCAGCTGTTTTTTCAGGTCGGCTTTGAGATCGTTTAGGGTCTGATATCGGTCCGAGATGTCCTGCGCGAAGTCATCGTCCAACTGGGGCAATTGGCGCGTTTTGAGAGCCTTGACCTTTACCTCGAGGGTCCTGGTCGTACCCGCCAGCTCGGGGAACCGATAATCGGTGGGATAGTCCTTCGTGATGGTCCTGGTCTCTCCCTCCCTCATCCCGGCAAGATCGCGGTCGATGTCGTAGATGTTCTGATTTTTACCGAGGGTCATGACGTAGTCCTGCCTCTCGGTACCGGGGACGGCCTGCCCTTGAGCATCGCATTCGGTGTAATCCAGGGTAACCACATCGCCCTCAGCCGCCCCGCCCTCGGTCTTGGGGACGATAAGAGCATTCTCTTCCCGAAGCTCCTCGAGTTTCCGTGCGATATCTTCCTCGCTCACCGTTACCTGGGGCTCCTCCACCTCGATGCCCTTCCAATCCGGAAGATTGAAAACCGGGTAGGTGTCGTATTCCACATGAAACCGTGTGTCCTGCGAGAGATCGAGCGTCAAGTCCGTATCGACCAGGCGCGGCTCGTCGTAGGGTATGGGCTGCCGTTCGGCCTTGGGCAGAAATTCGGTCAGGGCCTGATTCACCACCTCCTGAACGGCCTCCGCTTTCAAGGCCTCACCAAATTTTTTTTCCAGGATAGCGGGGGGCACCTTGCCCCTTCGAAAACCGGGGATCTGAATCTGCTTCTGATACTTATCCTGAATTTTTTGATAGATATTTCTGACCTCTTCGGCCGGAATCTGGAAACTGAGCCTGACGACCGAACCCGATTTCAGTTCCTGATTGACCGTTGCATTCATGGAGACCTCCGAAACGAGAAGTAAAAAAAAAGGCAGCCCGCCGAGGGACCGCCAAACTGGAAGCGAAAGACGGGACTTGAACCCGCGACATCCACCTTGGCAAGGTGGCGCTCTACCACTGAGCTACTTTCGCGTAAATGGACTTCAAGACACGCCCCTCCGTGCGAGAGGTGGGATTTGAACCCACATACCTTGCGGCACCAGATCCTAAGTCTGGCGTGTCTACCAATTGCACCACTCTCGCAATATTACTGACAGGAGGCCAGCCTGTCAAGAACCTGAGCCGTGAAGGATTCGAACCTTCGACCAACAGATTAAGAGTCTGCCGCTCTACCAGCTGAGCTAACGGCCCCAATTGACAAACACGCGCCTGGCAGGAATCGAACCTGCGACCTACGGATTCGAAGTCCGGCGCTCTATCCCCTGAGCTACAAGCGCGAGCACCGGGTGACCGACGGGACTCGAACCCGCGACAACCAGATCCACAATCTGGCGCTCTACCACTGAACTACGGTCACCAAGAAACAATGCGATGTTAGCCCATACCCGTTTTTGTGTCAAGATTTCCTTGACTTTTGCCCAGAAGTTCTTCGATCAATAGGCAAAGTTCATCCATTCGAAAGGGCTTGGTCAGGTACCGGTCAAAACCGGCATCGGCCCCCATTTCTTCCAGCTTGTGATGGTAGCCGCTCATCAGCACGATCTTGGGAAGAGGCAATCCCAGGGATTTCAAATGGTGGATCACCTCATAGCCATCCATCGCCGGCATTGTCAAATCCAGCAACACGAGATCGTAGGTACGCCGCTCGCCGCCGATGAGCCGAAGAGCCTCCTGGCCGCTGGCAGCGACATCGACCTGGTAACCGCTCAATTGGAGCATTTGTGAAACAACCTGTCGAATCGATGCCTCGTCATCGACGACCAGAATACGAACCTTCTCAATTTCCGCACAGAGACCCGGTAAAATCTCTTTTTCTGTCAGGCCGGTCATTTGAGAGGCCGCGAGGAGTTTGAGATAGACAGTGAAAGTGGTGCCTTTGCCGACCGCACTGGTGACCGAAAGCCCTCCCTTGTGCAATCGCACGATACCCAGAACGGAAGAAAGCCCCAGCCCCTTCCCGACTGCCTTGGTGGTGAAAAAAGGTTCGAAGATGCGATCGAGGTGATACGCGGTGATACCCATGCCATGATCGGACACCTCCAAAAAGGCATAGTCACCCGGCAAGAGATCCGTTCCTTCCTTGAGTAGGGCCAGATCATCGCCCCCCAACCTTTGGACACCGGTGGATAGCCGCAACTCCCCGCCGTCCGCCATGGCATCCACGGCATTCTGAATCAGGTTCAGGACAAGCTGTTGCACGAGGGCCACATCGATTTCCACAGGCAGGACTGTTTCGGCCAGGTCGAGCGTGAAAGTGATCCGAAAGGGGACCATAACCTTGAACATCGTGTGGCAGTCTTGGACCACCTTGTTCAGGTCTTCGACACTTTTTTCGATCTTTGCCTTTCCGGCGAAGACCATGAGCTGTCGGATTTGGGATGCCGCCTGGGTGAGGATTTTGTTGGCGTTCGACAAATAGGGCACCAGATGGGAGGGACTCTCCAGGAGGGCGAGATCGAGATTACCTTGAACGGCCATCAACATGTTGTTGAAATCATGGGCGATCCCCGCTGCCATGAGCCCCAAACTCTCCAGGCGGCGAGCCTGGTTCAAGTGCATTTCAAGGGACTGCCGTTGGGAAATATCGCGGCTCAGCCCCAGTAGGAGTTTGGGACTGCCCTCTTCGTCGAGGATGATTTTCGTGGCGACCTCGGTGGGGACAATGTTTCCGGATTTGTGCCTCTGTTCCACGAAATCGATGAATTGAGTCGGAGCGTCCGGGTTGTATTTTAGATCCTGAAGACGTTGTTCCAGGACTCGAACAAGCTCGGGATACTGTTTGGGGGAAACCGCGTCCTCCAGGGTTTGGTTTCGAAGTTCTTCGGGGGTAAACCCTCGAAGATGGACCACCGAGGGACTGACGTAATCGAAGCGCAGGGTTTTGAGGTTCAAAATCCAGAATACATCCCCACGACCGGAGAAAAAGAGAGAGAAAAGCGAGACCCCGGAAAGCATGGCGTCAATCGAAGAGAAGAGGATCGCTCCCACCCTGGTTGGGTCCAGGGACTTGAGCCGCACCGTCCATGGGAGGCCGTCTTTGGGGTTCGTTATGAAAAACTCCCCATCGATCTCCTCCGCCACAAAGGGATTGACGCCCAAAGTTTCCGGCAAATAAGCCAAAAACTGTTCGGCGTGATCGAATCCCATCTGGCGCAACACGCCCCGAAAGGTGGAATTAACACTTAAAATTTTCGGAGG
>CALGPJ010000057.1 GCA_937960645.1 uncultured Spirochaetia bacterium | reverse complement strand
GGACTGTCCCAGGCATCTTGAGGTATTTGGCGGTAAAGTTCGAGCAAATCCGACTCCCGAAACGATTCGATGTCCTGCCAGCTTCGGATCACCATCCAGGGCAGGTGCGGCCACTCCTCCGTGAGTCGAGACCGAGTGACGATGGGAATCGTTCGCACGTAAAACGCCTCCCAGGTCCGGTGGGTGTCCAGCCCGTTTCCCGCCGGTGAGGCGACCGCCATGCTCTCGAGCAGCAATTCTCGGTACAATCGGCTGTTGATTCGCGGAATGGCGTGTGCGATGGGGCACTTTTGAAGAGACAGCAGGGCCGGCCGCCTTTCCCGGGGATTGTTTTCCACCGCAAAGCCGTAGAGCACCCACGGTTTTTTCGCAACACGCCCCTCGGCAAGCTTCCGCCTGTGTTGGCGAAAATCCGCAACGACGCCGTGGGAGTGGAAGCGCTTGTTCTCCAGCCCTATCGGAATGGGGACAATTCCGGAAGCTCTAACCTGGCAGTTCTGAGCGAACCAACAGGATCCTTGCGGCGCTACCTCCTTCCACCAGGCCGCTGCCTCTGGCCCGGGCCCCCAATCGCTGTTGTGGGTGATGAGCACGAAGGGGCGCCGAGGTAAAACGAGAAGGGACTTGATCCTGTCCAGGATTTCGCCGCGGATGAAAATCACCCTGCCGCGCGTCAGATCCCGAGTTTTTTCCAGGGTGCGAGGCGCCTCATCCAGGCAGATATCCGCCAGGGAACGAAACCCGTCGCCGCTGACGAAGGGATCACTGGATGGATGGGCGCGCTGGATTCGGTACGCCGTCCGCCAAAACTCGGATTCGATCCGAAAAAAAAGGGCTGCCCACCGATTTTTTCGGATCGTCAAAGCCGCCTCACTCAAACCGACTCGTCCAATACCTGCAGCAAATAGTTCCCGTACCCGCTTTTCCGAAGGGGCTCGGCCAAACGCCTGAGGTCCTCAGCCGTGATGAAGCCCATCCTCCAGGCAATCTCTTCCGGGCAGGCGATCTTGAGCCCCTGCCGATCCTCGATGGCCTTGACGAAGTTGGACGCGTCCAGGAGGGAGGCATGGGTTCCGGTATCGAGCCAGGCGTATCCGCGACCCAGGAGCACCGCCTCGAGTTGGCCCCTCTCGAGGTACATCTTGTTCAAGTCGGTGATTTCCAGCTCACCGCGCGGCGAGGGCCGAAGCGATCTGGCAAAGTCCGGGGCGCGTTGATCGTAAAAGTAGAGCCCGGTCACCGCCCATCGCGATTTGGGCCGCTCAGGTTTCTCCTCGAGGTCCGTGACCTTGCCCGATGCATCCAGGGTCATCACACCGTAGGCTCGAGCGTCTTGAACCGGGTAGCCGCAAACCGTGGCGCCGCTCGTTCTTTGGGAAGCCTCGCGGACCACGTGGCCCAGCCCATCGCCAAAAAAGATGTTGTCCCCGAGGATGAGACAGCTGGGGCACCCGGCCAGAAAGTCTTCGGCCAGGATCAGCGCCTGCGCCAGGCCCTCCGGCCGCTCCTGAACCTCGTAAGAAAACGCCACTCCCCATTGACTGCCGTCTCCCAGAAGCTCCTGAAACCGGGGCAAATCCCTGGGCGTCGAGATGATCAAAATCTCGCGGATTCCCCCCAGCATCAGCACGCTCAGGGGATAATAGACCATGGGCTTGTCGTAGATCGGCAAAAGCTGCTTGCAGACCACCTGGGTAGCCGGATACAGTCGGGTTCCGGAACCGCCGGCCAGAATGATTCCTTTACGCATCTTTACCTCGTGAATTCTTTGATGACGTCGGCAACGCGTTCGACGTCGGTTTCGCTGTGAAATCCGGAAATCGGTAGGCTCAGGGTGGTGGCGTGAATCTCCTCGGCGATCGGTGTCGGCCCCTTCAGGATGCCCTGCATCGCCCTCTGGTGAACGGGAGCCACGGGGTAATGGATCTCGGTTTTGATGCCCTTCTCCAAAAGGTACTCCCGCAAGTCGTCCCGCCGCGGGTGGCGCACATTGAAAATGTGGTAGACGTGCCGATCCTGTCCCTCTTTTTCCGGCAGGACAACACCGGCATCGGCGAGATGTACATGGTACAACTGCGCCAGATTCCTCTTGTGAGCGATGAGCTCCTCCAGGCGGCGAAGCTTGATCCGCAAGAAGGCCGCCTGGATTTCGTCCAGACGCGAGTTGACCCCAACCACCTCGTTGTAATACTTTACCCGGGAACCGTAGTTACGCATGACCCGGACACGATCTGCCAGCTCCTCGTCGTCCGTAGTGACGGCGCCGGCATCCCCCAGGGCACCGAGGTTTTTCGTGGGATAAAAAGACCACGCATTGACGTGGCCCCAGGCCCCGGCCTTTTTACCATTCCGTTCGGCACCGTGGGCCTGGGCGCAGTCCTCCACCACGTAGAGCCCCTGGTCCCGCGCAAAGGCCATGATCGCCTCCATCTGCGCTAGACGACCGTAAAGATGGACCACGAGGATGGCCCTGGTTTTGGGGGTGAGGGCCGGTCGAAGTCGATCCGGATCCATGTTGTAGTCTTCGATCCGGGGCTCCACCAGGACGGGTACGAGTCCCGCTTGAAGCACCGCGAGGATGGTGGCAATGTACGTGTTACTCGGGACGAGCACCTCGGACCCATGCGCCAGGTTCAAGGCACGAAGGCAGAGCACCAGGGCGTCCAGACCATTCGCGACCCCGACCGCAAAGCGGGTGCCGCAATACGCCGCCCACTCCTGCTCGAAGTTCTTGACCTCTTCCCCCAGAATGTACCATCCCCTCTGGCTCACTTTGAAAAAGACATCCTGAAAGTCTTTTTGGTAAGGAGCATTGAGCAAGCCTAAATTTTCGTATTCGATCATGCGGGGGCCTTCTCCTTTTCGTTACTTTCGATAAGGCTCGTGGATGTAGTCATCGGGGTCATAACGATGGCTGGCAAGAACCAAAAGGACACTTCCCGGGCTGAAATCCTGCATGGTGTGCCAATCCTCGGGGGGAACGATCAACATCTGATCGGGACCATTCAAGACAAAGGTTGATTGCACCGACCCGTTATCGCAAAACACCGAACACGAGCCATTCAGGCATACGAAGGCCTGATGCGTGACCTTGTGCCGGTGTCCTCCGCGTTGCCCGAGAACGTTATAAATGTAGTATACACGCCGGATTTCAAAAGCGAGGCAATCTTGAATCACCGTCAGATCACCGCGGGAATCCCTAAAGGTAGGCAGATTTTTGAGTTCAGCCAAGGTCCCTCCGGCGAAAAATATAGCCCTTGTCCTCGGCACGATGGAGATTGAAGTAGGTGCATAGCGAGGGAAAATCGGCTATCAACTCGTACTCGGGTTGGAACAGGGCCAGAAGCCATTTTTCGTTGAAAAACCAGGCGGGATAACTCGCCTTGTAGATGCTGGGGGGCACGGTTTGCACCGTGATCCGATTGGGGCCGGGCCACACCGACGTACGATCCAGGATGATGTAGGGTGCCCGATGGTCCTCGATGGCCTTGATGATCAGATCCGGACGCGGCACATACTGGAGGGAGCTGGAGATCAACACGGCCGCCAGCCGTGGCGAATCGAGGGCTCTGTCGAGATTGTCACTGAAAAAAAGCTTTTCTTCCCAGGAAGCGGTCCGGGCCAGTTGAACGTAGGAAGCCTGCTCCACCACCGTCCATCGGTCCAGTTTGCGGCCCAGAAAGGGGGCAAACATACGAAAGGCCGATCCAAAGGCCCCGCCAAAATCGACGACCTCACCATGGGCGGCGTCCAGGGCCATCTGCAACCCGGCCAGGACCGGCCAGCGAACCTCCTGACGATCGAGCAGCACCGAGTCGCGCTCGGCGACTGCTCGTCCCTCAGCCACCTCACGTGCGGCCCGAAAACACCTTTGGGCGATCTCGGCCGCATCGTAGCCGCCGGCATCGGC
>CALGPJ010000056.1 GCA_937960645.1 uncultured Spirochaetia bacterium | reverse complement strand
GGAAACGGCGCTGGTGGTGGGCGCACTCTGGGTTGGGACAGAACAGGGGAACAAACGACATGACGCGGTACCTCCGCTAGATAAGGCGGAAAAGTGCGCGTTTTGTGCGGGTTTTTACACAGGAAATGCAGGAAAAGGGGGAAAAACAGGGAAAAACCGCGGAAAATCCCGCCAAGGGTCGCCCAAGCCAGGGACAGTTGCCGAGGCACTAGGTAAAAACTACGTAAATGTAGTTCAAATACATACTTGTACATCTTCTTACCTTTGAGTATATTCTTCTCTGGAACAAGGAGGCGGTCATGGATCGGCAACAGCGACCAGCATCGGTAGGACTTTATCGGTCGGAAATGGAGAGGGATGCCTGCGGGGTGGGTTTCGTCGCCCACCTCAAAAAGGTGGCCAGTCATCGAATTGTGGAGGATGCCCTGAATATCCTTTGCAAAATGGAGCATCGCGGTGCGGTCGGTTCCGAAGTCAATACCGGCGATGGCGCGGGTATCTTGACCGCCCTGCCCGTAAAATTTTTGGAGAAGGTGGCTGCATCGGCGGGTCTGGATTTGAAAAAGGTTTCCCGGACATGGGCCGCGGGTATCGTATTTTTACCTCGTGATGCCCAACAAAGAAACAAAATTTGCCATCGGTTCGAAGAGCTGGCCTCTCGATTTGGCCTGCAGTTTCTGGGCTGGCGCGATGTTCCAAGAAACAATGCGGGGCTGGGACCTACTGCCCTCAACAGCGAACCTTACATGCGCATGGCCTTTGTCACCTCTCACGAGGATCTCACCGAGGAGCAGCTGGACAGAAAACTCTGGGCTTACCGCAAGAAGGCCACTGCCAGCATCCGCGGGTCTGATCTGGATCCTCAGAATGATTTTTACATCGCCAGCCTGAGTTCCCGTGTCCTGGTGTACAAGGGGATGCTCATTCCCGATCAGCTGGCCTCCTACTATCCCGATCTCAACGACCCCGACTACGAATCCCATCTGGCGATGGTTCACAGCCGGTTTTCGACCAACACCTTTCCGAGCTGGGACCGCGCCCAGCCGCTGCGCTACATGGCCCACAACGGCGAGATCAACACCCTGCGGGGAAATTTGAACAAGATGCGCTCGCGGGAGGGCTTGCTCCACAGCGAGCTGTTAGGGCAGGACCTCCAGGAAGCTCGCCCCATCGCCGAGCCGGACCAATCGGACTCAGGATCCTTCGATAACGTGTTGGAACTGTTGATCATGGCTGGCCGGAGCATCCCCGAGGCCGTCATGATGATGATCCCCGAGGCCTGGCAAAACAATCACCACATGGAGCGCACCAAGAAGGATTTCTATCGCTATTACGCCAATGTGATGGAGCCCTGGGACGGACCCGCCAGCGTGGCTTTCACCGACGGGCGGGTCATCGGGGCGGTGCTCGACCGCAACGGCCTTCGCCCCAGCCGCATCATCATCACCAAGGACGATCGGGTGATCATGGCCAGCGAGGTCGGGGTGCTTGACATCCCTCCCCAGCTTGTCCTGCGAAAAACGCGCCTGCAGCCCGGAAAAATGTTTTTGGTCGATTTTGACCAGGGCCGCATCGTGGAAGATGAGGAGTTGAAGGCCAGGATCGTGTCTCAACGGCCCTACGGTCAGTGGCTTAATGAGCATCAACTTCATCTGAACGACTTTCTTCGGCATCACACCGATCATGAAGTTGTACCCTCCGAGGATTTGAACAACCGCCTGCGGGCCTTTGGGTACACCCACGAGCATATTTCGGTCATTCTCGCTGCAATGGCCGAAAGCGGACAGGAGGCCCTGGGGAGCATGGGCAACGACGCGGCCCTCGCCGTTCTCTCGGACAAACCGCGTCTCATCTACGACTACTTCAAGCAGCTCTTCGCCCAGGTGACCAACCCTCCGATCGACAGTATCCGGGAAGAGATGGTCATGTCCCTGGAATGCTCCATCGGCCCGGAACAGAACCTGCTCGACGTCACCCCCGAGCATTGTGCCCGCCTGGTTTTACCTGTCCCTTTTTTGAACAATCAGCAGATTCAAGCGCTCAAGTCCTCCGACGAGCGGGGTTGGAAAACCCGGGAAGTCGATATCACCTTCGATGTCGGCGGGGGATTCCCAGCCTTCCGGCAGACACTCGAGCGAATCTGCCAACAGGCCGTCGAGGCCATTCAGGATGGATATAAACTGATTTGTCTCTCCGACAGGAATCTGAGCAGGGAAAGGGCCGCTTTGCCGATGTTGCTGGCCGTCGGGGCGGTCCATCACCACCTCATCCAAAACTATTTGCGGAGCCGGGTGGGTATCCTGGTCGAAAGCGGTGAACCCCGCGAACCACATCATTTTTGCGCCCTCCTGGGCTACGGAGCGGACGCCATCAATCCGTATTTGGCCCTGGAGGCGATGGAGTACGCCAATGCGGAAGGGTATTTTGGGTCCCGCATGGATCACCAAAAAATCCTGTCGAATTACCTCAAGGCCCTGACGAAGGCTTTGAAAAAAGTGATGGGGAAAATGGGCATCTCGACCCTGGAGAGCTACAAGGGCGCTCAAATCTTCGAGATCGTGGGCCTCGACGAAGAAGTGGTCGAGATGTGTTTCCGTGGGACAGTGAGCAGAGTCAAGGGCAGCGGTTTCCAGGGGCTTTATGAAGAAGTCCTGCGCCGCCACGAGCTGGGTTGGCCTCGCGGCAGCGATATCCTCTACGATAAGTTCTCCAGTCCCGGTGATATTCACTACCGTTTCGATGGCGAAAAGCACATGTGGGATCCCGTTAGCATCGCCCTCCTCCAGCGGGCCACGCGGCTGAACGAGTACGCGACGTTCAAGAAGTTCAGCGAGCATCAAAATCAGAAAAGTCAGAGCCAGGCCACGCTCCGGGGTTTACTCCAATTTAAAAAGGTTAACGCGCCCGTGCCCCTGGAGGAGGTGGAAAGCGTTGAATCTCTCGTGAAGCGTTTCGTCACCGGAGCAATGAGTTACGGTTCGATTTCCAAGGAGACTCACGAGACCCTGGCCATTGCCATGAACCGCCTCGGCGGCAAGAGCAACACGGGTGAGGGCGGAGAGGACCCCGCGCGTTTCCGCCCCCTGTCCAACGGCGACTCGAAGCGAAGCGCCATCAAACAGGTTGCGAGTGCTCGTTTCGGTGTCACCATCGAATACCTGGCCAATGCGGTGGAGCTGCAGATCAAGATGGCCCAGGGGGCAAAGCCCGGCGAGGGCGGGGAATTACCCGGTCATAAGGTTGTGGGTGAGATCGCTCGCACCCGTTATGCCACACCCGGGGTAGGCTTGATCAGTCCGCCGCCCCATCACGACATCTATTCGATCGAGGACCTGGCCCAGCTGATATTCGATCTAAAGAACGCCAATCCAGAGGCACGGATCAGCGTGAAGCTGGTGAGCGAGGTAGGCGTTGGGACGGTCGCGGCCGGCGTCGCCAAGGCCCGAGCCGATCACATCCTGATCAGTGGCCACGACGGCGGCACTGGTGCCAGCCCCCTGACGGGCATCAAGCACGCGGGACTTCCCTGGGAGCTGGGCCTTGCCGAAACCCACCAAACCCTGGTCCTCAACGATCTGCGAAGCAGGGTGGTGATTCAAACCGATGGTCAGCTCAAGACGGCCCGCGACGTGGCCATCGCGGCCATGCTGGGAGCCGAGGAGTTCGGTTTCAGCACCGCCCCCCTCATCACCCTGGGTTGCATCATGATGCGCAAGTGCCACCTCAACACCTGCCCGGTGGGAGTGGCCACCCAGGACCCCGTCCTGAGGGCCAAATTCAGCGGCAAACCCGAGTACGTTCAGCGGTTCTTCCGATTCCTGGCTCAAGAGCTTCGGGAGCTCATGGCCGAGCTCGGTTTTCGGACACTGAACGAGATGGTCGGCCGAGCAGATCTCCTGGAGGTGGACGAGGCTGTTTTGCATTGGAAGAGTCGGGGGCTGGACCTCAGTCCTCTCCTTCTGCCCGCTGCCACCTTGAATCCCAATTCACCCCTGTATTGCACGCGTCAGCAGGATCATGGACTGGACAAGGTACTCGACAACCGTCTGTTGGCCGATTGCAAAAAGGCGATCGAAGAGAAAGAGCCTGTCACCCTTTCTTACTCCATCAACAATCGCGATCGCACGACGGGAACCATGTTGAGCCACCACATTGCCAAACGCTGGGGCAATGCCGGTTTGCCGGATAACACTATTCGGGTTCACTTCCGAGGGACGGCCGGTCAGAGTTTCGGCGCCTGGCTGGCCCATGGGGTGAGCTTCTTCCTGGAAGGCGATGCCAACGACTATGTGGGCAAGGGCCTGTCCGGAGGAATCATCTCCGTTTACCCGCCAAAAGAGGCAGACTTCAATCCCCGAGAAAACATCATCATTGGTAATGTGGCCTTTTACGGCGCTACCGGTGGCGAGGCTTATATCCGCGGGGTTGCCGCCGAGCGCTTCTGCGTTCGCAACAGCGGTGCCCGGGTCGTTGTGGAGGGGGTGGGAGATCACGGCTGCGAGTACATGACCGGCGGCCGTGCGGTGATCCTGGGACCGACCGGCCGCAACTTTGCCGCCGGAATGAGTGGCGGAATTGCCTGGGTCTACGATCCGGATGGCCAATTCCCGGATCGGTGCAATCTCGAGATGGTGGAATTGGAAAGCTCCAGCGAGGAGGATTTGATAGAAATCAGGGGAATGATCGAGCGCCATTTCACCTATACCGGCAGCGATCTGGCCAGGGAGATCCTCGATGCCTGGCCGCAAACATCCCCAAGCTTTGTCAAGGTGATGCCGAAAGATTACAAGCGTGTCCTTGAAGTCATGAAGAAAAATCAACAAGAAAAGGCGGTGACCCATGGGTAAACCAACGGGATTTTTGGAGTTCGACAGAACCAAGGTCAAAGAGCGCGACCCGAAGTCCCGGGTCAACGACTTTCAGGAGTTTCTCGTTCCGTTGGATGAACAGGAGAGGCGCAACCAGGGGGCGCGGTGCATGGACTGCGGCGTGCCCTTCTGCCAAAGCGATTACGGCTGTCCGGTCGACAACCTCATCCCCGAATGGAACGACCTGGTCTATCGCGGCAAGGACTACGATGCCTTCCTTCGTCTCATGAAGACCAACAATTTTCCCGAGTTCACCGGTCGGGTCTGTCCCGCCCCCTGCGAGACGTCCTGTGTTTTGGGGATCAACGCCCCTGCGGTGACCATCAAGGACAACGAGTGCTGGATTATCGACAACGCTTACGCTAAGGGCTGGATGAAGCCCATGCCCCCGAGTTCACGGACGGGGAAGAAAGTGGCCGTGGTAGGAAGCGGACCCTCGGGATTGGCGGCCGCGGACCAGCTCAACAAGCTGGGGCACTCGGTCACCGTCCTGGAGCGCGAGGACCGGATCGGGGGGCTTTTGACCTACGGTATTCCGAATATGAAACTCGACAAGTCTTTGGTGCAGCGTCGGGTAGACATCATGGCGGCGGAGGGAATCGATTTCCAGACCGGAGTCTGGGTGGGTAAGAACAAGAGCCCCCTGGAGCTGGAACGGGAGTACGACGCCGTCCTGTTTGCTATCGGAGCGACGCGTCCGCGGGATCTCCCCATCCCCGGACGTCACCTGAAGGGGGTCCACTTCGCCATGGAGTTTTTGACCGGCAACACCAAGGCCCTGATTCGTGACGGCAACAGCGACAACGCCCCCATCCACGCCGGCGGAAAAAAGGTCATCGTGATCGGTGGCGGCGATACCGGCAACGATTGTTTGGGAACGAGCCTCCGTCATGGGTGTCAGTCGCTCAAAAATTTCGAAGTGTTACCGCGGCCACCGGAACAACGCACCGATGAGTTCCCCTGGCCCACCTATCCGAGAATTTACAAAATCGACTACGGACATGCCGAGGCCCGCGCTCGATTCGGCGAAGATCCGCGAGAGTTCAGCATCAGCACCAAAGAATTCATCGGCAACAGCGAGGGGCAATTGATCGGGCTCAGGACCATCCGATTGGATTGGTACAAGGAAGAGGGGAATTGGAAGAGCCGAGAAATTCCCGGCAGCGAAGAAACCTGGGAATGCGACCTGGTCTTTTTAGCCTTGGGCTTTTTGGGACCAGAGACCGATGTTCTGAGTGAAATTGGGCTGGCGCTCGATCCCCGGTCCAACATCCAGGCCCCCTACGGCAAACACAAAACAAACCGCCCGAAATTCTTTGCAGCGGGCGATGCCCGACGGGGACAGAGCCTCGTGGTCTGGGCAATAAAGGAAGGGCGCCTGGCCGCCCG
>CALGPJ010000055.1 GCA_937960645.1 uncultured Spirochaetia bacterium | reverse complement strand
CCACCAACGCCAGTTGATTTTGAAAAATTCGACGCGTACCTGCCGCGGGCCTGTTATTGGCTTACCGTCAGAGTCGAGAACGACGATCCGGATGGGGTGATCGGTGTCGGTTAACAGCATACCCCGCACGGCGTCACCGGGAGGGACCTGAAGGCCCACGTAAGAGCTGAACGGAGAAAAATCGATCGTTTGGCGATCCACGCTGACAGCTCCTGATGGCTCGGTGATACTGATCTCGAGCCGTGCGTTCAAAAGACCTGGAGCGTTCGGAGAAGAAGGAATATTCGTCCGAACGACGGACCGACCCTGAGCGTCCAATCTACCGGACCACAAGGTTTCCGTATTTGAGTAATTTGACTTGAGCGGGTCCTCGAAGATGAAATCGGAAAACCCCTCGAAACGGGTAGGTTTGGGGGAAAAGTTTGCCGTGATGGATGCCGAAAGGTTGGAGGCGGGAGCGCCGTGCAGCCAGGTGCCTACCAGGTCGAAAACCTGGGAGCCGGGTTTAAGGTATCCCGATACGTTCACCGTTGCTCGGAGGCGGTTTGGAACGACGGCCTCCACGGGTAAGTTCATCGAAAAGGTACGGCCCCCTGCGGTGACTGCGGCATTCCAGGTCCCTGTGGGGCTTTCCGGATTGGTCTTGAATGAGAAGCTATAAAACCCGTCGAGATTTTCGGTTTTGACCTGCTGTAAAAAGATATTTCGCTTCGGATCCTTGATGGTAAGGCTGATGGGATGGTTGGGCGGCAGGGTCTTGTTTTTATCCAGAAGAATGAAGTTGAGATAGACGGTGTCCCCGGGGCGCCAAACCCCCCTTTCGCCGTAAAGGAAACCTTTCAGCCCTTTGTCGATGGAGTCTCCGGCCACATCCAGATGGGACACCGACAGGGCCGATACCTCGTCGACTCGGAGAAAGCTGCGTCTGTTTTGATGTTCGGCGATCACGATGTAAGGGGAAATTTCACCAAAGCGGAATTGGTAGACTCCCTGGCCATCGGTTCTACCTTGAGAAAGTAGTTGGTTTTGATAATCGAAAACTTGCACGTTGACACCGCCAATGGGCTCGGTGGTTCGGAGATCGCTGGTCCAGACGAACAGGTTTCGGTCGGTCGTCATTTTGGAACTGAGTCCGATGTGGCTGACGAGGATGTTCCTGGAAATGTAGATTTTTTCCTCACCGTAGAAATTCGTGTAGAAGCTTTTTCGTGAGGGATCTTGCCCGCTTTCACCTTCGTAGTAATCCCAATATTCCCAATAATTGGTTTCGGATTGGGACTGCAAGGCCGGAAACAGGTCCTGGGGACCGATCGAGGAAAGTTCTTCGCTTTGTTGGATGGGATATTCCACCTGATTGGGAAGGAAACTGATGCGCAGGTGATACATGTTAGCGCGAACCTTTTCGATCAGTGGACGGAGGTCGAGAAGGTGGACGACCTCCCTGTTCAGGTTTCCGGCATTCCACGGAAGTCTGACGGCCTCCCTCCAGACCGCTCGACCGACACGAACGAGCTCGCTGTTGGAATCGTAATTGTTGACCTGAAAAAACTGGTTGACGTTGTTGTCGAAAATTTGGATGGCTTC
This sequence comes from uncultured Spirochaetia bacterium, assembly GCA_937960645.1. Lineage (GTDB taxonomy): Bacteria > Spirochaetota > Spirochaetia > JABEVK01 > JABEVK01 > DYOB01. The sequence continues at coordinate 21,395 of CALGPJ010000055.1, read as the reverse complement.
TACCACGACGCCTCGGAGGTTGGTTGTTTTGATCGGGACCACGGCTAGATCGTCCGGTGCCACGATGTTTCCGGGACTCGCCCACTCGACCTTGGGCAATCGTTGGGCACTGTTGTCGATTCGGCCCTGGGCGGTGTACTCCAAAACCTGGTTTTGTAAGGTTTGCAGTCCCGGTCCTACCTCGAAACGTACTTCCTCTGGCCAGGATGCTTGAAGCGGAAGAATTTCGAGTAGGTTGCCGACAACCCTGACCCGGTAGGGGGTGTTGATCTTCAGCAGGCGATTCCAATCCTGATCGGGTTGCAGGTTTTTATTAAAACTCAGGATGAGAGAGCCCTGGGAGCTGAACTCCTGTCCCAAAAACCTGAAGGAATGGGATGCCGGCAAATTCAGGGCGATCTGGCCGGAATCCTTCCCGCCCAGGTTTTGGTTGCTCCAGGTGATTTTGAGTTCCTGGTCTTTTTCCGTGGGCTTGAGATCCCTGAGACGGATCCGATGGCGATACGTTGTCTGGTTTGGTAATTCAATGGGGAGGGATTGGCCGGCCAAAAACACCTGAACGCTCTTGATCAAATCGTTTGAATCTTCCTTGTCCAGGGTACTGATTTCCACATCCAGGAAATACGTGTTCCCGTTCCATTGCAAAGTTCCGGGTTGTAGACTGATCTTGGGTTCGACAGTGCGGAAGCGGAAGTGAAAACTGTCGATCTCCAAACCGAGCACAGCGGGATTGACGCGCACATCATAGAGGGTGTTGGGGCTGAATTGGGTGTGGGGCTTAAAAATGACGGTACGTTCGTTCACGTACGTGGTCACGCCATCGATGCGGGGAGTGATTTGAAACGGTGAGGCCGGCAAGGTGCGGCCGGCTTCCCCTCCAGGCAGCGGTTTGGTGAAGACGACCGTGACGGGGTCTTTTCGACTTCTCAGACCTGCCGTAACCGCCTCGACATGATCGGGGTTGGGCAGGTCGGGTGCCGGGCCGCTACAAGCGACTGTAACTGCAAAAAGGATTGCGGTCAAAAATCCAGTTAAAATTTTGTTCATAATGGATCCATCGAGGTTAAATCTCAATCATCAGGGTAATCGCATTTGGGGATTTTTTCAACTTGAAGAAATCGAAGACTCAGGACTTTCTCGTCACCAGGTCTGGATGCAGCTCAACGGAGACGACATCGTTGAAGGTTCCCGCCTTGATGATTTCCACCAGTTTTTCTGTTCCCAGGAAGCCGACCTGGTGGGAGGGGTAGCGCAGGGTGGACAGGGAGAGGATCTTGCTGGCGGGCATGTCCCCGTAACCGATCACGGGCAAACCTTGATTCACTTCCCGGAAGAAACGAAAGGCCCCGTAGGCAAGCTCGTCACTGGCGAAGAAGATGCCATCCACGTCACCGCGTTGCCAGAGTATCCGGGTCACCTTGTAGCCCTCCTGATCACCGACGGGAACTGTGGTTTGGACGACGACCTCGATGTTTCGACGGGCACTTTCTTCCAGGAAGCCCTGGTAAAGCGGTTCCTGGATATCCTGGTTTTCGGCCAGGCCCACGAAGGCAGCGCGCTTCACATTTCGTGAAGCGAGATGACGGGCAGCCAGGTTGCCCCCCCTGGAATGGTTGATAGAAATGCAGGATTGATCTTCCGTTTTTTTGCCCAGGTTCAAAAAGGGTAGACGGGCTCCCCGAAGGATTTTCATCGCTTGCTCATCCACGCTAAGGTCGAGAAAAAGCAATCCGTGTACGTTCGAGGCAATCAGGTTGCGAATATGGGATGGTTGCAGCATAAAGGCCTTGTAGGCCGAAAGATGGATCCCTTTTTCCGACATGAAATGATAAATGCCCTTGATGATTTCCCAGTGGATTTCTCGGATGAAATCGGGGAGGATGAGACCGACCGTGATGGTTTCGTCAAGTTTTCGAACGAGACTCTGGGCAATTCGGTTTGGACGGTAACCTAGCTCTTCGGCGATCTTCAGGATTTTTTCGGCCGTTTCCGGTCTGACCTTATCGCCCCCATTCAAAACCCGCGAAACCGTCCCGATCCCGACGTCGGCGATTCGGGCGATGTCCTTGATCGTGGCCATAACCTCTACTATGATGAAAAAAAACTTTTTGAACAAGTTATGGCTAACTTTTAGAGCATAAGATTGTAAAAATGAAAATCAAGGTTCTTGTCAAACCAAGATCGAAAAAATCGACCTTGGAGCCAGGCGAAACGGGGGTTTACACCGCTCACCTGAAAAGCCCGCCTGTAGACGGTAAGGCCAACCATGAGTTGATCGAGCTTGTGGCGAAGCGCTTCGGGCTCTCCCAATCGAAAATACGGATCATATCGGGAGCCTCGGCAAGGGTCAAACTTTTGGATTTGGATGACGGGGCTTGACGATTTGCCCCGAATGAGTCAATTTTGAAATTGTCGTGGGGTGGTCGAGTCCTTCGTTGAAGGCTACGGCCTGAGATTATACCCGTTGAACCTGATCCAGGTAATACTGGCGAAGGGAAGACAGCCGCAAATAATCGACATACCCACGCGCATCTCATCTTCAGGAGGTTTGTGATGTCACAAACTTTTCGTTGGTCGCTGCGCGATCTGGTTCTTCTCGCTCTCGTAGGGGCCGGCATCGGCGTGCTTTGGTTTGGCTGGACCCAGGTCTATGAGCTGGGCAAGGGGCCGCTCAAGGCCTTGCATCCGGCACTCAAGTACCTGCTGGTCGGGTTTTGGTTTTCCGGGGGGACCATCATTCCTGCCCTGCTGAGAAAACCGGGCTCCTCGCTCGCTGGCGAGCTCGTGGCCGCGGGGGTTCAAGGCCTCATCACCCAATGGGGGATCACCAGTTTGATTTGGGGCCTGGTGCAGGGTGTGGGATCCGAGCTGGGGTTCGCCGTGTTTGGGTATCGCAACTGGGGAGTCGGGCCCTTCCTTTTGGCCGGTGCTCTGGCGGGATTGTTCAGCTGGATTCTGGACTTTTTCTACGAAAACTACCTGCAGCTGACCCCCGATGTCTGGGTGATTCAGATCATCTCCATCGTGGTCAGCGGTATCGTTCTCGCGGGGTTGCTTGGCTGGGCCATCGGTCAGGCCCTGCGCAAGGCCAAGGTGATCGATTGAACTTGAGCCTGCCGGCACTGAGTGTGGGGAGGGGGGATCGCCCCCTCTTTCATTCATCTCCGCGGGATCTTCGGTCGGGAAATCGCGTGGTCCTTCTGGGACCAAACGGGTGCGGTAAAAGCACCCTCCTAGCCTGCCTGGCCGGCCTGGTGCCGGAATATGTCAACGCCTGGTGTCAGGATCGAAACGGAAACACTTTTAAGGGTTGGTGCGACAGGACAGCCCTGGTCCCCCAAAACCCTTATTCTGCCTTTTTTGCCCCGAGTGTGGAACGGGAGATCGCGTTCCCGCTGGAAAACCTCGGTCTCGAACGAAGGCAGATCATCGAACGGGTCGAAGAAGCCCTCGATTGGGCGGGCATTCGTCATCTGAGAGAACGTAATGCCGCCACGCTCAGTGGTGGAGAGGCGCAAAGAGTTCACCTGGCCGTAACCCGGGCACGGCGTCCCGGCCTCTACCTGCTCGATGAACCCCTGGCCTACCTGGATGCCGAGGCGGCCGCCGATTTTGTGCAAAAGTTGAATGATATCGAGGAGCCCGCCCTGGTGGTGGATCACGACCCCGCACCCTGGAGAAATTGGGCGAATGAATGGTGGTACATCTCGCCCGCTGGTCAGCTTCAGGTCCTCGAAAGTCCGCCGGTATCTCCAGAAGCCAAGATCCTACCCGACGGCGAGCCCGGGAGCGAACACGCCTTGGTGTTGGAGGGGCTTTGGTTTCGTTATCGCGAGGGGCCCTGGATCTTTCGTGATTTTTCCCTGGAAGTTAAGCAGGGGGAGACCCTGGCCGTGGTCGGTCCCTCGGGTTCGGGAAAGACCACACTATTCCGATTGTTGACCGGTCAGGAGCGTCCTCAGCGCGGGAGTTTATGGGCGAAGTCGGTTCAGGGGCCGTCCCGATGGCAGGCCCTGGCTCTGAGGTCAGCGGTGCTCGTGCCGCAAAACCCCGAGCACTACTTCTGGAAGCCGAGCGTTCGCGAGGAGGCTCGTACGGATGGGGTCGATTTGGAGGTTTTGGCTCGTTTCGGTTTGGAGGGACACGGGGAGCGATCCCCGTTCACGCTATCGTCCGGGGAGCAACGGCGGCTCACCCTTGCCTGTGCCCTGGGAAAGGATCGCGACATCGTCCTCCTGGATGAACCGAGTTTTGGTCTGGATGAGGCCTCGTTTTTGATGCTCATGGAAGATCTCAAAAAATTACAACGGGAAGGTAAGACTGTTTTGATGATCACGCATCGTGAAGACCTGGCCCGAATGGCGCATCGCCGAGTTCGTTTACAGGCAAGTGTGTATGCGTCCTGACAGTGCGGCGCCCGGTCCCTTGCCTCTGGCCATCGGAGTTTTGTCCCTGCTTGTACCGGTGATGGCGGCTCTCGATATCGTGACCCCTCTGGTCTTTGCGGGGTTGGCCACCGTCTACGTTTTCCTGTGGAGCCGCCGCCCACGATTTTACTGGCCGGTGGCTCTGGCCTTACTGGGTTTTGCCGCCTTTTGGGTTTTTGTTGCCAACCTCCTTTACACCCGTGATGAGGGCGGCACTCGGGTGTGGCTTTTGTACCGGGAGTTTCCAGCCGCCAATGTGGAACGGGCGCTGATTTTAGGAATTCGCTCCTGGTCCTTGAGCGTTATCTCCCTGGCCTCGTGGATGATCATTCCACCCGACGAACTTGTGGACGCGCTGATGCAGCAGGCGGGGATGCCGCTTCGGTGGGGATACGCTCTCTGGACGGCCCTGAACGCCCTGCCGCATTTCGCCGAGATCGAACGTCATACCCGAACCGTACAGCGCTACCGATCGGGGCGAAACCGACGCGCATTCTGGCCTGCAGCCTTGGCGGTCATGGCCGCGATGGTCCGTTATGCGGACCGTGCCGCCCTGGTCATGGCGGAACGCGGTCTGGAGCGAGCACGGTTACCGAGAAGCTGGTACATCCCCAAGCCGTGGCGGGGGACCGATACGCTTGCAGTCCTGATGTTTCTGATCCTCAGCGGCGTGACCTGGTGGCTCCTGGTTCACTTTGGGGTTTTTCGTTTCGGGCTTTACCTTTAAAGCTTCCTGTTGCGCTTGAGCTCCTGCACGGTTTGAACGCGTGTCGAGCGGTCAGCCAGGTAGCGCTGGATACTCTCCGCAACCTCGAGCGGCAGGCTGGCGACCCGAGCTATTTCTTCGATCGAGGCCTCGGCGATTTTATCGAGACTCCGATAATGCGTGAGGAGCTTCTGGCTCCGTTTGGGGCCGACTCCAGGTAGGTGGGTCAATAGTCCCTTGCCCAGCTTTTGTTCCCTGATGCGCCGGTTGTGACGGGTCGCGAACCGGTGCGTCTCATCGCGAACGGCCTGAAGCACACGGAGGGCGGGCGATCCCTTAGGTAAAACGATTGGTTCCGAGCGATGGGGCAGAAAAATTTCCTCGTTTTTCTTGGCGAGTCCGCAAATCGGGATGTCCAGCCCCAGGAGTTCCAGCATCTCCAGGGCGGCATTCACCTGTCCCTTGCCGCCGTCGATCAGGATGAGGTCCGGGAGGGGCTGGCCCTCGTTGAGAAGTCGCTGATAACGACGGGCCACCGCCTCCCTCATCGCAGCGAAATCGTCGATGGCGCCCTTGAGGGAGCGAAGTTTGAAGAACCGATAGTTCCTGCGGTCGGGTAGGCCGTTATGGAAACTGATCAAGCTGGCCACAGGATCTGTGCCGTCGACGTGGGCAATGTCGAAACCCTCGATACGGCGCGGATACCGGTTTAACTCGAGCACCCGTTTCAGATCCGCAAGTCCCAGGGCATTACCGCCGCCTTCCAGCCGCCGCTTCAATTCGGCGACGGCGTTTTCCACCGCAAGGCGCAGTACCGAGAGATGCCTTCCCCCTTCGGGAAACCGAAACTCGACATCCCCTTTTCCCTCGGACATCAGGTACTGCTTGAGGTCGGCCACGTCGATGATGCGGGAAAGGTAAACAGATCCCGCGGGGAGGCTTCGGGTTTCATAATACCGGAGGAGAAATTCTGTGAGCGCCTCTTCTTCGGTTCCAAAAAACTCGCTGGAAAACACCTCACGGCCTTGAAGGCGGCCTTCGCGCATGGGGAATACGCAAAACGCTGCTAGGTTACCTTCTGCGGCCATGGCGACGTAATCTCGAGATTCCTCGATGTGATCCACGACGGCCGAGCCTTCGCCGAGCTCACGAATCGCACGAATAATGTCTCGAAGTTCTGCGGCACGTTCAAACCTCAGCTCTTCGCTGGCCTGGCGCATTTCCGCCTGAAGGTCCTGAATCAGGCCCTTGGTTTTACCCTGGAGGAGGTTTTGGGCCTTACGCACATGGATTTGATATTCTTCGGGAGTGATTTTACCGATGCAGGGACCCAGGCACTTCCCGATGTGGTAATAAAGACAGGGTGAAGTCCTTTTTTTCAAAGGGCCAGCGCATTTTCGAAGTGGAAAGATTTTGTCGATCAGGTCCAGATAAATTCCGGCGTGTTTGACGTTGGGAAAGGGGCCGTAGTACTTGCTTCCATCCTGAACGAGGCGGCGAGTCTTGAAGATCCTCGGATAATCGTCCGCTGTCAGCCGGATCAGCGGATAGCTTTTACCATCCTTGAGTGAAATGTTGAAACGCGGCATGTGGCGTTTGATCAGGGTGTTTTCCAGAAGAAGGGCTTCATACTCGGTGCCGGTGACGATGTACTCGATGCTATGGACGCGCCGCATCAAGGTTGCCGTTTTGATATCCTTCGTACCGCTAAAATAGCTCTTTACCCGATTGAGAAGGACTTTTGCCTTTCCGACGTAGATCACCTCGCCGCCGCGATCGCGCATGATGTAGACCCCAGGGCTTTGCGGGAATTTTTTGACAATCTCCTTGAGCTCGTTCCAACGGGGATTAGGGTTTGTTTCCATAAATCCGATACTCAAATATAACAGGAGAAGCTCGTTTGGTGATACGCGTCATTTTCATGCTCGTGATGTTGATGGGAACCTGGGGACAGGAAAATGCCCGACAACGTACGATTACATTCGGCAGCGGTATTTACCCCTGGGAGAACTTTGCTCTGGAAAATGCCCAGGTCAAGGAGGGGCCGAGAGGACCCGTCATCACCCTTCAGGATCGATCCGGAAGTGGGGCCTTGCCGGGGATCGATCTTTTCTTAAGTTTTGATAGTGAATCTGTTCAACAGCCCAATTATCGAATCGACACACCCCTTGCCCTGTCCCGGCAGATGTCTCGTCTGGGAACAGCCTCAGGGGTCTTTCAGGAGGGCGGCAACCCCCTGGTTCTAACGGCCCAACCATCCTCCCTGTTTTTTCCCGGGAATCTCTGGCACGATTTCAAAATCGAGTTTTGGGCCTATTTGCCCACTTTTAGCGAGGGAGCGAGCATTCTCACCTGGAAGGGAGCGTTCCGGCGGGGTCGGGATGTGGTCACCCAGGAATTGCGAATTGGACTTGTCGGACGGGTCATGGAGCTTCAAACCAAAAATTTCTTCCAGATGCCGCAACGCGGAGCACCGGCGGAGGTACGTCTGCGTGGTCGTCGGCCCATGCTGCCGGGACGATGGACGCATCACCGTTTTCAGTTCGACGCCTCGACAGGCCTTTTGGAATATTTTCGGGACGGGACCCCGGAAAGCTCGATTTATGTGACCGCCACCGGCAGGGAGGGCGGTCAGATTTTTGTGCCCCTGATCGGGGAGCTTTCACGGCCCGAAATCATGTTGGGAGAAAATCTTTCGGCCCTGGTCGATGAATTCAAAATCTCGCGACAGATCGATTCCCTGTTCGGGAGCACCGCGACCTACGACGCACGCCTGGGCGCGCCCTTCGGATTTGCCACCAGCCCGATTGTCGACCTGGGGGATCATGCGCATACCCTGGAAGGAATCGACTGGGAGACCCGTTTGCCCGCGAGTACTCAAGTGAGCCTTCAGGTTAGAGCCGCCGACGCTCTCGATTGGAGTTCCGGACGACGGCCTCAAATGAATGGCTCCTGGATCAATTGGTCGGAAAATAGGGCGGCCTCTCTTCGAGGACGCTACTTTCAAATACGATTGCGTCTCGATGGAGAGGGTAGCGGAGAACAGTCTCCGGTGGTGGAGCGTCTGCAAATGCGGTTTTCCAAAATACCCGAACCGATGACGCCCATGTTTTTGGCGTTGAAAGAGGGAGCTGAAATCGAGCTCTCCTGGAGACCGGTGGCCGATGATGGCGTGAGAAAATACCGTGTTTTCTGGAGTCTCAATCCGAACCGTTTCGAACCGACGCACTTTTTCACCGTCGACCAGGATTTCGGACGCGCCTTTTCCTGGGATAACGGTGAGCGCCCTCGAATCAGGTTCCGGGTTTCCGCGGAAAATTTGAGGAATGCCGGAGACGCGCTCGCTGCCGAGGCCTTTGAAAGCGGACGGCTGCTCTATTTTGCGGTAACTTCAATTAGGGAACTCGAGAATGGTACCGGAGCGACTATCGGCCTGCTTTCGCCCTTTTCCGAAGTGTTAAGTGGACGCAGGAAACTGGAATGAGCGAACAACTCGCTAAAAGCTATTACCTTCGCGCCATCCAATTGTGGAAAATCGGTGACCTCGATCAGGCAGAAATTCAGGCTAAGCAGGTTTTAAGTTATCAGTCGAATCACACAGGGGCGTTGAACCTGTTGGGCAACATCTCTTTCAAGAAGAAATCTTATCACCAGGCCGAGCAGTTTTTTTTGAAGGTTCTAAAAAATGATCCGGGTAATGTCGACGCTCTGAGCAGTTACGGTTTGGTGCTTCTTGCGGAAAATCGACTGGCCGAGGCCGATGAAGTATTCCGAAAGGCGCTCAAGGTCAATCCCGCCAACCGAAGCGACATCCTCTTTCATCTGGGAAATATTGCCAAGATTCAAAATAAATTAGCGGAAGCTCAGGAATACTATCGAAAGGCCCTGGAAGCGAAACCCGATGCGACCTCGGTCACCTTAGCCCTGATACAGTTGCTGGAAAATCAGGGTGAGACGGCTCTGGTAGAGTCACTGGTACGCGAGGGGCTCAAGTACGACCCAAAAAATCCTTACTTACTCAACTATCAGGGCCTTTATCATCTCAGGCGAGGGGATTATTCCTCAGCGATTGATGTACTGACGAGTGCTTTGCGCCTCAAACCCGATTGGTCAACGGCTCTCAACAATTTGGGGATGGCCTATTTCCACCTGGGTAAAACTCGAGAGGCTCTGAGAATCTATGAGGACCTGGTACGGGTCGATCCCGCCAACACGGAATCGAAAACGAACTACGCCATTCTGCTGACGTCCGCAGGGCGAGTGGCCGAGGCCGAAAAGCTTTTACTCGAGGTTCTGGAAAAAAATCTTCGGCAGCCACAAGCCATCCTGGCTCTGGGTTCGATTTACTATCAACGGGGCGATGTTGAACGCGCCGTTAGTGTACTTGATCGCTATTTAAACCTGGATCCTGACAACCCCCAGGTAAGGCGTGAATCTGGCAAATACCACTTTTACCTGCGCCACTACGAGAGAGCGGAGCAGGACCTTCTACTCAGTCTCAACCATCGTGGGGACGATATCGAAGTCTTACGCACCCTGGCAAATATTTACATGGCGACTAATAGGACCGACCTGGTAGGTAAGGTGCAAACCCGTATTCAGAGGCTTGATCCGAAAAACGTCGACGTGTACAAGGACCTGGCAAACCACTACAGGAATCAGGGGCATCATCGCCAGGCGATCGAATCTTTGCAGCGTTATCTCGCGGGTAATCCCAATGATCTCGAAACGCTTTTGACATTGGCCTCCTGGCTTCATGAGGCGGGAAATGTCGAGGCCGCACGAGAGCTTTACGAAAGGGTCCGCCAGATCGATCCCGAAAATATGCAAGCCGCTTCCGCACTCAGCAAAATTTACAAAGAACTCAACCTCAACGAGCTGGCCCTGGAACTCAGTGAACAAATCATCCAAAAACAGGGCGTTGAAGGGCAAAACCTGGAAGATCTCATCGGTACTCTCGATGTTTACGAAAATGCAGTGAGCGATATCAGCAAGGACCTGGATGAAAGCTGGAAACGGAACCTCAAGACATTGGCCCATTCGGAGGAATCAGAAAACAAACAACCCAATCTTTCCCCCACCACCGAAACGGATCAGGAAGATTGGCGGTTTGCACGAGAGGATGATGAGGCGATCAGTCTTCTGGATATGCCGGACCTGAATCCGGCGATCGTTATGGATGAACTGGAAGAGACCCTCCGAATCCGTGACGATGACGAGATCTTGCATTACGATGACGGAGAGGAAGAAGACCAGGATCCTTTGGTGGTCAATGCCGGCGGAAATGGCGGTCAGGGGAACGCCGGCGGACCTGGTGGATCGGCGGGCACCGGCGGGCAACCCGTACCAGGCGGTCAACCCCTAACAGGGCAAAATCCTTCTTCGGCGGGTTTTCAAGGAGCTTCTCCACCACCTGCTGATATTCCGACGGCTGGTTCGCGGGCACCACCGACTCTCCCAACGTCCGGTATGCCGCCTCCAGCTAATGATCCCGGCTATCGGGAACCTTCGTACCGGCCACCGCCACAAAATCCGGTGTACAGTCAGCCGGCACCCAGTCCTCCGCCAGCCTACAATCCGCCAAATTATAACCCGCCAGCCTACCAACCGCCGCCGGCATTTCAACCCAACAATCGGCTCCCGCCGCAACCTCCTCCACAGGCCCCGCAATACCCACCGCCGGCCTATGCGCCGTTCGACTCTCTCCCTGACTCTCGGCCGTATGTGCCTCCCCAGCCATTTCCTCCATCCGGTCCGATGTCCGGCACAGCCTACCCCGCTCAAAATCGGCCCTCTCCGGAGCCTCGGTATGTGCCAGAGCCGGAGGCGCCCGCCTTTTCATCGCCGCAAGAACCCATTTCGAGGACACCGTCTTCCCGGGAGGACCAGGGGAGCACGAATCAAACGGAAGAGCCATCCCTGCCTTCCGATTTGGCTCCTGCCTTTACGGAAGAGGATTTGGAGGACGGGTTGGACGCCTTGTTGAGCCCCGATCGAGGTCGTGGCGAGCCCGGTGATGATCAGGATCGACTGTCCAGTCGTGAGGACATCGATGATGCCGATTTGTCGGAGGAACAGGGCCCGGTAGAGAATGACTGGGAAGCGGATAATCTCAGTGACGACATCCTGATGAACGAACAAAACGATGATTTGGATTTATTGGAAGGAGAGGGACTGGAGGCGGCGATACCTCAGGAAAAACGGCAGAACAATCCCATAGACGAGAATGCAGAGCCCGTGCTCATGGATGCCTTCCCGGAAAATTTTTCGGATGACTTCAACGACACCCCGAAAAGCGAATCCGATTCCGACATGTTCCAGGATGAGAGCACGAAAACCAAGAAAATTATCCCCACCGCCGATAGAATCGCCCAGCTCATGGATTATCTGGGATCGCTTTCCAACTATTTGCCCCCGGATAAAAAGCTTCAGCTGCTCAATGATCACATTCCCTTGAAAATCGAGCGGATAAAGTTAAATTTAAAAACAGGCAAAGCGAACCTTCAGAACAAAGCCGGTGAAGCGCGTCGGAAGGTTCGTGAGCTAATCGACAAAGTGAGAGGGAATCTGAAATGAGCCAGAGCATGCTTCTGAAAGAAAAAATAACAGCCTACATCGATAAAATGCCTCCCCTGCCCGTTTCCGTTTCCAAGGTGCTGGAGCTGACGCGTCAGCCGAATGTTACCGCGGCCGATCTCAACAAGGTCATCAGTCTGGATCCCGTCCTCCTGGCCAAAGTCATGCGATTGATCAATTCAGCGTATTACGGTCTTTCACAGGAAGTCACATCTCTGGCCCGTGCCATCGTCATGTTGGGAATCAACACAGTCAAAAACCTGGCCATGAGTACGGCAGTCCTGGCCACGGTGAATCAGGTCAAAAGCAACACTTCCGTACTGAATATGGACGCTTTCTGGCTTCACTCCCTGGCCGTGGGGACAACCAGCAAACTCCTGGCCCGGGAACGTGGCATCGATCCTAAAGAGTTGGAAAACTATTTCATCGCGGGCTTGCTGCACGATATCGGGAAAATCCCCCTCAACAACAGGGTTCCGGAGGATTATCTGCAAGCGATTCAGGAAGCGGACCGCAGCCGAATAACCCTGGTCGAAGCCGAGAAGATGGTCATGGACTTCACTCACGAAGAATCGGGCCTGTTGATCATCCAATCCTGGAAATTGGGGGATGAATTGTCCGATGTGACAGCCTTTCACCACACCCCGGAAAATTACGACGGGCCGTACCGAGATCTCGTTTATACCGTTGCCATTGCCAACTATTACGTCAAGATTCAGGAATTCGGGTTTTCCGGGGATAGACATCCTGTCAAGCCGCCGCCCGCAATTTTTGAAAATTTGGGGATCTCCTGGGCGCAGATGCAAAAACTTGACAATCAAATTTCTACGGAACTCGAAAAGGCCAAAGTCTTCCTCAAGCTGGCGGAGAAATTATGACCGTCAGGTTGTGGGGTGTTCGCGGCTCCTTGCCCTGTCCCGGCCCTCAAACCGTTCGCTACGGCGGAAATACCATCAGTTTAGAGTTTCGATTCGAGCCCTCGAACAGGTTGATCATTGTCGACTCGGGCAGCGGTATCCGCGGCCTGGGAAATTACATCATGAAAAATGATTTGCCCAAGGGTCCAGTCAAAGCACAAATGTTTTTCACCCACACCCATTGGGACCATATCCTGGGCTTCCCCTTTTTCATCCCCATATTTTTGCCGTCGACGGAATTGGAAATCTACGGGCCCAAAACCTTTGAAGACGATAGTTTACAAGGGGTGGTCGGTGGTCAGCTTCAGTATCGGTATTTTCCGGTAAACAGTGGGGAGCTGGCCGCTAAAATCAGCTGGCATCACCTCGGTGAAACCGAGATGGACCTGGGAGACGGAATCCGGCTGCGCACAAAATACCTCAATCACCCCATCCTCTGCATGGGCTACCGATTCACTCATAACGGTAAAACCATCGTGACGGTTTACGATCATGAGCCGTTTCGCAACCTTTTCCCGACCGATCCCAATCATCCTGACTATGACGAAAATTTGGCGCGAGAGGGAGAGGACGAGGCCAATCGACAAAACAGGTTGATCGAAAAATTCATGGCGAACGCCGATGTGGTCATCCACGATGCCCAATACACAACAAAGGAATACCTGGCTGGAAAAATTGGCTGGGGACATACTCCTATGGAAACCGCCATCAACAACGCCGGACGTGCTGGTGTCAAAAAACTCGTGCTCATCCATCACGATCCCGAGCGCACCGACGAACAGCTGGATGAACTCGAGGCCCTCTACCAAAAAAAGCTTCACGGTAAGACGGAAATGGAGGTGGTCTTTGCACGCGAGGGGATGGTGCTCTGATGCCCAAAAGGCCCCCAGAAATTTTTGAATATGGAGAGCTGTCGCGGACTCGGAAAAACATCGGTGAGGTATCGGAAGAAGAGGCCAGAAAACTTCGGGAAAAGCTGGGAGGGCAGGTAGGCGTCGAAAAGCCGCCCCCGGAGGTCGACAAAAAATACCAGGAGCTCCGAGAGAAAACTCTCGAAAGGAATGCCCGAGGCTTCATCGATAACCCAAGCCCTGTAGGCCATAGAACGAACAAAGAAAAAATTAGCCCAGCGGTCATGCGGTTCCACAGCCGCTGGGCCCTCGACTGGTACCTAACGCACTACGCGTATCGTGCCAAATCGGTATGGCAGGCCCTGAGCAATTTGTGGAACAGAAAGGGACCGGACAGACCCAGAAGGGATTGGATTTTGGAGACCGATCTGCGTTGGTTCCGCAGTCTGGAAAACCTGGTGCTAGCGGTCAGAGGGATGACTTCCCGCCAACACAAAAACGCCCTTCAAAGCCTTCGCCGTATTCCACTTTTTTATAACATTCTTCGTATCCTGCGAGAATGGGATGTTGAGGCGATCGGACGGGAACTGGAAATCCTGCAAAAGACCCCGCAACAGCTCACTTTCGTACGCTTGGGGCATTTGGCGCAACTGGTCATGCGCCCCTTTATCTTGTTGGAACGTTTGGATCCCGCAGCCCACCTCCAGGCCGCCCTGGTCAAAATGTACGATCTTTCGCGGATGTATCTGACCACCGAAAAAGACCTCGAACGCTTACGCAAATACTATGTCGTTGCTCGCGATGAACTGCCCTTGATTTTTCCAAGACTGAAAACCCACTTGTATCCGGTGCTCATCAAACTGTTAGGTAACGACTTCCTGGAGGAGGAGGCTTTTTATTCAAAACACCGAACTCAAATACTCGAATTCCTCGATGTGCCTGACCAGGAAATCCTCCACCCCGATCAAGTCAAAAAAGCCGACCCGATCCGCCGCGATAAGGTCCCCGAACCCATCGAGGAGCCGCTCTCACGGCCCGAAAAACACAAAGTAGAAAATCCGGGTAAGCTTGCTGCCTACGGAAGAGATGTTTTAGAAAAACTTTTTCCCGAAAGTGGCTTCACCAAGGAGGAAGGCGCCGATTTTTGGGCCTACTTCTCCCCCCTGTTCAACTTTCCCCGAGGGGCTGAACTCATCGACCCCTCGGATCCACTCGCCAAAGTGTTGACCTTGATCATCCTCGTCGATCAATTCTTTTTTGGAACGGAAAACTTTCGACTCAATCCCGCCTTTAACCCTACGGGAAGTACCCTCAGCCCCAGAAAACAGCTCGATCAGCTGTCCCAGGAATGGCGCCGAGCCATCAATGAAATCATCACGCGAAGGTATTTGAACGAGCTGACCGAATACTGCCGAGCCCTGGAACAAGGAAGCCTGGAAAGCCCGGTGGTGAGGCGTCAAGAGGAGTTGCTTTTCTGGATAAGGAAAAACGGTATCTTGCCCCACGAGCCCGTACCGATTTTTCACGAAGTCCGTCCCCAGCCTCTCGGCGCCATACCTTTTTTCAATTTGATTGCCGATCTCAATCAGTTTCTCATAGCCCTGGCAGTCGACACCGAGCGGGCCTTGAAAGCGCCATCCCAATCTCCCACGGCTTTCATCAATCCCCTGGAAATGTTCCGATTCGACATCGACAGCGCGCTGTCCCGACGCTTGCACAGCTATTTTCGCAAGGTGATTCGTCTGGATTCCCGAATTGATCCCTATCTCGACAACAGAACCAATCGAACTTTTCTGTTCGTGACTTTGGCCGTCGTGCAATATCTGGACTACCTGGTAAACAATCCTGCCAGCCCGGCCAACCGGGTGATCGAGACTTTCCATCGCCGTCTGGGACCCCAGGATCCCAGGCCGGTGTATGGTGTCCAACAAAAACCTTCTCCGGAGATTCTCGTCAGAGCGAATCATCAGGAGGCAATGAACCAGAAAAATAACCACAATCTTCCCGTCGAAGATGATCTGGCGGATTTCTACAGTCCCTGGCTATTCAAAGACAAACTTAAACACATCCTTGCCGCGCACGATTACCACGGCGAGGAAGGCGGGGTGGCAGTGTTCCAACTTTTTTTGGGGAAGGATATCGAGCGGGAAAACCTCAACCTGAAACTCCAGGACGAGCTTGCGGAGACCTTCCCCGATCGGCCCCTAAATCGAAAAGGTTCGGAGTTCCAAATGATTTTCACTTTGCCCACTAATTCCGCTCTGGCGCAAATCAAAGATTTTTTGGCTCGCTGTTCGCGGTTGGGGCTTCCACTACACGTGGTATGGGTGGGTTTGCATCGGTCGATCAATACCGAACGCATTTTCCAACTGGCGCAAAGGGGCCTGCACGAATGCACGGAATATCCGCCGCAGGTCCTGGGGGTCTACGATCATCAGGCGGGAGTTTTTCAGTTTGCCGACGATCTTCCACTATGTGAAAGTCAATCTACTTACGAAGAAGACGAAATCGATGTTGATGAGGAAGCTAACCCCGACGCGGATACCTGAGTTTCCGGACTGTGGAATCTTGATGAAATCGTCTATTGTGATATAATGTTCATGATTTGAACATAAACCGTAGAGAGTTGCCCGAGCGTGTTCCGGCCGCCGGGATGGACGGCGGTCTGCAGTGTTAAAGTGGTTGTCGTTGTATGATCCAGGAAAAAGAAACCATTCTCTTGGAAATCCTCCATAAAGTGCCTACCGTGGGAAATCAGCGGGATCTGGCAAGGACCATAGGAATGAGTCTGGGGATGACCAACGTCCTTCTCAGACAGTTGGTTCATCGCGGGTGGATCATGGCGCAGCACCTGAGTCCCCGGAAAATCCGCTACGCTTTGACCGCGGAAGGTATCAAAGAATTGACAAGCCGCTCCTATCGTTACCTCAAAAAGACCATGAAGTTAATTGCGGATTATCGCCGTCAGTTGACGGTCTTCGTGCAAAATCAAAAGGCCCAGGGTTGTTCCGGAATTCTTCTTCGGGGTAAAACGGAAATTGCGTTTTTGGTGGAAGCGATCGCGAAACAGGAGGGGCTGGCGTTCGAATATCAGCCGGCTGGCGGTCCTGCGGAAGTTGTGGGGTGGCTGGTTCTTTACGGCGAAGACGAGGAAATGGAACCCAATTTGATGACTCTGATGCAAGCGGTAACAGGATAGGAGCTTTTATGGCAAGACGCACTTACGCTTTGGCCGATGGGGGCGCCAGGGATCTGGAACTTTTGTGGGAAGGCAATTACGAAAAGTTGGTGGTCCGATACCAGGGAACGGAGGTGGGCAACATCCCCACATCCCGTGAGCTTCTGGAAGGCAGAACTTTTGAGATTTCAGGCGGTAAAAAATTGGAGATCCGACTGGTAACGGGCTTTCTCAGCAAGGACCTGTACCTGAGCGTCGATGGCCAGCCCCTTCCCGAATCCCCTGGGTCTTCGCAAAGCCAGCTAAAAGAGTCCTTTTGGACGTTGGTGATCGTCAGTGCACTGAGCGTCGTTCTTGGCGTGGTGGCAATCCTGAGCGGTATGCAGCAACTGGTGCGTTCGGGTATGGGCTGGGAGTCGGTGATCTCCGGGGGGATTTTAGCCCTTCTCGTCCTTGCGGCCGGGTTACGGCAAGGCTGGGCGTATTTGGCTGCGGGGTTGGTGTTCCTTGCGGCCAGCGTCTGGAGCGTGTACGCGCTTTTGACCCAAAACTTGAGCCCCAACCTTGGCTCGGTTTTGATCCGATTGCTGATCCTCTGGACACTCTGGAAGGGCTGGCTGGCCAGTCAAAAAAAGATCACCGGATAACGATCGTACCGTGATTGTGTTTTTTGCTCCGGGTGGCAGAATCGGCAATTTGTTTTTTCAACTTCAGTTTATCGCGAGCATTCGCAAACCCGGCGAGTGGATTGTCGCGACCCAACTTCGCGACGTGCCAGAGAGGCTGGGATTCACCAGGAGACTCATTCGATCGGAAAACAAGCTCCTGATCAATCTCATCGATCACCTTTTTTATCCCTTGATTTATCAGCTGTTCGTCAAAACTCGCCTGATCCATTTTTACGGGGACGATCCCAACGGAACTTTCCGCCACAGGAAGGGGCTGCTTCCGATCGCGCTGGTTTCGGGCTACTTCCAGTTTGCGCCTAGACAAGTAATGCTTACCGTGCCTCGTCTTGAGAATCACGAGCTGAATCCGGTGACGCAGCTCCTGGACCAAGCGGCATCCTTGCCCAAGGTCTTTATTCATGTACGCCGCACAGATTATTTACAGCATCGGTTGGGAAATCAGGTTGGCATCGATCTGCCGTTCGCTTTTTATGAAAGGGTTTTGAGGAGATATTTCGGTGAACTGCAGCGATACCACTTTTTCCTGATCGGGGATGATCCCAAATGGGCCGAGAGAATGTTTCGATTTTTACCCAATCGAACGGTTTCGCCGCTTGGTCCATGGCAGGATCTTTACTTGATGAGCTGTTGCGATGGGGGGATCCTCAGCAACAGCACTTTTGCCTGGTGGGGGGCAAACTTTTGCCAGAAGAAGTTGCCTGTTGTTGCGCCCAGGTTTTGGCTGGGCTGGAAACAGCGGCAATGGGTGCCAGCAAAAATTGGGGCCAGCTGGATGGTCTTCGAGGACGTGGAGGCATGAAGATCGCTTTTTTTTGTGAATTTTATCCCACTCCACGAACCCCATTTGGGGGCGCTTTCTTTCACAACTTCGCTAAAGGTCTGGTCCGGCTTGGCCATGAGGTCTGGGTATTTCGATTCAAGGATTTGAGCTGGGGGGAGGTAAAGAAGTTAAAGAGTTTCTACGTTCATGATGAAGATATCATTGACGGTGTGCACGTCGTTTCACATTTCATCCCCAAAGTTCCCAAGTGGACCTGGCTCAACCGAGCGCGCCTCAGAATGCTGGCCCAAAAGACCTTTTCGAGTATCCAACGAGAAAAAAGTTTCGATGTCGTGCATCTTCATTTCAGTGAGATGTTCAATAGTCTACTGGGTTTGGATTTGGCGCAACGTTATGGATTGCCGACGATTTGCACGGAACATTCGACGGGGTTGATCAGCCAGGGAGAATCCGAACAAACCCTTGTTTCCGCTCGAAAAGTTTTGGAAAAGGTGGATGTGTTGACGGCGGTCAGCCTGAGGCTCAAGGCTGTTCTGGAAACCAGCGTCCAACGCGAGTGTCTGCTCATCGACAATGGAATCGATCCTGAATTGTTTTATCCGATGGAAAAGAAAGCACACGGTATGAACTTTGTCAGCGTGGGATTTTTGCTCCCCAAAAAGAACTTTGATGGGCTCATCCGAGCTTTCAAAAAATTTTCTGACGACCATCCCGCCGCAACACTCCGCATCGTCGGCGGGGGACCGGAGCAGGGGATGCTCCAGGAACTTATTGATCGACTGGGTCTGGAAAATCATGTTTTTCTTTTAGGCTTGAAAAGCAATCACGAGATCGCCTCTATCATGAGACAGCACGATTACTTTGTGCTTCCAAGCCACGTTGAAACATTCGGGGTTGTGGTTTTGGAGGCCCTGTTTTCCGGGCTTCCCGTCCTGGCCACGCGCTGCGGGGGGCCGGAACGATTTGTTCGTGAGGGATTGGATGGTGTCATTGTGGACCCCAACGACAACGCTCTCTTGGAGGGATTGAACAAGCTCGTATCGCAAGAATGGGACCTCGACAGGTCGTATTTCATGGAGCGTTATTCCATCATTGCTGTAGCCAGGGTGCTTGAAGGTTACTATCGAAAGATGGTGCAGAGAACAAAGACATGTTGAAGTTTATCACCCTCTTCAACGAAACGTATTTGACACGCGGCTTGGCGCTGTATGAGAGCTTGCGCGAGACGGTTGGCGACCGTTTTGAATTGGGAATTTTAGCCATGAGTCCCCAAACAAGGGACGTCCTGGGCCAGCTTGGGTTGAAACAGGTCCAGGTGATCGATCTTGATACGTTCGAAACCGATGATTTGCGCCAGGTTAAACCTCAAAGGAGCCTGGCGGAGTACTGCTGGACCTGCACGCCGCACCTCATCCACTATGCCCTGACGAAATTGAATTGGGAGGATGTGTTTTACCTTGACGCCGATTTGTTTTTTTACCAGAACCCTACCTCGGTGATTCAGGCATGGCGCCACTCGGAAAATTCCATATTTTTGACAGAGCACTGGTACACCCCGGCTTATGATCAGACAAGAAAAAGCGGCCGGTTCTGCGTTCAGTTTCTGGGATTCAAGAAAGACCCCACGGGATTGCAGGCCCTGCAGTGGTGGGGGCAACAATGTTTGAACTGGTGTTACGCCCGTCATGAAGATGGGCGGTTTGGGGACCAGAAGTATTTGGATGATTGGCCCCAACGGTTTTCGGGGGTTCAAATCAATTGGGAGAGGTCCCTCGGGGTGGCGCCCTGGAACATTCAACAGTACCAACTCGACGATGACTTCCGCGTTCGCCATCGTCGGACGGGGTATGAAGGCCCGCTGTATTTCTACCACTTTCATGGTTTGGGTTGGGATCACGACGGGCGAATCTTTGCGGGTTCGTATCGCCTCGGGGAAAAAATAAAAAATACTTTGTATCGTCCCTACCTCGGTAGGCTGTATTGGTGGGAAAAGCAGTTGGTGCACCACGCCCGGGACCCCTCGAAACTGCGCAATTATCTCCCACCCAAGCCGTTGTGGCGTGGTTGGGCCTCTTCCCTCTGGCATCGCGCCAGGGGAACCTATAATGTTTTCAGAGAGGTATCCCCGTGAATCTCGCTCCCCTGGTCGTTTTTGCCTTTGAACGCCCCGATCATTTGCGGCGAACCTTGCAATCCGTCGTTCAAAATGCCGAGGCGAAGGCCACGCCCCTCATCGTCTATCTCGACCACCCCCGAGGTTTCCAGCGCACGGAGAAGAGCCGGGACGTCGAGGCGGTGGCCCGGGATTTCGCGGAAAATTTTGCCTCCTTTGCGCTTCATCTGAGGCCGTATAATTACGGCCTGTCCTGGAACATCATCAACGGGGTGTCCGAGGTTCTGGAGCGTCACGAGCGGGTGATCGTTCTCGAGGACGATATGGTGGTGAGTCCGGACTTTTTGCGGTACATGAATACCGCCCTCGAGAAGTACGCTCAGGAACCCCGGGTAGCCAGCATTCATGCCTACGTTTACCCGGGATTCGATGGCGGTAGGCAGGCGTTCTGGATGCGGGGGGCGGACTGCTGGGGGTGGGGGACGTGGCGCCGAGCGTGGAAGGTGTTCGAGCCGGATGCCCGAATTCTTTACACCCTACTTCGTGCAAGGAAACTCGAATATCACTTCAATGGTTTTGGCAGATACGACTATATGCAAATGCTTCGGGACCACGAGCAGGGGCTCATCAACTCCTGGGCGGTTCGGTGGCACGCTTCGGCGTTTTTACGCGGTATGCTGACCTTACAACCCCCCAGTCCCCTGGTAACGAACATCGGCATGGATGGGAGCGGTATCCACTCGGGCGAAAATCCATCCTTTTTGCGACAATCCCCGGCTGTCTTTAACTTTCGGCTACCGGAAAAAATCCAGGAAAACACCCGACTGACAAAGAGGCTGTTTGCCGGGTTTGTCAAATCTCAACATTCATCGTTGCGGAGTGTGTTCCAACCCATGCTTCATACCTTCAAGCGACAACTCCTTGGCACCATCCGCTTTTTCAAACACGTTTTTGTAAAGGTCAATCCCGATTCCTTGATATGGCGGGGGGATTACCCCAACTGGGAAAGCGCCCTCGCCGATGCCGGCGGCTACGATGCGGCCGAGATCGCCCAAAGGTGTTTTCGGGCCGCACGTGAGGTGGCTGAGGGACGAGCAGTCGCCGAGCGCGACTCGGTGCTGCTCGATCGTCAGGAGGTTCGCTGGCCGGTCCTGGCC
>CALGPJ010000054.1 GCA_937960645.1 uncultured Spirochaetia bacterium | reverse complement strand
AGGAGGGCGGTGAGTTCGGTGATGGCGATGCCGAACAGTTGCTGCGTCATGATGTGATCGATGCGCGCCTGCCGGTCGGGAATTTGATTTTCTAACCCTTTGTCGAGCCGGCGGGCGATCTCGCGCAAAAAGACGCCGGATTTGCAGCACGGATCGAGGAAACGGGCATTCGGGTCACGCCACAACTTGGCAGGCAACATGTCCAACATTTGGTTAGCCAGATCCGGCGGGGTAAACACCTCGTCGCTGGAAAGGTTTGCCAGGCAGGAGAGCACATCGGGGTTGTAGGGTTTATTCGCCATTAATCCACTTTGATTCGCGCTCATCTACGGCTCCCAGTCATTCGCGGACCCAACCTAAGAAAATGCACCGGCGGGTATTCCTCGACCGGTTCGGGAATAAAGACTCCCTCACCCTTGTCAGATATCAGGGTTTGGTGTGTTTCAAAAAGCGAATTGCCTGTTTCCGGTCCCCGCAGCAATTCGTGAAAGGCAAAATCGCGCCGCTTGAGCAGGCTGCCATTCACCAGCGACCACTCGGAAAAGACGATCGGCTGCGAACCCGCGCCGACGGTCTGAAGCGTCAGCGCATCGCCATGCACGATGTTGCGGCTCAGGATGTAACGCACCGCCGCGCGGCAAGCGGTTTTGGCTTTGGCGCCAAACAAATCGGTATAGAATTCGTCAAACATCTGATACAGCCGCTGGCGGCATTCCTCGGCGTTGTCGGGAAGGATGTCGATGCCGTAGATAGAGGAAACGGCCAGCACGGCGTAACGCTCGTAATCCAGTTGGCTTCTGGCGTAGCGTTTTTTGACAACCTGCAATTTTCGACGCAGGACTTCGACCAGAAAATTCCCCGTGCCGCAAGCGGGCTCCAGGAAGCGCGAATCGATCCGCTCGGTTTCCTGTTGAACTAAATCGAGCATGGCCTCCACGATATGCGGCGGAGTCAGCACCTCGCCGTGGTCGGCAACGCGCTGTTTGGATTTTATCATAGGTAGCTTAACTTTAGCTTACACCGGTAAAAATCGCAATGTTTCATTTGCCTGACATTTCGACGCGCACCAGCGCAAAGGTGATATTTCCTTAAATTTCATCCCCCAGCAAAAAGTTGCGGATGTTCCTGTGGATCAGGCCGTTGCGGCTCAAGTCCAGTTCATCCATCGAAAGCACGTACTTAGGATAGTTGTCCGGTATGGCCGCAAGAGCGGAGAACTCGCGTTCTACGGTTTCCTCGCTTGACAATAGATAGCATACCTGAACATAGACCGTGTGGGATCCCTTGCGGGCACAAAAATCAACCTCGGCATTTTTTGTTTTGCCTACCGTAACTTCATAGCCCCGGCGTAGCAGCTCCATATAAACAATGTTCTCCAAAACCTGGTTGATGTCCCGTTGATTGTTGCCGTAGAGTGCTTCGCGGATTCCGTGGTCGGCCAGATAAATCTTTTCCTGTGTAGACAGCAGGGCCTTGCCCGCAAGGTCCTGGCGCTGAACCAGATGCAGGAGACAAGCCGCGCGGCAGTAATCGATGTAGTTGTAGATGGTCTCCGTTGAGACACTCCGGCGCTGATTTTTTAGGAACTTAATCAGCGAACTGGCAGAAAAGGTGTTTCCCACATTGGCGATAAAAAAGAGCACAAGCCGTCGAAGCTGGGCAATGTCCCGTACTCCGTTGCGCTGGGCAATGTCTTTGAGGATGGTAGAATTGAAAATGTCGATGATATATTGCCCTGCGTCGGCATCGGAAAAGGGATAGTTGTACAAAAACGGGAAACCGCCCCGCACAATATAAATCCTGAAAAGTTCGTGCAAATCTAAGGAAGCTTGCTGTTGACCGAGCAAGGCAACAACTTCGGCAAAGGAAAAGGGATAGACCCGAATTTCCACGTAACGGCCACCCAAATAGGTGGCAAGCTCGCCCGAAAGCAACCGGGCGTTGGACCCGGTCAGGTAGATGTCCACGTTATAATCGACCAACAAAGAATTGATCAGGGTCTCCCAGCCTGATAGTTCCTGAATTTCGTCGAACAAAAGATAGACCCGTTCGCCGGGATGCCTGCTGCCGCATTCCTTGACTGCTTCCCGCACGGTCTGAGAAGACTGTACCCTGCTGTCTACGGCGGACTCAAAATTCAGAAAAAGGATACGGGTTTCCGCGATGTTTTTATTTTTCAATTCGTCCCGTATTTGTTCCAGCAGAACGGATTTACCGCAGCGCCGAATACCGGTCAGCACTTTGACCACCGTTGTATCCATAAAGGGGCGAATTTTCTTGAGGTACAGTTCGCGGCGGATCATGGCAAGATTCTACTATCGCTATAGCGAAAAAACAAGCCATATCTTGTGTTTTATTTCGTTGTAACGAAATTGTGTTCGCGTGATTTCGCGTTGCCCTGCCGTTCCATCGACAGAAATCCAGGACAAGTCCGCGAATTTGAAAAAATCACCAGTGCCACAGTAATTGTACCTGACCGACAGTGCCTTGCGCGTCAATTCGGGGAATTAGGTGTCGATTCTGATGTAAAGGTCCACGGATAACGAATTCAGAACAGGGTGCTGTTTTAATTTAGTAGGGCAGTCGACTGAAGAATGCTCAAAATCGATGCATTTTTGCCCCCAAAACCGGGGAAAGCTCGATTCTTTCGAGTACAATTAACGAGGCACTACATACAATTAACCATGCACTACACGCAGTTCAGGCGTACTCGCTCACAGTGCTTGTCTGTTGCACCGCTTGCGGTTGCGGCTCCGGGGCAGGCGGTTGAGGTGGCGGTGGTGGGGCGCTCTGCGCGGTACCCAGGGCTCCCGAAACGGCATCGCCCACCGGGGCTAAAGAATCCATTGGGCCCTCCTTTACACCTTTACGCGAAGGTGTCGATCTTCACACCCTGACCCTGCGGCAGGGAGGTCATCAGGGTATTCATGGCATTGGCAGTATTGGCCATGGAGTTCACCATAACTTTTTGGGCGGCGTACTCCTGGATGCCCATTGCCATGGAAGAACCAATTCCCGAAACACACATCTTCGGACTCCTTAATGTATTATAATTCTAAAATCGTAAACTGACAAGCGTTATCGGTTCACGGAGGAGTCTGATGAAAAAACTCGGGATTATTGGATTTGGTCAGATGGGAAGCGCCTTGGGCCGCGGAGTAAGCCAACGCCAACCTCATCGGGAATGGGGAGCCTACGACAAACTTTCGGAGAACCTGCAGAAGGCCAGAGATCAGGGCGGCAGGTCTTTTTCTTCCGTCGCAGAATTGGCCGAGTGGTCGGAGGTGGTGGTGTTGGCCGTCAAGCCCCAGGACCTTCCGTCTGTCTGCGGGGAGCTCAAGCCCTGGGCTGGTAAGAAATTGGTGATCTCGGTGGCGGCGGGCTTTCCTCTGGGGCGGATGATATCGCTGCTCCAATCCTCCCGTGTGTCCCGCTGGATGCCCAACCTGGCCGCCTCGGTGGGCGAGTGTCTGGTAGGAATCGCCCACCCGGATAAGCTGTCCGGGGAAGATGCCCAGGAGAGCCTCGAGCTCGCGCAGGCTTTGGGCGGCGGCCTGATCTTGTCCGAAAAACTGCTCCATGCGGTCACCGGCGTCTCGGGGTCCGGACTGGCCTTCGTGTTCAGCTTCATTCAGGGACTGACCCTCGGAGGTGTTCAGCAGGGCATGACCTATTCTCAAGCTCTGGCCCTGGCGACCCAAACCTGCCTGGGTGCGGTCAAACTTCTGCAATCGACGCAGCAACACCCCGAGCAGATGATTTCCCAGGTATGCTCCCCCGCGGGTACAACCATCGAGGGCATCCGCCTCCTGCAAAACTCGGGCTTTCAGGGGATGGTCATGGAAGCGGTGATTCAGGCCGCCGAAAGGTCCGCCGAAATCGAGATGGCCGAGCTCGAAAAGAACTCATGAAACCATTGACTTTTCCCGAGTGAACTAGCCTGCGCTCGAAACGCGGCCGCCCTCCTTGGCCTGCAGAATGAGCATTTGTAGCCGGTTCTCGATGTTGGCGATGCTGGTGTCAGGGTCGTAGTCCAGGGCCAGAATTCGGATGTTCGGCCTCTCCTTTCTCAGGCGTTTGGCGAGACCCCGGCCGGTCACGTGGTTGGGCAGGCATCCGAAGGGCTGCAGGATCAGGAAGTTTTCGATGCCACGGGCGCTTTGCTCCAGGATCTCGGCGGCGATCATCCAGCCCTCGCCCGATGTAAACGTCTTGTGAATGATGTGGCCGGCCACCTCGCTGAGCTCCCGAAAATCTCCCGGGGGATGATACAGGTCCGTGACCTGGCTGGCGATACCGTTCACCCGATCGATCACGGTTCGGAAGATTTTTTCACTGATGCCCGTCAGTAACTTTTTCATGAAGCCGTAACGGACCCCGAAATCCCTGGCCTCGCTCATCTCGCGGATGTACTCTCGGTGGAAGTTGTAAACCACATGGGGTAGGACGCACTCCAGGCCATGGCTTTCCAGGTACCTTTCGATGGAGTTGTTAGAACCCGGGTGGAAATTCAGCAAAAACTCGCCAATGATGAAGACCTTGGGCCGCGGCTGGCTTCGGTCGTGGGGCACGTCGATCAGGCGTTTGATTCCGTCCCGAAACACTTTCTCGAAACGGTTGATGCCCTTTTCGAGGTTGAGGGCCAGCTCATCGGTGATGAGGTGAAAGACCTCATCTGTCTGGCCGTTGTTGAGTTCGTAGGGCCGGATCATGCGCCGCAGATCTTCCAGGACATCGAGGGCCGACAGTCCCCAGAGCATCCGAATCTGAAACAGGGGGCTGAGGCGGAAACCCGGATAGGCGTTTTTGGTATCGGGGCCCGTACTGATGAGCGGTATCATGGCACAGCCGGCCTCGTCCAGGGCCTTGCGGGCCACGGTGCCGTAGTTGGCCAGGCGGCAGTCGCAGTGGTCCTTCGCGAGTCCGAAGGCGATCTCCTCCTTGTTCCATCGACCCGTCTCCACCTCGGCAAGAAACTCTCCCACGTTGATCTGAGCGGGGTAACACATATCGTTGTGGACATACTTTTTGCCCAGCTCGATGGCTCGCTTGCCCGCCAGGGGCAGGGGCTCCACCTTATAACCTTCTTTGCGGATGGCGGCACTGGCGATGCGCGCAAAGCTCTCGGTGATGTTGGGAATGAGGATGGTTTTGAGCTTTTTGTCTTTTTTCGTGAATACCTGCGTGTAAGGAGTCCCCAGGGGTTTGGATGCCTCGACCCCCTGGTACCTTCGGCGTTCGCGCACAGTCTCGATAAAGCTCCGAACCCGGATGGCGATGGGGCCGCTGGTTTCGCTTTCGTCCATCTTGATCACCAGGGGCGCCTTGTTCGAACGTTCCCGGAGTATCCGAATGATTTCGTCCGTCAACACGGCCTCGTGACCGCAGCCGAAGCTCACGATCTCGCAGTACTCCAGCTGCGGATGATCGGCAACGATGTAGGCCCCGGAGAGCATTCGAACGTGGAAGTTGATGGTGGTTTCGGCCCTCGATAGATGGATGGGCACTTCGTTCAGACCGGGCAGAGAATCCAGGGTCAGGACGGGAACCCCCATGTCGACGAAGAACCGGGAAACCTGGTGATTCACCAGGCGGTCGTTGTGATAGGGCCGCGCCCCCAGGACCACGGCAAAATCGTTCGGACCCAAACCGTCGAGCACCTCCTGACCCAGCCGCCGCAGCTCACCGTAGCAGGCCGCCATGGCGCGATCGCCCTCGTCGATGGCCTGCTGCACCAGTTTGTCCTCTATACCGAATTCCTTGTGAAAATAGTTACAGACCTGATGGTCCCGGGTTTCACGGTCCATCCAGAAAAACATCGGGTTGTCGAAGGGGACGCCGAATCGCTCCTGGGGCTCGTCGCTGTGTTTGATCACCATGGGGTAGCCCTTGACCACCGCACAAACGTGGTAGCTCATGGTGGGTGGGTTTTCGGGAATCATGCGGTTCATCATCGGCATGAAGATCCGGTCCACCTTTTTATCGACCAGATCGAGCACGTGCCCGTGGGTGAGTTTGGCCGGAAAGCACACCGTATCCGAGGCCACGTTCACCAGACCGCGCTCGAACATCTTCATGGTGCTGGGGGAACTGAGTACCACCTCGAAACCCAGGGCCGTCCACACCGTCCGCCAGAACGGCAGCGAATGCCAGAACTCCAGGGCCCGTGGAATTCCGATCCTCATTCCCCGGGAAGGCAACAGCTGTGTCGGATGATAATCGGCCAAAACCAGCCGCTCGCGCTGTGCCATTAGATCGGGCACCTTGCTGCGGCCGGCCGCTGGTGGCGATTTGATCGCTGTCTGTGTGTTGTCCAGGATGAGGCCCCGCTCGCATCGGTGGCCCGTCACGTAGTGGTGCCCATCCGAAAAGGTGACGATGGTTCGGCTGCAGTTGTTCGTGCAGAACGAGCAGATCTGACCGGTCCTGGTTTCAAAGGTAAAGGCATCGAGATTTTCGAGCGGAAGGAAGCTGCTCGCCGGCAACTTTCCCTCGATAGCCCGCTGGGTCTGCTGCTCTTTCGTCAGCAGGGCAACTCCGATCGCTCCCATCAGCCCCGGAAAGGGCGGCCGGATCGGAATCTTGCCGGTCCACTTTTCGAAGGCGCGCAGCACGGCGTCGTTCTGGAAGGTTCCGCCTTGAACCATCACCCGATCCCCCATCTGTTCCAGGTTGGAAAGGCGCAGGACCTTGGTGAACACATTCTCGATGATCGAGTAGCAGATCCCCGCCAGGATGTCGGGGGTGGTCTTACCGTCGCGCTGTTCGGTGATGATGCTGGAGTTCATGAACACGGTGCAGCGGGACCCCAGCCGCGAGGGGGCCTGGGATTGAAACGCCACCTCGGCGATTTGCTGGACAGGAACGCCCAAACTTCGGGCGTAGGTCTCCACGAAGGACCCGCATCCGGCACTGCAGGCCTCGTTGAGCACGATGTTGGTGACCACCCCCTCCACCAAACTGATGGCCTTCATGTCCTGGCCGCCGATGTCCAGAATGAAGCTCGTTTTGGAGTCGTAATGACGGGCCGCCCGGGCGTGGGCCACGGTTTCGACCACCTGGTAATCGGTGTGGAAGGCGCTGGCGAAGAGCGACTCACCGTAGCCGGTGGCCCCGGCTCCCAGAAGGGAGAGTTTCCAGCCGCGGGAACGATAGCGGTCCCGAAGCTCCCTCAGGGCCGTCACGAAGGTTGTTAGAGGCTCGCCCCGATTGGGACCGTAAAATCGATCCAGCAGCTGTCCTTCGTCGTTGATGAGGGCAAACTTGGTGGTGGTGCTGCCGGCGTCGATCCCCAGCCAGGCCCGGATCTCGGTGCCCTCGGGCCAGTTCGGTTCCGGAAATTCGGTTTTGGGATGGCGTTGCGCAAAGGACCGTTTTTCTTCCTCGCTCAAAAACAGGGGCTCGAGGTCCTGAGTTCTCTCCTCGCCCTGGAACACCCCAGACCGAAGCTCCTCGAGGTACTCGGGATTATATTCGTCCCTGGCATCCCGATACAGGCTCAAGAGGCTCAATGCGGCACCGTGGGCCACGAGGATCTCGGGATGGGCCGGCACGATGATGTCCCTGTCCGAAAGCATCAACCGCTCCTGAAACACTTTGACCAGACGCGGCTGGAAGGTCAGGGGCCCTCCTTCGAAGAGAACCTTGGGGTGGATGTCCATACCCTGGGCCAGTCCCCCGATGGTCTGTTTGGCCAGGGCATGAAAACTGGACAGGGCAATATCGGAGGCGCTCACCCCCTGGTTCAACAGGGGCTGGATGTCGGTCTTGGCGAAAACCCCGCAACGGCCACTGATGTCGTAAACCTGCCTGCCCGATTCGGCCAACGCGTTGAAATCCTCGGGTTTCACGTGGAGCAACTCGGCAATTTGATCGATGAAGGCTCCCGTTCCCCCGGCGCACGAACCGTTCATGCGCATGTCGGCCACGGTCAGATGTTGGCGCTCTGCGTCCCATTGGAAGAAGATGACCTTGGCATCCTGTCCTCCCAGCTCAATGGCACAACGGGTTTCCGGGTAAAACTTCTGGATGGCCAGAGCGTTTGCCACAACTTCCTGAACATAGTGCGCCTTGAGAACCCTGGCCAGTCGGGGAGCGCCGCTGCCGCACATCGCCAATCGAAAATTTGAACCCGCGAATTGCGTATGGGCATCGCTCAAAAGCTCGGCAACGGTTTTCCCTTGCTGAGCGTTGTGCCGCTGATACTTCGAATAAAGGATTTGGCCGCCTTCCGAATCGGTCACCACGACTTTGACGGTGGTCGACCCGACGTCCACGCCGACGAGCAGGTGTTTCATCACTTTGTTCACTCCGTGGTTTCATTCTAGCCTACTTCTTTAGAAAATTTCCAGTTTAAGAGCTATCGGTTCAAAAACCAAGTAAGATCCTCGAGGGGATAGACGCGAGACTTCTGGACATGTTCCTCGACCGGTGATATGCTGTTAACGTAAAATATTTGCATGGGCAATAATTCAGTCAATCAAATATCGATTGCCGATCTCTGTGGGCTGCGGGGAATCCTTCTCCCGATCAACAGGCTGGAATCTCTGATACAAAAAAGTCTGGGTCTGAGTCTGAACCAGGCCATGGTGCTCTGCAGTCTGGCCCGTGGTCCGGCAAATACACCTAAAAACTTGTCCGATCAGCTCGGCCTGAGCTCTCCCACGCTCAGCCGTATTCTCGGTAACCTGGAAAAAAAACATCTTCTTCATCGTCGGCTTTCGCCGTCAGACCGACGCAGCCTCCTCCTGGAATTGACCCCCGAGGGGCTGCGCACGACCCAGGCCATCGAAGTTTGGCAGCAATCGGTTTTTCCTGTGCATTTTTCTGATAACAAAAATCATCCAAGGAGCGAATCATGAAATATGTCATTGTCGGAGGCGTTGCCGGGGGCGCGACAGCAGTGGCCCGCCTGCGCCGATTGGACGAAAAATCGGACATTGTGATGTTCGAGCGAGGGGAACACATCAGTTACGCAAACTGCGGCCTGCCCTACTACCTGGGCGGTGTGATTTCCGAGCGCGAAAACCTTTTCGTACAAACGCCGCAAAAGTTTCACGAGTACTTCAACGTCGATGTTCGCGTCCACACCGAGGTGGTCGAAATCGACAGGGCTCACAAGCGTGTCCAGTGGCTGAAACACCCCGGGGGCCAAACGGGGTGGGAGCATTACGATAAGTTGCTTTTAAGCCCTGGTGCGGAACCCGTCAAACCGCCCACGGTGGGTACCGACACTCCGGGCATCTATACCCTGCGCAACGTGGTCGACACAGACCGGATCTACCAGTACATTGCCCAGCGCAAACCTCGCCGGGCCATCATTGTAGGAGCCGGCTTCATTGGCCTGGAGGTTGCGGAAAATCTCCATCACCGCGGGATTTTTACCACTATTGTGGAAATGGCCTCCCAGGTGATGGTCATGCTCGATTTCGAGATGGCCAGTCTCATCCACCAACACCTCAAAAGCAAGGGGGTCGAGTTTTATCTTGGGGATGGGGTCTCTTCGATTCAGCAGGGAGACGATCAACACACTTTAACCCTCACCAGTGGTAAAAAATTAGAGACCGATCTCATCATCTTTTCTGTTGGGGTTCGTCCGGAGACCACCCTGGCCCAGCGTGCCGGCCTCACCATCGGCAACGCTAAAGGCATCTGGGTGAACGAGTTCCTTCAAACCAGCGACCCGGACATCTACGCCGTGGGGGATGCCATCGAGTTTCGTAGCCCCATCATCGGCAAACCGGTCATCACCTACCTTGCAGGCCCCGCGAACAAACAGGGGCGTATTGCCGCCGAGAACATGGCAGCAGGCAACCGACGTCAATACAAAGGCGCCATCGGTACGGCCGCGGCCAAGGTCTTCGATCTGACAGCAGCTTCCACCGGAGTATCCGAAAAAGTTCTCCAACGCGAAAAGATCGACTACCTCAGCGCGATTATCCACAGTTCCAGTCACGCCGGTTACTACCCGGGCGCCCTCCCCCTCACTTTAAAAATCCTCTTTGACCGATCGGGCAAAATCTATGGGGCTCAGGGAGTGGGATACGAAGGGGTAGACAAGCGCATCGATTTAATCGCTACCGTTGTGCGTCAGGGAGGCAGCATCGAGGACCTGGCAGACATCGAACACGCCTACGCTCCCCCTTATTCGAGCGCCCGCGATCCTATCCACCTCCTTGCCTACACGGCCGAAAACATCCTCCGCGGCTTGAGCGATCACGTTCGCTGGAACGAACTTTCCCAGGAACACCACTTCCTGCTGGACGTTCGGACCCACGAAGAACACAGCCTGGGTACCATTCCCGGCGCTCTGAACATTCCGCTGCACGAAGTGCGCAACCGTTTGCATGAACTGCCGAAAGACAAGACCATCGTGTGTTTCTGCGGGGTGGGTTTGCGGGCCTACCTGGTAGAACGCATCCTCAAGCAAAACGGATTCAAGTCAGCTAATCTCTAGGGCGGATACAAAATCTGGGAAGCCGCCCATCAAAAACAGGGAAACGAAGATATTTGGAGCAAGTTTGCGGTCGCCAAGGACAACATGCTCCTGGAAAAGACCAGCGGGGCGCCTAGCCACCCCCCAACCGGCATCACGTTCCAGGAAGTCGACGCGTGCGGACTGCAATGTCCCGGTCCCATACAAAAGCTCAAGAAATCGATGGACGGCCTGCAAGTTGGGGAAAAAATCAGGATTCGTGCTACAGATCCGGGTTTTGCGCGCGACGTCGAAGCCTGGGCGAAAATGACGGGGAACCTTGTCCTGTCTCTGAACACCAGCGGACCCGTCCACGAGGCGGTGGTCCAGAAAGGGGCTCCTCTGCCCAAGGACGCTCCCCTGGTAACGCAAGACCGCGACACCACCTTGATTCTGTTCAGTCAGGACTTCGACCGTGCCCTGGCCGCCATGGTGATCGCAAACGGGGCTGCCAGCTC
>CALGPJ010000053.1 GCA_937960645.1 uncultured Spirochaetia bacterium | reverse complement strand
GGGCCGCTTCGACCGCGTTACGGGTGTTTCGCGTGCTTTGCGAGCGCTCGCTCGTCACGTTAAACCAGGTGTGCGAGCGTACCGGCCTTTCTTTTCCGGCGGTTTCACAGGCGATGCGAAAGTTGGAGCATCTGAACATCGCGCGCGAGATCACCGGCCAGCGCCGCAATCGGGTGTTTGCCTACGATGAGTATTTGCGCATCCTGAGCGAAGGCACCGAAGCCTTATGAGACGAGACGATCCCGACGGTTCAAGCGCCCTGAGCAGGGCAGTGGAGATGGGGTATGGCGGGTGAGTGGATGGAACTGCCGTTTAGCCAGGCTGTGATGGTGAACCCTACCGTCCCACTTACCCGGGGAACCGCATACCCATTCGTGGATATGACTGCCGAGAACGCCAGCTCGCGTTGTACCTTCGCCACCAAAACACGAGTCTTCGATGGTGGTTCTCGTTTCCTCGCTGGCGATACGCTCATGGCGCACATCATTCCGTGCCTTGAGAACGGCAAGATTGCACAGTTTTGCGGCGCTAAAGGTCAACCTGCATTCGGTTCGACGGAGTTCATCGTATTTACGGAAAGTGGTTGACGTTATCGAGCAAGTGGCAGGAACCGTGATATAGACTTATCCACCTGAAGTAGTTGTTAGTTCAACATTTTATTCATAATGTGTCCACATCCTAAGGATACGAACTGTTTTTTCTTCTTCAAAGACCTCATACACAAGGCGATGTTGAATATTTATTCTGCGGGAATAAGCCCCACTCAAATCGCCAATCAACCTCTCGAAAGGTGGAGGTACCTTAAATGGGTCGATTCTCAGAATTGCAATCAAAGCTAAAACTTTTTCCTTTAAACCCGATTCTTTTATCTTTTTTGAATCTTTTTCTGCCTGTCTTGAAAAAACAATTTGATACTCTACCAATCAATTTCCTTTATGCTTTCTTCAAGAGGTTCTTTCATTCCCTCTCGAATGGATTCTCGCATTCCTGGAATTGACATTAAATAAAGAGTTTCCTGTATAGAATTCCAATCCTCTTCAGAAACTAAAACTGCATTGTTTCTTTTTCCGGTAATTATTACCGGTTCATGATTTTCTTTGGTCTTGTCAATCAAACGGTAAAGTTTGATTCTGGCTTCGCTGGCAGTTAAAATCATAATCACCTCATTTAGAACGTACTACAATTCGTACGCATGGTCAATTCCCGCATGCCCGGAAAGGGGCTGCAGTTGGAACGAACTTTCATGGCAACCCTTGTCATTCCGAACATCTTGTCATTCCTATCATCTTGTCATTCCGAACGAAGTGAGGAATCATTCTCACCTGCGGTTGTTGGTTGATAAGATTCCTCCTCGCTTCGCGAGTCGGAATGACAGCCCTTTGTCATTCCGAGCAAAGCGAGGAATCCTTTTACCAGAAGCCTCTTGGTCAAAAGATTCCTCACCTGCGGTTGTTGGTTGATAAGATTCCTCCTCGCTTCGCGAGTCGGAATGACAGGGCGAATGCTACGCAGGTTCGGAATGACAGGGGGAACGCTTCGCGAGTCGGAATGACACGGAAGGGGCTAACTTTTCCCCCGATTCTGCCGAAACACAAAGTAGAAAGGGAGGAACCCATGAAAACTTTCGCGATCAAAAGCTCGCCGGCCCAGCAAGCCTACGTGGACGTGCTGCGGGAAAACACCGGCGGTTACCTGGTCAAAATCCGACGCATCAGCGACGACTACGTCAAAGAAACCGAGGAGTTCATCAGCAAGCAGCTCTTCGACGCCTGCCTGCGGACGGGGTACTTCACGGAGATTCAGAACGTCAGCTGTGGCTCGATTGCGGTGTGAGCTCCCGGCTTAGGCCCCAGTACACCCAGCGGCGGACCGGTCCCAGCGCCTGGGGCCGGTTCAAACAGACCGCCGCTTCCAGCTCCACCGTCACCGCCCCCCACTCCACCGCCACCTTGCCGCACACCAGATACGCGCTCCCCTGAGCGAACGTGTCCCGCACCCGGGCCCAGACCTCGGGAAACACCACCAGCTCGATGGTCCCCTCCTCGTCCTCCAGGCTGATGAAGGCCATGGTCTTTTTGCCCCTGGCCAGGACCGGCTTCTGGGTCACGAACATGCCGGCCAGGCTGACCCGCTGATTGTGGAGGGCCGACAGCCGGCCCGAGGTGAGCAGGGGCGGAAGCCGGGACCGCTGGCAAATCCGCTGGGCCCGCGCCCGAAAGAGGCTGAGCGGGAACACGCTGACCAGGGCCCCCAGGAAGTGCTGCTCGTCCCAGAGCTTGACCGATGTCGAGTAGTCCCCCACGCAGGCCGGCGGCCGGGGCAGCTGGTCGGGGAAGAGGCCGTCGCTCTGCACGGCGTGGTACATCCAGAACAGCTGGGGCCGGGTGTGTCCGGCCGCCAAACCATCGAGGGCTCCCGAGCGGATCAGGGGACGAAGCTCGGCCAGGCTGGGCCGCACGCGGGCCAGGAAATCCGCGTAGTCCCGGAAGGAGCCTTCGGCGTGGCGGGCGGCAACGAGCCGGTGGGCCACTTCGTGGTGCAATTCCTGCACCAGGAAGAGTCCTAGTCGAAGTGCCCTGCCCCGCGGGCCGTCCTCCACGGTGCACAGCCACTCGCTGGCGTTGACGTCCACCGGCAGGATGTCACAGCCCAGCCGACGCACGGCGTTGAGGTAGACCTGATGCGCATAGAAGCCGCCGCCGTTGTTGATCACCGCGGCGTAGAAGTGCACGGGATAGTGGCGTTTGAACCAGGCGGTCTTCATGCTCAAGAGGGCGTAGCTGGCGCTGTGGGGCTTGGTGAAGCTGTAGCCCTGGAAGGAGAGCATCATGTCCCAGACGGCCTGCAGGACGGACTCGGATTTTTTTCGCGCCCGCCCGCCGTGGAAGAATCGCTCGCGGAAGTCGGCCAGCGCCTTCTCCTTGTGCTTCTTCGCCAGCACGCGCCGCAGCTGATCGGCCTCGGCGGGGGTGAAGCCGGCCAGGGCCACCGCTACCCGCGACACGTCCTCCTGATAGATCAGGATGCCCAGGGTCTCCCCAAGCACGGCCTCCAGGTCGGGGTCAAGGGGCTTCCACCGTTCGCCGCGCAGGCGACGCACGTAAAGGTTGACGTAGCGGTTGGCGGCGGGGCGGATGAGCGAGGAAGCGGCCACCAGCTCCTCGAAGCCAGCCCGTCCCATCTTGCGCAACAAGAGGCGCGTGGCGGGGCTTTCGATGTAGAACACGCCCAGCGAATCGCCCTGTTCGAGCATGGCGATGGTGGGGCCGTCCTCGCAGGGAGCGAAGCTATGCCACTCCAGCGGCGGCAGGCCCTGGAGCAGCCGCAGGGGCTGGACCATCGCCAGGCAGTCGCGCAGGACGGCCAGTGAGCGGTTGCCCAACAGGTCGATCTTCACGAGGCCCGCCTCCTCCACCCCGTCCTTTTCCCAGGCCAGAACGGGCCAGCCCTGGGACGATGTATGGGTGGGGGCCCAGCGGTGGATGGACTCGGGGGTGATGACCACCCCGCCGGGGTGGGTGCCCAGGTAGCGCGGCATGCCCTTCAGCCGCTCGGCCGGACGACGGAGAAAGTCGGGGACCTGGTCGAGCTGGCCCTTCTCCACCCGGACGATGAGATCTTTGATCTCGGCCTCGGGCAAGCCGTAGGCCTGGGCCACCTCCCGCCACGGAGAGCGCTCGGCAAAAGTGACGTGATCGGCCACCAGGGCCGCCCGCCCGGGGTACTTGGCGAACACGTAACGCAGCACCTCGTCGCGCTCATCCCAGGGGAAGTCCACGTCGATGTCGGGCGGGTCCCAGCGGCCCCAGTTCAAAAATCGCTCGAAGAAGAGGCGGTGGCGCATCGGATCCACCTGAGTGATGCCGAGCAGGTAGGCCACCAGGCTGGCGGCGGCACTGCCCCGCCCGCAGTTGCGCGGAAAGTGGCTGGTGATGTCGTGGACAGTGAGGAAGTACGCGGCAAATCCCTTGGCCTCGATCAGCTCGAGCTCGGCCTCGAGCCGCTGCTCGATGGCGGCCAGGGTCGACGAGTCGGCATCGGGGTAGCGGGCGGGCAGTCCTTCCAGGCAGAGCTGGCGCAGGCGACTGAGGGACTGGGCGTCCGACCAGCCCTCAAAACGGGGGAACACAAAGCCGCTTTCCTCCAGCTCCTCGTCGGCGGCCTCGCGGACCAGGCGGGCGCGCTCGGTCAGGGACTCGGGGACCGCAGCGAAGGCACGCTCCAGCTCGGCGGGCGCGGGCCAGCGGGTGCTGTCGGGGAGTACCTCGGTGTCGTCGAGGCGGTCGAGGGACACCCGCCTGTCGATGCTGCGCAGGATGCGGTAAAACTCGGGATCGTCGGGCTGGGTCCAGACGGCCAGGTTGAACGCCAGGGTGGCGACGCCGCGCGCCCGTGCCCAGCTGTGCAGCCCGCCCCAGGGGGTCCCCCAGACCAGGGCCGCCAGCACGTCCTGGCCCTGCCGGCCCCGTCCCCAGGCCGAGCACAGCAGGCGCTCCAGCACCGTGCGCTCGGCCGCCGCCAGCCGCAGCCCCCGCCAGCCGCACTCGCAGAGGTCCGCCACCACCGCGTGGGTCGGGGAATCGGCGAGGCGGCTGAGCAGGGTGTTGAGGCGCTCCAGCCCGCTGCGGCTCATCACCCAGGCCCAGACCTCCCCGTCGCTCCCCAACAGGTGGGCCCCGGTGAGGAGCCGGAGCCCGAACTCGCGGGCCTCGCGGCGCATGTCGGGGAGGGCGCTGAGGGAGTTGCGGTCGGTCAGGCCGATGGCGGCGGCCCCGTGCTGGTGGGCCCGCTCGCAGGCCTGATGGGGCCACAGCAGGCCGTGGCCGAAGGAGAAGCAGGTGCGCACGGCGATGGGGGCGAGGGACTGGGGGTCCATGGTTTACTATACACCTGTATAGTATTCTGAGGCTAGTGCCGCGATAATTGTTCCCGACTTTCCACGACCTTTCGCGGGTTTTGAAGCAAAAAGAAGGGGTTTTCTGGCCTGTTTTTGTGTTCCAGCGCACAGAAATGGCAACACCAGAGAATCCGTTTTTCCGCGGGGCTCGGTGGAAATGGCACCCTGGGAAGCAAAAAGCCTGGTTTTTCAGCAGAACGGCAGGATTCCAGGTACAATTGCCGCGGCACTAAAGTTTTTTTTGAAACTTTTCCTATAGTAACGTTATATAATGCATGAACGGAGTCAAAATGAACATTCTTCATACCTCGGACTGGCACCTGGGCCACAGCCTCTACGGCCGCCGACGCGACGACGAGTTTGAGTCCTTCCTGAAAACCTTGCTCGAGATCATCCGGCAGAACCAGGTGGACGTCCTCCTGATTGCGGGCGACGTGTTCGACAGCAGCACACCCAGCCTGACGGCCCAGCGGATGTATTACCATTTCCTGGCCGACGTGCGCTCCACCTCCTGCCGCCATGTGGTGGTCATCGGCGGCAATCACGACTCGCCCAGCCTGTTGAATGCCCCCCGGGAGCTATTGATGGCCCTGAACGTCTACGTGATCGGCCAGGTCACCGAAAATCCCGAGGACGAGGTGTTGGTCCTGTGCGACGACGCGGGGAAACCTCAGCTCATCGTGGGAGCCGTGCCCTACCTTCGCGACCAGGACGTGCGCATCCCCCAGCAGGGGGAGACCCCCGATCAGAAAACCCAAGCCCTGCTGGAGGGCATCCGGGAGCACTACGCCAGGGTGGGCAGGGCCGCCGAGGAAAGGCGCCGCCAACTGAACGCCGAAGTGCCAATCGTGGGGATGGGGCACCTCTTCGCGCAGGGGGGCAGGACCCTGGGAGACGACGGCATCCGTGAGCTGTACGTCGGCAACCTGGTGAGCGTGGGAGCAGATGCGTTCCCCGCATGCTTTGCGTACACCGCCCTGGGGCACCTGCACCTGCCGCAGATGGTGGGGGGCAGGGAAACGATCCGCTACAGCGGCTCTCCCCTGGCGATGGGGTTCAACGAAGCGGGTCATCAGAAGGCGGTCTACCTGATCGAGTTCTCGGGAAGTCAGCCTCGGCTGTCCGAAATAGCCCTTCCCGCCTTCCAGCGCCTGAAACAGGTCAGCGGAAACCTCCGCGAGATTCGCCACGAAATCGAGTCGCTGAAGACCAGCGGCGAGTCGGTATGGGTAGAGGTGAAGTACACCGGCCAGGAGTACCATCCGGATCTGCGCGCCCGGGTGGAAGAGTTCTGTGCGAACAGTCGGGTCGAGGTGCTGCGCATCCTCTCGGATCTCAGTCCCACGGGTGCAGATTTCGCCGCGGAAGTCGGTGAGATGCGGACTGTCCACGACTTCGAGCCCGAGACCTTCTTCGCCTACCTCCTGGATTCTCAAAAAGTCGCGGCAGAGCACCGTGAGGAGCTTCAACGAACCTTCCGAGAGGCCCTTTACGCGGTCCAATCGACAACCCACGCAGAAGGGAAAAACCCATGAGAATCCTCAAACTGCAGTTCAAAAACCTCAATTCGCTGTTCGGCGAGTGGTCGGTGAATTTCGAGGACCCGGCGTACCGAACGCACGGGATCTTCGCGATCGTGGGGCCCACGGGTGCCGGAAAAACCACCCTGCTGGATGCCATCAGCCTTGCCCTGTACGGTCAGACTCCCCGGCTGAACAAGATCAGTGCCACCGAGAACGAGATCCTCAGTCGCACCGCGCCGGACTGTTATGCCGAGGTGACTTTTCGCACCGCCAAAGGCACCTACGTCTGCCACTGGAGCCAGCGTCGCCGGGTCCGAAACATTCGGGAGCTGGATCAGGCCAAACACGAAATTTTTCAGCTCGACGGCGGTACGCGGACGCTACTGACCAGCCGGCTCAGCGAGGTGCCCGGCAAGGTCCAGGAGCTTTCCGGGATGGACTTCAACCAGTTCACGCGCTCGGTCCTGTTGGCTCAGGGCCGGTTCGATACCTTCCTGGCGGCCCCCGCCCGGGACAGGGCCGAGATCCTCGAAAAGATCACCAATGCCTCCGTCTACAGTGAGATCTCGCGGTACGTCTTCGAACGGGCCAAGAAAGAAGGGGAGGAGTTGACCAATATCCGGACCAGGAGGGATCAAATCCCGGTTCTCAGCGAGGAGGAGGAAAAGGCCAAACGGGACGAACTTCAGCGGCTCGAGCGCAACGTGGAAAAACTCCGCCATGAAGTCGAACAACTGCGCCAGACAAAAGCCACCCTCGAGGAAATCCAAAGGCTCGAACAGGAGTTAAAGTCCTTGTCCGAACAGGAGCGGAAACTTCAGCAGGAGATTCAAGAGTTCGAGCCGAAACTGAAAAGGCTCGAGGCAGCTCTGCGTGCCGTCGATCTAGAAGCGGACTATGCCATCCTCGAGTCTCATCGTAAAAACATCAGGGAAAAAGAGACCGAATCACAGCGACTTCAAACGGATCTAACAGATGGTCAGGAAAAACACAAGATTCTGGCTGACGGTCTGGCCAGGGCCCAGGACGCCACCCGCAAAGCTCAGCAAGAGTGGGATGAAATGCGGCCAAAACTGAATGAGGTTCGGCGCCTCGACCAGGAAAGAAAAGTCCACGAAGAGGCTCGGACCCAGATTAAAAACGATATCGAATCGTTGAAGAAAGATCTAAATAATTCCAGGGATTCCCTGAAGAAAGTACAGGAGGAGATCTCCCGAACCGAAAAGGGTCTCAAAGAGGCTCGAGATTACCTCGCCGATCATGCTCCGGACGAATCCCTGATTGCGGCCCTGGATGAGCTGAAGACCCTATGGAATGAACTTCAGAATCGACAGAAAAACCACGACGATAAAAAGACGCTGGCAGAGGAACATCAGCAAATACTTACCGAGCTGACCCAGAAATGCACTCAACAAGAAGACAAACTCCAGAAAACGAAAACCGAACAGGAAAAAATTCAAAACGAGCTCAACAAATTGGAAAACCTGCTTAACGAACTTCTAAACACACGGACACTGGACGATTTGCGCCAGGAGAAGGACGAGATCCTTCGGGAAAAGATCCTCGCCAGCCAGGCCCAAAACCTGGAAGAACTGCGACGCCAGCTCAAAGATGGGGAGCCCTGTCCGCTGTGCGGTTCTGTGGACCACCCCTGGGCCCATCAGGCGCCACCCGACCTCGACCAAACGGACCAGCGACTGAAAGATTTGGAAGCTCTCATTAAAAGGGTAGAAAAACTGGAAAAAGACATCAACAAAAAGAAGGAGGAGTTAAACAAAGTATCGCTTGAGACCTCGGCACTCCAGGGCGAGATCGAGAAGACACGCTCCCTGATTAAGGTACAAGAGAAGCAGAATTTACAGGACTCCAACGAACTCGACTCCCTGAACAAGGAGCTGGAAATTCGCCGAAGCTACTTATTGAATAAACTGAAAGATTATGGAATCACGAATCTTCCTCAAGACAGTAATTCCTTGTTTCAGGACCTGGAAAATCGCCGTAACAAGTTTAAAGACCACAGTCAGTACGTCGTGAACATGGATAAGAAACTGATCGAACTCAAAGGCCAGGAGCAACATTGTGAGGGAGACATCACCCAGAAGAATCAGACCCTTAGCAAAAAGAATAAAGAACTGGAAGAAAAAAATGCGAAAATTCTTGAGATCGCGAATGAACGAAACACTCTTTTGAAGGACGAGGCTCCCAACACCGTCGAAAATCGTCTCCAGGACAATATCAACAAGGCGTCGAAAAATGAGCAGGACCGGCAGCAGGAACTCTCGAAGCTTGCAGAGAACCTCGCCCAAATCCTGGGCCAATTGACGACGGTCCAAAAAGAATTAAAGAATTACCAGGACGAGCTGGAACGGCACGCAATTTTATGGTCGCGAAATTTGGAACAGAAGGGCTTCATCGACGAGAAGGACTTCACGGATTCCCGCCTGGATCCCACCGAGCGGGAGGCGATTCAACACCAAAAAGAGGAGCTGGAAAAACGGAAGCACGACCTCAGGGGCAGGATGGATTCGACCAAAAAGGAGTTGCAGCAAAAGCGGTCCAAAAATCTGCCTGAGGGATCGGAACTGCCCTCGGTTATTTCGCGAATGACGGAGCTACAGAAGGAGGAAAACCAGGACCGAATGAAGATTGGCAGCCTCGGGCAAGAGTTGGAGAGCAATAGACAACGGCAAGAGGAACGCGATCTGCTCACGAAGGACCTGGAGTCCCAGGAAAAAATCCAGCAAGCCTGGGATCGCCTGAATACCCTCATCGGTTCGGCCGACGGGAAAAAACTCACCAACCTGGTGCAGCAGTTCACCTTCCACCACCTCGTCCTTCAAGCCAACGCCCAGATGCAACAGATGTATCCGCGCTACCGTTTGGTGCCCGGCAGGAGTGCTGTGCAGGGCGCTGAGGTAAACCTGGACTTCGAGATCTTCGACACCTACATGGCCAACGAAAAACGGTCCATCAAGAACCTCTCGGGCGGGGAGCGATTCATCGTCAGCCTCTCCCTGGC
This sequence comes from uncultured Spirochaetia bacterium, assembly GCA_937960645.1. GTDB lineage: Bacteria > Spirochaetota > Spirochaetia > JABEVK01 > JABEVK01 > DYOB01. The sequence goes on along the minus strand of CALGPJ010000053.1, from coordinate 756 downwards.
TTTGGCCCTGTCGGAGCTGATGAGCCGATCGGTCGAGGTTAGCACCCTGTTTCTGGACGAAGGTTTCGGTACCCTGGACGAAGACACGCTCGAAAAGGCGCTTCACTGCCTGAACACCCTGCCACATCGGGGAAAGGTCATCGGCATCATATCCCATGTTCCGGCCCTGAAAGAGCGCATCACCACGCAGATCAAGGTCGAACCCGCCGGAAATGGCCGAAGCCTCCTCGTCGGCCCAGGGTGCCAGAAACTTGCTTAAGCGTCTTGTCATTCCAAGCGCACTCTTCTGTCAGTCCGAGCGTAGCGAGGAATCTTTTTTACTATGGCTCCTGGTTATAGGATTCCTCCTTGCTTCGCAAGTCGGAATGACACGGGAAGGCTGCGCAGGTTCGAGAGGGTTCTTCACCTGCGAATGTTGGTTGATAAGATTCCTCACCTGCTGCGCAGGTTCGGAATGACACGGGAAGGATGCGCAGGTTCGGAATGACACGGGAAGGATGCGCAGGTTCGGAATGACACAGACTGCTACGATTGCCACAGTGTATGGACAGATTCCGGCGCTATGGCCTGGGTTCCGTCTTTCAGGGGAAAGGTGTGGTCTGTTCTGCACAGAATGTAGCGGGCACCTGGTTTCCAGGGTCCAGATGATGAATTCATTTCCTCATAGACGGCCCTCATCGTTCGTGCGTCCCTATCGTCAGGATGTTCGGTCCATTTAGCTTCGGCGAAGGACAGGGTTCCCCGATCTTCCAAGAT
>CALGPJ010000052.1 GCA_937960645.1 uncultured Spirochaetia bacterium | reverse complement strand
CTATCAAAAGGCCCACTTCAATTCCACACTCATCTGGGTGCCGACGAGGGCCCGTGCCCCCTGCCACTCCAACACGCTGAGCCACTTCCCCGCGAGGCTCCCATTCGGATGAAATTTCCACTCTGCCTCAGGAAATATCCTGATTTTTTGCAGGGGAATGCGGTCGAGGACTGGGCCCGACCAGATCGACTCCACTCCAAAAACGAGAACCAGGCGCTCCTGAAAATCCCTGGGTGTACGCATATAAGGAATGTTGAGAGGAACGTCGACGGGAATGTCCCATCGCAGACGTGAGCCTCCTCGCCAGGTCCAGGACCGTGAAACATCCCAGGACCATTGGTGTTCCAGACGGAACTCCAGATTGTCAACACCGAGAACAATATGCTGCAATAACTGAACTATTTGAGACTCCTGGGCTGAACCGATGTTCAGATCCCAGCGCAGCAGAGATGACCACTCATCCTGGTCGTACCAGAGGAAGAAAGGTTCGATGGCCCTGCGTCCCAACTGATTGAGGCTGAGCCACTGTAGCTGAACCGAGGCCTGATGTGTGGCGGGGAGGGGCTGGGCTAAAATCCTTTGGATGGTTTCCCAGCTTCCCGAGGCCGAAAGGGGTAAAAGAAGGTCCCATCGACCGATCAGAGGGGCGCGGCGGAGGTCGGCTCGCAATCGGCCGGTATAGGTTTGATTCGAAGGGTTGGCGAGGGGGATCCAAAACCTTTCTGCTGGGGTGGTCAATTCGCTAGCGGGATAAACTGCCAGGGCGGAGAAATCGTTTGCCAGGTTTTGGGCCCAATACGTGAGAGAGTCGTCGATATCCATCGTTCCCTGATTGGCGTTCGCACGCAGCAGTCGTCGGGTCAATTCCCAACCCAGGTTCCAGGGAAGGGGCTCGGTGGTAAAACTCCATCTGCCCCCCAGGCCCAGCTTGTAGGACCGTGCCAGGGTGGTGTTGTCGAGGGGTTTTTGCTCCAACTCGGCGGTTGTATCGGCCCAGACTTCGATGTTTTGCATGTTCAGTACCAAGCGGGGCTGAACGCTCCAAAGCCGTCTTTGGACATCGGCTGTGTCCCATTGGTACAGCTTCTCGGTGCTCCACCGCCAGGCCTGGGCAAGGGTATCCACTTCGAGTCCCGTTGCCTTGTTTTGATCCCAAACCAGGGTGAGGGTGGGAACCAGGAAAGGGGCCAGCTCCCGGATCAGACCGGAAGATTTGAATTCAAGGGTTTGGCGGCTTGACCAGGCAGTCCAGGCGAGGGAGGCCGCCAGGTCCCAGCTGCCCAGGAACGGCAGGCTCAAACCCAGGCTCTGGCGGCGTTCTCCCGTATCCTGAAAAATCTCGGCTAAGCGAAAAAAGGGCCAGCTTAGGTTTATCCGGTAGCCGCCGCCGAAACGCCACAGCTCGGCGTAATCGAGGCGGGCACGCAAGTGGTGCGACCACGGCCCCAAGTTTTGAATCCAAAGTCCCTGCCAGACGATTTCAGCCTGAGTGCTGATTCTGGCCTCGGTCTCCAGCGTTAGGCCCGGCTCCTGATACCGAAGGAGGCCGCGCGTTGCGGCCTCGGGCCGGGGGCGGACTTCGGTAGCTCGGACGCTGCCCACCGCGGCCTGGAACGGCGGTGTATCGAGATACTCGATCACCCAATCGGTCAGGGGTTGAGCGCTGTCTTCCCAGCTCACCGTGCCCGTCAAGGTGCCATCGACGCGGGCTTCCTGGTTTTCCCGATCGATTTCCACTTCTCGCCAGGCAGGACTGGGCACGAGGCTTGCCGTCCAAACAAGACCCTTCCCGCCGGGGTCCAGGGCCTTGAAGCGAACCTGAGAGGGGTTCGGGCCAGTGGTGATCCGCAATCGAAATCGCAGGTAGCGATAATTTTGAAAAGTCAGGGAACCGAGAATTGTTCGAGTGGTGAAGGGGCCCTGAGGGGCTTCGATGCGCAGAGCTTCGGCGTCTTGCCAAACTCGCGGGGTCTGGGTCGCCGGAGGCTCGGGTTTGGCATAGGTCGACGTCCCTTCCCAGCGCAGATCGGCGAACTGATAAACCCCCGATTGCACACTGGGCGCGTTGGAAACCAGAACGATTTGCAGGCTGTTTGTCTGGGCCAAACGACGGGCCTCCTCGGGTGTGATGTCGAGGCTTAATTCGGTCCAGGTGCTGGAGGGCAGGGGGATTTGCCGGGCGATGACCTGGGAGGGGACCGAGGCCGCATACCAACTGCGCCCCTGCCAGCCGGAGCTGAGGGGTTGGGCGTCCGGCAAGGGAAAGAGCATCTGATAAGATGCCACAGGATCGGTCCAGCCCAGGTGGGTGAATCCGTCACGAATCACAGAACCACGAACCTGGCCGCTGCCGTCGGGGTCCTCGCCCAGGCTGCCCATCACGAGGTAGGCGCTGAGGTTCGGGGATGGGGCCTCGAGGCGATGCCGGAGTCGCACCCGTCGCAGGCCCGTCCAATCCGTCGTCGCTCCCTTGTTGACGAAGATCTGAGCGCTGACCCATCGGCGGGTCGTATCGAACTCGTACTCGAGGACCGCAGATCGGGTTGGGTTTCCGGAATCTCCCAGGGCCAGATAGGGCCCGGTTTTTCCCTCGTCCCCGTAAGATCCGGGGCTGATTCCGGGTGCCCCCCACGGTTTCAGGATGAGATTTCCAAAGACGTCTCGGTCAAAATAGTTTCGGTAGCGTAGCCTCCCTCGGTTCGACGGGGACAGAGCGACAATATTCCCGGGGTTGTCCGTTCCCCATCCGGCGTCTTGGGGCGGGAGGGCCCCTGGCCGGAGGATGGCTGTCTCGAGAAAGATCGTCGACGCCTCCTTTCCCGCCTCGAACCAGAGTCTCTCTCCGGTGGCATCCGCAACGGTCAGCCGGCCCTCGAGCTCCCACTCCCAGAGAAGTTTTTCTGAGGCGCCTTGCAAAAGGATCTTCCCCAGGCCGTAGCCGGGTGCCTGGTTTTCCTGCGTCGTGTAGGTCGCTTCCTCGATGGGCCAGGCCAGACCCAGGGCCGCCTGAAGATTGAGGTCGGCATTCAGATCCCATCGGCCCGTTTGCCACAGGAAAAGGCGCGGGGCCCCGCTTTCCGGTGCTTGTCGAAGAAATCGCACTTCAAAACGGTCGGTGGGTAGTACAGGGGCCAGGATTTCCAGGCGTCCGCTGGAGGCATCGAAACGGAAGGAGGTGAACACCGAGTCGTTACGGTAAATCCTGATCGAATCGGGCTGTACCCCTGTCCCCAAAAAAAATCCCTCCTCCTTTTTCAAGGCGGTTACGGTGATCTCCAGGTCCTGGGCGCCGGTCAGGCTCTGTCCCCCGGGTTCGTAGAGTCTCGGAACCTGCGAGTAAAAAGGGTAATCCTTTCCCGGTGCCGAGGCCGGTCCTTCCAGGACGATCAACTCTTTCTCCTTGTCCAATGTCCAGGAAAGACCCTGGGGCGTGTTGAGTAGGAGACCCCTTCGACTGAACGATACCTCCACCTCGGTGTTTTTGGGCGAGAAATCCGCGGGAAGGGGGTAACGATTTTTTAGTTCGAGGGGCGCATACTCGTTGCCCCTGTGGAGAATCAGCCAGGTATTGCCATCCACCGTCTGCGAAGGGAGCGGCAGGGAGGTGATGGGATCGGTACCGACCACCAGACCCGTCCAGCGAACCAGGTAGGTGTCCGCTCGGAGTTGCGGAATCTCGACCAGTCCCGCAGAGTTGTCGGCGATAACCTCCCCGGCCTGGACGGGACGGAAGACCCCGCCGCTTTCGGCCAGGAATTGCAGCCCCGGCCAGGGGCCACCGGGCAAACGAAAGAACCTCCGAGGGACCCACTGGTGGACCGCGATTCGGGTCCGGGTGGATTCCCGACTCCCGGTGAAGAATCGAACCTCCTCGGTTCGGGGCTCGTACTGGATGAGCCCTTGAACCCATCCATCTCGGAAGTTCACGCCCACATTCGCCGCCGGCATTCCCTGGCGGTTGGGTAGGATGAAGGTGTTCGCTGCCGAGCGGATGGTGAGCGGATACGTACCGATGTTGACGAAGTCCAAGGTCTCGGAAGGACGTCCCCGGTAGCCCAAAAGAAAGGCGTTCGCCGGGCTGGCGGTGGTGTAAACAGCCTGGGCAAGCCAGCGTTTGTCGATGAGGAGGCGGAACTCCAGGTCGGGAGACTGGTAGAACTCGAAGCCCCCGGAGATGTCGGATGGATAGTAGCCCCCCCACCAGCCAGCCGTGTCCCAGCCGGCCCCCAGACCGAGTTTCAGTCCGAGGTTCCAATAGCCCTTGAGAAATAATTCCACCTCCTGATCTCCCAGCTGAAAGTCAAACAGGGATGCCGGGGCCTCTTCTTCGGCCGGGGGCTCCTGCGCCTCCAGAAAGAAGGCAAACAAGAGAAGGCTCGATACGATGATCCCGGTCTTCATGGTTCTGGGATTCAGTCGGCGGGGAAAAGATAGAGGTCTTTCAGTCGGTGGCTACAGGAGATCGAGGCAAAGTCGATAAATTGATTCTCGGAGACCAATTCCAGGGTGAAGCCGTATCTCAGAGATTCGTAGCCTTCCAGTTCGACCCTGATTTCCAATCCGAAGGCACGATGCTTGTTGGGTTGTTCCGCGCGCAGGGGGTGGGGCCAAAAGAGGTAGGTCCCTGCGGTGTTGGGGACCATGTTGTAAGGATTTTGCCAGTTGGGGTCCATCACCTTCATGATTTCACCATTGTGGTACAGGTAAACGAGGGCGCCCCGGATGGGACTGAATGTTTGACCGTCCAGGAGCCTCCCGATGATGTTCGGAAAATTATACCAGGGCCCGCTCAGATCATTTTCCGGTTTCTGCTCAGTTCTTTCTCGCCTGTTTTTTTCGATTACCTGGTGAGCCTGTGAAATCAACTTGGTGATGTCGGCCATTTTTTGGGTTCGCTCGGTGTAGTCCTGGTTTTCGGTGTGGGCCATACCCCGGCCCGACACCACGTAAAGCGGGGATACCCGATTGAGGACATAGCAAATCATGTCGAGTTGATCTGCCTCTCCCAACCGCGATTCCACGGATAGCCCCTGGTTGTATTCCTCTACTTTTTGGGTGACCAGGTCAAGCATCAGGTTATGTACTCTCATGAAACCTCCTCGATACTTCCATTGCCCATCAAAGATAAAGCTGATCTCCGTGGCCGATTGCCCGATCCGGTCCGCAGATACGAATCTTTTTAAGGACCCGAGTAAAACTCTTGACGACGTCGGGAGCGAACACCGTGTTGCTCTCGATAAACGGGACTATCGAGCCATGTTGCATAATGGGCAGCTCGACTTCGAAACTCAAGGATCGCGGAACATCGATGGCTACCTCGGCTTCGCTGACCGGACTGGAGAGGAGTTTGCTGAGCCGCTGGGCAAGTTCGCGCTCCCATTCCCAGCGATGTGCCGGATCCAGGAGTCTGGCCGAACCCAGGCGCTCGGGATCCCAGTCTTCCTCGTGCAACGATAAGAACTTACCCTTGGTCTCGGCCTGAATCAAAATGGCGAGGGTTGGGTCCTTGTGGGCAAGGGTGGAGGCGAAGTTGGTGTCGTCCAGATCGTAAAGGTCGGAGGGGTGGACGGTCCCCCGGTGGATGGCCCATTCCAGGGATTTCTTGATGATGCTCGAGGGCGCACGTACCCCCTTGTGCCAGTACACGGAGCGGTACATGAGGTACTTGCTGAAGAGCACGTTCTCGACGCTCATAATACCCTTTGCCCGAAGAGCCACCCGATAGGTGCTGAGGGGGATCATTTGGCTGATGATGAAATCCGTATCCTGGATGCCGTAAGGGATCCCGCAAAAATAAGCATCGCGGTTGAGGTAATCGAGCTTGTCCGGATCGAGGACTCCCGAAAGCAGGGTTCGATAAAAATCGGTTTCCTGAGGAGCATGAACGCTTTCTATATTGGTGTCGATGATGCTGGCAACCCAATAGGGATCGGTACCGATTTCGTTTTGAATGATGGGGGCCAGGGGTTTTTCCAGCACCTTGTGGGCGCTCAGGGATTCGTGATCGATCAAGGGTAGATTGTCCTCGAAGACGTGGGCGTAAGGGAAATGGCCCAAATCGTGGCAGAGACAAGCCACCAAAAAGGCCTTGACCCCTTCCATGCTGAGGGGTGGACAGTCCTCGTGGTTGATCAAGACGCCGATGATCCGTTTGGCCAGGTGAAAGACGCCCAGGCTGTGATTGAATCGGGTGTGGACGGCACCCGGATAGACGTGAAAGGCCAGGCCGAGTTGACGGAGTCGGGTCAACCTTGCAAAAGGGGGCGTTTGGATGAGCTTCTCCATGCCCGAGGTAAGGTAGATGTGCTTCCAAAGCGGGTCACGGATGGGATGGGTGAAGGAGTTGTCCAAATAGGAGGCAATTTCCCTGTTCACTCCTTCAGCATAACCGCCGGTCTCTGAAACGTCCAGTCAAGACAGGACCCGATGAAAATGCTATAAGAAAGATGATGCACCCATCGGCTCGGCGGTGGATCTTCGCCGCAATCGTCGTCTTTTTCATTTCCTGTGGGGGCGAGCAGGCACCTCGACAACCCGAGGTGGAATCCCCTGGCGAAGAGTCCCCACCGGCAGAGGAATCGGTCCCCCAGCAGCCCGATTTGGCTGAACCAACCCCACCTGACGAAACAAAACCGCTGACACAACAACAGCTGGAAGAGCTTGCCTTGAATCAGCCCCGCCAGGAAGCGTCCGCTCCTGTGCCGCCGGATGGGTCAACTCAAGCCCCTCCCCAAGGGGCCTCGGAAACGCCCCAACCCCTGGCTGGTGAGGCGCCGCCGCAGCCATCCGAACCGGCTCCCAGTCAGAGTTTTCTTCGGGGGAAGGAGTTTTTGTTGCAGTATCGTTCACCGGTAGATTACCCGCCCCCGCACGATTTCAAAATCGGGCAACTGGAGGGGCGAAATCCCGTACGGTCGGATGATCCCAAGGTTCTCAAGCTGTTTACGGGTTTTTTGGCCAGGCTCTCCCGCGGGGAAATCGCCCAGGCCCTGATCGCCAACGCCTGGAGAGAGGCGGTGACCCGTCCCCTGCGCGAGGTCATCCTGCAAGGCTGGCCCCCCGCCGTGGAATGGCGTCTGGGGCGGATTTTTTGGGAAAACGACCGTCTGGTTCGTGCTCCTTTTATCCTGAGGACCGAAAAGCGCTGGGCGGCCGGCCTGATTTACGGCGAGCCAGCCGGCAACGATTACTTGGTGACCGATGTGGTGGTCGACTTGATGGATTTGAAGAAGGACCGGGAGCAAACATCCTTTGAGCCGGATTCCTACCCCCTACTGAGACCCCTTCCCTGAAGATGCCTCAACCCTGAAGATAATTTTTGATGATCTGAAAGGCCTGGTTGATTTTTTGGGTTTTCTCGGTGGCGGCCTTGTACTTTTGAGGGTCCTGTGCGTGGCGGTCGGGATGGTGGTGCATGATGAGAAGTTTGTAGGCCTTTTGGACCACGTTCCAGGAGGAACCCACAGGGATTTCCAACACGCGGTACGCATCAGCGACCTCGATCGGGACCCTGGATTCCGATGGGTCGGGGGCTTTTTCGCCTTTGCCCTGGGCTTTTTTTTCGTTGTTCAGCTCCCTTTCTAGTTCTTGATAGGCCTCCCATTCCTCGGGACTGAGTCCGCCGTGCGACGGGGCGTGATTTCGAGGGGACTCGCTTTTGATGAGTCTCCAAAGTCTTTCCAGGATTTGATCCAAGTTGCCCTCCCTCTTATTCGATAATAAACTATAATAGCCAAGAAATAAATTGCATGATACAAAGACGAGGAAGGTGGCGATGACTGTCCCTTTAGAACGCAAAGCATGGATAAGCCAGAAACTCAAGTTTACGATTCTGGTGAATCTCCTGGTTGCGGTGTTTTTTGTGTTACTGGGAGCCTGGTTTTATTTTCAAACCCGGGCGCACGATCAGAAGGTGGGAATCGCCTATGCCGAGGCTGTCAGTCTCCAGTACGCCAACAAGGTCCAGTTGTTGCTCGAGGAAGCACTGAGAACGGCCAATACTCTTTCCCTGAGCATGTCCAGTTTCGAATCAATACCCCGAGAATCCCGTCGTCGCTACTACATGGATTTAAGCAAGAGGCTGTTGGAGCGACATCCCCGCTGGCAGGCGGTCTGGATCCAATGGGAACCCCGGCTCCTCGATGCCCTGGATGCCCGGTATGCCAACAACAATCCTGACGGGGCGGGAACCGAAACCGGGGCCTTCGCGCCGTTTTGGACGCGAGGCCCAAACGGCATCATCCTCGAAGATTCCTTCGACACGGATTATAACGACGAATACTATACCATCCCCAGAGATCTCGGTCATGAGTGGGTCACCGAGCCCTATTTTGATGAGCTTCAAGGGCTCAAGACCCTCATGGTCACGGTCTCTGCGCCTATTTACGATACCCGAGGAGTTTTCCAGGGTGTTATCGGTATCGACTACAGTCTGGAGACGCTCGGAGAGGAGTTAGGGCAGCTTCTGATCTATAAAACGGGTTACGGGCGTCTCATCTCACCCAAAGGCATCCTGGCTTACCACCGCAATAAGGACCGCCTGGGGAAATTGGCCCCCGAGTGGGAGAACGATTGGGGAGAGGAAATTCGCCGGGGTATCTCCAGCGGAAAGGTGTTCAGCCGCTTCCTTTATTCTCAATCCCGGCAGATGATGACCTTGAAAACCTTCGTTCCCTTTATTATCGGGAAAACCGGCTCGGTTTGGACCTGGAGCGTCGAAATCGGTATTGACGAGTTTTACGAGGCGTCCGATCAGTTCCTCATCAATTACTCGATCATCTTCTCTTTGGTAATGCTCCTTTTAATGGCGATCTTGAGTTTGCTCATGGAGCGCCTGATGAAGCCGGTGATGCAGTTGCGCCTGTCCATGCGGGAGTTTGCCGCGGGAAATGCCGATCTGAGAACCCGGCTTCAGGTGCGTGGGCGTCACGAGATTGCGCAGCTGGCCAACTACTTCAACACCTTCGTGGAAGGCCTGGGACAAAATGTCATTGAAACCCGTTCCCAAATCGAAAGCCTGGAGAAGGTTAGCAAAAAGCTCGAGCAAAACATGGATGCCATTGGGGATCGGTTACACCGGGTTCAGGAAAGCCTTCGCAGTATGAAGTCCACCGCAGGACTGCAGTCGAGCAATGTGATGGAGGTCAGCTCCACGGTGGAAGAAATCACCGGCAATCTCAAAAGTTTAAGTCAGCAGGTGGAGCGCCAAAATCAGGCATTGGCCTCGGCGGCCAGTGCGGTGGAAGAAATGGTGGCCAACATCCAGAACATCACCCGAAACGTCGACATCAGCATGAACGCCTTCACACGCCTCAAGAATGTCAGTGACCAGGGTTATGAAAAACTGGAGGAGGTCAACGAGGTCATCCGAAACATCTCGTTGCAATCCGAGGGGTTGCAGGAAGCCAACAGCATCATCAACAACATCGCCAGCCAGACCAACCTCCTGGCCATGAATGCCGCCATCGAGGCGGCCCACGCAGGCGAGGCCGGGAAAGGCTTTGCTGTGGTTGCCGACGAGATCCGCAAGCTGGCGGAGGAATCGGCCAACCGCAGCCATGAGATCAGCCAGTTACTCAAATCCCTGCATGGTCTGAGCGACCAGGCGGTCAACAGCTCTACCGAGGCCGGTTCCGCCTTCGAAGCGATCCGCCATTCCGTGGACGAGGTCACGAATCGTCAGCTGGAAATCCGTGCGGCCGTCGAACAGCAGACCGTGGGTAACAGGCAGGTTCTGGACGGAGTTCAACAGCTCAAGGAAATCGCTACCGAGGTGGAAATGGGTTCGCGCGAAATGGCCCTCGGAAGCCAAAGCATCCTCAAGCTGGTCATGAACGTTGTCGAGAGCACCCGAAATATCACCAGGGCCATTCAGGACATTGAGGCCGCAACCGACGAGATCGAGGCCAGCACTCAGGAAACCATCGACACAAGTCGAGTCAACAAGAAGGCTGCAGAAAAACTCGGTGATCTGATCAAACGATTTAAGATTTAATTAGTGCCTCGGCAATTGTGCTCGATGCCGCACCGCCTCCGGGGGGACTCACGCCCGCAGCCTCCCCAGGGGTTGTGAGGGGCCGAACACATCC
>CALGPJ010000051.1 GCA_937960645.1 uncultured Spirochaetia bacterium | reverse complement strand
CGGGTTGACCGAGGAAGAGGTAAGAAGGCTTTAATCACTACGCCCTATTTCTCCCTCTGTCATTCCGAGCGTAGCGAGGAATCCTTGTTCTCTAGCATGTCATTCCGAGCGAAGCGAGAAGATTCCTCACCTGCTGCGCAGGTTCGGAATGACACGGGAAGGCTGCGCAGGTTCGAGAGGATTCCTCACCTGCGAATGTTGGTTGATAGGATTCCTCACCTGCTGCGCAGGTTCGGAATGACACGGGAAGGCTTCGCAAGTCGGAATGACACGGGAAGGATGCGCAGGTTCGGAATGACACGGGAAGGCTGCGCAAGTCGGAATGACACAGATTGCTACGATTGCCACAGTGTATGGACAGATTCCGGCGCTATGGCCTGGGTTCCATCTTTCAGGGGAAAGGTGTGGTCTGTTCTGCACAGAATGTAGCGGGCACCTGGTTTCCAGGGTCCAGATGATGAATTCAGTTCCTCATAGACGGCCCTCATCGTTCGTGCGTCCCTATCGTCAGGATGTTCGGTCCATTTAGCTTCGGCGAAGGACAGGGTTCCCCGATCTTCCAAGATAAAATCCACTTCCCGAGCATATTGGTCTCGATAAAACCAGATCCTTCCGCGGCCCTCGCGATATGCGGGAGTTTTTCTTAATTCCGCAAACAGAAAAGTTTCCCAAATTGCGCCACAAAATGGCGAACTGTCCAGGGTAAGCTCATCAACCCCGAGGAGAAAGGAAAGCAACCCACTATCCCGAAAATAGACCTTCGGACTCCGTACCAGACGTTTTCCAAAACTGGAAAACCAGGGTTCCAGAAGTATAATTTGCCCGGAAGCCTGGAGGACGGAAATCCAGTCGCCGATCGCCTTGACCGAAACGCCCACATCCTTGGCGAGATCGGATTTATTGAGGATGGAGCCGGAGCGAACCGCCAGTAATCTAATAAACCGCTCAAAATCACGCAGACTCGTCACCTGCAGTATTTGCCGGACATCCCGTTCCAAATAGGTAACCAGGTAGGAGGAATAAAAGACGGCGCTGGATAAAGACTGATCGCGCCAGAGTTCGGGAAATTGTCCCCGGCACAGCAGTTGTCCCAAAAAGTTGGAGCTAGTCTTTAAGATCCCACCAGCATTGAGTTCCTGGAGTGACAGGTTTTCAAGCTCAAATACGGCTGCTCGACCGGCCAGGCTGTCACTGACATTTTTCATAAGGACAAAATGCTGGCTTCCCGTAAGTATGTATTGACCGTTGCTGTGCCTGTTTTGATCGACCGCGAATTTTAAGTGTCGGAAAAGGCCCGGAGCATATTGAACTTCATCCACAATAAGGGGTGGAGGATTTGCGGCCAGAAAAGAAGCCGGATCCCGTTCTGCCCTTTCTGCCAGACTGGGGAGGTCCAGGCTGACATACCGGTACTGGGGAAAAAGATGCTGCAACGCGGTTGTTTTTCCAGCCTGTCGGGCCCCGGTAAGAACGATGACCGGGAAATGGGTGGAAGCCTCCAGGAGTTGTTCTTTGATCTCTCTATCTAAAAACACGATGATATTTTTACTTGATAGGTAAAAATTGTCAACTTATCAAGTTGCTTTTATGCCGTCCGGGTGGCCTCTGACTCCAGGGAAGGTTCCCCGCAACCATCCAGCCGAAGAGTTAAGTAGCGGTGAATAAACTGGCAAAAATCTGTCCTTAATTGATAAAACATCAGGGGCCATCCCATCCTAAAAATGCTTTCTAACTCGCAACTTTCACAGTTTTTGAGCCAAATTGTTTCTATAAACCTTGTTTTACCCCAAAAAAAAGATATCCAGGTAATCACAATGGTATTTTGAAAAAATAGCATCGAATCAATTTAAGCAAATGCCATGTGGCATAAGTCCTCACCACACTGTAAAAAAGGGGAGCCAGAAAATCCTGCCCTGAATTTTTCAAAGATAAGCCTAAAAACAAAACGTAGTGCCTCAGCAATTGTCCCCCAGAATTAACGACTTTTGGGCCAAAAATTAGTAAAACTGTTCGCAAAAGCCACGATCCTCGAACACATTCCTCAAATAATGGAAACAAATATCGCCTGCAAAAAACCCGGATTTTCACAATTAGGCGAAAACCATAAGCCACATGGGCCCATTTTGGGGCTGACAGGCAAAACTTGAGCACAATCAACGCGGCACTGGGAAAACAAAAAACAGCTTTGCACAATCGATTCACCGCTACTTTTCCTTTAAGCTGTCCAACCCCCGGGTCTCAGGATAGGCCGAGCTAATCGCCAGCCAGCTCTCCGGTGAGGTTTGATCGGCTGCGGTGTGTTTTTTCGTCTCTCTTTTCTTATAATGAAATTCGGGGGTGTCCATGTCAGAGGACGTTGTCATCAAAAACTACATCGAACAGCTGGAACGTTTCAAACGGGATAAACGCAACAAGGAAGTCGACCTGGATGTTCTGGCTCAGGAGCTCGGATTTTCTCCGGACGACATTCGCGAAATCAAACAGTTCGGCCAGTCCTGCCTGCAAAAAGCCGGACAGTTTCTGGCCGCCGGCCAGCTGGAAGAGGCTTGGAGGAATGCCGATATTGCCTCCAGGATTTTGTGGGACTCGGTACAGCCCTTGCTTATCCTCGCCCACATCGATCTGGCCATGGCAAAGAAACATATGTTTAACAATTTCTACCTCCGGGATGCCGTCAGCAAGTACCAACGGGTCCTGCAAAGAGCAGTGAACCATACCGAGGCCCTGAATGGTCTCGAGGAGGCTCGAAAGCTGGGGCGCAGCCGTTCTCTCCGAATTCTGCTGGGAGCTCTGGTGGTCCTGGTTGTTCTCTTTCTTTTCATCCCCCTTCTGGAAGATGGTAAAAAACGCAATGATCCGACCTCCAAAAATGTTGCGAATCAAACGAACGTCGTCACCGAGACTGCTGTAACCCCGGACAATACCGCCGAGCCGCCGGCGTCCCCCCGATTCGAGGTCGAGGCCGTGGTGGGGTCCAACCTGGGACTTCGATGGGATTTGCAGGAAAAAGACTTTAGAACCTTCCCCAGCCGTGAACCCTCGTATTCCGTCAGAATCAACGGCGCATTCCAGGCGGTGGGTGTGAGGATCTATGCCTTGGAGCTCAACGAGGTATGGTTCGATGAAAACGGGCGCAAGATTTTGGTTCAGCAAAGGACCATCCTCGACGAATTCCAAGCCCCCCTGGAGAGCGGAGACGTCAAGCCCATCAGCCTGCTGACCTTTCGCAACGAGCCCGCTCCCGGACTGCATCGTGTTCAATTGGAGGTGATCAAGGTCGACGCGGAACCGCGAACCCGGGCCAATAACCTGGGTGCTCTGCGCCTCGAGTGGCTCAACCCCCAGGATGAGTCTTACGGACTGGAAGCCTCCCTGCGCATGAAAAAGTCCAACGTTGGCTTTCGGGAAGAGGTCTTCACCGATTTTTTTGTCGGAATCACGAACAGCGGCCAGGCACGCCTCAATGAACTCAGGCTACAACCGGTGTTTTATAAAAATGGAAGGGAAGTCGGTTCCGGGATCGGCGTCTACGTCGTCACCAAAAGCGGCCCCTACCTTCCCGGCGGATCCACCACTTCCGTTCGTTTTATCAATAGCTGGAAGGATCAGACGGACCCGGCCTTTTTCGATGAACTGCGGATCAGGGTGCTCTCGGTCGAGTGAATCGCCCCCAAAGCTGATTCCGACCGCCGCCACACGGGGCCAGCGACCCTAATCCACGTCCACAGGAAACGCCGCTTCAGCGCTGAACCGCCATTTTTCCAAAGGGGCCAATTCCGCCGCAAAATTCAGGGGGGAATGAAAAATCATTGCTCCTTCCTGGTTTTCCCGCGGTAACCGCAGGGTTTGCGAATGTAACCAAAGCCGCGATTGTCCCAAAAGCTCCGCCGCCGCCCTGTTGACGCGATGGTCGCCGTGCCGGCCATCGCCCACGATGGGGTGGCTGAGCTGGTGGGCATGAAGGCGTATTTGATGGCGGCGGCCGGTTTCGGGATGGACCTGAACCCAGGTGAGACGCAACTCGGGGTAAGGGCCCACGGGAACGGGCACCCGGTAGTAGCAACAAGGCTCGAAATGCGTAATCGCGGAAAGATGCTTGCCCCGAAGCACATCCCGAATCGGGCGCTCGGTCCGGGTGCTCCTCAGCCAGCCGCGCACCAGAGCCTGATAGGTCTTTTCCACCCGCCCCAGCGCGAACTGCTGCTGGTAGAATCGGGCCGCCTCGGAGCTCAGGGCAAAGACAACCAGGCCGCTCGTGGCCCGGTCCAGCCGGTGGAGTGTGTACAGCTTTTGCCCGAGCCACCGCTCCAGCTCTTCCTGAAAACTGACCTCCCCCCTCGAGAGTCCCGAGGGATGCGTGTGTATTCCCACGGGCTTTTCCGCAACGAGGATGCGATCGTCTTGATAAAGAATGTGTCCAGTCACCTTCAAAGATTCAGTAACGCTTGTTTTTGACAAGGTAGGCCGCCAGGGTGTTGAGCAGCCGGATGTCCATGGTGTCCGCACCCTCGTCGATGGCCATCCGGATCATTTCCCACTCCTCGTCGGAAAAATTATCCTCCACAGCATCCACGAAGCCTCGGAAAAGGTCGATGACGGGCCCCAGCCAGTTGATGAAATCGTAAATAGTGGCCTCTTCGGTGTCGAGGTATCGTTCCCAGTAGTACTGGAAAAAATCGATTTGGAGATCCTGGCTCATCTCGGGCAGGAAGGCCCCGAACAACTCACGAATTTCGGCGGCGCACCGATCCTCGTTTTCGGGAAAAGCCTGAACGCGCTGCCGAGCCTTCTTGGAAAAGGCCTGTGAGGGCAACATCAGCGCGCCTCCGAGGAAGAAACAAAAATCCCTTCGGTAGGATGCCGGAGTTGGATGTCCGCAACGATTTGCCGAAGGATGGTTTCCTCCGTTTCTCCGCAAATCGAAAAGAACAAGAAGTTTTCCTCTGGCCAAACACCGTCCCCGAGCTTGTAACCGTTATTGCCCCTACCCTGAACCGAAGGGACCTTGGTCCAGAACAAATCAGGTAGCCGCTCCTGAAGAAGGTCGAGCATATCCTGCTCCACCGAGTGATTGCCGACGATTTCTACCCTGCGCATCAGACGGCCTCCCTAACCATGGACATCTTTTCGCGCTTTTTCAGGGCGCGTGCTTTCAGCTTATCGCCGATCGTGTTGAACAGCAAGTAGACGAGCGGCACGATGAAGAGCGTCAAAAAGGTCGAGGTGGCCAGCCCGCCGAGGATGGTCTTTCCGATCGGGCTGACCAGATCCGTGCCTTCGGTTTTCACGAAGGCCAGCGGAAGAAGCCCCAAAATGGTGGTGAGACTGGTCATCAAAACCGGCCGCAACCGGCTTCGGCCGGCGGACACCACGGCCTCCTTGAGGGGAAGACCGCGTTTGCGCAACAGGTTGGTGTAATCCACCAGAACGATACCGTTGTTCACCACAATGCCCACCAACATGATAGCCCCTACGGCCGTGAACAGGCTGATCGGCGTTTGCGTGGCCCAATGGATAAAGAACACCCCGGAAAAACTTAGGACGATGGTGAACATGATGATGAAGGGGTCCAGGAAACTTTCGAACTGGGCCGCCATGACGCCGTAAACGAGGATGCTCGCCACGAGGAGGACCAGCAGTAACTGGATTCCGTACCGGATAAAGTTTTCGAAATCCCCGCTGAAGTCGATCACCACGGTCTCGTCGGCGGGGATGTTTTCACGGATCAGGGTTCGCAGCTTTTCCACCGTCGTGTCCAACCGGGCGCCCGGCGCCAGCCCACCCGTCAGGTGCAGGGTCCGGCTTTGATTCTCCCGGAGGATGTCGACCGGGCCGGAGCTCACCACGCTGTCGGCGATGTTGCTCAGGCTTACCCTTTGACCGTTGGGGCTGACCAGGAAGATACGGCTAAGATCACGGGTGAGCTGGCGGTCCTGGGCATCCAGGATCACCACGATGTCTTTTTCCCGACCCGCCACCCGATAGCGAGAGGCCGTTACGCCGTCGATGCTGGCGCGTACTTCCTGACCCACGCTGAACGCATTGAGACCCAGATCGCTGAGCCGATCACGGCGCACGGTCACATCGAGCTGCGGCAGACCTTGCAACAGGTTCAGTTTGGGCTCAGTAACCTCGGGAACTTTCTCTTTCACCAGGTCCAGGATTTGAAGCCCGGTGGTGGCGAGGGTATCGAGGTCCAGGGCCTTGATGACGATATCGATGGGGGAAGCGCCGAAGCCGGGTCCTCCGCCCCCGCCCTGGGTGAAGGAAAACACGGCACTGGGGTAATCGTTGAAGTAGGGCCGCAAACGGTTCTGCACTTCACGGGATGTAATTTTACGGATACCCGCCGGCGGCAGCGTGATGGTGATGCGTCCGGTGTTGGTACGCACCGCGCCCAACCCAAACAGGGCGCGCCCACCCGCCCGCACGATGAGGTTTTCGTACAGGCCGTCCAGTTCCCTGCGGACCGCCTCCTCGAGCTGGAACACCGTGTCCTTGGTCACCTCGAGCCGGGTCCCCACGGGGAGCTCCACAGAGACGTTGACCGCATCCTGCCCTTGATTCGGAATGAGCTCGATTCCCGTCAACGGGATCAGAGCGAACGAGGCAACAAGAATGCCGATCACCCCCAGGATGGTCAGAATCTTACTCAGGCGATTTTTCAGGACCAGGCGCAGGGACTTTTCGTAGAGGATGTTCATGCCTTCCAACACCCTGCCGACGGCGTCATCCAAAAACTTGAACAGACCGGTGGGCGGCCGTTGAAACCGGGTGTCGATCACCAGGTACTTGCTGCTCAAAACCGGGACAAGAAGGATGGCCGTCGCCAGCGAACTGACCAGGCTGATGATCACCGTGAAGGCCAGCCCCTTGAAGAACTCACCGAAAATGCCCAGCTGGCTTTGGAAAAGGATGATCGGCAAAAACACCACGATCGTCGTCAGGGTCGAGGCACTGATGGGCAGGATCATCTCCGTGGTACCCAGCACGGCGGCAGGGACGGGTTTGGTCCCCTTTTCCCGATAGTGATAGATGTTTTCCAAAATGACGATGCTGTTGTCCACCAGCATCCCGATACCGAGGACGAGACCCGTCAGCGTCATGATGTTGAGGGTCAGGCCGAAGTAGTACATCATCATCAACGTCAAAATGACGCTGATGGGGATGGCGATGGCGATAATCACCGTGCTCTTGATATTCCGTAAAAACAGAAACAGGATGATGACCGCGAGGAGGGCGCCGGTGAAGGCGGTGTTGCCCACCTGGTTCAAGCTTGTCCGGATGAAGTTGGTGGAATTGGTCAGCACCGCGATTTGGACACCGGCGGGCAACTCCCGTTGGATGGCATTTAATCGTGCCAACACGGCATCGGCAACCGCCACCGAGTTGGTGCCGCTCTGTTTCAGTACGCTGATCTCCACTCCCGGCAGACCGTTGATATACACCACCCCATCTTCGGGACGGTAACTCTCGGTGACGGTGGCAACATCCAGGAGTCTGATCGTGCGGAACCCGGTCTGCGGCGTTCCTCGAGTCGCGATGATGGTGTTCTTGATTTCTTCGAGACTGTTGAAGGCACCGGCCGTGCGGACCACGTAATTCAGGTTTCCTTCCTTGATTTGGCCGCCGGAGAGCTCGGCATTCTGAAGCCGCAGCGCCTGGGCAATTTGCGAGAGGGTGAGGTTGTACGCTTCCAGCCGGTTTTGCGGCACCTCCACCATCACGGCCGGGGTCCGCCCGCCGGAAACGGCGGCCTGGGCCACACCCTCCACCTGCTCGAGCCTTGGCTGAACGATGCGTTCCGCCAGCTCCCGGAGTTCTTCGGGAGTTCGATTTCCCTTTAGGGTCAGATTCATGATCGGCAGAAGGCTGGGGTCGAACTTGAAAATCGTGGGCGTTCCTGCCTCTTCCGGCAGCAGGCGCTTGACGAATTCCAGGCGGTCGCGGACTTCGTTGGCGGCTTCGGCCATATCGGTGCCCCAGATGAAGTTGACCTGGATGGTGCTCGTCCCCAGAGAGGAGGTCGAGGTGATTTTTTCGATATTCGAGACGTTACTCAGGGCACTCTCCAGGGGGCGTGTGATCTGGGTTTCCACTTCCTGGGGGCCGGAACCGGTGTAGTTGGTGATCACTACCAGAATCGGTGGATTGATCTCGGGAAAGAGGTCCACGGCAATTCCCGTGAAGGAGTAAACGCCCAAAAGGAGAACCACGATGAATAAGATGGCCACCGAAGTTGGGCGGGATACGACGGTTCTGGCAATCACGGCTGACCTCCCTGATCGATCACGCGAATCTTGCTTCCATCTTCTAGCAGGGTCTGGCCTCGGATCACGATTTTTTCTCCGGCCTTGACCCCTTGGACAAGTTCGGTAACGTTGTCGATGTCGAGCCCTCGGGAAACGATCCGCCGTTCGGCGGTGCCATCATCTCTGGCAACGAACACGAAGGTATCCCCGAACCTGCTGACCACGGCATCGGAGGGGACGCGGATCACGTTACGTCTGACCTCGGTCACGATACGCACATCGGCGAACATCCCCGACCGCAGCGCCGGCTCTGTATCTTCAATTCTCAATTTAATTTCCAGGGTTCGGGAAAGCGGATCGATGACCGGTGCCACCGAGGCCACCGTGGCCCGAAAGCTCCTTCCCTTGAAGGCTTCCAATTCGATCGTTGCTGCAAGACCCGGCCGGACCTGGGCCGCGAACCGCTCGGCGATGTTGGCCACCACCTCCAGATCCCCCAATCGTGCCAGTTTGGCAACGGGTGTCTGCGGTCCGACAGTCGCTCCCTGAGAGAACGGAAAGGAAACGATCACCCCAGAAATAGGCGCTACCACGGGGCTCGCCACAAACTCGGCTCCGGGGCGGCTGGGATCGACGAACAGGAGGGTTTGGCCTCGGACAACTCTGCTGCCCTGTCCGACCAACACCTGTGTAATCTTGCCGGCAACATCCGGAAACACATCGACCGAGGAAGCACTGCGCACCTCCCCGTTGACGCGGATGTAATTGGTAATATCACCCGGTTTGAGTTCGAGCACCTGGACGGCAAAGACGGTCTCCTTCGGTTCCATGGCAGCGGGCCTGCCAGCGGAACCAGGGCCGCCACCACCGCAGCCGGTCAATCCGAGACTGAGCAGGACGATGCCCGCAAATCCTGTGGAATAGCCTTTCATGGTTTTTCTCCTTCGCGTTGATCGAGAGCGAAAATAAAATCGATGATCGAATTGTTCAAATTGATTTTTTCGTTGAGAAGCTGAAGCCGGGCGGTCTGGAGCTGCAGTTCGGCATCCTGCACTTCGAGCAGACTCTGGTTCCCTGCACGATACCCATCGTTGGCAAGGCGGGCCGCCCTTTGTGCCAGGTCCACGTTGGCCTGTAGAGGACCCAAACTTTCGCGCGATTTTTCGATGCGCTTGAGGAGGTTGATCAGCTCCACCGCTCCCGCCATCCGTAGTTGGGCTTCGGTCAGCCGTAATTGCTGCAGCTGGTCTTCCATGTTTTTGATGTTGACCCAGCTTTTGTTGCCGGGAATCAGGCTGTCGAGTTTCCAGCTCAGGCTGATCCCCACCATGCCCCCGCGCTGCTTCCAGGCGCCGTCTTTTGTCCAGGCCTCGGAATTGAACGGATCGTTGAGCGAGGGGTCCATGCTCAGCATGAGAATCAACGTGGGATACAAGAGGTCGTATTGAATATTGATGGCGTTTTCGAGAGCCTTTGCCGAGGCGGACATGTTGAGGACATCCAGACGGCGGTCGATCAACCGGTTCAGATTTTCGCTATCGATCGCGACGGTAAAATCGACGGCCTCGATGGTACCGGACAAGCTCACCTCCTTGTCGAGCGGGAGTCCCAGAAGCATTTTGAACGTCATTTTGAGGTTTTCCAGGGTGAGTTCCTGGTCGCGGAGGGCGGGTTTGGTGTTCTCCCAGGATACCTTTGCCTGAAGGGAGTTGATCTCGGGGATACGGCCGAATCGGAACGAAGCCTCTGCCTGGAGAAAGCGCTGCCGGGCATTTTCTACCCGAAGTGCGGTGATTTTCACCGACTCCTCGAGGGCCAGAATCTGGTTGAAAAATTTCCGAACATCGCGCTCCAATCTTCGGGCCGCGATGAAGGCACTCAGCTGGCCGTTTTCGTATTCGATGACGGTCTGTTCGATTCCTCGGAACATGGCGATCGTCAGGGGGAGCTGGGCCTGGAAACTGAGGCCGAGGTTCCAGGGGTTAATTTCGATGGTCTGCGTGACCAGGAAAGGTGGGGTGGGAATGGGAACAAAGCTGGTGATCTTTTGTTCCTCGTTGATTCGGCTCAGTGTGGCGCCCACCGTGAGGCTGGGCAGGAATTGGTTCCAGACGAAATCCCTGTTTCGGCGCAACACCTGAACCTTGTTGTCTTCAATTTTGACCCCCAGGTTATTTTCCAGAGCCAACCGGACCGCATCTTCCACCGTGAGCGATAGCCTTTCGGGGGTTTCCTGGGAAAAAGCTGTCAGCTGGAACCCCAGACAGATCATTAACAGTAAGAACTTTTTCATAAAATCACCTCCAGAAATGCTCTGGCAAACTCGATGTTTTTTCTGGTCTGGCTGGGATAACCGAGAGCCAGGCCCGTCACGAGACCTCGGAACACGACGCTCAACCTGCCCTTGTATTTCTGAGCGAGTTGCTTGATTTTTTCCGATTTTGCGGCGCTGACGATCAAGCCCTCGATGTGATCGGAAAATTTGCGCCACAGCTTTTCCATGTTTTTCATCACTTTTTCGACACTTTCGCTTTCTGACCGGGTCTCCGGATCGGCAAAGAAATCCCGCCACAGCCCACCACGCTTTTGGATATTGGTGAGGAGCACCTCTGTTAAAACATAAATCCGTTCCCGATCCTCGGTCAAACGGAGCATCGAGTCCTGGATTTCCTCCAGCATTTGGTCCCGCCAACGGTCGGCCACCCGAAGAAATAGTTCCCCTTTGGACTTGAACCTGGAGTAGACACTGCCCACCGAAACCCCGGCCTCGGTAGCCAGGGATCGCATGTCCACATTTTTGTATCCATGCTTCTCGAAAGAGAGAGTGGCGACATCGAGAATGCGTTTTTCGAGATTGGGTACGATCTTGGGCAAAGCCTCTCCTTGATGAACATCCGTTCATCTTATTTGAACGTGAGTTCAAATTAAAAACACCATGAGAAAAAGTCAAGCGAAAGAAAAAAAATCCCCCCGAGGAAAGGAGATAACCCCGGGGGGATAGGCCAGCAACTGGCTGGCTAATGGAGGAGGAGTCCTTGGCTGCCCTCTAGCCTCGGACATTGAATAAACCTCCCACCACTGCGATGGTTACAAAATTATTGAAAATTAATTCGCTTTTTCGAAGGCCTGCGTGATGTCCTCCCAGATGTCTTCCACATGTTCCAAGCCAATGCTGAGACGAACCAAACTGGGATCGAGTCCTGCCTCACGCTGCTGGGCCTCGGAAAGCTGGCTGTGGGTCGTGGTCGCCGGGTGGATCGCGAGACTCTTGGAATCTCCCACGTTGGCGACGTGACTAAACAGCTGCAACGCATCGATGAACTTTGCCCCTTTCTCCGAGCCCCCCTTGATGCCGAACACCACCATGCCCCCGGCCCCGCGTGGCAGATATTTGTCCGCGAGTTTCTTGTTCGGATCGCCTTCCAGGCTGGGGTGAATCACCCAGTCAACCTGAGGGTGCTTTTTGAGCCGGCGCGCAATCTCCAGCGCATTTTGACTGTGCCGGTCCATGCGCAGGTTGAGCGATTCGAGCCCCTGGAGGAAGATCCAGCTGTTGTCGGGACTGAGAGCGGCACCAAGGTTGCGCAGCGGTACCACACGCATGCGCAGGATGTAGGCCAGCTTCTGCAGACCACCAAGATCATGTCCAAACCGCAGACCGTGGTAGCCGGTATCGGGTTCATTGTAGAGCGCAAACTTGGGGTTGGACCAGTCGAAGTTCCCGGCATCGACCACGATACCGCCGATGGCCCCACCGTGTCCGCCGATCCACTTGGTCAGGGAATGTACGACGATATCGGCCCCGTATTCGATCGGACGGCAGAGCCAGGGCGTGGCGAAGGTGTTGTCCACCACCAGCGGGATGCCGTGTTTGTGGGCGCGCCTGGCAGCCTCCTCGAGATCGGTCACTCCCAGGGTCGGGTTGCCGATGGTTTCAACGAAGAGGGCGCGGGTCTTTTCGTTGACGGCCTTCTCGAACTGGTCCCAGTTGTTGGGGTCGATGAGGCGCACCGTGATGCCATGATGCGGCAGAATGTCGACAAACTGGCTGTAGGTTCCACCGTACAGATTGTTGAACGCAATAATCTCGTCGCCGACCTTGGCAAGGTTGATGATGCTGTAGAAGATGGCTGCCGTTCCGCTCGCCAGCCCCAGGGCAGCGGCCCCGCCTTCCAGGGCAGCGACACGCTGTTCCAGAATGTCGGTGGTCGGGTTCATCAGGCGGGTGTAGATGTTTCCCAACTCCTTGAGGGCAAAAAGGTTCGCCGCGTGTTCGGTGTCCCGGAAAAGGTAGCTGGTCGTGCGGTACACCGGGATACCGCGGCTCTGCCGGCCTTCCTGCCTGTCCTGCCCCTGATGAATGGCCAGGGTTTCAAATCGATATTGTCCCATTTCTATGTGTTCCTCCTCATCTTATGGGTTCAATTTTTAGGGCTTTCTTCGTCAAAAAGCCAGGTACTCAGATAGCGCTCCCCGGTGTCGCAAATCACCGTGACGATGGTCTTGCCCGCGCTGTCGGGCCGTTTGGCGACCTCCAGGGCAGCAAACACATTTCCCCCGGCGCTGATTCCCGCCAGGATCCCTTCCTCCCGGGCCAGCCGGCGGGCCGTGGCCCCGGCATCCTCGGCGGAAATCTGGAGAATCTCATCGATCAGCTGTGTATCCAGCACCTCCGGTACGAAGCCCGCACCGATGCCCTGGATTTTATGTGGCCCCGGCTGGCCTCCGCTCAGCACCGGGCTGGCGTCGGGTTCCACGGCAATGAGTTTTACCCCGGGGTTTTTCTCCCGCAGGTAACGGCCCGCGCCCGTGATGGTGCCGCCGGTTCCCACCCCGGCCACAAAGATGTCCACCTTTTGTCCGGACTGTTCCCAGATCTCGGGCCCTGTGGTGCGATAATGAATCTCCGGGTTGGCCGGATTGGCAAACTGTGACACCTCGATGGCGCCGGGCAACTCTTTCAGCAGCTCCTTAGCACGTTCCACCGCCCCCCGCATGCCCAGCTGCCCGGGGGTCAGTTCCAATTCCGCACCAAAAATTTTGAGAAGTTTGCGCCGCTCCAGGCTCATGGTCTCCGGCATGGTGAGTACCACCTTGTATCCGAGAGCCGCCCCCGCAAAAGCCAGGGCGATACCGGTATTGCCCGACGTAGCTTCCACGATGGTGCCCCCGGGTTTGAGCGCCCCCACCTTCTCCGCGGCCCGAATCATCGCAAGACCGATGCGATCCTTCACGCTGCTCATCGGATTGAACGATTCCAGTTTCAGGAGTATGGTCGCATTGATTCCCGAGCCCAATTTGTTTAACTTGACCAGGGGGGTGTTTCCCACCAGGTCCAAAATGTTTTGTGCATAGGGCATGACTAACCTCCGGTTTAAGAGTATCCTCGTTTCCTGATAATGTCAAGTGACATACTATATTTTTGTAGTGCCGCTGTAATTGCGCTCAAATGATTTGCCCCTGGCCCAGGGGCAAAAACCCCTTTTTTAAAAATATCCTCCGACAAGCTCAAAATCGACACAAAATGGGGGGATTTGCGAAAAAACAGCCTTTGATCTTTGGTTGAAAACTTCCACCCACAATTTAATAAGTCAAGAAGGAGAACATTTTGTCCGCAATTTTCTCGCCGGATTTCGACCTTTGGGCAAAAAAACCCCGCCGTTCACCCCAAAAAGCCCCTCGAGGTCATCCGAAATAGGCACAATTTCCGCGGCACTAGGGTCAATTCTCCAAAATAGTGATTTCCACCCGTCGATTGCGCGCTCGATTCGCCTCGGTGTCGTTAGGAGCTACCGGTCGGTTGGCGCCCCAGCCCCGGAAGGTCAACCGTTCCGGCGTCCGCACACCTTGCCGCACGAGATAGCTCGCCACGGATCGGGCCCTCTCCTCGCTCAGGCGTTGACGCCCCTCCTCGGTGCCTGCCAGGGCGGTGTGCCCTTCGATCAACAGATCGCGATCGGGATAACGCCGAAGAATTTGAGCGATTTGGTCGAGTTTTTGCTGCTCGGAAGGAAGTAATTCGGCGGAATCGGGCGGGAATCGAATATAATTGTCCGGAAGCTGGATCGTCACGCCGCGCTCGGTGGGCACCACGTCCAAATTGGGCTGACCATTTTCCCGCAATTGCTCACGAATTCGCTCGGCTTCCCTTTCCTTGTCCATGGGGGGTGCTTCGATCATTCGTGCACTGGCATCTCCCTCAAAACGAAGAACCGAACCATTCGATAACCTCAGGGCAAGAACATAATCTTCCTCGTAGTAGACCTGCCTTCCTTTGTCACTGTCCCAGAATATTCGCTGAACGGTCTTGCCGGCAAAAGCCGTCGGCAACAACCGTCCGCTCAGTCCCGCGGCCCCGGGGTTGACGGGGGACTCGAAACTGTACTCGCTTTGAAAGACATCGTATTCCTTCCCCTCGAAAAGGTCTCGACCGAGTTTCTTGTATTTGACCGGGAATCGTACCCGAAGCGGCAGGGTGATGCCAAAGTCACGGCTCAAATCGTGGTATTCTTCTCCTTCGGCGCTCCACTCGGTGGCGAAAGCCGCGGGAAATGTCGGCACATGGCGGACAACGGGCATGACCGTAGCCGCAGCGATCTCGTAACGCCCCCGGGTATCCCGCCAAAACTCGCTGACATACTCCTCCGCCAATAAAAAAACCGGTTGGCTGTTCCCTCCCACGAGTCTCTGATGGGTGATTTGGAACACGCCCCGGATCAGTCCCCTCCCCTCGGCATCCACACGAATCGTTTCCTGCTGGATGCGGTTGAGCATTTCTACAGTCTGGGCAATACGCCAGGGAAGCTGGGGGTTCAGTGCCGCCTGAAGCAGAGAGGCGCGCCGATCCAGGGAATCCAGGACCCAAACCCGCTGGTTGACGATTCCCACAAACCGAACCTTTTCGCCCTCTCGGTGGATGAACCGATACCCGGATTGAGCCCCCAGGGTCGAGCAAACCAAAATTAAGAGAACGAAACGCCTCAACACAGCCCCCCAAGAGAAAACACTCTTACTCATTATCGGCAACAACTCGGCCTCAGCCGGTGCCACGGCAATTGTGCCGGACATTCTCATGAAACTCTTAATCCCGGGTACAATTATCGCGGCACATAATACGGGACAAGGTTAAGGAACTTTTGAATCCCGGACCTAATCTCGGCTTGCCACCAGCTCGTAAATTGGGCGGCCCTCGTTCAAGGCACGACGCTCGAACTTGGTCTGGGGCCGCCAGTCGGGGCGGGGACTCCACTCCCCGCCCTCCAGGTGCCAGCCTCGTTTCACGAGGAGCTCTCGGACCTCGCGAGCATAGGGCTCCCAGTCGGTGGCAAAATTCAGCATTCCGCCGGGTCGGAGGAGGCGCTCCAGTTCTTGCAAAAAGGGTTCCTGAACCAGGCGCCGCTTGTGGTGGCGTTTTTTGGGCCAGGGGTCCGGAAAATAGACCAGGACCGCGTCGAGCAGGCGATCCGGCAGCCGGGTCAGGACCTCCTGGGCGTCGGCTCGGACCACCCGCAGATTGGCCAGTCCCAGCTCCCGAATTTGCTGAAGGACCCGTGCCACCCCGGGCGGATGGACCTCCAGCCCCACCAGTCCCCACCGCGGGCAGTTTCGGGCGATCTCGACCGTGGCATGTCCCATTCCGAACCCGATTTCCAGAAGGCGCCGATCGAAGGGACGGTACCAGTCCCCCCAATCCTCGGGAGCATCGAGGCTTTCTTCCCGAGACAGTTCGGCCAGGGCTTTTTTTCGGGCCTCGCTCATCCGGCCACCTCGAATCACAAAGCTGCGCACCGGGGCATGGTGCTTATTTTCGGGCGGCCTATCGGTTTCCATCGCTCAGTTTCCCCAAAAGGTTTCCCAGGAACCGGGATTTTTCCAGAAGCTCGATTCCGCCGGTTTTCACCAAAATCGAGCGCGGGTCCTCGGGCACGGGGCGAATCGAGTCCGGGTGCTGCGCGATCAGCCGCATCAGGCGGTCAAAGGGCAGGCGGGCCACGCTCTGAAACTCCAGCCGACACCAGCCGTTCTTCTCCTTCACGCTCACGACGCCCAGCTTTCCGGCCAGGAGCTTCAGCTCGGCCAGGGCCAGGAGGCTGGCCACCGATTCGGGCATCGGACCAAAGCGATCGGTGATAAAATCCCGCACGCGACCGAGATCCTCGGCATCGCTGACACCGGCGATGGCCTTGTAAACCTCCATCTTTTCCATCGGCTCGGCGACGTAACTGTCGGGAATGAAGCCGGAATACTCCAGCTCCAGGACGGCCTCGACGCGTTCGGCGTCTTCTTCCCCAAGGCGCCGCGCCACGGCCTCGTCCAGGAGGCGCAGGTACATGTCGAAGCCCACGCTCGCAATCTCCCCGCTCTGCTCGGCACCCAGCAGGTTACCGGCCCCGCGCACCTCCAGGTCCTTCATCGCGATCTTGAAGCCGCTTCCCAGCTCGGTAAAGTCCCCGATCACCTGAAGCCTCTTCATGGCGAGTTCGCTCAGGGCACGTTTCTCCGGATAGAGCAGGTACGCGTAGGCAACACGGTTACTGCGCCCTACCCGCCCCCGCAACTGGTAGAGCTGGCTGATGCCGTACATGTCGGCCCGATCGATGATGATGGTGTTGACGTTGGGAATGTCGATGCCGTTCTCGATGATGGTGGTGCTGACCAAAACCTGGAAAGCGCCATGAACGAAACGGTGCATGATGTCCTCGAGCTCGTGGGGCGGCATTTGCCCGTGGGCCAAATCGACCAGGACCTCGGGCACCAGCTCCCGTAAAAAGTTTCGCACCTCCTGGAGACCCTCGATGCGATTGTGCAGATAGAACACCTGCCCTGTGCGCTCGACCTCCCGGAGGATGGCCTTGCGGATCACCTCGGGCCGATACTCTTCAATGATCGTTTCGATGGGCTGACGGTTGCGCGGCGGCGTGCGCAACAGGCTCATGTCCCGGATACGCAAAAGCGACATGTGCAAGGTTCGGGGAATGGGTGTGGCGCTCATAGCCAGGCTGTCGATGGTCGCCCGCAGTTCCTTGAGCCTCTCTTTGTCCTTTACACCGAAACGCTGCTCCTCATCGACGATCAACAGTCCCAGGTTACGAAACTTCACGTCCTTTTGGAGGAGCCGATGTGTGCCGATCACCAGGTCCACGGCCCCTTGCTCGATTTCCTGCAGGATCTTTTTCTGCTCGGAGCGATCGACAAATCGGCTGAGCATCCGTATCTTCACCGGAAACCGACCGAACCTCTCCCTGCAGGTCTCGTAATGCTGTTCCACCAGGATGGTGGTGGGGGCCAGAAAGGCCACCTGCCTCCCGCCCGTGATGGCCTTGAACGCAGCTCGCAGCGCCACCTCGGTCTTGCCAAAACCCACGTCGCCGCAGAGTAGCCGGTCCATCGGACGGGTGGACTCCATGTCAGCCTTGATCTCCCGGATCGCCTGAAGCTGGTCCTCGGTTTCTTCGTAGGGGAAATCGGCTTCAAAACTGAGCTGCCACTCGTTGTCCCGGGGAAAGGCGTACCCCACCGCTACCCGACGGCGGGCATAGAGGCCGATCAGGCGGTCGGCCAAATCCTCGACGGATTTTTTGACGCGCGCCTTTTTCTTCTCCCAGCTCTTGGTTCCCAGGCTGTCCAGGCGCGGCTCCCGCCCCTCGTTGCCAATGTAGCGCTGGACCAGATTCACCTGCTCGATCGGGATGAAGATGCTCTCCTGGTCCGCGTACTCCAGCTTGATGTAATCCCGCTCGTGGCCGCCCGCCTTCAACCGGTCGATGCCGAGGAAGCGGCCCACACCGTAATTCACGTGGACCACCAGGTCACCGGGTGAAAGATCGACAAAGGTATCGATGGCCCGGGTGTGCAGCTGCCGCAGACTCTCCAGGCGCCGGCGTTTGCGGCCGAAGATTTCACTCTCGTGCACGCACAGGAGCCGCACCTCTTCCAGCTCAAATCCCGAGCTCAGCCCCTGATCGAAGACCTGAATCCTGTCCTCATGGAAGAGCTGCCGCAGCCGATTCCCTTGCTGACTCGATTCGGCAAACACGAATACCGCCCCCTCCTGATCCAGGTACGAACGAGCATCCTCGAGGAAGCGGTTGACCTCCCCCTGCCACTGACGGGCATAAGAGCGCAAACTCACGTCCGCCTCGCCTATTCGGGTACAGTCCAGGCTCCGGTACGGAAAAAAATCCCTGGGAGAAAAATAAACCTCCTGGGGAGGCGGCCGCACCCGGCCTTCCTCGAGGGCCCGTTCCCGAGCCCCCTCCATTTCCCGAAAGAACCCCTCGGCCATCGCCTCTGTCCGATCCCGATCCATCCAAACGACCAGGGGGCTCGTTGCAAAGTAAGAAACGAGAGATGTGGGGCTGTGTCGCGCGTAATACAACTCCTCGTTGCGAAAACGCCCACTCAAGGAAAGCTGCTCGACGGCCTCGTCTTCCAGCTCGGCAGCCAGGGCTGTTTTCTGGTCTTCGGTAAACACCACCTCACGCATGGGGGGAATGACGAGCTGGCTCAGAGCCTCGCCGCTGTTTTGAGTGACCGGGTTGAAGTAGCGCAGGTCTTCGATCACATCGTACTCGAACACCACCCGCACCGCCTCATCCCAGCCGGCCGGAAACACGTCGAGAACCTCGCCGCGCAGGGCAAACTCGCCGGGTACCGTAACGCGGGGACGGCGCTCGTAACCGGATTCGGCCAACTGGCGGGCGACGCGCTGGGGATCGATGGCGCTGTTTTTTGCCAGCCCGAGACAGAGCCGATCGAAGGCACCTACCGGGGGAAGGCGGCACAATAGCCCCCGCAGGGAAGCGACCACGCACTTCCCGCCCTGTCTCAGGCCCGCCAGTGTCTTGGCCCTCTGTCCAAAAACCCGCGCGTGGGGCGCAACGTCCTGGTAGATGAGCCCGCCCCACCCCGGGAAGATATCGCAATCACCGCCCAGCGCCTCCCAGTCCTGTTGGAAAGTCTGGGCCTCCCCATCGGTCGGGGTGACCACCAGCATACTCAGGCCCGTTTCTTTTTGGGTGTAGTAACAAAATACCGACAAGAGAGTTGCCTCCAACCCGTGAACGGTGGTATGCTCTTGATTCAGTACCCGTTCGGAAAGCTGTCGGAAGGACTTATCCCGGTCCACATGAGGCAAAAGACCTGTCCAAAGTAAGGTATTCATCGAATTTGTCGATGATTTAACCAAAGAGAGGTCGGAATGGCAAGACGTGGAGGAACTCTGCTGGTAATTTTATCTTTTTCGGGGGTTCTTTGGGCCCAGGCCCTGCGTCCCGGCCCCGAAAACCTCGAGGTCCAAATTCGGCTGGAGGATGTGCGCCCCTACTATCCAAACTCTGAAATCCCCTTTCTGGCAACGCTCACCAATCGAGGCAGCGATCCTCTTTTGATTCACATGGCCCAGGTGCGCCAACGCAACATTCGGTTTTATTCGATCCTGCAAACAGGAACCAGTCTGCCGGGTATGCGTCAGGAAAGCGATGAGTTTCTGATTCACCAGTCCCAGCGGGAAATATTTCTGCAACCGCTCGCACTCAATCCGGGGGAGTCCTTCAGTTTTCGCGGGGACCTGAAACATTGGCTGAACCTTGCCGTCCCCGGCCTGTACGAGGTATACGGCCTGTTTGCCCCGGACCCCCGAAAGCCGGATACGGTAAACCAATCCAACAGGATCACGCTGCTCATCCGCCCTCTGGAGGACCGAGATCAGGAGGCCATGCAAAGGGCCCAACAACGGTTCGAGGCAGTCCGGCGTGAGGTCCTGTCCCGCCAGTCCCTCTCACCCGATGAGGTGATCCGGTACTTTCTGAATGCCCGCAAGGAACAACGCGAGGAGGCTTATTTTCTCTACGTCAACCTGGAGATGCTCTACCGCCGCGATCCCGTGCGCGACAACCTCTTTCGGCGTTCCAGTCAACAAAATCGAGAAAAACTTCTGGCGGATTTCCGTCTTCAAATATGGCAGCAGGACCCCGAGCTCGTTCGCATCCCCACGGGCTGGGAAATTGAAAAGACCGAATACGACAGCCGTACCGCGCGGGTTCGGACCCTCGTCTGGTACCGCGATGTGGATTTCACGGCACGCCGGCGCTTCGTGTTCATCCTGTCCCGTCAGGACCGGTTCTGGGAGATCACCGATTATTACATGGAGGTCCTGCCCGATACTGCCAACACCAGGGCGAATCCGTGATTCTCATGTCAGTCGGGGTCGATCATCTTCTGGCCCAGGATATTCGTGAATATCTGGAGCCTCTGGGTTGCGGCGTGGTGCATTACCGATCCCCGCTCAAGGCCATGGATAACCTGGCGGAAATCGATCCCCAGGTCATCCTGTACGCTCAGATGGATTTTCCGCGACATTGGAAGGTTCTATTGAGCATGGTACGCCAGGAAAAGTCCAAGGAAGAATGTGTCTTCGTCCTTTATAACAAGGGGACCGAAGTGCCCGCTACCGAGGCCGAGAAAGCGGCCTTCCTGGAGGTCAACGCCATCCTGAGCCTCGACAAGGGGACGAAGGATTTCGTGGAGCGTTTTCAGGACGTCTATCTCCGACACCGAAACTTCCCGGTCCTGCCCACCAGTACAAGTCTTCAACATTCAGGCTGGAGCATGGTGTTTCCCCACCCCACCCGGGAGCACCTGGTGAACGGCATCCTGGTGCAGATCGACCGCATCGGTGGGCTGTTCCGACCCGATTCCCGCAAATCGACTGTCGACATCGAACCCAGGACCCTGATCCCCCAGGTCACCATCAAGTTCGACGAGGGTATCGTGGAATGTCCCATACGGATTTATCGAAATGCCGGTCAGCTGATCTTCGTGTGGCACAAGCTGCCCCCCGAGGCGGCACGGATCATTCAACTCACCCTCGATTCCCACCGACAATAGAAGTGGAGGATCACGATGCGACTCATCTTCACGAGGCTAATCTTACTCATCCTATCTGTTTCCATTTTTGCACAGGTCAGGGAGCACGTCGTTCAGGACAATCAAACTCTTTACTCCATCGCGCGAATGTACAACACCACCGTGAGCAACCTCATGGCCTGGAACAACCTTTCCTCCAACCGTATTCGTCCCGGCCAGAGGTTGGTGGTGGCTCCCCGGGAAACCGAGCAGACAGCCTTTGTTTCTCCCGGGATTTACATCGTTCAGACAGGGGACACCCTGGAGCTGGTCGCCAACAAATTCGGCCTGAGACCGGATGATCTGGCACGGCTCAATGCCCTGGAAAGCAGCCGCCTGGTGCCGGGCACCAAGCTCCTGCTGCGGCCGGCCTCGACACCGGTGCATACCGTGCAACAGGGCGAGACCCTTCAACGGATCAGCCAGATTTACGGCATCGGCCTCGATGATCTGATGGCGATCAACTCGCTCAATTCCAGTCAATTACGAGCGGGCCAGATTCTCCGGGTCCGCCTTCCCGAATCCATTCCGTTGACCCACGAGGTCCTCGAGATGGACAGCGTTCCCAGCCTGGCTCGGTTATATAACATCTCCGAAGAAGACATTCGGGCGCTGAACGGTTTGGAGGGAGATCGCCTCATCCCCGGGCAGGTCGTTCGGCTGCAAGATTTTCAAACCGCCAACATGCCCCTGCTCCAGCCCCTGGGTCCGGAACAGGTCAACCGGCGTACCCCGACATCGGATCCGCCTCCGATGCAACAGCTTGCTTCGGTGCCGCAACTTCCGGGCCTGCGTGTTCATAAGGTGGAAAGCGGCGACACGCTCTTCAGTCTGGCGCGGCGTTACGGGGTGAAGGTGGACGATTTGATGAACTGGAACAAGCTGGAAAATACCAATATCCGCGTGGGGAGCATCCTTCGGGTACAAGCCCCCGAAGACGCCCCCGGACCTTCCCTCGAAAGCACCTCGGTCAATCCTGTGCGCCCCCAAACGGAGACAGCCCCCGCGGAGGCCCCGCTGAGCCCGAGCGGTCATTTGAGCCGGCTCATCGACATCCGTCCCCCCCGAGACGATGAGCAGCTGCGTTGGGATCGATTCGTCGTCCTCAAGGACGATATCCCTCTCTTTGAGTGGCAGAACGATTTTTACTACTTCAGCCATCCGGGACAGCTCACCCAGCCCAGCAATCGGTATTATGAAGAAGAATGGCGCAGCCCCCTGCGCGCCTATCGCAAGGCCACCCGGCTATGGAGCGAATTCACCGCCCTCGTGAATGCCCGTCCGAAAAAAAGCGATCTCCTGCAAGGGGTGACCATCGTGCTCGATCCCGGACATGGAGGATTGGATCCGGGGACCATCGTCCGTTCTACCGATGGGAGCGGGGAGCCCCTCTACATCACCGAGGATGAATACGTCTACGACATTGCTTTGCGCATGGTGCCCCTTTTGGTGGAGCACGGCGCGCGGGTGGAGATGACCGTCCTGGCTCCCAACCACCTTATCCGGGACACCACCCCCGCCACACGAACCCTCATTCACGAGAAAAACGAGGTCTACAACAACGAGGCGATGAACGCCACCGACCAGGTCAGCGACTGGGTGATGGGCGGCGCTGCGGGTCTGAACAAACGCCTGCAGATTGCCAACGGGTTCTTCGACAAACACGGGGGCACCCGCGTTTTCCTTTCCCTCCACGCCGAAAACAATCCCCGCGCGCCGATGGGGCTGGGGCTTTGGCTTCACCCCGACGATGCATCGTCCCGCCCCCTGGCCCAGGCGATGCTCCCCTTTCTAGGACAGCGTGCCTATACCCGGGACCAGCGCTACGCCGTGCTCTCCAACCAAAACAAGGCGGATTTCAAAATCCTGGCCGAGGTCCGCAACCTGGCCTACCAGGAGCACGCCTGGGCCCTACGATTTGCCAACACCCGGCAGCTCGATGCCGAGCGCCTGGTCCGGGGACTTTTGAACTTTTTCCAGGAACGGCGCAAAAGGTCTTGACAAAAACCACACGATAGCACATAAAAGTCTTTACATTCCCCTGTAGCTCAGTCGGTAGAGCGGGTGGCTGTTAACCACTAGGTCGTTGGTTCGAGTCCAACCGGGGGAGAAAATAATACAACCAAATAACAGTAGTCTTTTCATTGCCGTGCTTGGAGCATCGTCTCACACAAAGCCGCATCATCGCGCTTCTATCCGGCAAGTGGCGCTTCGGAAATCAGTCTCGACCCGGTCACTGATTTAACTCGATCATTTCTTGCGAACGATGGAATAAATGCTATTATAGAATGGCGAGGGTCGTGGTCTGCCGTTTATACAAGAGATCCAGCGAATATGCATAGTCGGTCGAGGTCTTTCAACGTCAAGAAAAGAGTACGACGACAGTTTTTTTGACTTGAACGGGGCAAAGACCTCTTGCAGGAATTCTTTTCCGAAGAGGAGAGCTGACATGGCAAAAGACACGAACAACGGTGCGAACCTCGGATTCGAATCCGAAATCTGGCGGGCGGCCGACGCGCTGCGCTCCAACATGGACACCGCCGAGTACAAGCGCGTCGTCCTCGGTTTGATATTCCTCAAATACATCTCGGACACCTTCCACCGCGACCTGCACCCCGACCTCAAGGCGGATTTTAACCTTGCCAATCCGCCGTTCAACATGTCCGACTGGGGCGGCGAGCGCCTCAAGGACGACCAGCGCTGGAAGTACGGCATCCTGCCCGCCGGAAACACCAACTTTGCCTGGGTGCAACACTTTATTCACCACCTGGCCCCAACCGGTCTGGCGGGCTTCGTCCTGGCCAACGGCTCCATGTCCTCGAACCAATCGGGCGAGGGCGAGATCCGCAAGATCGCGGACACATACCACGCGTGGCGCGGCGACAAGGATCGCAAGGTTAGCTACCAGGACGTTCCCGGCTTGTCTCCCAATTGTGCGAGCAACAGGCCGAGGCGGCACGGCTGGATGAAGCAATTGGGAGGAATTTGAAGGAATTAGGCTTCTAAATGAACAGACCGTTTATTACAGAGAAAGACCGCGGCTATAGTAAACGCACGGTTGAGCATGGAGGACATCCGGCGCCATGATGAACGCAAACGATAGCAAAGCGCAACGCGCAGGAGTTTATGTTCGCCAGCCGGCTGGGTACCGTGCTTTTATCCCCAAGCCGTTGCCACCCAACCCGCCGGTTGAAGTAGCCGGTTCATTGCAGGCTTTGCTCTCACAAGCTGACTTCACGTTGGGCCGGTTGGATGGGGCCATACTGACCTTGCCCAATCCGGACCTCTTCGTGTTCATGTATGTGCGCAAGGAGGCTGTGCTCTCGAG
>CALGPJ010000050.1 GCA_937960645.1 uncultured Spirochaetia bacterium | reverse complement strand
TGACTTTTTTTCCGGTTGGCATGAAGTTTTCGCCAGTTTTGGTCGATAATAGGAGTAACAGGGAAGGTTAAGATGATGATTGACAAACTTGGGTCCTTGGACCCCGTTCAGAAATACGGCAAATCCGAAAAGGTCAGCCGACCGGCATCGACCGCCCGGCCCGACACCATCGATGTTTCTCCGGAGGCTCGAGCCAAATCCGAAATCTACATGGCGACCGAGATCGCGAAGGCGGCTCCCGAGGTACGACTCGACAGGGTCGAAGAAGTCAAACTCAAACTCCAAAATCCCGACTACATCAACGATGCCCTGCTCACCGCTGTGGCCGAGGGCATCCTCCGCAGCCTCGGCATTTAACCATCCCTGTTTTCCCATAAAACCGACAGACCGTCCCCTGGGGACGGTTTTTTTATAAGGAGGGCCGTTTTGGATCTCAACTTACAGACCGAAGTAAAAATCGGGCTGGGAAGCAGCCAGGGGGTCGGCCTGATGTGCAGCGGATTCGGCTCTCGTGTCCTGCTCCTCACCGAGGCCCTGTACTGCACCAGCAGAGAAAAAGACATTCTGCGCCTGAGTCTGGAACGCGCCAACATCAAAACCATCGCCATGGAATTTTTGGATGGTGACGATCCCTACGAGTTCCTGAACCTTATCCGAAAAATGAGCCGGGGTGCCAGGGCCGATGCCATATTGGCCTTCGGGGGGAACCGAATCCTGCACCTGGCTCGGTATCTGGTGTCGGAGCAGACCCTGGAAAATGTTCAAAAACTCGTTCTGATTCCGGCAGTACCCGGCTTTCCCTTTTTACTCCGACACGAAGGATTTTGGGGAAGCGGCCATCCCACCGACAGCAAATTTTATCAATGGAATTCCCCGCTGGTGCCCTCGATCGTGGTGGATCCTTTTTTGAGCGTCAACATGGGAGCCAAGCAATCCCTGGCCCATCTTCTTCAAACCCTCTTCTTTCTGCTCGAGGCTGTCTTTCACGAGCAGGCGGGGCTGTTGATCAAAAGCCTGTGCCTGGGAGCGATCCGGTCCCTGTGGGCCGCTCTGGAAAAGATTTACGAGCAACCCACCAAGGCCGAAATCCGGTTGGAAGGCTTCGAGGCGGGTTTGGCGGCGGCCCTGGCCCAACACCTCCTTCCGAGGCTGGCGGGCTCCGCAGCGGTGCTCATCCTGGAAGGGATTTCGTTCGTTCCCCAGGGCATGGCTGGAGCCATCCTGACCCCATGGTTGCTCGAAAGCCAAACTGCCGCCTTTCCCGAGACTCTCCAGGAGGTTGCCGCCTGCTTCGGACTTGCCATTGACGACGACTCCCCTGAGACTATAGGTTTGGAGCTGGGCCGCCTGGTGCGCAAAATGTTCGGGAAGTTCGAACTCCCCCTGCGCCTGAGGGACCTGGATCTTGTGGAGGCGGAACTCCAGCACACCGCCGAATTGGTCAAGGACTGGAAAACTCCCGCGGGAGGCATCATTCCTGTGGATCACCTGCCCGTCTTCCTCAGGTCGGCGTTTTGATCTCTCTGAGTAAGTTGGAAAAGATGGCGCTCGCGCCCCGGAAAAGAAAGGTTGCCGCCCTCTTGCGGGAATTCGCGAGGTCAGCTCGCGAGGGCAAGGCCGAGCGCTGGAGCTATTGGTTAAAAATTCTTCACCTGGGGGCGGATCTTTCGGGAGCCGAAACAGAGCGCCCTCTTCCCGATCCGAAAGAGGTGGAACCCTTACAATCCGAAGCACCTGCGGGATGGGACCTCGCTTACCTGGCACGATTTGCCGACGAGGTCGCCTGGAACCTGTTCGCCCAGGTAGGGATCGATGCGGCCGATTGGAATCTTTACACCACCTCGGACAATTTTTCCTGGGGTAGGACCTTTCCTATCCAGCTCTACCTGGATCAAATCCGCTCCCCGTACAACCTTGGAGCGATATTTCGGACGGCGGCGGCCTTCGGTGTGGAAAAAATTATCCTGAGCAAAGACTGCCCTGAACCCAACCACCCCCGTTGCCGGCGTACCGCGATGGGGGCCACGGACTGGATCGCCTGGGAAAGGTCGGAAAGTTTACCGAACGGGCTTGCGCTCTTCGGTTTGGAATCGGGGGGCAGGGACATCGAGACCTTCGAGTTTCCCCCCCGGGGGGTGGCCGCCCTGGGTTCGGAGGAGTGGGGCCTCCGACCCCAAACCCTGGCCAGTTGCCGCAGTTCACTGGGGCTTGTATCCATCCCCCTGCCGGGGAAAAAGGCCAGCCTGAATGTCGCCGCCGCCGCCGCCATCCTCCTACAGCGTTGGACAGGGAAAATCAATACCCCACCGACATCGCCCGGTTTTGATCCTTGATGTAGAGATCGTTGTAGATGTTGGCAACTTTGCGTAGCTTTTCGCGGACTTCCAGCGGGAAGGGCATGTTGCGCCAGAAAATACCCCGAATTTCCTTGTCCAGTCGTTGAGTCCCCTCGGCTTCCTTGGTAATCCAGTTGATGTAATCCCGAATGAAAAATTGTTTCACATCACCTTTGAGCTTGTTTTGGGCAAACCAGCCGTAGTACAAGCCAGTGATCCCTTCCTCCATCCAGTGATACCCTGCAATTTCTTTGGCGAGCTGCCAGCGAAAATCGGCCAGTGCGTAGAGGACGGCGAGCTTCAGGTTCTTGCCGAACATCGGAACAGCGATGCGCCCGCGGCTGCTTCGTCCCTTGCTTTTTTCATAGGGCTCCCAACACACCCCAAATTCACCGTAGGAGGGAATCAGGATGACACAGGGAACGATGCGCTGGTCGGTTTGTTTGTAACGCCGGATAAAGAGCCCGGGATCGAGGTATTCGACCTCTGCCATAATCTTCAGGACATTTTCCCGGGTGCCGTAGTCCTTGAATTGATAGGGGAGGTAATTCTTCATCAGGATCGGGAGATGGTTGCCCTGCCGTCCGCAGGTCATCTTGGCGATCTGACGCAGGCTGATCACCTCACTGGCGACGACCTTGGTATCGAGGGCGGCATCCCCTCCGGCGGTGGCCTCGACTTTTTCGCGGTAGGTACGGACCTCCTGCTCCATCTTGTCCAGTTCGTAGAGGTACCGGGAGATTTCACGGTCAAGATTGTTCAGACTCCGAACAGCCTCGGAGATCTGATTCAAAGCATGGTGGTGCTGGCTCTCGTAACCCGAGGAAATCTCTCGAGCGAATCGGTGGGGGGTCTTTCGCTTCAGAGTGTTGGCGTTTTCGATGATCGTGTTTTCCAAAATGGACATCTCGTTGAACTTGGATTGGAGTAACCCGATCTGCGCCTGTTTTTGGGATTCCGCTCGTTCCAATTTTTGGACGTAAACCGCATTTTCGTTGGATCCCTGCTGACGCCCCTTCGTAGAGACCGGCTCGTCGGTAGCCAGGGGATTCAGGACTCCCTTGGCCACCATTTCCAGCCACTCGTCCATGAAGTAGATCGGCTCGTCGAACTGGTTATCCCAGAAAATACTCGCCAGGTTCTTCCGCTGGTCTGCGGTGATGAGGCTGGGCAAGAGTGCGCCAAACCGGAGGACGACCCTCTTAGGAAGGGGCATGCGGGAACCCAGTTTTTGAGCCATACTACCGAGCAATTCCCAATAGGCATTGATGAGACGCATGCGGATGTTGACCCGCTGATCCGCATCCGTGACTTTGAAAAAGTCCGTCAAGAGACTGTGAACACGAAGTCCGATTTCTCCCTCGTTGTCCAATACCTTCTTGTAGTAATCTTTGTCGGCAAAAAAGGTGTTGGGTGGATCTTGTTGAAACTTTTCGACCCTGGGCAGAGTTTTCTTGTTGAAGTCTGCGGCCTTGTCGGGTACCTTGTCGCGGGATGCCTGTCCGCCCGCATGGGGTGATTTTTTATCTTCCTCGGAAAAAAGAGCCTCAAACTTGGGGAGGTTGTTGCTGGGAACGGTTGAGTTTGCAGCCTCGCCCAGGAGCGCCGCAATTTCGGGATCGATTTCATCGGAAAATCCGCTGGACAAGGCCCGTTCCTTATAATCTGATTTGGAGGTGAGGGGAATTGAACCCCTGACCTTTAGAATGCCATTCTAACGCTCTAGCCAACTGAGCTACACCCCCAAAATAGGACAATATTTAGGTTAACGAGACATCCGGTGATTGTCAAGGGTAACATTTACCGATAATCTATGAAAAGATGTTCCAAGAAAAAGATGCATTTTTGATTATTTCCGAATCTGTTAGGAGTTTTTTTACCACTGAGCTCCCGCAAAATCCTCACATTCTGTGGACAAACCAGATGTCGAAGCTCCTGGCCCAGATTTTACGAGACAATAACCAACCTGTCCTGCCGATCCTGGTGGTTGGCCAACCGGGGGAACTGCTTCAGGTCCGATCAATTTTTCCGGATACCCAGCAGGCAAGGTTCGCTTGGGCCGTCTACAATCCAAAGCCCTTCAATTCCGAAGAGGTCCAGGAGCTCGACCCGCTTTTTGATTTTCGGATCGGTTCGGTATCCCTCGACGAGTGGAATTACCTGTATTCCCGGTTTCGGCGCTGGGTATCGCAGCTTCAAGAGGAAAAGGAAAACAGGGTTCTCGCATTCAAAATCAACGACCAAATCATGGACCAGGAGGCCCTCATCCGAATCGGCAAGAGCCTGGCCTCGGAAC
This sequence comes from uncultured Spirochaetia bacterium, assembly GCA_937960645.1. Taxonomy (GTDB): domain Bacteria; phylum Spirochaetota; class Spirochaetia; order JABEVK01; family JABEVK01; genus DYOB01. The sequence goes on along the minus strand of CALGPJ010000050.1, from coordinate 17,869 downwards.
GCGATCCCGACAAGCTCTTGAGGACCATCCTGTTCCTATCAAAAAAAATCACCGGGGCCGACGCCGGCAGCATCTTTCTCCTGGAGGAAAAAGACGGAGAGAAGTTTTTACGATTCAAATACTCGCATACCTTCTCCATGGACCTGGAATACGAGGAGTTCGTTATGCCCGTGGATGCCACCAGCATCGCGGGTTACGTGGCCCTAACCGGAAAATCTCTCAACATCGACGACGTTTACAAACTCGGGCCGGATGCCCCGATCCGGTTCAATTCAGGCTTCGACGTGAAACACGGCTACCGAACGCGCAGCATGCTCGTGACCCCCATGACCGATCACCAGGGCCGAGTCATCGGCCTCATCCAATTGATCAACTCCAAGGAAAAGGTCGCGATCGACCGTCCACTGACGGGCAACGAGGCCTTCGAGATCAGGCTCCAAACCCCCGACGATTTCGAAAACCTGGTGGTTCCCTTTCAAAAGCGCTACGAAGAATTCATGGAGGCGGTAGCGGGTCAGGCCGCCATCGCCATCGAAAACAATCGAATGATCCGACAAATCGAAAAACAGTTCGAAGAGTTCATCAAGGCAGCCGTCTTCGCCATCGAATCCCGCGACCCCGCGACCTCCGGCCATTCGATTCGGGTGGCCAAGATGTGTTTGCTCCTGGCCCAGGCGGTGAACGACACCGCCACGGGACCCTACGCCGAGACGCGCTTCACTCCTGTTCAGCTCAAGGAGCTTTATTATGCCGCCCTCCTGCACGACTTCGGCAAGGTTTACATCGACCTCTCGGTATTCATGAAGGCCAAAAAACTCACCCCGGAGCAAATCGAAATCCTCAAGTACCGCATTGCTCTGATTTACCGGACGCTGGAATACGAGCGCTTGCAATACCAACTCGAGGCAAAATCGAGCGGCGTGGAGCTCCCCGATTTTCCGGCGGAAAGCCTCGAACGACTGAGAGAACTCTGGAACAAGGTCATCGAGCTGGTGGAACCGGAGATCGTGAACCGCGATCGGGACAAGGAAATCGACATGCTCCTCGAATGGGCCCAAAACATTCAAGTGCACGATCTGGACGGTAAGCCCGTGCCGGTGTTCACTCCAGAGGAGGTCAAAAACCTCCGGATCCAGCGCGGCTCCTTGAACGACGAAGAGCGTGCCGTCATCCAGAGCCACGTGACCCACACCTACAATTTTGTCAAGAAGATCCCCTGGCCCGAGGAGTACGCCCGCATTCCCGAAATCGCCGTGACCCACCACGAAATGCTCGACGGCAGCGGCTACCCCAACAAGCTCAAGGGAAACGAGATCCCCATCGAGGGCCGCATCATGGCCATTGCCGATGTCTTCGACGCCCTGGCTGCCTCGGATCGTCCCTACAAAAAGGCGATACCCCTTGAGCGGGTCCTCGCCATCCTCAAGGAGGAAGCCGAGCGCGGAAAGCTGGATAAGGACCTCGTGACCATCTTCCTGGACCGACAGCTTTACCAGTATCATCAGCGTTTCGGTGAGGTGAGTGCAAACCAGGCCACCCTGATCGACGTGGGTTCCTCCCCATGATCGATCCCCAAATTGTATCTCGGATCTGCGACCTGGGCCGGGAATGGGTGGCGACTCTGGGACTCGCGGTGCGGGGTAAGGCCACCTTCCTTCGGAAGTTTTTGACCGCCTGGGTGGCCGGCGGACACGTCCTCATCGAAGACGTTCCTGGGGTGGGCAAAACCACCGCGGTCAAAGCCCTGGCCGCATCGGTCGCCGGCCCACCCGGGTTAACGCTTTTTCGGAGAATCCAGTTCACTCCGGATCTGCTCCCCTACGATATCACCGGGGTCGATATCTTTTCCCCCGAAAGTCGAATTTTCGAGTTCCAGGAGGGCCCCCTCTTTTCTGTCCTCGTGCTGGCCGACGAAATCAACCGCGCCACCCCCAAGGTTCAAAGCGCCCTCCTGGAGGCTATGGAAGAGCGCACCGTCACGGTCGGCAACACGACCCGGCGATTGCACCCTTTGTTCCTGGTGGCCGCCACCCAAAACCCAACGGACATGGAAGGCACCTACCCCCTCCCACAAGCCCAGCTTGACCGATTTGCGATGCGGCTGTCCCTGGGCTACCCGGAGGCGGCCGAGGAAGAAAAAATCCTCTGCGATCTCTCGGCCCGTCCCGACACCCTCCAAAGAATCCAACCCCTCTTTGACCTGGAGGAGGTCCTGCAACTGCGCGGCCATTCGGAGAATGTTTTCGTGGATCCCCGGTTATCCGCGATGGCCCGCAAGGTCCTGCAGCTGAGTCGCGACCACCCCGATGTCTCGTTGGGACTTTCCCCCCGATCCGGCATCCATTGGTTTCGAGCTGCCCGGGTTTGGGCACTATGGCAGGGAAGAGATTTCGTCATCGATCAGGACCTGATCGATCTTGGCGGCGATGTTCTGGCACACCGCCTGGGCCTGGCCCGGCACGACGCCGATCCGCAGCAGCTGGTGGCCCGCTGGATTCGCGATGTTTTCGTGGGTTAGGCAGACCAGGCTGCCGCTTCCCACCCGTCTGGGTGCCGGATACTTCCTGGTCTCGGTGATGTTGTTGGCTTTTGGCCAATTTACGGGCAACCTGGCCGCCTCCACCCTCGGCTTTGGAATTCTTCTCCCTTTTCTGGTATGCTTCCTGGCCGTCCTGGCCGCCCGAGGCCGCCTGAGGAGGCTCGATATCGTTTTTAGCCCCACAGGCCACAAAAGCTGGAAACTGAGCCTGGGCGCAACCGGCCTTTTGCGTTTTTTCAGTCTGAGCTTCGCCTACCGTTGGACTTTCACCGGGGATCGCTATCTCCAGGAGGAGATCCCCATCCTCCCGCGCTTTCAGCTCGAGAAAACCTTAGACGCTGCGCGGGGACTTTACACCGGTCCCTCCGGGAAACTCGTCCTGTGCGATCCCTTTCATTGGTGGCGATTCACGACCGATGTCCCCGGCCAGGTCGAGTTTTTTGTGTTGCCCACACCGACGGAGAAACACAACCGTGCGATCGTCGCCCGCGCCCAGGGTTCCCGGGGTATCCGAAAGGGGCACCCCGGGGAAAGGGATGACCGCCTGGATACACGGCCCTATTATCCCGGGGACGATATCCGCCACCTCCATTGGAAACTCTTTGCCCACACCGGTGAACTCATCCTTCGCAAATCGGATCCCACTCCCCCTCCCCGACGCCGTTGGCATGTCCTGCTCGATCCCTGGTTGCCACACCGGACAGAGGGGGCCATGAAGAAGATCGACACGCTCGTCATTTTCTTGATGAACCTCCTGGAAAGGGGCCGCGAACCGCAGGCCGACATGGCGGTCGCCGGTCCGGATTTCTGGTGGACCGATGCCCATCCCCTCAGGGAGATGGAACGTTGGCTGGCTTCCCTGAGGCCCGACCTGCCCGGCAAAATCATTGAAAGGAACTGGACCGAGGGGTCCCTGGTCCTGGCCCACCCCGAGGCCCCGCGCGTGCAGCCTTTTCGTGCAACCCTGATCCGACGGGGAGTCCGTTGGCTGGGGCCCGAGGAGTGGGGATGAGTCGGCGCGAGTGGGCCCCCCTGGTGGGCTTCAGTGTCCTTGTGGTGTTATGGGCGCATTATTTCCGCGAATTCATCGGCTGGGAAGCCGCCCTCGTGGGGTTAGGCGCCTTTCATGGACTGGCCCTGATCCATATCAAACTCCGGGTGAATCCCCTGTTCGCCTCGATCCAGGTCCTGGTCCTTCCCTGGCTCGTGCGCGCCCTTTTGCTCGGCGGGCTGTGGGTCCTCGCACCCGAGCAGGCAGCCCCCAGTGACATCCTCCTCCCCTTGTACGACCGTTACCTCCTTTTGATGTATCCCGCCGTGGCCCTGCATTGGGCCCTGACCGGGATTTCGGCGCGTTATCCGAGGTTTACCCCCTGGCGCAGTCTGGTTCACCTGGCCCTCCTGGCCCTGGTATTCGGCCTGCCCGACTTCGAGCTGACGGAGGGTTCCCTGGCCTTACCCTTCACCCTCGCCATCTCGGGAGGGTTGCTCCTCTGGGAGTTGGAGCAGCTTCGGCGGGACAATCTCCGTCTGGGGTGGGGACTGCCTCCGATATGGTTTTTGGGGCTTTTGCCCCTCATCCTCTCGGGAGCCAGTTTGGCGTACATTGCCTACTCCGAGAACAAGGCCGGAGAGCAGGCAGGTCTGCTCCAACCCACCCTCTTCGGCTACGATTTCACCCCCCTGGTTCGGCTGGAAAATCAAATTTCCATGTCCGACAACCTGATCTTCGTCTTGAAAAAGGACGGACCGCCGGAAAGCTACCTCCTCAGGCGGCAGGTGCTCAATGCGTACGATGCCACGCGGGGCTTCTATGCGGAGCCTCGGTGGCTCACCGCCACCGAAACCGCCCTCAATTTCACTTCAGGAGGGCTCATCCTCCCCGAGGTGTCTTCCCGGCTGCGCGAATCCCTGGTCTACGACATTCTGGCAGTCAATCTGGAACCGGCCTCGATCCTTGCGGTCAACGAACCGAAATCGGTGGAACGGTTGATGGGCTACGATCCCCGAAGATTTCGAGGGGCCTACCGAGTTTTGAGCCGGGCCTTGCCGCCCAAACTGGCTCGCGTGGCACGCAACCCGGCCGAGGCCGGTGTGAGCCAGGAGTACTGGGACTTCCACACCGCCGTCCCGCCAGACCCGAAACTGAGAGACCTGGCCCTACAGCTCACCCGAGACATAATCGATCCCACGAAAAAAGTGGAACGTCTCGAACGATTCTTCCACGAAGAATTTTATTACTCGTTGAAACCCGCCACGCCCCCCAACACCGATCCTCTCCGACACTTCCTGTTCGAATCGCGGCGCGGGTACTGCTCGTATTTCGCTTTTTCGATGGTGTTGTTACTGCGGCATTTGAACATCCCCAGCCGCCTGGCCGTGGGCTTCTTCACCGACCCACAGCGCCAGGTTCTGGGGTATTATCCCGTCCGAGGCTTTCAAGCCCATGCCTGGGTCGAGGTTCTCAGCGCCGGGGAGGGGTGGATGAGCTACGACCCCACCACTGACCGCCTGGCACCCGGAGAAGACATTAGTTTCGGTGCCGAACAGGGCGACGAGTTTTTCGATTTGATCGAATCGCTTCTGGCGCAGGAGCTCCAACCGGTCGGCGAACCCAAAGAGGTACTTTCGCAGCAGCCGCCCGCTGCGACGGAACCGTGGCTTCTCTGGGGCGCGCTGCTGTTGGCCGTCCTGGCCCTGACACTTTACAAGCTCCGGTTTCGAATCCCCATCCTCCTGTGTCGTGACCCCCGCCGGAAGCTCGTTTTGTCCTATCGGCTGTTTCGTCGCCAAATCGAGGCTGGACTCGACGGTGATTACCGGGACCTGTCGGCGATGGAATTGGCCCAACGTGTCGGCGACACAACCTTTTCCCAAATCACCGATATCTACCTCGAAGCAAGGTTCTCTGACCATCCTCGGGACCGATTCAACGGCATCGACCTTGCTGCCCTGGAGCGTCGACTTCAGAAGGTCAACCTGTTTCCGCGATTTTGGAGGTGGTTTTGGTACTGAGGCTTTTGTTTTTGATGATAGCGATCGGTTTGGGAGCTCAGCAGCCCCGAGCGGAAGATTTACTGCAAAGGGGTTCCGAGGCCCGCTCGGCCGAAAACTACGAAACGGCCATCCGGTCCTGGCAGCAGGGCGAGGAACTTTACCCCAACGATGTCCGATTTCCCGCCGCCCTGGCTGACCTTTTTTACGAAAAAAAGCTCTATAAACCAGCGGCCCGAGCCTACGAACGGGCCCGTCAGCTCCGCCCCCTCGAATACGAGTATGCCCTGCGACTTTCCGAGACCTACGGACTTTTGAATCGGGACCGCGATGCCGTGGACGTCCTCAGAGACATCCTGCCCCACTATCCGGACGACTGGGATGTGCTGCAGAGCCTGGCCTGGCTTCTGTTCAAAACCGAGTCCTTGTCCGAAGGCGTGGAACTCCTTGAGGCCGCGATACGGCGGCTGGGAACCAACGCCAGCGCCGAGATGACCCTGGGAACCCTCTACGCCAGCCTGTACGAATACGAAAGGTCCAAGGCGCACTACCTGAAAAGCATCGAGATCGGTAAAACGACACGGACGCGGCAATTCCTGAGCATCGCCTGGTATAACCTCTCGATCCTCGAAAACACTTTTCTGAAATACGATGCGGCACTCCAGGCCATCCAGTACAGTCTTGAATATGCCAACCGTGCCTCTGGGCTCCTGGCTCTGGGAGAGATGTACCAAAAACGCGGAGACTATGAGCTGGCCCGCCTGACCTTTGAGGAGGCTGCCTCGAAGGACGAGACCCCTCTGGCCCTGATGAATCTGGTCAAACTCTACTTGAGAACGGGCGACCCCGATTCGGCCTCCCATTATCTCAAACTCGTCGAACGGCATCCGGACCCCAGCTGGATCTACAACTTTGGCCTGAGGGAGGAAGATTGGAATCGGGATGTCCACGAGGCCTGGGCGGATATTTACGAATCCAGGGCAGCCTTGAACCATTATCAACCCCGTTTTTGGCCCTGGGAATGGGTCTCCTGGCTCTGGGAGCAGACCCAGCTGGTCTTTCAATCCTGGTTTCATCGTGAACGTTGGCGGGGTCTCAACCGTAAAAGTGCCGAGATTTCCGGCGCTCAGGGCAACCTCCCCTCCCAACTCTGGAAACAATACCGAACCTTCCACGGTTATCAATGGCCCGGCATCAAATACCTCAAACTCAACCGCCTTCACGACGAACCGAAAATCCCCGGCATTTCGGCCTTTTATGACATGAGGGAGGCCCTCGACACCCAGGATGTTTCGCGTGTTGCCGAAAATCTTTCCAGGCTCGATAGCCGCTGGGAGGCCGAGCTGGCACAGGAAGCGATGGCCTTTTTGGTCAAATCGGGCCGCCTTGAGTACCTCGTTCCACTCTGGACCAAAAACCCCGGCCTCCTGCTGGTCAATGCCCGTCCCCTTGGATTTGCCTGGGAAGCGGAAGGCGCCTCCCTGCCCTGGGAGGTCAGTTTATGGGCCCGATGGCTGGGATTCCTGGACGACGACTCTGGGGCCATCCTCAAACTGAGCCTGGATGCCCACGGGTTGAAATGGCGAGCCCGAGTACAACAAAAAAGCAGGGAAGGTACCCTCCCTGCCGAACTCCTTGGTTCCTCCTCACTCCTGAAGGAACTGATCCTTCAAACCCATCGGCTCCTGGTCACTCCTTCTTCATCACGATCACGGTGACGTCGTCGGCAAAGTGACCGCCGTGAGACTTCATATCTCCCTCCCTGGCCCAGCGCTCCAGTTCGGTCTTGAGTTCGCTGATGATCTCGTCGGGATGCTTTTCGTGGTGGGTTTGAATAAGAGCTTTCAGCCTTTCGATGTCGTATTGTTCCCCGGTGACGGATTTGGCCTCGATCACACCATCGGAGTAGAGCACCAGAATGTCGTTCTTATCAAGCTTGAACTCCCCGAGGGACTGAGTCGATACCACGAACTCACTGAGACCCAGGAAGCCCGTGCGGTCAATGGTACCGTGGATTTCCTCGACCTCATTCTTGTCGGCGCGATAGATTAGAGCCACTTCGTGGGTACCCGCGTGGACAAACCGGCCATCCTTTTCGAAGAAGTAGTTCATGGTCATGAACTTATCGGAGCCGATACGGTCACGGTTGATCACGCAAAGGACACGGTTCACGATGTCGTAAAGTTTGTCCACGGTGAGTTCGATCTTGAACTCTTTAACCGTTTCCAGGGCCCCATGGAAGGCGGCCATCTCGATGGTGGCCATCATCCCCGCAGGCAAACCGTGGCCGCTCACGTCACCGATCTTGAGGTAATTGCCGTTCGGATGCGCTACAAGATCGTAGGTATCCCCCCCTACCTCGGTGGCAGTTTGCATGGAAGCCCCGACCATGTAGCCGGGAATATCGAGCTTTTTGGGCAGGATGGAGGTTTGGATGTTGCGCGCGGTGTTCATCTCTCCCTGCAGGCGGTTTCTCTCCTTTTGAATCTGCTTGCCGTTCATCAGCGCGAAGATGGTTCCGAGGTTTTCGGCCAGATCGGCCAACACCTCTTTCTCCACCGGATAGACCTGATTGAAACTGTCCTTGAAGAAAACGGCGGCACCCACGAAATTGTTGGTGTCGAGGATGGGGTAAACACCTACCATGCGCTGCAGTCCTCGGAAGTTTTCGGGGAGCTCCGATACGATAACCGGTTGTTTATCCATCATGGCCTGTTTGATCAGCCGGGAACCAAAGTCCTTGATGTTCTCGATCGGAGTTGAGCGTATCGTGTTCAGGTCGTAGGTGGTTCGAAGAATCATATCGTTGAGCTTGGCCTTGTCCAAACTCTTGAAGTTTTTGTTATCCACCAGGGGGGTACAGTAACCGGTCAGGAGCCGGGGATCATCGACCTTGAGGATGTTGTTTTGAACCCGGAAAGCCAAAAAGCCCGTAATGTTGTACTCGTGAACCACCATTCGACTCTTTGCCTTGTTCAAGGCACTTTCGATGGTCTCCTGCACAATGGTGACGTCTTCTTCCTCAGGGCTGGAAATCACCTTACGGATGAGAATGTTCAAATCATGTTGACGCTGCTCGATCTTGATCCTGTCACTTCGGAGGTTGTACATCGACCAGAAGAAGAACTCTTCGACCATGCGGATCAGGAAAATGATGTTGGAAAAGAAAAAGAAATACAGCGGGGGAACACCCTCAATACTTCCCTTGAAACCTAACACGTTGATCACGCCGGCCAATACAACGAGGAAGTGAACGAAGAACGGATAACTCTTGGAACGAATCACCCCTTCCTGAAGTCGAAAGATGTTATTGGTGGCTTGAAGCGTCAGGACTAGCATGAGGAAGAGATAAACAGCGGCTAAAAAGTTAATGTTGGTTTGATACACCACCAGGGGCAAGCTTCGGCTACCGGCGGGTACCAGGAAGGTTTCCAGAGGGTTACCCATCAATCGAACGCTGAACGGAAAATAGAGGAAGGTCAGAAGGATGAGAATGGCCGTGATCAGGACCAGAGCCCAGAAGGTCTTCAGACCACGAAGGAAGTCCGGCATCAGAAAGCTTTCCCGAATTCGGCGGGCATGAATCGAATACTCGAGGAGGACCATGGCCAGATAAAACAAAAAACCGCTCAGCGCCAGAATCTGGAAATTCAACGTCGGGGGAAAGATTTCGCGGAAGGTCTGGGTAAACGATTGAAAGATTCCGACCGCAGTGATCAACAGCAAGGAAAGAAAGAGGAAGAGGGTACGGGAACTCGCTCCCCTTCTGGCCACCCTCTCATACCAGAGAATGACTCCGATGCCGATGACAGCAAAAAAGGTGAACAGGTGAAACAGCATAAAGTTATCCGTCATTGCGCTTCCTCCTTGGTTTGAACCAACAATTGTTCCAATTCCTCCACTCCGGTACGGACCTGCTCGATCAGCATTCCGGTTTCCTGCGGTTGTAGCAGTTCTTCCGAAAACAAGGGGCGATTCAAAGATTCAACCTGAATTTCCCCCCTTTCTTTGGCCACACTGCTCACTGCCCGGATGATTTCCACAGCGAGAATGACACCCTGAAGAGACCCTGCAACAGCCAGGAGGGCACTCTTTTCAGTCTCGGTTTCTCTATGGGCAAAATCAACCTTCTCATTGACATTTTGAATGGTATTTTGAACTTCGGCAATAACATTTTCAATGTCGATGAGACTGTTCTCTGTTTCCTTCGCCAGATTTCGAATTTCCTTGGCGACGACGTCGAAACCCTTTCCGCTCATTCCGGCTCGAGCCGAAACGATGGAAGCGTTGATCGAAAGGATGTGGATTTTTTCGGAAATGTCACTCATGATCGTCACGATTTTAGAAATTTTTCTGGATTGGGCAAAAAGGGTTTCCGCCAATTTCTGGCTCTCATTGAGCGACTCGGTGACGACCTTCACCCCGGATTGAACTTTTTCGCTCAGTTCAAAAGCTTCCTTTGCCGTGTTGGCCAGGTTATCGGAGATTTCGAAGGTGCGAAGCACATTCTCATAAATAAAACGGGAACTATCCCGATACTCTGCTAAAAAGGATTCGACATATTTCTGGACTTTCTCGAGATTGTCACTCCTGGGGATCCGAGAAATCAATTCATCGAGATGGTTCAGGTTATCCAGCAGTGAGTCGTAGAGAACTTGTCGGGGAACCGGCTTGATCTCCTGCCTGGGCTCCGGTGAAATTTGCTCCCCGACAGCCGTACCCGAAATCGCTTCCCGTGAAAAAGTCGGCGGCGGTGCCTCGAGACGGTGCTTCAACCTCAGGAACACCAGGAAGGGTAAGAGCCCTGACACGGCGGCCAGAATCATTCGAACAGGAAACATCCCTTCCCCTAATGCGCTCGAAGCAGCGAGGACGGACGCGGCAAGGCATGCCGCCCCCATGGGAAGCCATCCTCGCCGGGAAGTCATTCGATTTTTACCGCCCCAGGTACGAGAAAGGTCAGGGTGGGCAAGCTGGTGACCTGCCACGTGATCGCTTTGTTGTGTTGGATCCGGATACTGTACTTTTTGTCAGCCGGCAACATCGCCAATTTCATGATCCATTTCGCCACCGCCTTGATGCCGGATGAATTCAAGAAATTCAATTCCTTGAAATTGGCAATGACTTCACCCAGTTTGTTGGCCACAACACCGGAATGAACCTTTTCGAAGAGGGGATCGAGGATCACGCTGGGATCCTCCATATCGATGTCTCCGATAAAGTGAACCTCGACACCGGCCCCGGCGTCGTTGATGGTGATTTTAATTTTATCCTGTTCGATGGGATCGATACCCAGTTTATTCGCCATAGTTACTTCCTTTTTAGTGTACTTCGATTGTGATCGTGATCATGTAGTCTGGGGTGATTTCCAGCTTGATATTGGCCCCGACCTCGTAGCGTATTCGAGCAAGACCCAGCTGACTCTTACCATCCTGACGAACAGCGGCCTCCCGCATTTGCGTAATGTACGCTTCCAATGGGTCACCGCTCATAATTTTTTTGTAGAGGGCCTGAAGTTCCTTGACGGAGGCTTCATCGCCCTTGTTGGTCACCGAGCAGGTGATGAGGTTCTGTTCCGGAAACGCTTGAACGACAATGGAAGTCTCTTCCCCTTTGGCGTACTTGACAGCGTTTTCCAGAAGTTCAGAGGCCGCCATGGCGATCCCGTCGGCTTTGTTTTGATCCTCGATGGCGATGGCGACGAAACTTTGAATGAAAAGACGAGCCGGAGCGATGTAGCGCCACCTGGGGCCGAACTTCAGCTCTATGTACCCATCTGGTTTTTTGGCCATAATTCTATCCTTTTTGCGAGTGTTAACTCATACTAAAACACTTTTTTAGAGAACGCAAGCGTTTTTTGATAAAACTACCAAAACAATAAATTTGCTCCGTAGGCCAGACCGGCGCCAAAGCCGATCGTCACGAGGAGCTGGCCTCTTTTCAACAGTCCTTGACTGTCCATGTCGGCCAAAGCGATGGGTATACTGGCCGCGGAGGTGTTCGCAAACCGCTCGATGTCCATAAAAAACCGGGAAGGGTCCAATCCCATACGCCGAGCGATGCCCTCGGTGATACGGTAATTGGCCTGGTGCGGAACAATCCAATCCACTTCTTCCAGCTTCCTGCCGAATTTCGACAAGATTTGTTCGAGCGAGTCTTTGACCACTCGGAGAGCAAAATTGTACACTCGCCGCCCATCCATGGTCATACAAGTTTTCGAGGGGTCATCCCCTGCCATCAAGGGAGCACGGGTTCCGCCGACCGGACGAATCAGGGCGTCGGCGCCCTCGCCTTCCGAGCGAAGAATCGATCCCAAAAGCCCCGGTTTGCCATCCCCAGGCCCGACAATCACCGCTCCTGCCCCATCGCCAAAAAGCACGCACGTGGAGCGGTCCTGCCAATTGACGATCCGAGAAAAGATCTCCGTCCCAATGACGGCGACATACTGCCCCGCGCCCGACACAATGAAGGTACGCGCCAATTCAAGTCCGTAGGTAAAGCCGCTGCAAGCCACGCTGATATCGAAGGCACCTGCTCGGGTAGCGCCGATGCGGTGCTGGATGATGCTGGCGGTCGAGGGAAAACCCAAATAATCCGGGGTTGAAGTCGCCACGATGATGAGGTCCAGCTCGGAGGCAGCGAGCCCGGCCCTGTCCAGGGCGTTTTTTAGGGCTAGAGAACCCAGATCGGAAGCGGCCTCATCCGGGGCAGCCACATGGCGCTCACGAATGCCCGTGTGCGACCGAATCCATTCGTCGCTCGTATCCAGCGTCCTCGCCAATTCATCGTTGGTGACGATTTTTTCGGGAAGGTACCAACCTGTCGCCAGTATTCGGGGTTCCACAATCTCAATATATCCATAGGTTCCCTTGCGTCAAGTTTTCAAGCCTGTTAGAATTGGCATATGCAGATCAGGACCCAAATTTATGTAGTTCCCTGTCCCTATCTCCCCGATCTTGTCTTTTATCAGGAATATTTTATACGGACTCGGTTGAATGGAGCCACCTGGGATGATTTTTTGAAAAAGGGATGGCGCCATTTCGGCAGTTTTTTCTTCCGCCCTCAATGCCATGGCTGTCGGGCCTGTATTCCCCTCCGTGTCCTCGTCGATGAACTCACCCCTTCCCCGAGCCAGAAACGCGTGCTGCGCAAAAACCAAAACACCCGTGTCGAGTTTGTCAAAGACGAACCCGATGAGGCCGTGTATGAGATCTACCGCGAACACAAGAAATTTCGCTTTCAATCCGGGGTGGAAGACATCTACGCATTCAAGAGTAGTTTTACGCTTCGTATCACGAAAGGGCTGTTGAGCAAGTACTACGTCGGCGATGAGTTGGTGGCCGTGGGGTTCCTGGATGTGACGCCGCAAGCCTTCAGTTCGATCTACTTTATTTACAAAGAGGCATACCAACACCTTAGCCTGGGTACGTTTTCGGTTTTTGCGGAATCCCGGGAAGCAGCCAGGAGGGGATTGCGTTACTATTACCTGGGATATTGGATTCAAGAAAATCATTTCATGAATTACAAGGCAAATTTTAAGCCGCACGAGATCATGGACTGGGAAGATTATCGCTGGAAGCAACCGCCGCTCCCGTCTCTTCCTTGACGCCACCTTGACGCTTCCTTGACGCCGGGTCCCTGTCCCCATCTCACGGCGAGGGTGATGCAAAACATCGCACCTTCGAGACCTCGCACCTGGATAAAAGCACAATTACCACGGCACAAGGCTCTTGACATTGTAGTACTATTATACTATTATTGTTTCATGCAATCCGGACCGCAGCACATCCTGCGTCTCACCGAGGCCGCCAACATCGGGATTCACGCCTGTGCCCTTCTCGCCAAAAATCCGCAGAAATGGGTGAGCAGCACCGAACTTTCCGAGTGGACCCAGGCCTCCCAACACCACCTATCGAAGGTGATGGCAAAACTGGTCAAGGCCGGCCTGGTCAAGGGCACCCGCGGGGCCCATGGAGGTTTCATGCTGGCAAAATCGCCCAGGGAGATTTCGTTCCTGAATGTGTTTGAGGCAGTGGAGGGACCTCTGGGTGCCAATACCTGTCCCTGCGGCCGAGGGTACTGCACCCTTCACGGCTGCCTCTACGGAGGTTTTTTCGGGAATGTTCAAAACGACATGCGCCATTTTTTTCAAACGCGCACCCTGGCGGATCTTTGAAATGTTTTATTGTACCTATAATGGTATTATAGTACTATTTTATTTTATAAGGAGGTCTCGGTGAAGATTCAAATTGATGAGGAGAAATGCATCGGTTGCGGAAATTGTGTCCCCAACTGCCACATGGGCATCATCCAGATCATCGACGGCAAGGCCCGGGTCAACGACCTGGCCCTTTGTGATGGCATGGGAAGGTGCATTGGCCATTGTCCCACCGGCGCCCTGAGCCTGGTGGAGGAAGTACTGCCCCCAGACCCGCAGACAGCGGCTCCGGCAGAGGAAAAACTGGCCTGCGGATGTCCCGGAAGTCATGTTCGGGACCTCCGTCCCCATTCTGCTTACTCTGGGCCGCTGCCGGCCTTTGGAAAGCAAACCACGGATGCACAGGCTGTCAGTGAACTGCGGCAATGGCCGATTCAACTCAAGCTCGTTCCGCCCAGCGCCCCATTCCTCAGAGGGGCCGACCTGGTCATCGCGGCCGATTGTACCGCCTTCAGCCGCGCCGACTTTCACGACCGTTTTATTCGGGGAAGGACCCTCTGCATCGCTTGCCCGAAGCTCGATGCGGACCTGCCCCTGTACTCTCAAAAGCTGATGCAAATCCTGAGCACGGCCCAGCTGAGAAGCCTCCAGGTCATCCAAATGGAAGTTCCCTGCTGCAACGGCCTTTTCCAAATTGCCTATCAGGCTTGGGTCCAATCAGGCCGTCCCACACGATTGAAGAGGACGGTGATCGGGGTGGAGGGGCAAATCATACACGATGAGGAAATCTCGGATTGACGAGAGCAAGGAGGAACATATGTTTTGTTTTCAATGTCAGGAAGCGGCCCGCAACGTCGGCTGCACCATAAAAGGAGTTTGTGGAAAAACTCCGGAAACATCGGATCTTCAGGACGTCCTGATCCAGTTTTGCCAGGAAGCTGCGGTTCGCTGGAAGGCGGATAGGCAGGGAACCCGGGAAATCGCACAGGAAATCACGCGGGCGCTGTTCATGACCATTACCAACGCCAACTTCGATAACCAGGCTCTTGCCAAAGCGATCCAGCAGATCGCCCACAGGATGGATCATCCCGCGCAAGACTGGACCCTGGAACAATTCCTGAGGATGCCACACGCCGGCATCCTTGAAGATGCCGACGAGGACGTGCGGAGTTTGCGTCAGCTGGCCGTGATCGGACTCAAGGGATTGTCCGCCTACCTACACCACGCCGCCATGCTCGGTTACGAGCAGGAGAATATCTATGCCAACTTTTTGAGCCTCCTCGCCGATACCGAAACCCTTCACGAGGTTCCCCTTTTGCAAAGGCTCGTTCTCGACGTCGGCAGCCTTGGAGTCCAGGGCATGGCCCTGCTGGACAAGGCCAACACCGAAACCTATGGCGACCCCGAGGTGACGAAGGTCAGACTGGGCGTCGGCAACCGGCCGGGAATCCTCGTGAGCGGGCACGATCTTCGGGACCTGGAAGAGCTTTTAGAGCAGACCAGCGACAAGGGCATCGACATTTATACCCACAGCGAGATGCTCCCAGCTCACTACTACCCCCGTTTGAAGCGTTTTACGCATCTTTATGGCAACTATGGAAGTTCGTGGTGGGAGCAGGAACGCGATTTCGAGCAATTCAACGGACCCGTTCTTCTGACCACCAATTGCCTCGTGCCCCCCAAAAGCTCCTACAAAGAGAGGGTTTTTACCACCGGAGCGGCGGGCTTCGAGGGATGCCGCCACATTCCCGACCGCGAGGGAAGCAAGCCCAAGGACTTTTCTCCCATCATTGAAATGGCCTTGAGATGTCCCCCTCCCAAGCCCCTGGAGGATGGAAACCTTGTCGGCGGGTTCGCCCACCGCACCTTGGAGTCCGCCGCCCCGCAGATTCTGCAGGCCGTAACCAGCGGCGCCATCACGAAATTCGTGGTGATGGCAGGTTGTGACGGGAGGATGAAAAACCGTACGTATTACACCGACTTTGCGAAAAGCCTTCCCGGGAACACGATCATCCTAACCGCCGGTTGCGCCAAATATCGCTACAACAAATTGGACCTGGGCAGTATCGGCGCCTTTCCCCGGGTGCTCGACGCGGGTCAGTGTAACGACAGCTACTCCCTGGCCCTGATCGCCGTAAAACTCAAGGAGGCCCTGGGTCTGGACGACATCAACAAGCTGCCCATCGTCTACAACATCGCCTGGTACGAGCAGAAGGCCGTCATCGTACTTCTCGCCCTTCTGGCACTGGGAGTCAAAAACATCCGCATCGGCCCCACCCTTCCCGCCTTTCTCTCTCCCAACGTTTCGCGAATCCTCGTCGAGACCTTTGGACTGGGCTCGATTCAGGACGTCGAACACGATATGGCTGCATTGATCGGCTAAGCTTTGAGAGGACCCGGGATTCACCGGGTCCTATTTCTCCAGAACGGCGATCAGGTGCGATGCCAGGAGATTTGGAAGCGGGGTCCGTACCAGCCGGCCTCCGGCAAGGAAGTATTCGGAACGCAATTTCCACCCCTGGTTTTTCACGAAGGCACGAAAATCCTTGATGGTACAAAAATGAATATTGGGGGTGTTGTACCATTCGTAGGGCAGGTCTTTCGTCACCGGCATCCGGCCTCCGAAAAACAGCTGAAAGCGGTTCACCCAATACCCGAAATTGGGAATCGATACGATGGCCTGTTTGCCGACCCGCAACATCTCTTTCAAAACGTGGTCGGGGTTTTTCAATACCTGGAGTGTCTGGCTCAGAATGACGACATCGAAGCTCGAATCGGCCAATTCGCCGAGAATGGTGTTGAGGTTGCCCTCCACCACGGGAACACGCTTCTCGACACAGCGGCGGATCATGAGTGGATCGATGTCGATTCCCTGGATGAAGGCGGACCTTTCCTCCCTCAGCTTCTGAAGCAGCGTTCCATCACCGCACCCCAGGTCCAAAACCCGGCTCCCCTCAGCGATGATGCTCGAGATGAGGTTGAAATCATAAGGTGCCTGGCGATGCTCCCTGTTCACAGCCTTGCCTCCAAAAAGGCTCTGACCAGTTGCTCCATCTCGGGGTTGTCCAACAGGAAGCTGTCATGGCCCTTGTCTGTGTCGATCTCGGCAAAGGTGGCGCTCCTTCCCGCGCGGAGTAGGGCCCGGTACATCTCACGGCTTTGCTCGGTGGGAAAGAGCCAATCGGAGGTAAAAGAAATGATGAGAAAATCGCAGCGGGTCTGCGCAAAGGCCTCTTCGAGGTTGCGATATCCCGCGGCAAAATCGAAATAGTCCATGGCCTTGGTCAGAAGAACGTAGGTCGTGGCGTCGAATCGGTCGACGAACTTGGTCCCCTGGTGCCAGAGGTAGCTTTCGACCTCGTGCTCGTCCCCAAAGGCCAGGGGGGATTCTTTTTCCGGTCGAATCCGTCGGCCAAACTTTTCGTACATGGCTTCTTCGGACAAAAAGGTGATGTGCCCCAGCATTCTTGCCACTGCCAGACCGGTGCGGGGTCCGCCGCCCTCCGGATAATGGCCGCCGTTCCAATAGGGATCGCTCATGATGGCATAACGGCCAACCACGTGGAAACCGATGTTTTGTGGGCTGATTCGGGTGGTGCTGGCGATGACGATCGAAGATTCCAGCCTGTCGGGAAAGGTTCTGGCCCATTCCAGGGCCTGCATCCCCCCCATGCTTCCCCCGATGGTCGCCAAAACTTTTTCGACACCAAGGTGATCGAGAAGCAGGGCCTGAACCCTGACCATGTCCCGGATCGAGGGAATGGGGAAAGAAAAGCCGTAAGGCTTTCCGGTGGCCGGATCGATCGACCGCGGGCCGGTGGTTCCGGCACATCCCCCAAGGACATTACTGCAAACCACGAAATACTTTTGAGTGTCGATGGGCAAACCTGGCCCGATCATGGTCTTCCACCAGGAAACCGCGTTGGAATCGCCGCTAAAGGCATGCAACACGAGGACGGTGTTATTCTTCTTGGCGTTGAGGTTTCCGAAAGTCTGGTAGGCAACCTGCAGCACGGGAAGTTCCTCTCCTGAATCCATCTTGAACGGGAGAAGTCGCTCCGGAACATTCCAAACTCGGTAGGTACCCTCGGTGCTAGCCATCGATGCTTAAATTAGTGTGGTGATCAGATTCGGTCAAGTTCCACAGCCCAATTCCTCCCTGTCATTCCGAACCCGCG
>CALGPJ010000049.1 GCA_937960645.1 uncultured Spirochaetia bacterium | reverse complement strand
AAAAAATCTTTGAAAATCACATTGATGCTCTTAAAATTTTGACCAAATCTTCTTTCTGGAGCCCCGATCAAAGCGTTATTCCAGTAATTTTGAAAAAATCTGGGATTGATGTTTTTTGCCCAATCGGCTAAATCCCCGCTGGCCCAAACGGGATAAATGTCCATTCTTTTATCCTTGGTTGAAAAACCCTTGATTTGGACCCATAATTCCTCTAACCCTTCACGTCTGGGTATCAGGTGGAGCACATCGCTCTTATAATACCGCCCTAATTTTTTGGCAGCGGGATGTGGCTTTTTATCCCGTAGTCGATGGTTACCCACTCTCTCTAGCATCGCATCCCAGAGGCTGATAAAGTTCCCTTCGTAGCGAAATTTTTGATTTTTTTCGGGGATTTGCCAGACATCGACGCACAAAAAGTTTTGAAGCTGGTAGTACTTGTACGGCGCACTGGGAATCTGGTAGGCCTCCTGCGAGTGGGTTTCGATACGTAACCGGCGGATCAGGTAGCGTTCGGCAAATGCTTGAAGGATTTTATCCTCATCGACTTCGCCCTTTTGATTGAGATACATCCGGCTGTTTTCTTCATAGAACTCTTGGAACGTCTCCAGAATCTTCGGTTCATAAACGTACGATATTTGTCTATCCTTACTTACCTCCAGACTGGATACAGGCTTCCGAGTGACAAAAGTGGAAACCGAAAGATAGACCTGAGGATAGGACTGGGCGACCAATTGTTTAGTCCTGTCGAAGTTTTTGGTTTCCTTCAAGGTCTCCTCGAACAACGACCGCACTTTGGGGGAAACAATATCCTCAATATCCTCTTTTTTGAGATGCACCGTTGGCTTACTGCGAAGTGTTTTCCGTTTGCCCAGAGCAGTTTCCAGAAAGAATGCACCCTGAATTTTGTGGTTGACCCGCAAGGAAGGGATCATCTGTCGCAAGCGCTGCTCCAACACATTCCAGGGAGCGGGTTGGGGAAGCAATTTAAGCCACACATCCTTCATGGGTATTCTAACGCCATCGAACACCGTTTCAGACTTCAAATAGGGGCTGATCTGGCCACGGCCCGAAAGGGTGTTGATCTTTTGAACCACGGATCGATCGATTTGGGCGATCACATACGCATCAAGAGCATGATGTCGGTGGTCATGCCTGTTTTTGGGGGCATAAATGCCGTCGCTGTCTTCCCGTGTTTTCTGGAGTAGCTTGTTGAGGCCGTAGATCCTTCTGTGGACATCTGTAACCGAACCCACCGTATTCCAGATTTTTTCCTTGGGAAGAATGGCGGACAGATAGCGGCGGGTGGCCTTCGATATAAAGTGATTGTCCGTGAGTTGCCGGTCCGCAAAATCGCTTTGGCTCAAATCGAAGTTGTCCATCGCGTGCTGATCGAAGCGACTCAATTTCCTTAAAAAATACTTGCGCCGGGTTTTGTCCGCATCCCCTGCATCTTTGAATGCGCGTTTTGCACGCTCAAAGATTTGCTGCCAATCGTATCCCTGTGGGCTGGTACCAAAGGCTTCCCAGGGCGACCGATTTCCCTTGAAGGCATTGGCATTTCTGAAACTCACCGTGAGGTTGTCCATGCCATCGAGCATGGTACGGCTGTAGGGCAAAATGTGCTCGATCTCCACTTCTCCGTTGTAGAGCTGATTGAGGCTGATGGGTCTTCCTGTGTAAAGACAGCAGCGTGCTGACTGGTCCCTTCCCAATTCCTCCCAAAGGATGTACTTTTTGTAATCCCGATCGCTGGGGTTTTGAATCCCTACTTTTTCTAACTCCCCTTTAATCCGGTCCTTGTTCCTTTTGTTTTTTGCGATGATCTTGCTGGCCTCATCGCGCTGCTTTTTGGTTTGTTTCAGTTCCCGGCCCATTTCCACCACGATTTCGGCGGGTTTACCGAAGCGACGAATGAGCTTGTTGACGAGTTTTCTTAACTGGTTGAGGGCTATGTGAACAGTAGGGTTGCCGATGCGCCCGTAATAGTCGATGGCTTTCTCAAGGTATTTCTCATCGTGAAGGTCCGGTTTTTCAGCCCGATTTTCTACTCTTCGGATCACCATATCCCAGAGGATTTCTCCGTAATAGGGTAGCTGTTCTCGCTCTCCGTTTTCGAAGCCACTGTCTTCGGCCACGTGGTAGCCGGCTTTCAGTCCCGCCTCGTAGTACCTGTAGCCCTGTTTCAAATACACCAAGACCTCACGGGCAAACCGCAACGACACTGAGGCCGTTGTCGACAAGCCCAAATCGAAATTCAAAAGCTTTGCGATCAGTTCCTCGTTTTGGGTAAATTGCTGTAAATAATTTTTTAGTTCGTCCTCGTTTGTTTCAGTGTAAAGTTTTTCAATGATGGCATCGCGGTCTTCCTCTGTGATTGTGAACCATGCATCACCAAAATAATCCTCGCTCATCATCGTGTAATTGATCCAGTTCACTTTTAATCCATCGTACCGCTGCGGATCCTTTTCCAGGTTGAAGATGACGTCGTCAGACATCTTTAATAGCTGCTTGATCTCCTTCCAGCCCAGTGCCATTTTGGATTTTGAACCTTTTACCTTTGCGGGCCGCTTTCCCTCCAGGGCTTCCGCCAACACCTGTATCTGTTGTGCATCCAGCCGAGATTTTTGCTTGTATGATTGCTTGGTCCAGAACTCCAGATTGTTCAGTTCCTGGTAAATTCGAAAGTTCATGATTGTCGGCAGAAACTGCCACGCCCGGGGTTCCCTGGTAAAAAAGCATAGTCCGCGTACCTGGGGTTTTAACGGCCGTTGATAGTATGTCTTTCGGAAAATCTCATCCCATGGCAGTTGAGGATGATACGTTTCCTGCTTTTGCCGGATTTTATTCCACTCCTCGATGTAGAGGTCCCGTGTGGGAAAATACTCGACATTGGCCTTGAACCGCAACGTGTTTAGGGACAGGGCCGGCGTTGGGGTTCCTTTGTAGTGTTGCTGGATATCCTTAGTAATGGTTTTATTTTGCTCGGAGAGCCTATACAGGTACTCGCCGAGGGTGCGATAGTTATTTTCTTTGAGCATGGTTTTGAATTTGCTCATTTTTTGTTTGAGGACAGTCTCTTCCTTGTCTTCCTTGTCCATTTTTCTGTTACTCTTAAACCCCCGACGTCCCGCCAGATGCAACAAAACGCGTCCCAGCTCAAATTTGGAGAGCTCCTCATTCAGGGCCTTCACACGCAGCTCGTATGGATTCAGGAGTTTTAGTTTTTCCTGTTCCTCAGGATTTTGAGGGAAGTAGCCTGCCCTACAAAGCGCGTTACGGATCAACAATTGGCGCCGAATACGGCGATACTTTTGGCGACGCATCAACCGCGCCGTTCTTCGATTGAGATTCAAGCTCTCGTTGCTTTGAGGATCCCGGCCATCGCTGAATACCCGGACACCCATATCCAGCAAGTCTCCCGGCACCCCGTCCTTGAGTTCAATGACCGCCCAACCTATCGAGTTGGTTCCCATATCCAATCCTAAACGCCAATTGGGCATATTCCCTTTCCTCCCGTTGCACCGTTGTAAATAATACAATAAACCACTTGACAACAACGCGCAAGTGGTTTATATTGAATTTGAAACTGATGCTTTTTCGGTCTTCCTGCTAACAAGACTACCCGAAAGGGTTAGTCGCCGTCGTGAAAAAGAGGGCTACGGCCCTCTTTTCTTTTGTGGT
Source organism: uncultured Spirochaetia bacterium (assembly GCA_937960645.1). Classification (GTDB taxonomy): domain Bacteria; phylum Spirochaetota; class Spirochaetia; order JABEVK01; family JABEVK01; genus DYOB01. The sequence continues at coordinate 18,203 of CALGPJ010000049.1, read as the reverse complement.
AGTAAATTAACCCGCAAAACACTGTCATCGACACAACGGGATTGAGTCCCCTACCCCCTCTCCTCCTGGACCATCCTCTTCAGCTCCTCGGGTTCGATCACCTGGCAGTGTTTTCCCCAGCCCAGAATCCAGTTGACCATCTCCCGCAGCTCGCTGATCCGGGCGCTCCAGATCACGGTCCCGTCTTTCTGGACCTTGACCTTCTCGCTGGGATGCCAGCGGTTTTCCTGAACACGCTCGGCCACCTCCGTATCAAAGAGCAGGCTCACGGTCTGGGGCTTCTGGTCACTGAGCCACACCCCCCAGCTGTTCTGGAAAAGTTTGTCGGGATCGAGGTCCGCCGGCGGCTCGTAAGACTCGTTGGTCAGCTCCACCTTTTTGATCCTCTCGAGCTTCAGCACCCGGGGCTTCTTCTGCCCCTCCACCAAACCGATCACGTGGATCGAGTGCCCCGTGAGGTAGGGCTCCATCAGCCAGGTGCTGAACACGAAGGTCTCCTCCTGGCCCTGGGAGCGGCTCTTGTAGGTCAGATTGACTTTCTTGAATTGGAACCATGCCTGATTGATCAGCTCCAGGTTCTTCATCAGCGTCTTCTCCACCACCAGAGCTTTTTCATCGAAGTTCTTGGCAGTCCGGGAGATCAGCTCGCGGATGTTGGGTTGATTTTCCACCTTCTGACTGATTTTTTGCAACACCGCGGCGGTGTGATGATTGTAACGGTCCTGCCACCGCGACAGAAGCCTCATCCCGAGGTACAAAATGAGCAGCTCTTCTCGGTTCAGATCGATGCGGTACAAATCCACCGTAGAAACAAGACTCAGTTTGCCACGCCGCAACTTGACCGTGTACCTGGGATCCAACCCTTTAATGTCCCGATGGATCGTGCTTCGATCCACCCCGAACTTCCTCGCAAGACTCATGATAGAATAGACACCGGGATAATCGCTAATCAGCGTCAGCATCTTGCGGATTCGATCCGCCTTGGTCACATCCTTTTTGACTCTCATGCGGGAATTATAGCACACCTTGTCGACTTTGAACGCACAATCCTAACCTTTTTATTCTGCGCCGACCACAAACCGATTCTTACCCAGCCTCTTGGCCGCGTAAAGGGCCTTGTCGGCCAGGCTCAGGTGCTCCTGAATGCCGCGGCGGTCTTCGGGATTGACCTCCACGATGCCGATGCTGCACGATATGGGCTGGTGCCTTCGGAGGTCCAGCGGGTGGCCCAGCTCCTTTTCGATCTCAGGGATGAAGCGCCGCCGCTCCTCCAGCATCCGCAAAATTCGTTCTGCCACCACCGTGGCTCGATGCTTGTCGGTCTCGGGCAAAAGGATGACGAACTCGTCGCCCCCCAGCCTGCCGATGGAGTCCACTTCGCGTACAGCCCGCCGCAAAAGTTGCGAAAATTCCACCAGCACCAGGTCCCCGATATGGTGCCCGTAGGTGTCGTTGCAAAACTTGAAGTTGTCCATATCGAGGTACATCAGAGAAAAAGCTCCCTCACCTGCCGAACTGTAACGCCGTTGGCGAGAGTACTCGTTGAGCAGGATGCGCTCGAATTCCAGCCGGTTGTACAGCCCGGTGAGCTTGTCGGTCTTGGCCGCCAGGACCAGGGCTTCCCGAGCCGCGATGAGCTCCATCGCCGAATCGAACTGGCCAAGAAACACGGTCAGGATTTTGCGGTCGTCGGGGTTGAGCTGAAAATGGGCGCGCCGGGAGAACAGCACCAGGGCCAGACGTTTCTCGGCCTTGTTGGTGACCACCACAGGCTCCACCGCCACAAATCCCCGGGACTCACCCCAATGAACCAGCTCCTTCGTGTCTTCCTTTTCAATCGCCGCCCAGACCCGAGGCCACTCGCCGCCCAAGTCCAGCTGGTCGGCGTAGTATTCTTCCGGTTTGAGGGCAATCACGGCCGCGTCATGGGCAAAGTGCAGGCTCAACAGCAGGTGGCTGTTTTCCACCAGATGCTGGCGCTTTTCGTGTACGATCACCAGGTTTTGAAACTGGCTGATGAAATCGATCTCGTGAATCTTGCGTTCCAGGGCGTTGAGGTTTCGTTCTTCCGCCACCATCTCCAGCACCGGCCCGACATCGAAATCGATTTTCTTCAAACGAATGGGCGTCACCGTCACACTCGCCACCCCCAATCGGCTGCGGAAACTCTGCTCGAACCACTCGATCATCCTTTCCTTTTGGCAGAGCTTTAGGCCCTCCTGCCACAGTTCCTGGGCCCGATCCGCCCGCTCGCTCACCAGGTGGTCCCCGATCACCATCAGTCCGTAGAGGAGAAAGGGGTAGCCTTCACCATGGGAATGGTCGCGAAACTTGTTCACGTAATCCTCCGGGACAAGTCGCGGGGATTGCAACAAAATCAACAACAGCCAATACATCGAGTTGGCGGGAACCTGATCCGGGTAATCGGGCAATCGGTGGATTCGTTGCAACGCGTTCCAGGCCGTGATCCTGGCCCCCTCATGGAAGGCCGCAATCCCGATGAGCGAAAGGATGGTGATTCGGGGCTGGAAGGCCAGGTTTTGAATTTCGAGTTTGTCCATGATTTTCAACATGCCCTCGAAGTACAGGATGGCCTGGCTGTAATATCCCAACAGGAGATAGACCTTTCCGATGTTGTAAAGTGTTCCACAGATCTCGACGTACACCCGGGTGCGGCTCAGGGCCTGCAGCGCCTCGGTGAAGTACCGAAAACTCAACGCAAAGTTCCCCTGAAGGAGCTCCAGATATCCCAGACTGTTGAGGATTTTGGCAAGCTGATGCGGGTCCCGGAGCTTTCTTTTCAGTCCGAGACTTTTGCGGTAGTAAAAGCGCGCCTGCTCGACGTCACCGACAATCGAATGCATCACCCCCATGGCCTGATAACACGACGAAAGCCTCAGTTCGTTGCGGAGGGACCGGGCAAGAGCAATGCCCTCCCGGACCAACTCAAAAGCTTTGGCTCCATTCTCCGGGGTGTTGCGGATGATGGCGGCATTGTACCCCCCAAAACTCCGGATCAATGCAGCCCAGTTGCGCCATCGGGCCTTTCGTAGTTTTTCGACCAGGTCGAAGTACAGGGCCAGGTCGCTGACGCCAGTTTTGATATGAAACAGAATGAGCTCGGCCAGAAGCTCCAGCCGGGTGTTGCCAAGGTTTTGGGCCAGCTTGAGGGCCATCTGGGTAAAGTAAGCGGCGCTGTCCCGAGAATTGGCCAACAGCTCGGCAATCGCCATCTGAATTTGGGCCAGCACGACGTAGTCACTTTCCTGGGATTCACGTACCCCCTGAAGAACCCGCCCGGCATACAGGTAGGCTTTTCGGTAATCTCCCTTTTTATTGAGGACGTCCGCATAGCTCAGAAGGATTTCGTTGAGCATGCCCCGGCGTTGCGAATCCTCCTCGGACTCGAGATCGGTGTCGATCGAAGATTGGGCCGTGAGCAGGATGTCATCCCAGGCCATCAAAGCGCGCTGCAGGCGGATCAGGGAAAGCCTCTCCCCCAGATCGGGCTCATCGAAAAGCCAGGGAGTGCCTTCCCCCTCCTCGTTGGAGATCACTTCCAGGGCAAACCCCGGACTGCGGTAATCGCTTTCCCCGATCAGACTTTCGACAACCGAAAAGCCTTTCAGGCCGGGATAATTGGGTTCGTAAAAAAGGAGGAAGACGTTCGTGGTCCCCTGTTGCGCAGCGATGGTTTTCAAAAGCTGGTAACTGGAGGGCATCAGGTAGTTGGCATTCTCCAGGATGTACAGTCTGGGACGGTTCTCCTCGGCGTTTTGACTCTCGAGAAAGAGCGAGCTCAGGCCCTGGCGCCATTTCAGGTTCTCGTACTCGAATTCATCGTTGACTAAGGGCTCATGCCGCCGGACTTTGTCATCGGAAATGAACGCTCGAAAAATTTCACGGTGCAACGGATACAGCCGACGCAACTGTTGGCGCCGCTGGCCCTCACCGAGTCCGAGGTACCAGTGTTTCACCGAGCCCAGGAAGGGTTCGTAGGGTGCATGCCAGGGCGTCGCCATTTTCCAGTGGCCGGCCACCTGCCGGGGATCCAACTGCCGCTGGATGTCCTGCCAGCCGAGGTCGTTATCGATCAGGAATAGCCGCGAGGATCCCCCTTGCCTCAGGGCCAGGGAAAGGGAGTCGATGACGAGCTGAACTTTCTGTTTTCGAAAATCGCTCAAAAGGACGGTGCCTCCAATTGGGTGATGTCTGCCTCGATGAGTCCGCTCAGCACCTCGGTCAGTTGTTTTTCGTCGGCGGCGGAGGCCAGCCGGACCCCGTAGGATGCGTAGGATTGAAACACCTCGCTGTCGATGTCAAACCCGATCACCCGGACCAGGTAGTTTTGCGTGTACACGGTGTAGTCGGGGGTGCTGAGGTTGTTCCGATTGTTGTAAAGCGCATTCAGGACATACTCGGGTTCGACGCCGGTATTGCTTTCACCATCCGTGATCAAAATCAGGCTGCGCATGATTGTCCCCGAACGCGCCAGCATCCGGGCGCCTTCGGCCAGGGCATCGCCGATGGCGGTCGCCCCACCTGGCGCCCAGTTTTTGGGATTGGCGATGAAGTTGGTGATTTGTTCGATGTTGGACCGGGTGACTTCCTGCAGGTCCATCACCGTCTCGACCTCGCTGGAGAACCGGATCAGGCCCAATTTGATCACCATGTCTTGTCCTTGCCGAGCCACCACCCGTCGCAAAGTTCGCATCACCTGACGAAGCGCCCGGGTAGCCTGAATGTACTTCTTGTCACCGCCGCTCTGGGGCCGCTCGTCCATGGAGCCGGAAACGTCCACCACCAAAACCAGGCTCAGGCCCAGATCGTCCCGGTTGGCTGCCAGCTCCCCAAGATCCTGCCCTAAATCCAGGACGTACGAATTGGGGGACCGGAACAACGACGTGTCGCATTCCTCGAACACCATTCCCACGGCTACCACGATGACGATCAGGGCAAAGACACCGACGAGGACACTTCCGGCAGAAGTCGAGCGTGAGGAGCCCATAGTCTACTCGAAGCTCACGAACTGGACTTCTACCCGGCGGTTGGCCGCGGGATCGTTCGCATCCAGGGGCTGATCCCAGCCCCGCCCTTCGGTGATGATCCGATCCTTTTCCACCCCGAAGCGTTCCACCAGGACCTTCTTGACGAACTCGGCCCGGCGCTTGGAGATGAGCTTGGCCTGGGAGCTGGCCTCCACGAAGGCCTGGGGTCCCTTCTGGCGGAACTCCTCCACCCGGCCGGTGTCCAGATGTCCGATCAGCTTGAGCGAGGCGGTTCCCAGGACCTTCAGCTGCTCGGCGATCCGCGCCAGAAGCCTCATGTTTTCCTTGATTTCGGTCCGTTCGCTGTTGAGGTCAAAATCGATTCGCTGGGCCTCGAAATAGAGTTTGATGTCGTTGCTCAGGATCACCCTCTGGCTCTCCAGATCCCCGATGCCCAGGGCGGTTTGCCGGTTGAAGGTGCTCAGGATGCGGTTCGGCTGGTTGGCCCAGCGCCCGCTGCGCTGCGCCTCCTCCACGCCCTCCCTCCAGATCACCCGGTCGGCGTCGAAGCTGGCGTCCGCTGGGAGCACGCCGAGGAGCTTGTAATACTCCTGGGCCATGTAGAAAATCTTCTGGGCCCCCACCGAATTGTCCGGGTTGAAGAACATCTGAACCTCGGTCAGGTTGGGAATGTGAATTCCCGCCAGCATCTCGCGAGCCTCGGTGACACCCCCGGAAAGCTGATAGAATCGGGCCAGAATCTGGTAGACCGCCGCAGGATTTTCCCGCAGTAGCTGCTCACCGTGAAGGAGCCCTGCCACCATCCCCTTCACGATCTGCGGCTGTTCCCGGATCAGGTCAGCCCGGGTCACCAGCACATCCGCAATGAGCTGGCTGGCATCCCGCGAGTTGATGAGCATCCGCGTATCGGGCACGTGGTGCTCGGAGCCGGTTTGCGGGATGCCGGAAAGGTAGGGCTCCCAGGTAACCCAGGCCGCAATCTCCTTGTTGGTCTTGAACACGTCGAAGGCTTTTTGAACGTCGTCGATGTGAACCACCTTGACGTCCAGGGGGTTGATGTCCACCTGCGCCAGGTACCACAGGAGCATGAAGGGATAGGCGTTCACCATGGATGTCAGCACAATCTTGCCCTTGAGGTCGGCGGATTTTTGGATCGATTGACGCACCACGATGCCGTCGCCCCCGAGGGACCAGTCGAACAGGCCGACCACCTGGGGCAGGACGCGCCGATCGGCGCGCAGGGACTCGTAGAGCAGGGGAAGGGTGTCCATGCCGGACCAGATGAAGTGATAGCGGCCAGCGGCAAAACCTTCGAGCTGGCGGAGGTTCTGGTCCTCACGGACGATGCGCACCGCGAACTTGTGGTTCCTGTAAAAATAGGAATCCTTGTTGGGCTCGGATCCACCGTTGGCCGCAAACAAGGCCGCATAACCGCCCCAAAAGTCCAGGGGCACGACAACGACGGGAACGGGGCCATCGCCCAGATCGACTTGTTCCAGAACCAAACCGCCGAAGCCGGCCACTCGGACGGGCTGGGGTGTCGCGAATTCGTACGCGGGGCCTCCCAGCCTTAACTCCCCCGATCCCTGAAAGTAATACCAGCCCAAGCCCCCGCCGATGATGAGGGCGAGAAGCACCAACCCGATCCCAACGTTTTTGTTCATCATTCCCCCCACTCTTAACTCTGAAACAGATCGGGGGGGATGTCAACCTTTGGGTGAATCAAAAAGAGCTGACGCCCAGTTTGGCGCGGACAAAGAACCCAAGACGCAGGCCCTGCTGACGGAGAACGAATTCGCTGTCGTCCTTACCCCAGGCCAGACGGGTACCGGCCTCCAGGATCACCTGATCGCTGGGGCCCCATCCCACCGAACCTTCCCCATAAGCCGAGGGCTCGATGGGGTTGAGCTGGCTCAACACGGTGACACCGAGGCGTTTGACCTCAAACACATCGGTCCACTGCACAAAGCCGCTCAGGTTGTGGCGGTAACGGTAGCGCAGATCATCGAGGGTCAGCGTGCGCTGATCGGCGGGTAACATCTGCTCCATGGAGTAGAGCAGAAAAAGGTCAGCCAGGTAATCGCTGCGGAGGGCGCCGGAGGAGTTCACCAGGTACTCCAGGTACATCAGCATCCGCCAGTCGCTGTGGCGGTACATCAGACCGACCGTGGCCTGGGCCATCCACTCCTCGGTGCGTTTTTCGCTGCTCATCAGCGGCCACTCCCCCACCAGAAAGCGCTGATCGCTGCCGCGGCTGATCACCCCATCCCCAAAGATTTGTAGATTGAATCCGGGCAGGGCGCTGGTAAACCCGGCAATGAGCCGCGGGGCAAGGTCCTTCTGGAAAAAACCGCCCAGAGTGATCTCGCCTCCCCAGGCCAACAGCGAGCGCAGCCGCAGCGCATACCCGAGGTTTTCGGCTCGGGGCAAACTCCCCGCGGGCAGGAAGGAGGGCTTGGCAAAGGACAGTCCCTCGATTTGAAGAAAATCATTCGGAAGCCAGACCGCCTTGAGGGCCACGGGTCCCTCGAGCTCCAGCGTCGGGTTGGTGGGGTCCTTGGGTTGGAGGCTGAACACGTCGGCAATCTGGTAGAAGCGGCTGTACCCCCAGGTGGCCACCTGTTTGCCAAAACGAAAACTGAGGTAATCGCCCAAACGGAAGTCCGTGAACAGCTCGAAGAGTTTCACACGGTCGCCGCTATCGAAGGGCCACTCCAACCGTACCTTGGCAAAAACCCGATTGCTGCGGTCGGGCCGAGCATCCAGGTAAAGATCCGTACTGAGTGAAAACCGGATGGAATCGTCGGGCCATTGTCCGAAGTCCTCGAACTTTTTCCAGGACCAGATGGGCTGCAGGCTGGTGCGCATCACCCCGCCGAACCGCCACTGATCCTGCTCCAGAAGGGCGGCCTGATGATCGGTGGGCGTCGCGATCGGCGCCTCGGTCACATCCTCGAAAAAGTCTTCGTCGGTCTGGGCCCCGGCAGAAACCGCCAGGGCCAGGAGAAAAAGGCAGGTGGTGCGGTTCAACGGCTCACCCTCTCGAGGTACTCCCGGCGGAACACCGCATCGGGCAAACGGGAAATGCTGGGCTCGTCCACCGTGATCTGCGTTTTTTCTCCCAAGCGCAGGTTGTCCTCGATGAGAATTCGGGTGGGAATGAAGCGGCCCTGGACCGACTGGTAGGCTGGCAGGAGCATGGTCCGCAACAGGCGCCGGGTCAGCGAATAATCCTCCACCTTGAGGATGAGCAAATTATCTTTGCGGATCCACATTTTCCGGCGGGGCACCGGGACCTTGGTGCTCACCGCATCCAGGGTGGCAACCCACACATCGAAGCGGCCCAGTTTCCCCTCCTCGTACTCGGTGACGCGGTAATCGTCCCGAAGACTCGATTGGGTAAAATCCGAGTTCTGGGCGTCGGAGTTCTGGAAGGATTCCTTGAAGCTGGAGAAGGCGAACTCCCGACTCTCGGGGTCGTAGAACCAGAGGCTGTCGCCCACCTGCAGATACCCCTGGCCGCGCTGGGCCGGCGGGTCGCTGATGAGGATGGTCATTTTATCTTCACGGTCCCGCCGGAAGATCCGAGCCACGATCACCGAATTTTCCTGGCCCGGGCGCGTGCTGACCACGGTGTAGCGCGCGCTGAAGTCCACATCGTCGAAGTTGGCCTGGCGGTCGATCTCGCTCAATATCCGATCCCAGTTTGGGGCCTGTGCCCAAATTGAACCAACCCCAAAAACCAACGAAACTGCCAACAACATTTTCATACAATCACTCCTTGTCATTGCCACTCCTTGTCATTGCCGAAGAGCTTCGGCGGGTTGGAGGGCGGCGGCCTTACGAGCCGGCACGCCCGCCGCGAGCAGCGTCATGATAACCAGGACCAACGTGGAAACCGCCAACACTCCCCAGTTGAGTTGCCAGGCCAGACGGCGATCGATGAGGAAGAAGGCCAGCTGCCCGATCTCGGGCAGGATCCAAAGGTTCTCGCCCAGGCCGATGAACCATAGCAGGAACACTCCCACCAGAAAGCCTGCCAGGGCTCCCAGGACAGCGAGCAGGCTGGCCTCCATCAGAAAAAGGCCGAGCACCTCCCGTCGGTGCATCCCCAGGGCCCTCAGGGTACCGATCTCGCGCCGCCGTTCCTGGACGATGAGGCGGAAGGTGTTGACAAGACCCACCATGATGAGGATCAGCAGGAAGTACACGACAGCCGCCGATCCCCACTGGACACCGAGAATGGTTCCACGAAAACTCTTCATGAAGGCCTGATCTTCCAGAGCCGCGATGAGATGAAAAGCCCCCGCGGTCCCCTCGTCTTGTTTTCGAATATCCAGGTAGATTTTGTTAAAGTCCTTCTGGCGCACATCTTGCAGACTCACCAGGCGATCTTGCGCGGGGATGACCTCGGCAAAGCCACGGTGGAGGCGCTCCAGGGCCTCGGCGCTCTGTGCTATATTGTCGAGCACGACCCCGACCGTGTTGTAAGAACCGACAGGCAATCCTATCAGTTTGTTCAAAGCCTCGCGGTCCAAAAACGTACTGACCTGGAAGGTTCCGGCCGTGTCCCGGTAAATCGCGCGCACCTCGTACTCCCCCAGGTTTTGCTGACCGTCGATGGTCAGGGTCTGGATCAGGATTCGGTCACCGACATCGAAGCCGAGGTTTTTTGCCATGCTATCGGCGACCACCACCCCGTCGGATCCTTCGATCCCTTCCAGGCTCCCCCGAAGGATCGAGAGATTTTGTCTTAAAGGACGATCTTCGTTCCAATCTATCCCATCCAACGACCGCGAGGCGGTTTTACCGGCAAAGATCATGGTCGCGAGGTTGAATGCCTGCGTCCGCCGAGCCACGAACTGCGGTCGAATCCCGGAGCGCTCGAGGGCCCGATTAAAGATTTCATCGGACGGGATGAGGAATCGAAGCTTTCCGGTTTGCGGATTTTTTTCGATTCGGATATAGAAGAGGTGTCCGGTCGCCAGACTGCTGATGTTTTTTTCGAAGGCATAGGACACCCCGCCGGCGCAACCGTTCACCATCGTTAACACCAGAAACCCAAAGGCCAGCGCGCCCCCCAGCAAAAAACTGCGGCGCTTCTGCCGCGTCAGATTGCGCAATGCCAAGAGAATAAGTTTCATCGCTTTACTCCGTACCCATCGCTTTCAACGGACTGATTTTTACGGCCGTAAGGACCGGAAAAAGCCAGGAAAAAAACGCGATCATCAGCATCAGGAAAAGAGAACCCGTTAGGGCATCCACGGTCGGCGAGGGATGGAAGACCTTGCCGCCGAAATACGCCTCCAGGCTCGGATCGGGAGCCGGAATACCGACAATGTTGAGAGCTGCTAACAGCAAAGTTCCCAACACAATCGCGACCGCTGTGCTCAGGGCCACCAGGACGAAGGTCTCCACGAAGAGCATTCGAGCCACGAAAGAGCGCCGGGCTCCCAGGGCCCGCATGGTGCCCAGCTCGGCCGTTCTCTCCATGACCGAGGCGATCAGGGTGTTCATCATCACGATCACGGAGACGACGGAGATGAGAAACACCAGGGCGCTCAAAATCAACCGCAGCCCCAGCGCCAGGGAGGAATCGGGCTGGGCCGAAGAAAACCAATCCTGGGCCTCCAATTCCCACCCGCGCTCCTCGAAGGCGGCGCTCAGCTCTTCCTCCACCTGCTTCGGATCGCTGCCCTGTTTAAGGCGCAACAGCACATGGGTCCACGATCCGCGTCCCGTACCCTCCACGGCCGTCTGCACCGGAAGTTCCAGGGGCGCGAATGGGTCGACCCGAGTTGTCTGCGCCTGGCCGATGATTTCTTCGGAAAACAAATCATCGAGCGATACCTCGCCCAGAAGACTGGTGGCTTCCCGCTTCAGCTCCACCTCCAGGGCCGCCCCCGCGGGGCGATCGAACAGAAGCCGCGCCGTCTCGATGTCGAGAAAGTTGGGAATGAAGAACCGATCGTTTCCCACGGAATATCGAAAGATACCGACAATGGGCACCGTACGAATCTTCAGGCCAGTCACACCAAAATTGTTGATTTGAATGTTGGTTCCCGCAGCCAGGCTGACGCTGTAATTTTGCTCCAGGTTTTTCCTGACCGATTCGTGGAGCATCAACCCCCGTTCGCCGTCCGCAAGACGTCGCCCCTCCACCACCTCGATGCTCTCAAAAAACGAAAAGTATTCGCTGGGCTGGATTCCCCAGAGAAGAAGAAAGTCGGAGGAGATCTCGGTGATGTTGGGCATACCGTATCCCACGTACAGCCGCGTCATGGACTCGACGTCCCTGTTCTGTTGCAAATAATTCAGCAACTCGTTCAGGTGCGGAAGCGGCTTGAGCACCGGTATCCCGGAGGCTTCCCCGCCATCTCCGGAACTTCCGAACACTCCCGAAAGCTGGTTTTTGTCCCGTATTAGAAGGTCCCCGGTAAACTGATCGGTAAAGGTCCGTGCCAGGTTGTCGGACACCCGATCCAGCAGGGCCGTGCCGACAAAGCTCAGAAACACCCCCAGGACAACCATGCCCCCGATGATGAGGGTCTTGACCCGGTGGAGCATCAGGTTGCGCAGGGCTAAACGAATCAACATAACTACCTCCGGGTGTTTTCCACGATCTGGCCATCGAGGAGCCGCACGACGTGGTCCGCAATCGATACGATCGAGGCATCGTGGGTGGAAAACAGAAAGGTGGTGTTTTTTTCCCTGTTGATCTGTTTCATCAATTCGATGATGGCGCTGGCGGTTTTAGAATCCAGGTTGGCGGTGGGTTCATCGGCCATCACGAGGGCGGGCTCGTTGACAAGGGCCCGGGCGATGGCCACGCGCTGCCTCTGCCCTCCGGAAAGCTCCGAGGGCTTGTGACGGATGTGATCCTGCAGTCCCACCTTCTCGATCAGATACTGAATCCACTCACGTTTGGACTTTACGTCCACCTTCCCCTTGCCGAAGTAGAGCGGAAACTCGATGTTCTCCCAAACATTCAGCACCGGAATCAGGTTGAAGCTCTGGAAAATGAAACCGATGGTTTTCTGCCTCAGGTCCGTCATTTCCTTATCCTTGAGTTTGCTCACGTCTTTATCGAAAAGCGAGATGGTCCCCGAGCTGGGGTTGTCCATCAAGCCGACCAGATTCAGCAGGGTCGACTTGCCGCTGCCCGACGGTCCGGCAATCGCGATGAAGTCTCCCTGCTCGATGTCGAGGTCGATTCCCCGCAGGGCCTCGACGCTGGTCTTGCCCAGCTTGTAGGACTTACGGATGTCCCTGATCGTGATGATGTTCATGATCTCTCCCTTGTTCCTGATTTTTCCTGATTTTCGTTAATGGTTGGTTAAACTGGCGAAGAAAACTTTCGGACCAGGCTACCCAGGCACGGTAGGTCGCCAGCCCGCACTCAATGGCCGATCCAATGAACAGATGCGGTGGCTGCACCACCGGCAATTGTTCCAGTTCTTTGATGTAACCACTGAGGAGTTCGATCTCGCCAAGTATTCGGTCATGAAACTCGGCCACATAACGGCGCAGGTCCTCGAGATCGCCCACATTGCCGAACATCACCCGCAGAAGCAGTTCCCACCGAACGTATTCCTCCCTGGGCGGTGTCTTCATCCATTCCTTGACCGCTTGCCGTCCCTCGGGCTCGATGCTCCAACTCGTTTTACGCCCGGACTGCACAACCTTTGTAATCAGCCCTTCCGCTTCGAGCTGTCGAAGGGTGGGATAAATCTGGCCAAAACTCTCGTCCCAGAAGAACCGCAGGCGGTGTCGGATAAGGTTGCGCAGCTGGAAGCCGTTTAGCGGGCCCTCGGTGGCGAGCAAGGCAAGCAGGACCCAACGGGTTCTCAATCCCCTGGCGACAGTATTAGACACGGGCAATCCTTATGGAAAGAACGTCTTTGGGGCAAACATCGACGCATTCACCGCAGAGGATGCATTCGGCGTGCTCGGTGTGGCGCCTTTCCACCAGGCTCTGTACCGGGATGCCCGGCGGGCAGGCGGCATTACACTTGCCGCAATGAATGCAGCGCTCCGATTCGGCTTTTAACCGAATGGCGGGTATCCTCAGGGCGTTGCCGATTTTTCGGCCCAGGATCAGGAAGGGGCTCATCCAACAGATATTGTGACAGCCGCCACGCGCACCCAGGGTCAGGGATAAAATAAAGAACACCGACAGTACAATTAATTCAATGAACAAATTCCCCGCCAAAACCACGAGAAAACCGATGCCTTCATCCATCGATGTTTCGCCGTGTCCTGGCTGCCACCAGGGCGCCCATTCCACCCCCGTTGCCGAGAACAGATGAACGGCCAGCCCTCCCAGCAGGAGACCCAGCCACGGCGCCCACACCAGATACTTACGCCACCACCGGCCCGGACCGCCCGCCTTTTTCACCACCACCTGAGCCAGCTGGTCCTGGAACTGTCCCGTCGGGCAAATCCAGCTGCAAAAGAGGCGGCCCAGAAAGGGACTCAACACGAGCATCGCCCCAAACGTGATGACGGCAGCCGTTACCGCCCCGGACCAGGCCCCCGCCACCGACAGGTAGGGGGAAAAAAAGCGGATCGTGAACGGGAACAGGATGAAGCTGATCAGGTGGACCAGTTTTCGGCCTCTGATATAAAAGGATTGTTTTTTCATATCAATATCTATTAGATACTAAATGGGGGGTTTTGTCAACCCCCGCCCACCAGAAAAAATCCAGCGATCGCAGCGGCCCTCGTGGGGCTTCCTGAGCCCGTTGACCATGACGGTGATCTACCGTAAAAACACTGTCATGGCCGGGTGGGAAAAGGACGGCAAAACCTACAAACTCTTTCTGGACCTGGACGGGGTCCTGGCCGACTTCGACCAGGGCGTGCGGGACCTCCTGGGAAAGACGCCCGACCAGCTTCCGGAAAAACAGATGTGGGCAGCTTTGGCCCGTTCCCGCGGTTTTTATGCCCATTTGGACTGGATGCCCGATGGCCGGCAACTCTGGGAATCCGTTCGGCACGTCGGGCCGGTGATCGTCAGCGGGGTTCCCTGGGGCAACTGGGCGGAACCCCAAAAACGGCGCTGGTGCCGGCAACATCTCGGGGCCGAGGTGCCGGTGGTGCTGTGCCGCAGCCGCGAAAAGGGTCGGGCCGTGCTGGACTACCTTCATCCCGGCGAGGTGGCCGTCCTCATCGACGACCGACTTCAGGCCCGAGAAGGCTGGCTGGACATCGGGGGCATCTACATCTTGCACACCTCGGCCCAAAACAGCCTGGAGCAATTGCGTCAACTCGGGTTTGACTTTTGCTGATTTTGGGTGGATCATGGAGTTAGATGAAGGTCCCCAATCGGCAAAAACTGGAAGAAGAATACCGACACCTTCGCCCGGTCTACGAGAGCATCCTGGAGCTGATGGAAGGACGCTTTCACGACTGGTTCAAAAAAGAGGACCTTCACTTCGGTATCAAGTTTCGCGTCAAAAGTTTCAAGAGCTTTTTTGAAAAGTATCTAAAGAAGTTCCGTCATCACGGTCATGTCGAAATTTCCGACATCACCGACATGCTGGGACTGCGCATCGTCTGCCCCTTTTTGGAAGACATCAAAAAGGCCGAGGAGTTGGTTCGCCGCAACTTCACGATCCTGGAACAGGAGCGAAAGGTCGCCTTTCAGAACTTCCGGGAATTCGGTTACGACAGCCTGCACTTTTTGGTGCAACTCCCGGACGACATCCGCCGAATCAGCCCGCTGGAAACCTCGCCTCCCCTCGAAATTCAGATACGCACTATTTTACAGGATGCCTGGGCGGAGGTCGAACACGAGCTCATTTACAAGGCCCGATTTGCGCCCTTCGATGAACCGCTGAAACGGAAACTGGCGGCCCTCAATGCCAACCTCACCCTGTCGGACATCATCTTCCAGGAGATCCGCGAATATCAGCGCCAGCTCAGTCAACAGCTCAATTTACGCCGTAAAACCTTCCTGAAAAATCTCAGCGAGCAGCCCCAGGCCGAACAAGGCTCCAGCCCCTCCATCAACGGCGACCAGCACGCCGAGACCAATATCGATCAACTCCTTCTGGAAGCTCTTTCCTTTCACAACAAAGGGGAATATAAAAAGGCTATCAATTACTACAGCGCCATCCTGACCAAACACACCACCGGTTACGTCCGCAGCCTGGTTCTTGTTCACCGGGGCATGGCCTTCTTTGCGGAGAAACTCTACGACAATGCCCTGGACGACTTCAACGTGGCCATCCAGGAAGATAAACTGAATCCCAGGGCCTATTACTACAGGGGCCTGGTCAAGGACTACCTCAACAACACTACCCAGGCCCTCGACGACTTCAACCACAGCCTGGAATTGGTTCCCCTGCAATACGAGGTGCTCTTTGCCCGAGCCAGGGTGTATTACAAACTCAACCAGCTGGAGCTGGCCCGCCAGGATTGTTTGGCCGTGCTCGGAATTCACCCGGATTGGGAGGATGCTGTCCAATTTGCCCGGCAGATCGGAATCGAGACCGGCATCCCATCCCACGCCCTGGCATCCCGACAGGAATCGGAATAGATCCAAAGCGTGGGTTCACATCCCCCCTGCCCGCTCATCTTCGGGTCAGGGGGTAAATCACCCTGTAGTCGTTGGCCCTGAGCGCGTCCATGCTGAAGTCCGCCAACACGCCGGGGTCGGTCAAAGCCTCGCCGACAGGTTCCACGCACAGAAACTCTGCATTGCCGATGCGGATACTCTGGTGGGTCGATCGCCTGCGGGAAAAACCGCGCACCGCGGCAAACATGTGGTTCGATGTCAGGACCAGGGCCACACCGCCGGGGTCGATCGCCTCCCAAATCACCGCAAACAGCACTGCCTTCATATCGCAGTCCCCATACCGATTCGCAAGCAAAAAGTTCGGTGGGTAAAATCCGGCAATGAACCGGTCCTGCTCCCAAACGGGCAATTCGAGGTAGGGAATCTTTTGGCAAAACCGCAACACTTCCACCAGGGCTTGTTCCCTGTTGAGCCGTCGTTGCCGAAGCTCTGCGACAAATCTCTCGACCCAATCCGCCAATAATCCTCGTGACTGCTCGACCATCCGGACGTAATCCACATAATAGACTTGCCGTTCCAGCACAAAACCCCGTTCCCGCATCAACCCCAATGTGAACTCCTGGCTGGCACTGTCGAGGCCCTGAAAAAATTTCTGGATTCGGTTCCTCTGTTCCGCGTCCCGAAATGAGGCACGCCAGCTCCAGGCATACCCCAGGTTCTCTGCGAAATTGAGTTGAAATTGGATGTTCGCCCCGGCCTCCTGATTTCTCAGGCCCTGCACCTGGTTGTCGAACCATGCTTGGACCCGCTGACGATATTCCTCTCGGGTGATGCCGTAGGTTTGCAGATACTCGAAGTGCCGGCTAGAATCGGCAGGATGAACGCCGCCGAGGGTAGGATAAACGACTTCGGTGACGGATACCGCCGGATCCTGCCGCAAAGGCCGCTTTCGTCCCTGATCCTGACTATGCGCCGGGATCGCCGATAAGGCGACAAGGAAGAGGAACCAGGTCAAGCGGATGGTCGATGGGATGCACACACACTTCATAGGAGTCGAACCTGGAGCCCGGGCAGCAGTGCCACGAGCAGGCTGTTTAGACCGTCGCTCAGAAAAAGGCTCATACCGACGATCACCGCCCCCAGAATCAGGGCAATGGTGAGGTTGCCGTTTTGAATCTCCTTGATCTCCTTGATTTGACCCGTCAATAGATCGAACAATCGAAGGGACAAAAAGAGGGTCCCCAGGGCCACCGAAAATCCGATGATGACGAAGGCCAGAAGAAAAATCAGCGTGATCCAAACATTTCCCAACCCCTCGGAACTGCTGAGCTGGGTATGCAGAAGATTGAAAATCGGATACAACAGGGACCGGATGATCAGACTCATGCCGATGATGGTGGATGCCGAGAGTACACCAGCGCTAACGGTATCGTTCTTGAGGTCCTTGGTTTGAAAGCCCACCGACCAAACCAGGGCCCGATGGGCAAAAAACACCACCAGGAAGCCCAACAGGACGGTCACGAAAAGTTCGCTCAATCCCAGACCCACCCGCCCCCAGTCCACCAGGGGGACGACGGTCCCGGAATCTCCCCCTCCCTGGATGCTGAGTTCCGTTGGGGTCTGCACTTCCTGCGCCCTCAGTTGCGGTAATGGGCCGGTAAGGACCAATGCTGAAAAAATAAGAGCGAAAAACATGATTTTATCCTCCATATTCAGTATATTGTGGAGATGCGTTTTTCTGCAAATGGCCTGTTTTTCATGATGAGTTTGACCTTGATATCCTGCGCCAGCCGGTCCTCCGATTCCCCGCCCCCTCCCGAAAAATACACCGAGGTGCTGCAATACTGGGATCTAACTTTCGCTCCGCAAGGGTACTCGGTGGAATTCACGCTCCTCGACGATTGGATCGGTGTTTATCGTTTCACACCCAAAAACCCCCGGCAGTGGGTGATCTTTACCCACGGCATTTTGGATCATATCGGTACGAGCTCCCTGTTGATCCGCTTCCTTCTGGAGCGGGAGGTTGGCGTGGTTGCCTTCGATCTTCCCGGGCACGGACTCTCCCGAGGGAATCGGGCAGATATCGACGATTTCGAAACCTACGGTTTGGCGTGGGCAAGGGTCATGCACGAAACCCAGGGGCTCTACCCCCGAACAGCCATGGGCCACAGCACGGGAGCGGCCGCTCTTCTGACCTTCACCCAGAGGGAGGGGACCATACTCCCAGAGCAAATCATTCTCCTGGCTCCCCTTGTCCGCAATGTGTTTTGGGACCTGAGCCGTTTTGCCTACACCGCCATCGGGTGGGCTACTGCCTACGTTCCGGCCAACGATGGGGCGGCCTCCCGCGACCAGGAGTGGCTGAGAAAGTGGCGCAACGATCCTCTTACAGTCAAGTCCCTACCGCTCAACTGGTTTCGGGCCCTGCAGCTTTGGGAAGAACGATCCCATCGCTGGAAGCCCCTGGACGGGTCACGATTCCACATCATTCAGGGCACCGAGGACGGGGTGGTGGATTGGCGTTACAACATTCCGTTCCTGGAGGAGCGTTACCCGGGGATCCACGTCCATTACGTCCTGGGAGCCTGGCACGGCCTGCAATACGACATCCCTGCGGCCAGAGATCAATTTTTCTCCTTGTTGACCGAGATCCTGAAATTGTAAAAAATCTA
>CALGPJ010000048.1 GCA_937960645.1 uncultured Spirochaetia bacterium | reverse complement strand
AAGACGTGCCGCCAGCGTTCGTTCTGAGCCAGGATCAAACTCTCCATGATTCGTTCCCGCATAAAGCGGGTTCATCATTCTTTCGTATCCGGCTCCCCCTCGCTTCTCTCCCATCCCTCTATTATCAAAGAACAAATTGCGAACGACATAATAAGTCGTGCGCATTTGATTGTCAAGAGCTTTTCATCCACTTTTAGGATTTTTCGTCCGCTCACGCAGATACGAATCAGTTCTCCAGACGCGAGCCTTAACCTAACAAAAGTTTAACATCGTGTCAAGCGGTTAAAACCAGACTAAGGGATTTTCATGGAAAACTTCCTTTCTCTGGGGACACGGTTTAGAATAAACCTGTGGATCTTCTGGACCTTCAAACCGACTTTCTTCATTCTCTGGGATTCCTCTTCAGTTTTTTCTGGGTTCTGATCCATCTCAGCAATGAAAGAGGTCTGTTCGGCTGCGCCAAACGCCCCTCCCTGGTGATCTTTTGGCTGTCGTTCAGTGTTTTACAGCTCTTGAATCTTCTGGACCTGTGGTTCCCGCAGGCGCTGCCGTTGAAGTCTTTAACCCATGCGTTCTGGTTCGTGTTGGGCTTGTTTCAATGGAGCGGCTTGCCCGACTTACGGCAATTTTCTGGGTGGATCAAAAAGCCTTGGACTCTGTGGCCCTTGATCGGTTTGGTAGCGCTCATCGATGAGGCAACCTATGGCCCCCTCGTGTATATCGTGGGGCAAATCTTCAACCTCCTGTGGCCACGAATGCAAGCTACCCCGTTCTGCCCCTGTCAGCGGCAAAACCAGAACACCTCTCTCCTTCTGGCCATGACGGCTGCGGTTTCCCTCAACAGCAACTTTCATCTGTTTTGGCTCGCCGTGATCGAGACCCTCATTCTGTTTGCGTCTCTTTACTTTTTTTGGAACACTCTTTTGAAAAGACGTCCGACCTCTCCCCACGCCCGACTGCCCGAGCGGATTTTATCGGGCCAATACAGCGCGCGGATTTTTGCCCTCGTCATCCTCTTGACCGCGGGACTGACCCACGGCATCAGCATGCTCAATCAAAAACAATCGGAAAACGATCTGAAACAAGCTTTGGTGCTGATATCGCTGGCAATTCCGCAGCAGGACATCATCCGACTTTCGGGTAGTCCCTTCGACGCCCAGAGCGCCACCTACGATAAAATCGCTGGGTTGTTGCGAAACATCAAGGGAAGGCTCGCTACCCCTCGACGCATTTACATCGTCCGGCGCTATTTGGGCAGGGTGGTCGTTTTTGTCGATTCGGAACTGCGTTGGTCTTCGGCGTATCGCCCCCCTGGCAGCGTTTTGGATCTCGATCTTGCCCAACGCGAGGAGGCCCATCAGTACCTTGGAAAAGGAGTCCTGGGAGTCCGCATCGAGAGTGGAATTCCCCTCGTCACGATTTTAATCCCCTACCGTCCGAGTGATCATCTCTCGCTGATTCTCGGTATGGATCTGCATCTGTCGGATTGGATGTTGCAGATCCGCATCAACAAGGTTTTTCCTCTGGTGTTGAGTGTCATGCTCCTTTTTTTCATCGGCTTGTTTACCTGGCTCGGACGTGGAGCCTGGCTGGACCGTCAGCGGCTGCACGATACAGAATCCAAACTCCGAATCGCGATGGAGAGCACCGACATTTTGCTTTGGACCTGGCCGGATGACGCGGCGGCAGGGTCCACGAACATCCCCCAGTCCATCGGCGAATGGCTCGAGCAGATCCCGTTTGCTTATCGGAAGGAGGCCATCGCCAGTCTCAAAAATCACTTCAGGGGGAAGACCTCCGAATTCGAAGCCGTATATCCCATCAAAGGATCGGACGGCAATACGCGTTGGTACCTCGACAGGGGCAAGATTCTGGAAAGAGATGCCCAGGGAAGAATTTTGCGCCTGGCTGGTGCTCGGTTGGACATCACCCAGCGAAGACTGATCACCGAACGGGAACGTGCTGCCGAGCGCCGGCTTTTTGCCGCTCAAAAGCTCGAGAGTCTGGGCATCCTGGCGGGGGGTGTCGCGCATGATTTCAACAACATCCTGACCGCTGTCCTGGGAAACATCGAAATTGCCGAAATGGACCTCAAAGAGAACCCCGAAGACGTCAAAAAACATCTTGCGGTTGCGGCAAGGGCTGTGGAAAGAGCCGCCGACCTGACGAAGCAGATGTTGGCCTTTGTCGGAAAAGCCCCAACGCAAATTCGAGGAATCCTGATCAACGATTTGATTCAGGACCAGGTTCAACTGTGGAGATCGACCGTCCGCCCCAACATCGATTTGAAACAGGAACTGAGTCCCATTCCGGCCATCCAGATCGATCCCACCCACATCGAACAGATTTTGATGAACCTCATCCTCAATGCCAATGAGGCGATTGGCAACAAGAGGGGAGAAATCGTCCTGCGCAGCAGCTCCCGGTACTATGGCATGGACGAAATCCGGCGCTTCATATTCTTCGAAAATACAGCCGAGGGAGAATACGTCGTCCTCGAGGTTTCCGACACCGGTCCGGGCATCCCCGCCGAGGTGCTCGAACGCATCTTCGATCCCTTTTTTAGCACCAAGTTTACCGGACGCGGTATGGGCCTGGCGGCGGTTCTGGGTCTGGTACGCTACTACAACGGCTGGATCAAGGTCGTCACGGAAATGGGGCGAGGAACGAGCTTTCTGATCGGCATGCCGATCATCAATCGAGGCCCCCGAGAATGAAACTCCAGAAAATAAAAAACCCGCCCTGCGGCGGGTTTTGAATCAATGCTGGTGTGATCCTTATCTGGTGGGGAACGGAGCGTAGAGGATCTTGTCGTTATTGTTGTACCATTGGAAATCCGTTCGCAGTTCGATGGCCGGATCGGAGTGGATGGTGGTTAAAAGGTCGGTGGCAGCAAACTGCTTCTTCAGAGCAAAGGCCCAGTCGGACTCGAATTCCACCAGGTTGCGGTCCAGAACAGCGTCCTCGAAAGCGAACTTCATCGGGCGCGGACGACCGTTGGGAAGACGGAAGGTGGCCAGGTTCTGTGGGGTGAAAACAGCCTCGGCAATCCAAAAGTTGCCGCTGGCGTTCACCATGCGGTAGCGGCTACCCCCGTCCCACGCAGCTTCCCGGTTGCCGTAGCTGGCGGCATTGGTCTTGATCCATTCACCCTTGAGGTAAAGTGGGGCGGTGAAGCGCAGTGGGCCCGTGAGTTTGGCTTTCTGCTCCGGGGTCAGGGCACTGTCGTTGACGCGGCTGACATCGATGGTCCACTGCACCCGAATGCTACCCTCAGGAGCGGGTTTGAAGGCCTCCGGAGCGCTGGCAGAGCCAATCACGACCCGATCCCCCTCGTTGACAGCAGCAGGAAGGCGGAAGAAGATGGCGGTGTCTTCCCAGCCAAGGAAGGTGTCGATGGTCTGGCCACCGACCTTGATCGCACGGGGAACGGTACCGAAACCGCTGCCTTCAACGCTAACCAGAGTCCCAGGGAGAACGTTCAACGGATTGACTTTTTCAATTTGGGCTCCTGCAGGCACGGCACCGGCCTGAGCCTTGACCGTCCGCTCGTCAACCCGAGTCCGCTGGGCGAAGACCAGAGTGGTCGTCGCCACTAACAACAACAAAATACCCTTGAGTTTCAAGGCGTACCTCCTATTTTTTAATCTAAGGGTATTCTATCCCCAGTTTCCCAATCCGTCAACGCCAGCACACACCACTGGCCCTCCTCCAGACTCAGGCCTTCCAGAGTCCAGGGGCCAAAGCCGGTTCGGATCAACCGCCGGCACCTCTTTCCCAGGGCCGCGGCCATGCGGCGCACCTGGTGGTACAGCCCCTGCTCGATTACCACCTCGACGAGGTGGGGCTGCAGCAACCGGGCACTTTGGGCGCAAATCCGCCCATCGCGGCGAAGCTCGACCCCCGTCACCAGGTGCGCCACCTCGAAAGGCTGCCAGGCGGTTTCGGTCTCCAGGAGGTAGGTTTTGGGGACGTGCTGCCTCGGATGGCTGAGCCGGTGATTGAGTTGCCCGTCATCGGTCAGAAGGAGAAGCCCCGTGGTGTCGGCATCAAGCCTTCCGATGGGCTGCACACCGCGGCGGAGGAACCGCTCGGGAAGAAGATCCAGGACGGAGGGGTGGTGGGTCGGGCGAACCGAACACTCGTAGCCCTGCGGTTTATGGAGCGCAATCAGGATACGGCTGTGGGCCCGATACTCCACGCCATCCACCAGGTACCGGGTCCCCTCCCAGGGCCCCACGCCCTCGGGAAAACGAACCCGGCCCCGACGAAGCAGTTCGCGGCACTCGCGACGGGTGCCCCAGCCTTCACGGAACAAGAGTTCTTCCGGTGTCAGAGACTTCGTTTTACCGCCCCGCATACCGGCGAAGCTGCTTGAGGGCCAGCTTTAGGTCCTCGGGGTAATCCGAGCGAACCTCCACCCGAGAGCCGTCGATCGGGTGTTCGAAGCCGATCTCAAAGGCATGCAGGGCCACCCGCGCGATGAGGGGCTTTTCCAGGCCGTGGGCTCTGTACCCCCGCTTGATTCGGGAAAGGTAGAGCCCCTCCCCTCCCCCGTAGAGCTCATCGCCCACGATCGGGTGGCCCAGCCAACTCAGGTGGGCGCGGATTTGATGGGTGCGGCCGGTGGTGGGGCAGGCTGCAACAAGGGCATATCCCCTAAACCGCTCCAAAACCTGCAAACCGGTGTGGGAGCTCTTGCCCTCAGGATGGACGCGGGTGCGGTGGCGGCGGTCGGCATCGATCATCAGGGGCTGGTCGCAATCGAGCGCTTGCCATTCGGGCACGCCGTTCACCAGCGCATGGTAGACCTTGTGCACCTGGTGTTCCTCGAACAGCCGGCTCAACTGCCGTTGCGCCTCGGCTGACCTGGCAAACATCACAATGCCGCTGGTTTCCTTGTCGATGCGGTGTACGGGATAGAGCTGGGTGATTTCTGCAAGGGAGGGGCCCCCGTTGTCGTAGCGTTCGGGGATGACGGACAGCCCGGCGGGCTTGTCGAGGATGAGGAGGTGGGGATCGGAGAAGAGGGAATTCACATGATTAAAGAGGGAGTTTCATGGGATAAACGACGTTGATCGCCCGCAAAATTTTTCTTTTGATTTTTTCCCAAATCGAGGGGCTTTTTGTCCAGGATTTATCCCAGTGATGGAAGGCAAACGTGTCGGCGCTTAAATACGTATAGGGGTGATTCAGCGGCCGATCCTTTTCCAGCGGCCCGTTGGGATAGGGATAAAGGTAGGCATGGGGAAGAACCACCACGTCATCCAACACGTTCAGGTACTTGAACACCACCCTGCTGAAGGCCCAGGGACCGGAGTAGTCCATCACCGTTCCGCCATCGTTCCACAACAGAGGCCGACCTGTCTTTTCAACCAGCTCCCCGAGGATGGGGTGATTCGCCGCAGATCCGAAGAACGCGTTGTTGGTCTCCGGCTTTTTCTCGTAAACGACGCCACAGACAAAGCCGCAGGGTAACAGCGGATCCAGGGCTCGGACGGGTTCGAAGTCTGTATCGGCATAGAACCCCCCATAACGATGGATGATGGCGTATCGTGCGATGTCCGATTTTGCCCCCAGGTTTTGGGTCTTTTCAAAGGCGCCACGGTTGGGGAAATCCCAATTCAGCAAGGACTTTTCGTCCCAAAGTTTATATTCCCAATTCGGATGAAGTTGTTGCCATTTTTCGCTCCAGACCCGATACCGTTCGGGAAGGGGGCCCCCCAACCATATTTGGTGAATGATTCTGGGGATTTGAGGCGGACGGCGTCGAATTTCGGAGAGGTAATACTGAAATCGCCGATCGATTGCTTGCCAAACCTCGGGCTCTAAAAGGTTTTCATAAAAGTTTTGTCGATGGGTCATCCTCTCGAGAAACTCAGGACTGAGCATAAAACAATTTCTTTTGTCGTAAGGACCAGGTCTCGTAAGTGACACGATTTTTCCTGGCCGGGAGAAACCTTTTGAAAAATCGCCGCAAAAAGCTTTTCCGGCGAACCCCTAATCCCAATCGATAAATACTCTCTTCGATCAGTTTGTTGGGAAACACGCCCTCAGGGTGCTGCAACAAATCCGGGGGCAAACGATATTCCGCGCTAGAGCGACTATTGGGCCTGGTCGTGTGTGTCCCAGAGGCATCGAAACCAAGATTTTTGATAAAATTTCCATTCGGGATAACGAAACACCCGCCCGAAAAAACCACCCGATACACCAACTGATAATCCCAAATGTCCCAAATGTTTGAACGCACTCCTTTTTGGACATTCTCGAAC
>CALGPJ010000047.1 GCA_937960645.1 uncultured Spirochaetia bacterium | reverse complement strand
CTCCCCATCGATCTCCTCCGCCACAAAGGGATTGACGCCCAAAGTTTCCGGCAAATAAGCCAAAAACTGTTCGGCGTGATCGAATCCCATCTGGCGCAACACGCCCCGAAAGGTGGAATTAACACTTAAAATTTTCGGAGGCTCTTGACAGTGGTCTACCTCAAGATACGCAACAGGCGCCTTGCAAAAGAATTCAGCGATATCGGTCAAAAGTTCCCTTTATTGATTTTAGAATAATTTTAATAATGTAGTGTTTATATTCACTTGCTCATTTTGTGTCAAGAACCCACCGATGGCCTATCGCTGAAAGAAACGGAAAAAGTTTTTGGCCTCAGGGACTGAGGCACTAGCGGCCGCTGACGCTCGCGAGGTCGACTTTGACGCGTTTTCCCTGATCGTCCACAACGTCCAGTTTGACATGGAGACCGCGCAAAAACACGATTTTCCCCGAGTTGAGTTTGATTTTTCCCTCGCTTTTGATCACAAAATCCAGCCTGGCAACAGCATCCTGGAGTTGGGAAATCACGAGCCGGCTTTGTTCTGCTGCGATGAGAAGACGTTTTTCCCGCAGGGCATTTTCCTCGATTTGTTTGATTTTCTTTAGAGCTTCCGGAGACAAATCAACCTTTTTACGTCCCCTTTTTTTGGCAGGAGCGCCCGTCGTTTTTTTGTTGTCGGATACTGGCGGCATTTTTGTTTTTCCCCTTTTTATTTTATATTTTATAATAACTTTTCTATTTTCGGTTGTCAATCAGAAAATCTACCGTGCTTCCCCCATATTTTCTTGAATCCGCATGAAGCAATTTCATGGATGAAAAAATCAATATTTCATCGGTAGGATGATGCAGTATAATACGACCACCGGAATTCAATATTTTTCTTTTTTCGATGATGTCGATCAATTCCATTTTTTTCGAATAGGCAAAGGGCGGATCGAGGATGATTAAATCCCAGGATCCCCTTGCAGAACGCAGAAAATGCTCCACCGTTGTCAGGTGGAGCCTCCAGGGTTCGATAACGCCCAAAAAATTTTCCTGGATAACTTTTTTTTTCCCGGGATCGGCCTCCACCAGGTCCGCACTTTCAGCGCCGCGACTGAGGGACTCCAGGGCCAGGATGCCCGATCCGCTGAACAGGTCCAGGACCTTTTGCCCCTCTAAATCTCCCAATATGGCAAAGACGCTTTCCCGCATTCGGTCCATGGCTGGACGAATGACGCCGGGCGGGCATTTCACCACCCGGCGCAGGTATTTGCCGCCGGTGACTCTCAAGGCGGCTAGTCGGCCTCCTTGTAAGCCTTGACCACGTCCTCCATACCCTTCTTGGCATCGGCAAAGAACATCAGAGTGTTATCGTTGGCGAACAAGGGGTTGGGAATCCCCGCAAAACCGGGAGCGAGACTGCGCTTGACCACGATGACGGTGCGGGATTTGTCCACATCCAGGATGGGCATCCCGCTGATGGGGGTCCCCTGGCTTTCCCGAGCAATGGGGTTGACGACGTCGTTGGCCCCGAGGACGATGGTGACATCGGTGTTGGGGAAGCTGGGGTTGATCTCGTCCATTTCTTTCAGCTTATCGTAGGGGATGTTTTCCTCGGCCAGGAGGACGTTCATGTGTCCGGGCATGCGTCCGGCAACGGGATGGATGCCGAACTCGACCGTGACCCCGTCCTTTTCCAGAGCCTCGAAGAGCTGACGCACCGGGGTAGCAGCCCGTCCGACGGCCATCCCGTAACCCGGAACGAAGACCACCCGTTGAGCGTTCTTGAGGATCACCGCAATTTCTTCGGCGCTGGTGCTCTTGATCTTGCCGGCGTAGATGTCGTCGCCCTTGGCTGTTTCCACGATGGCGCCGACGCCACCGAAGAGCACGTTGGCAAGGGAGCGGTTCATTGCCTTACACATCAGCTGGGTGAGGATGATCCCGGAGGCCCCTACCAGGGCACCGGCGATGATCAGGATGGAGTTCGGCGGGTTGAGCACAAAGCCGCTGGCCGCTGCGGCGATACCCGAGTAGCTGTTGAGCAGGGCGATCACGATGGGCATGTCGGCCCCGCCGATGGGCAGGGTGAGAAGGAGTCCCAGGACGGAAGCGACTGCCGCCATGATCCAGTAGCTCATGTTGCGGTCAAAGCCGCCAACCAAATCGGGATTGACGTAGATCACCCCAAAAGCCAGGGCGGCGAGGGCGACGAGTACCTTGACCACCTGCTCCCCGGGATAACGAAGAGGCCGCTCGGAGATAAGGCCCTGGAGCTTACCAAAAGCCACCAGGGAGCCCCAGAAGGTCACTGCCCCCACGATGCCCGTCGCCGCAGTGGCCACCGCGGAAATGGGCGTTTCCTTCTGGCCGGTGATTAGGGTCAGCAGGATCATGCTGGCAGCCACCAGCACCGAGGCGATACCGCCGAAACCGTTGAAAAGACCGACGAGCTGGGGCATGGCCTTGAAGTCGACCGTTACCGCCAGAATCACGCCGATCAGGATACCTGCCAGGACGCCGACGGGTACCCAGATAAGCGAAAATTGGGGCCCCTGCAACAAGGCCCCGGCGATGGCCAGGACCATACCGAAGGCACCCGTCAGGTTACCGCGGACGGCGGTCTTGGGCGAGGAAAGGGCCTTCAACCCAAGAATGAAAAACACTGCCCCCAGGAGGTAGAGGGTTTTGACGATGAGTGTCATTTCGTTCATGTTACTTCCTTGTCTTGAATTTCAGGAGCATGCGGTGAGTGACGACGAAGCCGCCCGCCACGTTGATCATCGCGAACGTGAGCGCCGCGGTACCAAAGGCCAACAGCCAGACACCGAGCGGGTGGGATTCCCGGCCCACCGAAAGCTGCAAGGCCAGGATGGCCCCGACGATGGTGATCCCCGAAATGGCATTGGAGCCGCTCATGAGGGGCGTATGAAGGAGGCTGGGAACCTTGCCGATCACCTCGACACCCAGGTAGATGGCCAACACGAAAACGGTCATCACGTCGATCAAAAGATTCAAGATTTGAATCGTGGGATAGTCCATTCACTGTCTCCTTAAAGTTTCAAGAGTTCTTTGATGCGGTCGTTGGCAGCAGCCCCCTGGTGAACGATCAGGGTTGCAGCCACGATGTCGTCCTGAAGATCCATGGCCAGGCTGTACTGCTTGGTTTGTTTGTCCTGCTTGGTCATGTTCGCAATGAAGTTCACCAGGTTTTTCCCATAGAGGGCGCTGGCGTTGAAGGCCAGAGTCGATGCCAGATTGGTGGGAGCGATGATGGTGACACCCTGATGATGGACCGTTTCGTTTGCCTTGCTGAGTTCGCAGTTTCCGCCGCGCTCCGCAGCCAGATCCACGATGATGCTGCCCGGGGGCATTCCCTCCACGGCCTGTCGGGTGATCAATAGGGGCGAACGTTTTCCGGGGATGGCCGCGGTGCTGATGACCACGTCCATCTCTTTCATTACCTCTCCCAAAAGCTCGCGCTGCTTTTGGTAATAGGACTCGTCCATGGCGCGGGCATAGCCCCCCTGCCCCTCGGCGGATTCCAGGGCAAGTTCCACGAACTTGGCCCCGAGCGATTCCACCTGCTCCTTGACCGCCGCGCGAACATCGTAGCCGTAAACGACGGCGCCCAGCCTTCGAGCGGTGGCGATGGCCTGCAGTCCGGCAACACCGGCCCCGAGGACGAAGACCTTGGATGCGGTGATGGTTCCGGCGGCGGTCATCATCATCGGGAACATTTTCACGCTGTTTTGGGCGGCGATCAGGACAGCCTTGTAACCGGCCAAATTCGCCTGGCTGGACAGCACGTCCATGGCCTGGGCCCGGGTGGTTCGGGGAATCAACTCCATGCTGAAGGCGCTGACGCCGGATTTCACCAGATCGGAAAAGAATTCGGAGGGTTCGTAGGGATCGAACATACCGATGATAAGAGCCCCGCTTTTCCAGGCGGGTTTGTCCTGCGGCCTTCTTACCGCCAGAACAATATCCGAGCCGGCAACCTCTTTGCGATCGACGATTTTGGCCCCCTTCGCCTGGTATTCCGCATCGGGATAACCAGCCAGCCTCCCCGCGTCTTTTTCGACTACCACCTCGTACCCCAACTTTGCGAGTTGCGGAACATGTGCGGGAGCCAGGGCAACACGTTGCTCCCCGACCACCGTCTCCTTGAGAACCCCGATCGTTCGGGACATTGTTTTACCTCCCCTGAATGGCACACAACTTGGTGCGTTATTGCTCTAATCTACTATGATTATGCTTTTTTGGGTATTTCTTCCAGCCACTTTTCGAGATCGATTTGAAGCCCCCTCAGAATAAAGGTCGAGATTTTTTCCCTGTCGGTAGGCAAAATATCACTCGTAAATATCATGACATAGGTGGTTTTTTTACCGGGTTGGGATCGCTTGATTTCGATCACCAGGTTTAACTTGACACGCAAACCTCGGAACATGATTTGTACATCGCTTAATAGGGTTTTTTCGGGAAAATCGTAGATATCCCGATCGAAGGCCGCGCTGATACCGACGCTGGAGATGTCGTACACAAGCCCGGTGACGATTTCCCCCCGGTATTTCATATTGAAGGTAGCGCTCCCTTCCGTGGGACGATACCGAATGTAGCGCCGCCGGCCTCGAGCCTCGTTGGCGATCAGGGCCTTGACGATGGTCTGGCGCGCGTTGTCCATGCCAGAGCGCAGGGTGACATAGCCCCCCTTGATGCCCAAATCGATCAAATATCGTTGGGACAGGGCGGGGTTGTTGTACGCGGTGAACACACCCACCACCACCTCGGGAAATTCCTGTACGAGTTTTTGAGTAAACTGAATCCATTGCTCCTCGGTAAAAAGCTCGTCGATGTTGAGGAAGACGATGGAAGATGGAAATCTCCTCAAAAGATCGACGAGGTAACGATGATCCCGAAGGAGATAGACCTCGAATTCGTTTTTGATGAGGAAGAGGTGAAAGTATTCTTCGATGGAACTGTGCGGATAAAGGAAGAAGACTTTTTTTCCTTCGAAGGCTTGTTCTGCCAATTTGCCTCGTCCCTCCCACGTGCATTATAACCCATTTGATGCGGAACCGCCACCTTACTAGTGGAGTATTTTTTTGTTTTTCACGCTATATATAGCGTGAGATCTTGATTTTCCCGAAACTTATGTTATATTCCAAACATTCATCGGGAGGGTGTTTATGTCCGTTTCACAAAAGTCCGTTTCCATCCAGGAACTGACCGCCGAGTATTTCGGCCTGGAAGTTCCTGCCTATTGGGTTGTCAAAAACGATGGCCGAAAAGAGCCCCTGAGTTACGAGAAAATCAGGGACAGCTTCATCAGGGCCGGTGCCTTGAACGAGGATGTTTCGCTGAAAACCCTTTGCCGCGAAACCTTCAAAAACATTTTCGACGGGGTGAGTAGTCGGCAAATCCAGGATGCCCTCATCCTGAGCGCCAGCACCTTCATCGAGCGCGATCCCGGATATAGCCGGGTAGCTGCCCGACTTTATCTTCAAAAAATCTATAAAGAGGTTCTCGGGAAGAGCTACCACGAGAAGGACAAAGAAGATGCCGCCAGGAGGGTGTTCCAGGAAAACATTCGGCTTGGGGTCCGTGAAGGTCTCCTGGATCCCCAACTGCTCGAATTCAACCTCGAAAAACTGGCCGAGTGCCTGGATTTTTCCCGGGATGCGGTTTTCGAGTACATCGGGATGGAAACCCTCTACGAGAGGTATTTTCTCCGATTGAACGACCAGGTGATCGAAACCCCCCAGGCATTCTGGATGCGGACCGCCATGGGGCTCGCCCTCCAGGAAAAGGATCGCGAATTTTGGGCCAACGAGTTTTACCAGCTTTACAGCCGCCTGCATTTCGTCAGCAGCACCCCGACCCTCTTCCACTCGGGACTCACCCATCCCCAGCTGAGCTCCTGCTATCTCAGCACCGTCCACGATGATCTGAACCACATCTTCAAGGTCATCGGTGACAACGCCCAACTGTCCAAGTGGAGCGGCGGTATCGGCAACGATTGGACCTACGTCCGAGCCACTGGGGCCAGAATCAAGAGCACGAACGTGGAAAGCCAGGGCATCATTCCCTTCCTGAAAATCGCCAACGATGCCACCCTCGCCATCAATCGATCGGGAAAACGCCGAGGGGCCACCTGTGCCTATCTCGAAACCTGGCACCTGGACATCGAAGATTTTCTCGACCTGAGGCGCAATACCGGCGACGAGCGACGTCGGACCCACGACATGAACACAGCCAACTGGATCCCCGATCTTTTCATGAAGAGGGTCCTGGAAAACGGCAAGTGGACCCTGTTCAGTCCCGATGAGGTTGCGGATCTCCACGACCTCTATGGCCGCGCCTTCGAGCAGCGGTACGAATACTACGAACGCCAGGCCAGAGAAGGAAAGATTCGGCTCTGGAGGGAAGTCGAGGCCCTCGCGCTCTGGCGCAAAATGCTGACCCGCCTCTTCGAAACCGGGCACCCCTGGATTACCTTCAAGGACCCTTCCAACATCCGCTCTCCCCAGGATCATGTCGGTGTGGTGCACAACTCCAACCTCTGTACCGAGATCACCCTGAACAACAGCGCCGAGGAAACTGCGGTGTGCAATTTGGGCAGTGTGAACCTGGCCACCCACATCCGGGATGGAAGGATCGATTGGGATCAGCTGCAAAAAACGGTGCATGTGGCCATGCGCATGCTCGACAACGTCATCGACATCAATTTCTATCCGACGGTCGAGGCCAGGACCGCCAACCTGCGCCACCGAGCCGTTGGCCTGGGCCTGATGGGACTTCAGGATGCCTTGTTCCAGATCCGCATCCCCTTCGAAAGCCCCGAGGCCCTCAACTTTACCGACGAGACCATGGAGTTTATTAGCTACCACGCCATCCTGGCCTCGAGCGAGCTTGCCGCCGAGAAAGGCCCCTACTCCTCCTTCAAAGGCTCCAAGTGGGATCGGGGATTGATGCCCCAGGACACCCTCGAGCTGTTGGAGCAGGAACGGGGTATGCCCATCGAGGTCCAACGCGGCGGCAAGCTCGACTGGACCGCGGTCCGGGAGAGCGTCCGCCGCCACGGGATGCGAAACTCCAACTGCACCGCCATCGCCCCCACCGCGACCATCTCCAACATCGCGGGATGTTATCCCGGAATCGAGCCGATCTACAAGAACATCTACGTCAAAAGCAACATGAGCGGCGAGTTCACCGTGGTCAACGAATACCTGGTAAACGACCTCAAGGCGTGCGGCCTGTGGAATCCTCAGACCCTGGACCAACTCAAGTATTACGATGGGAACCTGCAGGCGATGAACATTCCCGAGGACATGAAAACACTCTATCGTGAGGCCTTCGAGATCGATCCCGTGCACATGTTGGACATGACCGCACGCCGTGCCAAGTGGATCGATCAAAGCCAAAGCCACAACGTGTTCATGAAGGGTGCCTCAGGCAAGAAGCTCGAAGAAATCTACATGGCGGCATGGAAGAAAGGACTCAAGACCACCTACTACCTGCGTACCCTCGCTGCCTCGCAAATCGAAAAGAGCACCCTGGATACCAAATACGGTTTCACCCAAAAGCGCCAGTACGATCAGGTGGGAGTGGGAACCCAAAAGGAGTTCGAATTTCAGACCTACCAGCCGGACCCCCACGACCCCTTCGAAAAGATCGAGTCCGCCACGCAGGTCGGCAAGGTTTGCAGCCTTCTCGACCCTGACTGCGAGTCCTGCCAGTAAAAAAACTAAATACCGAAAAGCTCTTGGAGCTTTTCGGTCAGGGCCCTCAGCTCGAAGGGTTTTTGGAGAAAGCGCGTATGGGTGTCCTGAAGCATTTGGGGTGGAAGGGACTGGGATGAAAAGCCCGTCAGGATGAGGAACCGTTGATCGGGCTTTTCCTCTTTGATGAGCGCCCACAGTTCCTGACCGGACATCCCCGGCATGGTAAGGTCCAAACACACCAGATCAAAGGTACCCGATCTGTAAACATTCAGACCTTGATATCCATCCGAGGCAACGCTGACCCGGTGGCCCAGGCATTCGAAGGTTTCCCGATTGACCTCCAGGAGCCAGGGCTCGTCGTCGATCAGCAACACCTCGAGAGGTCCTTCTTCGTCCTGGCACCGATCGAGCTCGGCCTCCACGGGGACGCTCCGTGGTGTCGCGATTTTATGACGGGGAAGAACGATCATGAACTTGGTTCCCTGACCTGGACGGGACTCGACTCGGATGTTGCCACGA
The DNA here is from genome assembly GCA_937960645.1 of uncultured Spirochaetia bacterium. Taxonomy (GTDB): domain Bacteria; phylum Spirochaetota; class Spirochaetia; order JABEVK01; family JABEVK01; genus DYOB01. The sequence goes on along the minus strand of CALGPJ010000047.1, from coordinate 20,835 downwards.
TGTTCCTTGACGATGTTCACGACAGCCGAAAGCCCCAAACCGTGACCATTCGGTTTGGTACTGAAAAATGGCTCGAAGATCTTCTCCAGTTTGTCCTGGGCGATGCCCGGACCGTCGTCCACCACCTGGATGGCAATGTACTCGCCGGGCTTAGTGGGAAAAAGCCCCTTCCAGGTCTTGCCATCCAAAATATTTTCCAGGGCGAACAAAATCGTGATATTCCCGGATAATTCACCGATCGCATCGGCAGCATTGACCGCGAGGTTCAGGATGGCCTGACGCAGTCGGCCGGAGTCCGCCCAAACATGGGTCTCGGGAGGCAGATGTTGAGTATCGATCACGAGTTCGATGTTTCTGGGAACAGAGGCCCTCAAAAGAGGCTCCAGCTCATGGGCAAAGTTCACGATTTCGACCTCTTTCATCTCCAGGCTGTCCATCCCGACGAAACTCAACAGCTGGGTGGTGAGATCTTTTCCTTGAAGAACCAATTTCTGCAGGCTGCCCAATTCCGTACGAAGTTCCGCTTCCCCGGGTGACCTGACTTTGAGAAGCTCGATTTTTCCCAAAATAGCGGCCAGAAGATTGTTGAAGTCATGGGCCACGATGCCAGCCTGAACACCGAGGCTTTTGAGCTTTTGAGCATGGAGGAATTGTTGTTGCAGGGTGCTTTTTTCCCTGGCCAGGTGAAGTTGCTCGAGGATGCTGCGCACCTCGTGAAAATAGGTTCGGAAAACGTCGAGATCGAAACCGAACGCGGAAAGATCGATACCCAGGAAGGTCACGCTGTGGAAGCAATCCCGATCGTTGGTGATGACGAGGATCCAGTCGGTGGGACTGGGAAGGGCGCGGGCTCCCTCTGTCTCCAGGGGATGCGCACCGGGCGAGAGCGTGTCGAGACCTTGAAGATCTTCGCAGTCGGTTCGTGGGACCAGGCCGTCGGGTCCCATCGAAAAACAATCCGGCTGATTGCCGGAATCGTGAAAAAAATGGAGATGATGAATGACCTCACGCGCGTGGGTGAGATCGACCACCACCTTCAAAGCGGCAGATATGGGCTCGGCATCCTGATTCCATTCGGCGCGGCTAATCTGGTAAAGCGCCTCGTTCAAGCGGGAATACAGCTTGTTTTCAAAGGATTCACGAACCTCCTCCGTAATATCCCGAAATAGCACCGCAAAACGCCCCAACAGGGGACAAAATGCCGTCACCTGCCACCATTTGTGCAGTTGGGTATCGTAATGACGAAACGAGGCGGAGGTTCCGGTTTGCGCCACCCGGCCATAGGTCTCGATCCAGAACGGATCCAGTTTTGGAATGACCGAAGTCACCCGGCGGCCAAGGATGTCCTTGCCCTTCAGGCCGGTCATTGTTTCAAAGGCGCTGTTGACCGCCAGGAAAATGTAATCCACCGGACGCCCTTGAGCATCGACGACGATTTCGTGGAGGGCAAAGGCCTCCAGTAGGTGCTCGATCACGTTTTGAGCGTCGATGGGACTGATGAGCTGTGAACTCATGATTACAGTTTAGTCTCTTTTCGATGAAAATGCACCCCCTCTAGGAGCTCAACCTCCAGCTGAGGAGGGTATGACGGACGGTTTTCTGATGAAGACATTTTTCCAGGCTTTGAGAATCCGCGAAGAGGGTCAAATGGCTCTTTGTCCTCGTAATCGCCGTATAAAACAATTCCTTGCTCATGAGAGATGACGACTCTTTCGTCAATGCAAGCACCACCCTCTCGAATTCCGAACCCTGACTTTTGTGCACCGTGAGCGCGAACCCATCCTCGTATTCCTGAATTTGGGAGAGGGGGATGAGTCGGATGTTGTCGTTGCCGCCGGGAAAGGCGACAACCCATTGATTCTGCACCAACCTGAGCTGTCCCCGATCGCCGTTGGCCAATCCAAAAGCCGGTTGGTTGGACGTTACCAAAATGGGCATGCCTACAGCCTTGTCCGTTTTGAAACCTAATTGTTTTTTGAGAGCCGACTGAACCGCATAAACTCCCCATTCGGGGTGATGTCTCAGGGGCAGTAGAATGATGTCGCTCTTGAGCCAATCATCCAGGTCCCCAGCGGTCTGGGGCAGTTCCTGGATCTTGGCCTTCCACAGGGGCACAACCGCTTGCAACAGATCCTCAAGCTGAAAATTTTCTCGATGATCGATTCCCTGGAAATTCGGCATTTGCCCGGTAACAAAGTTTCTAACCTCCTCGAAGAGTTTTCCCAGGGCTCTTACAGAGGAGGAGCTCACCCTGCTCAGCCGATGATTTTCCGTCAATCGGGCCAGGTGCCGATCCATCAGCCGAGGGTCCGATTCGAGATAGTGCACCAAATCCCTGAGCACTGCCCCGTTTTGGACCGAGGGCAACTGCTGCTCATCCCCGACCAAAATCAAACGCGTTCCGGGTCCCAGGGCCTCCAACAGGTGGAGGAAAAGATCGACATCCACCATGCTCGTCTCATCCACGATCACGGTTGTGTAAGGGAGATGGTTGACGGGCATCTTGAAAAAGGGTTGAGCGCCATAGGCCGGATAAAGTTGAAGCAGGCTGTGAAGGGTGCGCGCCTTCACGGGCAAACCTTGAAGCTGCTCATTGATACGGCTGGCGGCCCTTCCCGTAGGAGCGGCAACGGCGGTGTTGCGTAGCTCCTCCTTGGGCAATTTTTCGAGAAACTTGGCGATGACGTGGGACTTCCCCGTTCCCGGCCCGCCGGTGAGCACCACCAGAGGGGATGTCCGCATCAGGTTCAGTGCCTGGTTTTGTTCTTCGGTTAAACTGCTCAGATGCAGGGGATCCACGGCCTCGGGAACTTCAGAGGATAGAAGGTTTTTGAGACAGACTGCGAGCCTCTTTTCTTTTTCACCTTCGATGTGCCAGACCAGGCATCCATTTTCCCATGTCAAATAGGGGGCCAAACACGATTCGACGCTTTCGGGAGTAAGGCTGGAAACGATGTCTCGCAACGACGAAACATCGATCGGATTGTCCTCGAGGAAATCCTCCTGGTAGGACTCGGCCAAGTCGAGAATTTTTCCGATGGGAACGGCCGAATGCCCATCCATGCCCGAGTAAAGCATCAGACGCAACAATTCTCGGTACCGTGGGTCGATTTCTTTCGTAAGGGTGTCCAAAACCGGCTTTGTCCAATCAAGCATGTTCGACCCGCCGAAACACAATTCCCCTCCCACTAGAGTCCAGGCCGCGTACAAAAAGGTAGAAGATACCGCCGATCCCCACCCCCCGCAGACTTTGGATATGCTTTCGCACCGCACTTTCGTAGAATTTGGCCTGAAGATTGTAGTGGTTTTGTTCCATCGCTTTTTGCAGATTCTGCGGATCGTAGTTTTCGAGTCTGTCGGTCTTGTAATCCAGGATGTACCACGAATCATTGTAGGTAAAGAGCAGGTCGATGACACCCTTGATGAAATGACTTTCGTCATCTCGATAATTCAGAAAGGGAATCTCCTTTCTCATGGTGTCCTTTTTCAATTCATCGAGTTTTACGGATAGGGGGGCAAGAGGTGTTGTGATCGTGCTCATCATGAGCTGGGCGATTTCACCGGTAATTTCTTCCAGGTTGTTTCGCCAGAGTTCTGGAACGAGCTGCTTCAGGAAATTCAGGTATTCACCCGTCTGAAGAAATTTTTCGACCGAATCTTTCACGCCACCGTCGGTACGGTCCGTCCAATCCCAATACTGCATACATTTGTGAAACAGGTCTCCAAACCAGGCCCCTCCCCATCGATCCCCCGGATGCTCCTCGGAGTCGGCCTCGTCTTTCTCGTGCTCCTCATCCTTCCATTCGTAGGGCTGCTTTTTTAATTTTGAGGACTCGTAGGAGTAGCTGGTGATCCACGGTTCTGAAAAGGACTGCCTCTTCCGTTCTTTCAGTTCGGACCGATAGAAAAGTCCCTCGTCTTCCCTCCATGATCCGGGTTCCACTTTTTCAGATAAGTTTACCGTTTCAAGATTTTCCTTGAGAATGTCGCCAAGCAAGGGAAAAATTTCCTTTGTGATGTGGCTCCTTTTTACGCCCATCGCAGAAACAAAACAGGCCAGCTGGGCTCGGGTCAGTCCGACGTACCAGAGTCTCTTCCGTTCCAGAACCTCGTCGTGGGCAATGTTTTCTTTCAATAAATTCCCGTCATTAATTGCCAGAGCTTGAAGATCATTCACTTTCGAAGCGAAACACCACATACCGCGATCCAAATTCTCGGATTCACCGCGGTAGATGCTCAAACACGAGTTGTGTATATAGCGCGGATTGGATGCGGACAAACCGTAGAACAAAAACACCACCGGAAATTCTAAGCCCTTGGATTGATGCAAGGTCATCATTTTAACCGTCCGCGAACTTCGGTCGAGCCTCAGATCGTCAGGCTCGACATCTTTCGCCGATTCTTCGATCTTCTTCAAAATCCATTCGTAGGGTGTTTGGTATTGCAACTCCCCTCTCAGCGCAGCCTCGGTGAGCTTGTCCACGATGTGATACACATCGGTGATGAGGCGGTACCCCAAACTTTCATTCAGGGGTTTATTAGGCCAGTTTTTTGACCAGGTGCTTACCCAGGCGACGAGGCTGTAAAATTTTTTTTCCTGGTAAAGTTTGCAGCCCAGAGAAAGACCGACCTCCAGACCCACGTTGAGCGCCGATTGATTGTCCTCGATTTCCTCCAAGGTTGCCGAGCACCAAAAGCTGTAGAGCAAGGATTTTCGCCGCCGTGGATCGGAGGGGCGCTCGAGGAAACGCAACAGGGTCAAAATCCCCAGGGCAGCCTGGGTATCCCAAAGCCTGCTCTTTCCAACAATCACCGAGGGAATGCCGTGGGCACTCAATTTCAAAAAAGCCTGACGCAGATTGTCGTTGGTATCGGCGAGAATGACGAAGTCCCCGTAGTCCAGCGCTCTCTCGGTCTCACTTTGGTCGGCGCCCCCTCGAACGACGACCCTGCGTCCAACAAGCTGCAAAATCTTGGAAACGACGCATTCCAGAAACATATCCCTTACCCTGTCGGTGCCGACATCGGTGTTGGGACCATAGGAAGGAACCGAGAGAAAGGAAAACACGGGACTGAGGGATTGGGCCCATCGCAGATGGAGTTGGTTAACATCGCAGGCTCGAGACATCTGTGCCTCGTCGTAGGTAAGGTTTCCCCAACCGCGGGGAGTGTTCTGAAAGATGATCTGAGAGAATCGATTGACCTTTTCCAAAAGCGGGCCCACCGTACGAAAATTGGTGCCGAGCCTGGCCAGGGTCCCATACTTTTCGATTTCTTTTTTGACCTTTTGATAAACCCGAAGATCAGCCCCGCGAAATGCATAGATGCTCTGCTTGGGATCCCCGATCACCACCAGGGTGGATTCATGGGGAGGCAGGATTCGGGAAATGATGTCCCATTGCAGTTGATCCGTATCCTGAAACTCATCCACGATGCCAGCCTTGAATCGACCCCGCAACGCCCGCAACAGAGGATCGCCGGCCTCTCCGGCAGCCAGACGGTCCAACATCAATTTTATGATCTCGTCGTAGGAAAGAGTCCCGCTTTTTTGAAAGTATTCGTAACGATTGCGTTGAACCTTTTCCGCCCATGTCCTCTGGAAGTCAGACAAAGCCTTTCGATGTTCTTCTTGATCATTGTAGGAGAGATACACGTACCTGGCGAGCAAATCGTGTTCATTTCCCAAAACGTTCCGGGTCACCTGCATCAATTCTTTCAAGGACATCGATTCCAGGTTTTGAGCGGAAATGTCACGAAGGGGCTCATTTCGTAAAAAACCGACGACTAATTTTCGGAGGACTTGCTCTTTGTCTTCGAGTTCCGGATGGCTGGGGAGTTGAAAAAATTGGGGATACCGGCTGATGACCCAGTAACAAAAACTATGGATGGTAGAAATCTGAGCCCAGGAAATCTGCCCCAGAGCTTTTTGCAATCGGATCCTTTGTTCGTCGCTGGGATTATCTGTCAACTTATCCAACAGGAGCTGCCGAAGGCGGTCTTTCATTTCGCGGGCAGCCTTCTTAGTGAAGGTGAGTATAAGAAGGGAGTCGAGATCGATCCCCCTTTCCATGATCAAACGATACGCGATGCGCACCAAACTGTAGGTCTTGCCGGTACCCGCATTGGCCTCGAGCAGCAAGGGGGAGTTCGCATCCCATTTGTTGGACGATGTGTTGGCACTGTCGGCATTCCACATTTCCATGGTTCTACGTCTCCTCCGGCGCGATCAGTCGGTAAAACTCCCGGCATTGGTCCTGGAACCAATCGGGAGTTTTGTCGGGTAATTTTTTGTTTTGAAGCAAAAAAAACATTTGATTCGATAGTTGCCGGGTTCGATCATTCGGGTTGGGATAGGAAAGTTTGGGCTCGGCTATTTCCTTGACTTTCGAGTAAAGCAGATCGAACTTCTCCAACCGCAGATCTTCCAAAACATTTTTCTCGTGAAGGGGAATCAAACAGGGATTTTTCATCGCCCAATCAGCGATTCGATACAAAAGATGCTGAGCGTCGTGAATTATTTTCAATTCGATCTCATCGAATTGTCCGTCTCTTAACGTCAACAGATATTGACAGGGCTGGCTGTGTTCCTTGCAAATCCAGGAATAAATACAGGCCTCCAGCCAACTCTCGTAACCCTGAAAGGAATCAGAGTTAGAGTAAGAGGTTTCGTAGAGCAAGACAAGATAGGTTTTGTCGAATGGGTGGGATAATTGACAAAAATAACGTGATCGATTATCGAAGCTGGAGCGAACTCGTTTGAGGGTGACGTTTGGACGTTCCGACCGAAGTTTCGCCCACAGATTCTCGTAAATATCCAGTGCCTCGAGGATTTTGGCATCAGGAAGTCCTTCTTTGTCTCGATGAAATCCTAACTCGCCCTTTTGAAAAAGGTCCCAGAAAAGTTGCGCCATGGAATCACGAGGCTGCCGGTCAACATCCCCCTGCTCCCAGTCCTCGGAGCCCAGAACATGATCGAGATAGTCGATGGGCTGGAGTTCCCACTCTTCCTCGTCGGGGTCGCTCCCCTCCCCGATCCAGGGCTCATGATATCCCAGATGGAGCTGGAGATATTCGCGCAAGGGATGTTTGCAAATTCTGACAATGGCCCGATGGGACCAATTAAAGCCCTCCAGCTCTTGAAGAGTTTTCGGTTCAAAAAAATCCGTCGTCCGTTTCGCGGTCAGGGCTCTCGCTATGTCTGCATACTTTTCGAAGTGCGTCGCGCGGCCTTCATCGACACCCGAGAAGAAGTGGTACATTTCGGTGTGAATCGTCGAGGCTTTTCGCTTTTTGATCAAGTCCTCGACGAGTTTTGAAGCTGGAATCGTATCGCCGCTGTTGACGTCCTGGCCCTGGTAATAAATCAAGACCCTGGTGCGAGCCGCGGTGAGTAGATCGTACCACAGCTGGCAATCCTGGGCGCTCTTGCTCAAGGCATTTCGCCTCAGAGTCAGCGCCTCTTCGTCCATGCCCTGGTACAATACATCCTCTGGGCTGACAGAATCCTCTCGAGGAAATTTTTCATTCATTCCGAGGATCACGAGGGTGTCGAAAGGGATGCCGCGCAGTCGTTGAAGAGACCCCAAACTGAGCCCTTTCACCAGAAGCTGGGGGCGATACCCCTCCCGCATCAGTTTTGTCCGCGCGTACGCAGCGAAGTCCTGGGCACTGCAAAACAGAGGCCTATACTCCAAGGGAAATTCCAGGGATTGGCCGATCATCTGCAGGCAGCTTTTCTGCTCTGTTTTTAAGGCACCTTCCCCCAAAAAACCTTCGATGACCGCTGCGAAGCAGTCACGCCAGCAGCCCATCTTCGATTCCTGTGGAGTGAGTCGACGACGCAAGTCCTGCAGGTGGGCCATGACCGAGGCATACTTCTCGAGGTGCTGCCATTGCGGTAACGGAACCACGGGGTTTCGGCCCAGGGCACCGACAAAACGCTCCCAGGCCTCCTCGAGGCTGGCATGCACCGAGATCATCGGGCTCAGGCGCTCCACATCGGACCCATTCCAACCCCAATGGAAGTGGGTTAGCCCAGCCCACTCCTCCCAATCGAAAGAATCATCGAGCGAAAGAATTTTTACCACCCAGGGGTGAGCGAGATACCGTTTGATGGACGAACGCGTCCAGGTTTCCTGGGAAACGACAGAAATCTTTGTTTCCGGCTGCCCTCCTTGGAGGTCGGTTTTCGGATCGAGGCGAATCGCCAGGTCCAAAAGGATTTCCATGAGGTGAAAAGCTTCCTCCCAGTTGGCATCCTGGCTTTCGAGCTGATAATCGAGGGGCAATGACCCCAACAGGGTCTTTTGCGCCAGGGAGTCGGGAGAGCCACCCGGGACCTGCGATGGATCGATCGCTTCCAAAGCGGGCCCCAAAAACGGCACATAGTCCTTCCAATCCATGGCCACCATTCCGATTTGAGCGGGCTGGAGTTTTGGATCTGAATCGAGGATGTCCCAAACATCCTCGACCGCGGTCTCGATTTCTCGGTGGGGACCCCAGCACGAGGTCACCTTTACCTCGGGGTCCGAATGCCGGGAATCCTCATCGAGAGGATTTATTCCTTCCCCTCGCAGGACCTCGAGGGCCAGGTCGTACTGGAGGAACTGGCCCGGGTGGTCGGCCGGTTTGAGAAGATAGTGAAAAACCTCAACGTGGCGGGACAGGGCCGCCAAAAATCTCAATTCCGAGACGGTGAGAAAGGCGGTTCCCAGGACCACGACCTCGAAGCCCTTCAGGACGCTGATTTTACCGGACTCGGTGGCCAACGTGTGTAAGTGCCACCCCAGGGGCCTGCGCGCTTTGGAGACACATTTCATCCAGAGTTTCGCTACGGTGCTCTGGCCCCAGCGATGGTTCGGATCTTCAAGATCCTTCAAAATTTCCGGGAAGTTTTCGCAATATTCAGAGAGGAGTCCGGCGACCTCAAGAGCCCTGGTGTAATTCAGGAGTGCTCCCCTTCCGATGACCTCGGGATCAAAGGCCAGAAACGGAAGTTCGCCGGCACTCAGAATTTCGCATTTACAGACCAGTTTGCTGTCCACCAGCAGCTTTTGCCAAAAGGCTGCCGAGTAGGTCCATCGAGGTTGCAAAACCAGCCCCATTTGGGCAAGCCGGATTCCGAGCCACCGCTTGGTGAGCTCGGATTGAACCATAAAAAAAACCTCAGGATTGCCAAAAACCCGCCGGGACAAATCGAAGAGCTCCCCTCCCGGCTCAAACTGGGAGAGGATTCGGTCCCAGGAGGAAGCAATCCTGAGCCTGTACGCCACCGGGACTTACTCCCGGACGATGAGCAGGGTCTTGGGGTCCAGCAAAAGGTGAGGGTCCTGCACGGGTCTTCCGTGCGACTTCTCGAGCTCCAGGTGGATGTGCTTGCCCGAGGGACGGAAGGTCAAAATCACGTCGAAGGCATGGAGGTAGGGTTGAATCTCCTCCTTACTCTTGCCTTCCTCGAAGGAATGGCTGACCCAGATCTCGAGGTTCTTTTTACGCGCAATTTCCTTGAGCCGTGCCGAGGAGTCCGCTCCGGCAGCGGCGAAATCGAACTCTTCAACGATCAGGGTGTTCACCTCGAAACCGCCCTGCTGTATTCTCAATTCCAAACTTTCCAGCAGATGCTCGAGGTTGTAGGTTTCAAGGTTCATGATCGACCGGTTTCGAATGATTTCGTCGTGTACCTCCATGGAGGATTCCAACCCTTTGGTCTTGCTGATCTCGTGGAATATTTCCTCGTAGTAGGCGATGGTGGCATCGGGCCTTTTATGGTAGGTGACGTGCAGCACATGGAGTCCCTGCAAAAGCTGGTCGGTTGCAATATGAACGAGGGCGGCCGTCTTGCCCAATCCGTGGGCCGAGGTTACCAATCCCAGATTTCCTTTTCCCAGGCCCCCGCCCAGGGTCGAATCGAGGATTCGCAAAGGACTGTTTTGAATGATCGCTGATTTTAACATCTTGCCACCCCTTATTTATTTTGCTCTGCTTTTCGTTTTGCTTCGTACGCCTTCTTCAGCTCCTCTGCTATGTTGGAAGGCACGCGTGCGTAGCGCAGGAACTCCATGGTGAATTCGGCCTTTCCCTGGGTCATGGATCTCAGTGCCGTGCTGTAGCCGAACATTTCGCTCAGCGGCACCTCGGCCTCCACCCGGCAATAACTGCCTTCCTCTGTCGACGACAGGATGACACCGCGCCGCTGGTTGATCGATCCGAAAATGTTGCCCTGAAACTCGGTGGGTCCCTCCACAGAAACCTTCATGATGGGTTCGAGGATGACCGGACCGGCCTTCGGGAAGGCTTCCCGGAAGGCGCCGATGGCGGCCATCTGAAAGGCGATGTCGGAGGAGTCTACGGGGTGGTATTGACCGTCGTTGATCACCACGCGCACACCGATAATCGGAAAGCCGATCTGGGTCCCCTTCTGGATAGCGGTCTGGAAACCTTTGTCACAACTTGGAATGAATTCGTTGGGGATGACACCGCCCTTGATCTGGTCCACGAACTCGTAATTTTTTCCTTCCTCCAGATTGATGGGCTCGATGTACCCCGCAACCCGTCCGTACTGACCGGCACCACCCGTCTGCTTCTTATGCGTGTAATTGAAATCGGCCTTTTGCGATATGGCCTCACGGTAGGCAACCTGCGGGGCACCGGTATTCACCTCGGCCTTGTACTCGCGCTTCATGCGCTCGATGTACACTTCGAGGTGCAGCTCTCCCATTCCCTGGATGATGGTTTGGTTCGATTCGGGATCCACGAAGGTCCGGAAGGTGGGGTCTTCCTTGGTGAAGCGGTTCAGAGCCTTGGCCATTTGATCGGCGCTTTTCTTGTCCACGGGCTCGATGGCCAGACTGATCACGGGATTGGGAACGTACATGCTGGACATGGCGACATTGATGCCGGGGCTGCAAAAGGTATCGCCGCTCGCACAGTCGATACCGAAGAGGGCTGCGATGTCCCCCGCACCCGCGTACTCGATGTCTTCCATGGTCGAGGCATGGAGTTTCACGAGACGGCCCACCTTGAACTTTTTCCTGGACCGGGTGTTCATAAGCTCGATGCCCTTGGCGATATGCCCCTGGTAGATGCGCACATAGGTAAGTTGTCCGTATTGACCGTCGTCGAGCTTGAACGCCAGGGCAATCGTGGGTTCGCCGTCGTCGACCTTCACCACGAAGGGCGCCTCGTTGTCGTCCAAATTCAGGGCGGTATTCTCGACATCGGTCGGGGCAGGAAGATAATACGTCACGGCATCCAGAAGCTCCTGCACTCCCTTGTTTTTGTAGGCCGATCCGCACATCACCGGTACCATTTCCAGGGATACGGTTCCCTTGCGAATGGCGCGCTGAATCACCTCCGCGGGAATCTCCTGGCCTTCCAGATACAACTCGGCAAGTTCGTCGTCGAACATCGAGGCCGCATCGAGGAGTTTTTCCCGATACTCTTCGGCCTGCTTGGTGTACTCGTTGGGAATTTCCTTTCGGACGATGTCTCGACCGTCCTGACCCTCAAAATATACCGCCTGCATGTGCACGAGATCGATCACCCCAAGGTGCTTGTCTTCCAGGCCGATCGGTAGGTTGATCATGACAGCGTTGAGGCCCAGTTTTTCCTGAATTTGATCACGAACACGATAGGGGTTGGCTCCAACACGGTCGCACTTGTTGACGAAGGCGATGCGCGGTACCTTGTAGCGGCGCATTTGGCGGTCGACGGTGATGGTCTGGGACTGGACTCCGGCTACGGAGCACAAAACCAGAATGGCTCCATCGAGTACCCGCAAGCTGCGTTCGACTTCGATGGTGAAATCGACGTGCCCCGGGGTGTCGATGATGTTGATGACCGTGTTTTTCCATTGAACGTTGGTTGCAGCCGACTGAATGGTGATACCGCGCTCCCTTTCCAGCTCCATGGAATCCATGGTGGCTCCCACCCCGTCTTTACCTTTGACTTCGTGAATCTGATGGATTCGGTCACAGTAAAACAAAATACGCTCACTGAGCGTGGTTTTTCCTGAATCGATGTGCGCACTGATACCGATGTTACGCAGTCTATCCACGCTGATTTTAGCCATCTTTGATAACCTCGATTGTAGAGTTGCGTTGAATTATAGGAACCGAGCCCAGAACGTTCAAGGGGCGGCGGGTGGCACAACGATCACCCGGTCAAGAATCCGGATTGGGCGGTTTTGCCGAACCAGGCTTTGCACCCTGGCCCAAACCCCGTCGTCGACTCGAACCACCTCAAGAAGCCCGACATCTTCCTGATTGAGCCGAACGCGAAGTGTTTGACCCACCGTCAGTTCCGTTCCCGTTTTGAGCCGAAGTTGAATCGACTGGGGCGAGAAGATTCGATAAACGTAGCCGGCCTCCGCAATACTCTCCAGGAACACGCCCAACACGCGATCACGATAACTGACATCATCCGAAAGGGCGGCAATTTTTTCGTCCCTGGCCTTTACAGTTTCCTCGAGTTCCGCGATCGCCTCATTTTTTTGGATGAGCCGTTTCGCCGCGGCCTGCCACACTTCGTCCATGAGCTGCAGTCTGCTAAGTTGCAATCGGCGCAACTGATCGAGCACAGCCGGCACGGAGTTCTCGTAGGGGATGGCGCGCAATCGGGCCCAAAGGGTCTCGAACTGTTGCCACCTTTGACTGGTGAGTCGGTATTCCTGGGCGGTCCAGACTCCTTCCTTTTCCAGGATGGCAGATAGTTCGGGTCGTTCATAGTCAGAAGGAAGATCCAATGCCAAAATATCCAGGATTTGCGGTTCGGTGATATTCGGGTTATACCGCAGAATGGTCTCACGAATTTCCTCGGCGTGACGCTCTTCCGATAGTTTGACATACTCCTGATGGAACGCACGCTCCGCCTCGATGCTGTTTCGGGACTGATTTTCCAACTGTTGAAGCCGCTGGCTGTACTCGGATTGAATGTTGCTGGCCCGGCGCTGACTTACCTCCTCGGCACTGCGGAGTACCAACTGGCGGCGGCGGTCCGACTCGGACAGTCGGGACTGATAGGATTGAATGGTCGCCTCGATACCCGCCTTCTTTTCCTCGAGTTCCCTGATTTTGGCGCTGTATTCATCCTCGATCGCCTTGACCTGGGATTGCAGTTGTCTGTTCAAGGTATTGGTTTGGGCGTTGCGTTGTGCCACCGACATTCGCCGCTGGGTGAGCAATTGAATCGCCGCCTGAGTCTCACTGCGAACCTTTTCGATCTTGAGATCGCGGTCGCTCTTCAGGGCGTCGATTTCCCGCAGGATTTCCGACAGCGCCTGTTCGTTTTGCCGGGCGGCGTTGAGGACGTCCCTCAGTCGAAGCTCCTGGAAGTTGTCGATGACAGCGGGGTTGACCTTCCTGGTGGCATCCAGGATGAGGACGATGGCCCAGCTCAAGAGAACGCTGAACGCCAGGGCGCCGAGCAAACTCAAAACAATGAAGGGAGATCTGTTTTTGCGGGTTTTTGCATATTCCTCTTCGAGGTCGTAGTGCTCGATGGGCGTGTCGTCATCGATCTTGACATCGAGAAAGTGACGCCTTGCCTCGACGATCGAGTTTTCTACTTGGTTGTCATAGTCCATATACCGTTCCATCCTAAGGGGGGATTCTTGGCGGATTTGATTCTTTCCTGAAACACTTGTGCGATGGGAGACTTGACCCTGGCAAAGAGCTTTTTGGCCTCGGTCCAGTCCCCGGAATAATACAGACCCAGGGCTTCCTGAAAGAGTGCCAGATCTTTGCGAATCTCCTCGGTCAGGGCTGCGGTTTCGATGGGCCAGAACACCTTTTTCCCGGTGGTCTTGCCCTTTACCTGTACGGTATCCAGCTCCTGGAAGATGTAATCGTCATCATTCACCGCCATGACCTCATCGCGCACCAGTTCACTCACGATGATGGGCACCTTGTACACTCGGGTCAGCCCTTCCAGCCGGGAGGAGCTGTTGACGTTGTCCCCGATGACGGTGTTGGTCATGTGTACGTAGGAACCTATCCTGCCATAGAAGACCTTTCCGCCATCGATACCCACGCCGATCTCCAACAACACAGCCTTGAACACCGCCTCTTCCTGAGGCGTGAGCTCGCCCTTTTTGGCCAAAAGATCTTCTTTTTTCCTGGCCATGGCCTCCCGTAACTGAGAGGCGACCCGCTGGATGTGGAAGGCGGCGCGCAGGGCGCTGAGACTGCGATTTTTTTCGGTTCCTTCCAGGGTGCCGAACACCGCCAGAAGGGCATCGCCGATAATACTTCCGATGATGCCGTCGTTTTGCTGAATGAGCCGGATGGCACGATCGTAGTGAAGGTTCAACAGGTTGATGATGTCGGTCCCCAGGGTCTCGGTCATGAAGGTAAAGCCTTTAATGTCGGAGAACAGGATGGTGAGGTCTTTCTGAGTGCCCTCGAGACTCACATAACGTTGACGGTAGGCCTGTTGCACGACGTCCTTCGTGACGAATTTCTTGAAGATATTCATCAGGTTTTTGATGGTGGTGGAGAGGGCGTTGAAACTCATGCCGAGATAGGTGATGTCGTCGTTGGGTGCACCTCCCAGCTCGATGATCCGCAGTTCCTGGGTTCGCTGCATCTCAAAGAGAGCCTGGGTAATGACATCGACGAATTTGAAAATCCGGCGCAGGAGGACGATACCCAGCCAGGCGATGGCAACGGTCAACAGCAAAATGATGATACCGACCCTGATGAAGATTCCCCAGCTTTCGCTGTAGAAGGTGACCTCATCTTCCGCCCGAACCAGGTACACGTCCCAGTTGGGATGGTATTTGTAGAAACCGAAATAGGTACGGCCCCCCATGATGAACTTTGCCTCGCCATCCTCCTGACCGGCCTCCCTTTTGCGGTTCCACTCCTCGAGAAACTTCAGGTCCGCAAACGGAAAATTTCCTTCAACATCTTTGACAGCCCGGAACAAAATCCTGGAGTCGGGTTGAATGCCAAAGGCCGTCGAGAAGGGGAGTCGCAGATTGGTGGAGGCGGCCACCTCGAGGGCCTCCTGGGATGCGGCGGCATCTCCATCGAAAACATAAATCTGATACTGGTTCGAGGAAAAAACGTAGAGTTCCTTCAGTTCCTTGGTGAGCAGCTCTCCGGCTAATCGAAGGATTTCGGAGCGGTTCATCGACAAATTGATGAAATTGGTCGTCAAATTGGAGATGAGAATCAGCAGCAAGAAAATGGTGACGATCTTGATGTAAAGCGGAATGATGCTCGTTTTACCCACCCTTGTAAAAAGCAAGCCTTTTGAAACAGACATCCAACCTCCCTAGCGAATGTCGAGAACCTCCTCCACATTCGGCGCAAGTGTTTTTCGAAGGTTTTCAGCAGTCAAACCCCGAACCTTCAACGTTAGGTATGCGTACCCCGAGGCCTCGGCATGGAAAAAACCGACACCCCGGATATTCCCTTCCGAAGCGGCGACATCGCCGGCGATTTTGGCAAGGGCTCCCGTGTGATCTCCAACCTTGACCGTGGCGCGAAGCCCCTCTTCCCAACCCCCCAGCATTTCCAGGAAGACCTTGAACAAGTCACTCTCCGTGATCATCCCGACCAACTGGCCGTTTCGCATCACCGGCAATCCCCCGATGTTGTTGTCGGCCATGATCCTTGCCGCCTCCTCGAGGGGTAGGTCTTCGGTGATGGTGATCACGTTGGTGGACATCACCTCCCCGACCGTGAGCCTTGCCAAAAGGTAGCTCATCTCGTAAACGTTCAAGCTCGAGGCCGGAGACGGACTTGCGTAGAGCAGATCCTTTTCTGTCACAATCCCCTTCAATCTACCATCTCGATCCACAACCGGCAAACGATGGATCCTTTCTCGTTTCATGAGGATTTGGGCCTCGGTGACGGGAGTCTCGGGTGGGACAGAAATCGGATTGGGCGTCATCCGCGATCTGACATACATGTCCTCACCTCCTGGATACATTGTACGGCATTATGCGTTACTGTCAACGCGTCGGTTCAACCGCCCAGGTAGGCCCGTTTGACCGTCTCGCTTCGAGCCAACTCGTCGGCGGGGCCGCTCAGGGCAATCTTTCCCGTCTCCAGCACGAAGGCACGTTGGGCGATTTTGAGGGCCATGTGAGCATTCTGTTCCACCAGCAGGATGGTCACCCCCTCAGCGTTGATGGCTTGAATGATTCGAAAGATCTCTCGGACGAGGAGGGGCGCCAGTCCCATGCTGGGCTCGTCGAGAAGGAGGATTCGTGGCCGCGACATCAGGGCCCGTCCGATGGCCAGCATTTGTTGTTCCCCGCCCGATAGCGTGGAACTGCGCTGGTTTAGCCTCTCTTTCAGGCGGGGAAATAATCGAAAGACGTTTTCCAAATCTTTCGTGAGATCATCCTTGCGGCGATAGGCGCCCAGGAGGAGATTATCCCTGACCGAGAGGTTTCCGAACACCCGGCGCCCCTCGGGGACCTGAACGAGCCCCAGGCCCACACGGAGATCGGGCGCAATGCCGCGCAGGTTATGTCGATTTCCGTCGATCTCGAGCTCGACACTACCTGTCGAAGGAATCAATCCGCTGAGAGCATGGAGGGTAGATGTTTTTCCCGCCCCATTTGCCCCGATCAGGGTGACGATTTCGCCCTCGCGAACGTCGAAATCGATACCCTGCACGGCACGAATGGAACCGTAGCTGACCTCCAGCCCCGTCACCCTAAGCATGGACATCCTCCCCCAGGTAGGCTCGAATGACCTCGGGATTGTTCCTCACATGGTCGGGAGGTCCCTCTGCCAGGATGTTGCCGTAATCGAGCACCACCACCCTCTGGCAGATTCCCATGACCAGGCTCATGTCGTGCTCGATCAACAGCAGGGTCAGGTGGAAATGCTCTCGGATAAAGAGGATGAGGTCCATGAGCTGCCGGGTTTCCTGCGGGTTCATGCCGGCTGCCGGCTCATCCAGGAGCAAGAGCTGCGGGGATGTGGCCAGGGCCCGCACGATTTCCAATTTCCGTTGTTGGCCATACGGAAGCTGATTGGCCTTGTAATCCGCGTAATCTGCCAAACCAAAGATCTGCAAGAGTTCAAGGCTTTGCTCGCGAATCCGCGCCTCCTCGCGCCAATATCGGGGAAGGCGCAGCACCGCTTCAAGCCAGTTGTAGCGGATGGAAAAATGATGACTGACCAACACGTTTTCCAGCACGGTGAGGCCGGGAAAGAGGCGAATGTTTTGAAAGGTCCGAGCGATTCCCAGCTGGGTAATCCTGTTGGGGGGCATCCCCTCCAAACGATACAAACGGCCGTTGTGACTCTTGTAGAGAATGGTACCCGAGGTGGGTTCATAAACACCGGTGAGCAGGTTGAAGACCGTCGTTTTTCCTGCCCCGTTGGGGCCGATCAGTCCCACCAGGTCCTGACTTTTCAGATCCAGCGAAAAATCGTTGACAGCTCGAAGCCCGCCGAATTGGATGGAGATGTTTTCGACACGGAGGACACTATCCATGGCGGACCTCCCGGTTTTTTCCCCCGAGCCTGGCGATGAGGTTCCATAGACTCCACTCCCTACCCCCCATCAGACCCTGGGGCCGAAAAAGCATCATCAAAATCATGAGGAGGGGATAGATGACCATGCGGTAATCTCCCAGAAAACGAAGCCACTCCTGGAGAAGGGTGAGTCCGAAGGCGGCCAGGATGGTACCGGTGATACTTCCCATCCCCCCCAGGACGAGGATCACCACGATGTCCACGCTCTTCAAAAAGTCGTAACTGGTTGGAGCAAGGTAATTCAGGAAGGGGGCCTGAAGGGCGCCACCCCAGCCCGCCAGGGCCGCCGAAAGAGCGAAGGCCCCGATCTTGACCCGACGAATGTCCACGCCCATGGCCCGCGCTGCGATCTCATCCTCGCGGACGCTCAGGATAGCCCGCCCATGGCTGGACCGAATGAGGTTGGTGATCAAAACAGTGACGAGGATAAAGGACAGGAAGATCCACAAAAAGCCGATCGATCGGTTGATGTCTCCATCGGCATGAAAACCCGGGATGTCCTTGAACCCGGAAGCGCCCCCGGTGAGGTCCCCCAGGTTGATGATGAGAGATCGGATGATCTCACCAAAACCCAGGGTCATGATGGCCAGGTAGTCGCCTCGGAGACGCAGACTGGGCCAGGCAACCAAAAAGCCGGCGAGGGCGGCAAAACCCACCGAGGGAATCAGGGCCAGAGGAAAAGGCCACCCCTGGGTCGTGAAGATGGCGGTGGTGTAGGCACCGATCCCGACGAACCCCGCCTGGCCCAGGGAGAGCTGACCGGTAAAACCGGTGATGAGGTTGAGCGAAAGGGCGATGATGCTTTGGATGGCACCGAGCATCAACAGACGGGAAAGATAGCGGTCGATGAGCCGGTAATGAACCAGGAAGGTCAAGACGGCGAGCGACACCAGAATGGAAGAAGCCAGAAGCCAGAACCTTGTGGACGTTTTCAAACCTTCTCCTTTACGGCCTTGCCCAGGAGGCCGGAAGGACGGAACATCAAAATGACGATGAGAATCAAAAACACGACCGCATCGGAGAGCTGGCTGCTGATGAAGCCCTTGGTCAGGGTTTCTGCCAGTCCTAAAATCAGACCCCCGAGCATGGCTCCGGGGATGCTGCCGATCCCCCCCAGAACGGCGGCCACGAAGGCCTTGAGTCCGGGCATGATGCCCATGTAAGGCTCGATCTGAGGGTAGCTCAGAGCGAAAAGAACGCCGGCCGCCGCGGCCAGGCTGCTCCCTAACAAAAACGTGAAACTGACGATGCGATTCACGTTGATCCCCATAAGGGCCGCGGCCTTCATGTCGAAGCTGGTCGCACGCATCGCCTTGCCGGTCTTGGTCCTGTCCACGATGAGAACGAGGACTCCCATCAGGAGGGCCGCCACAAAGAAGACCAGTAGCTGGGTCTGAGAAATCGTCACCTTGATGAGTTGCCCGAACTCGTCGGTACTTTGCATCAGAATCCACTGCGCGGTGGTCATGGTGGGGAATCGACGAAACTCGGTACCGATGAAGGGCACCACCCTCAGGCCGTTCTCGATGAGGATGCTCGCGCCGATGGCGGTAATCAGGCTGTTGATCCGTGGGGCATCTCGGAGCGGCCTGTAGGCGAAACGCTCCAGCGCGTAACCGAAAAGGGGCGTGACAGCCATGGCCAGCAAGATCGCGATGGTGAGGGTCAGGGGAGTGATCCCCAGGGCCACGAGACAGAAATAGGCGATGAAGGCGCCGATGGTCAACAGGTCGCCGTGGGCAAAGTTGATGAGCCGGACTATGCCGTAGACCATGGTATAGCCCAGGGAAATAAGGGCGTAGATACTCCCCAGAGCCAGACCATTGACGATTTGCTGCAACAGCTGGGCGAAAAAAGTCACAAAAGGTAACCTAATGAAAAGGGGAGGCTTATGCAAGCCTCCCCAGGGTTTCGATCAGACTCGTTTTACGGGTTGACCGTGCCGGCGTAGCGGGTGGTGAGGCCGCTGGTTCCCTGAACGATCTCGACCATGACGGCACTCTTGATGGGGTTACGATTGGCGTCGAAGCTGATGTTGCCCGTCACGAACTTGCCGCTGACGTTCACAAGCGCTTTTTGAATTTCGGTGGGCTGCGCACTTCCAGCGGCCTTGATCGCCTGGAGGATGATTCGGGTGGCATCGTAACCGAGGGCTGCCAGGGCGTTGGGCTCGACGCCGAAGCGGGCCTTGTAAGCGGCGATGAACTTCACCACATCCGGATCCTGAGACTCGGGGCTGTAGTGGTTGCTGTAGAAGGCGGGCATCATCCAGGTGTCCGCCTTACCCGCCACCTCATCCCAGCCATCCGCACCGAGAAGGGGCACCCGGATCCCCTGGTTGCGGATCTGCTCGGCAATGAGGGCCACGGCCGAGTAATAGTCCGGGAGGAAGATCACATCGGGGTTGAAGCCACGGATGCTGGTGATCTGAGCGTTGAAGTCCTTGTCCCCGGTGTTGTAGCTCTCTGCGACGACGGTACCGCCGCGGGCTTCGAAAACCTTCTTGAAGTTTTCGAACAGGCCTTTGGAGTAGTCGTTTGCCAGATCGTAGAGAATGGCCGCCCTCCTGGCTTTAAGGGTGTCCACGGCGTAATTGGCCACGACCTGACCCTGGAAGCTGTCGATGTAGCAGGCGCGGAACACATACTCGCCCGCAAGAGTCACCTTGTCGTTGGTGCTGGTGGGGCTGACCATGGGAATCTTTTCGCTCATGGCCAGATTGGTGATGGCCAGCGAGCAGTTCGAGGTGAGAGCCCCCATCAGAGCGGAAATCTTGTCCCTCTCCACCAATTTGGTGAACGCATTGGCGGTCTTGACGGGATCGGCCTCGTCGTCCTCGACAATGAGTTCGACCTGCCGCCCCAGGATACCGCCGGCCGCGTTGATTTCCTCGACGGCGAGGATGGCGGCATCACGGGTCTGCTTGCCGTACTCGGCGATGCGGCCGCTGATCGGAAGGATGGCCCCGATGCGGATCGGTCCGGAGCCGTAGGAATCGGCACAACCGGAAAGCACCATGGCCAGGGCCATGAGGCTAAGGATTTTTTTCATGTGTTTCTCCTTTTAGGAATGTCTCCTAACAATTCCTTAACGATGATAGGCTCGCGGCCAAAAAAGTCAAGACGGCCTACCCGGGGAAACTATCGCACCGCAAACGAGTTTGACGAACGAACGTTTTGCCATCATACTATCCTTTCAATGAAGCTTTTGGTTTTTGTCCTGAACAACGAGGACTTGCTGGAAGAGGTACTGGAAGCCTACGTCGAAGCCGGGGTGAGCGGGGCTACCCTCCTCGATTCCGAAGGCATGGGACGATTCCTGGCATACGAGGTTC
>CALGPJ010000046.1 GCA_937960645.1 uncultured Spirochaetia bacterium | reverse complement strand
GATTAAGTTTACACCAAGGTAACTGATGCCGTGACCCAGGATACCGCGTGCATTCTCGTCGATTTGCTTGAGCCGCATCTCCCGAAAACGGGAAAACCACGCATCGCCGGTATCTGCGGAGGACGAAGAGTTGCCAGCTGTTTTTTGTCTTTCATGGCGAAGCTCTTTATGAATTTCGTTTAATACAAGATCGGAAAACTCGTTCCAAACAGACTTCCAGGTCGGCTTCTTATCCACGTGTTGGGGACCGGCAACCTGTTCCACCGACGCTTCCCGGTCGGGACTCTGACCCTCGGGCAAAATACGGTAAGCGTGGATTTCGCGGCTGATGTTTTTCAGATTTACCTGCCCCAAACTCTCTACACGCAGGGCGATTTTGCCACTCACCTGATTGAAAACTTCCCGACTGATCGTGATGGTACCCGGCTGCGAGAGGGATTGAAGCCGGCTGGCGATGTTGATGCCTTCCCCCAGGGCATCGTTCTCATAGTAGTAAATGTCTCCAAGATGGATTCCAATCCGAAGCTGCATCGGTGCGGGCTGGCTCTCGTTGTAAAGCCGCATGCTAGATTGAATGGCCAGGGCACAGTTCACTGCGTCCATGGCTGTTGGGAAGTCCATCAGAAATGCATCGCCGATCGTCTTGATGACATGACCTCGGTGCTCTTTGGCCCAATGCACAATGAGGTCGTTGTGGTATTCCAGAAATTGCATGGTGCGATTCGCATCCTGTTCCATGAGTCGGCTGAATCCGACGATGTCCGTAAACACGATGGCAGCCAGGCGATGATCTCGAGGTGTCATGATCTGATTGTACAGCAGGTCAAAGCTTTACACCATATCGCTAAAAATGTGCCCTGAGCGCTTGAAATAATCAGATACTCGTTTTAACCTACCTAATGACACAAAATGATAGATCCATGGAATTAAAAGTGATGACTTCCAGCAAGTTTCTCACCTTCAAGGTTGTACTGTTCACCTTTTTGAGTGTGTACATCAGTATTTTCTATTATTCATTGATTCTGCCTGTCGTGTTTTTTCTCGGTGATGAGGATCGAATCGATTTTTGGCGAAAAATGCTTCTGGTCGTCAATGTCATCGGCCCAATTGCCGTCGCGATGGTGTATTTTTTTTATCGGCCGGTGGCAAAACACCTCAAGTCTCTCGAAATGGGAACACCCCTCACCGATAGCCAAATGGTTCAGTCCGAGAAAGTCTTTCGCCGAATCGAAAACTTTCTATTCTTCGTCGGTGCTCTTTCCTATCTGATGGGAGGTTTACTGAACCTTGGCCTCGATTTGGTTCGGGGGCAACCCGCCGATTCCGTTTATTGGACTCAACGAATTATTCTGGCGATCACGTTCGGCCCTCTTAACGGTATCATCTCCGCCCGATTGGTCAACCTTGCCTGGCTGCCAGCCAAGTACCG
Source organism: uncultured Spirochaetia bacterium (assembly GCA_937960645.1). Taxonomy (GTDB): domain Bacteria; phylum Spirochaetota; class Spirochaetia; order JABEVK01; family JABEVK01; genus DYOB01. Next base: position 11,273 of record CALGPJ010000046.1, on the reverse strand, counting down.
AATGGGAATTACAAAGTTTTCCAGCAATCGGCACCGTCTTTCAACCTTTGTCAAGATCGGTGTACCCGCCATGCTCATCCTTTTTGTTGCCCTTTTGTTTTCCTTCGTCGGAGTCCTCAATCTCTTTAGGTATTTGGATAACATAGCCCCGGAACAGCTCTGGCAACACTTCGCTCTTCTGTTTTGCCTTCAGTTTGGCTTTTCGCTTACCCTTCTTTTCATCCTTCTCTGGGAAAACCAGGCCCACATCAAAAACCTTCAAAGCCAGATCGATCGACTGTCTTCCGGTTCCATGAACCTCTCCCGACGGATCAACATCATCAGCTTTGACGATATCGGATATTTAACGGCAGGAATGAACAGGATCATGGACGATCTGCAGGAGACGTTTCGACAGGTCGACCTCTCGGAGGACAAGGTCAGCGAGACCACCAACCAGACAAAGGTCATCGTCGAACAAAGTCAAAGCCGGGCTCAACGCATAGCCGAGCTCATGAACGATGTCCAACAAACCGAGTCAAAAGAGGTCGAGATCATTCGGCGTGTGGTAGAGGATTTCGAGAACACCCTGGGTTTGATTACCGAGGCTATTCGACAAGCCCAGGAGCAGGGACAGTTCATCCAGAAAACTTCCGTTTCCATGAACGCCTTGATGGAGTCCTTCCGAGAGATCAGCAAGCTCACCCTCGACGCCAACGAGCGTTTTCAGCTTTTATCTAAAACTCTGGATAAGGGTAGGAACGGATTGACTCGGCTTCTGAAACACAGCGCCAGGGGTTGCAACCCCGTGATGCCAACCGATGCCCTGAACCGTTAGTTTCCCGCCCAACATACTTGACATTGTTTTTTTTCTTGTGTTATGCTTTTGTTGAGTAAACCACTATACAAAGGAGGTTTTATGAAAACAAAGTTTTGGGTCGTCCTGGCCCATCTCGCTCTGGCTCTGGGGCTCTTCGCCTCGGATTATCTGGTTTCCACCGAGTGGCTCGCTGCCAACCTCAACGCCCGCAACGTGAAGATCGTCGAGGTCAGCGTCAACCCGGGCGTCTACGAGCAGGGGCACATCCCGGGGGCCATCAACTTTCGCTGGCACACCGACCTGGTGGATCCCGTGAAGCGGGACATTGTCAGCAAGGAGCAGTTCGAGGCCCTACTGTCCCGGTCGGGCATCACCAACGAGGACACCGTGATCCTCTACGGTGACACCAACAACTGGTTCGCAGCCTGGGGGGCCTGGATCTTCGATATCTATGGCCACCGTGCGTTCAAGCTGCTCGACGGCGGGCGCAACAAGTGGGTTGCCGAACGCCGCCCCCTGGACACCAGCGCGCCCCGAGTTCGGGCGTCCACCTACAGGGTTAGCCGGGTGAACACCAACCTTCGCGCCCGCCTGAACGATGTCGTCGCTGCAGCCGAAAAGCGCGCTGACACCCAGCTCATTGACATCCGCTCTCCCGACGAGTATTCGGGCAAGGTGTTCGCTCCCCCCGGTATCCAGGAACTCTCGATTCGGGCCGGTCACGTGCCCGGGGCGGTCAACGTCCCCTGGGGGCGCGCAGTCAATGCCGATGGAACCTTCAAGAGCAAGGACGAGCTGCGCGAACTTTACGCCTCGGTGGGTATCACGGGGAACAAGCCCATCATCACCTACTGCCGAATCGGCGAGCGCTCCAGTCACACCTGGTTTGCACTGACCAAGATTTTAGGGTATGATGCGCGCAATTACGATGGTTCCTGGACCGAGTACGGTAACGCCGTCGGCGTACCAATCAATAACCCATCGGGTACGATTTGGGGAGGTCAGTAATCATGAATAAGGCTCAACTGGTAACGGGTGCCATTCTGGGCATCCTGGGAATCGCGGCCGCCCTGGTCCTGAACCACTCGGGCGACCCGGACCTGGAACGGTTGGGCCTTACCCTTCTTTTGGGACTGGCGGTGGGAGCGCTTTTTCAGCGCTCCCGCTTTTGCATGTTCTGTCTTTTTCGCGACGGGTGGCGGCACTCCCACTGGAGCCCCTTCCTGGGGCTATTGGTCGCCATCGCGGTGGGAAGCCTGGGGTACACCCTGATTTTCGGCGCCTGGGTTCCCGACCCGAGCGCGGGTTACCTACCGCCCAACGCCTTCATCGGACCCGTCGGCTGGCATCTGGTGGTCGGCGGTTTGCTTTTTGGGATAGGGATGGGACTCTCGGGTTCGTGCATCTCGAGCCATCTTTACAGAACCGGGGAGGGAAACTCCGGGTCGCTGTTCAGCCTGATTTTCGTTCTACCCGGCTTTCTTCTGGGCTATCTGAGCTGGGACTTCTGGTATGCGAACTCCATCCGAGATGCTCCGGTTGTCTGGCTGCCCGCGGTCGTTGGCTACTCGGGGGCTTTAACCCTTCAGCTGGCCCTGATAGCCCTTCTGTCCGCCCTGGCCCTAAGCCGCAACCACGACCCGATCAAATCTTACATCCAACTCGGGGATGGCCGAGCTGCGTGGAAGCAATGGGCCTTTGGCCGCTGGCCCGTGCTTTTGTCGAGCCTGATTCTGGGCCTGATCGCAGTGGGGTTTTACCTGAGGCTGCGACCCCTGGGGGTCACCAGTGAAATTTCCCGGCTGGGGCGTGATCTGGGCGCAGCCCTGGGACTGCTTCCAACGGTCATCCCCGGCATCGACAAGGTCCGCGGATGCACCCCCCAGGAGGCCGCTGGCCTCCTGACAGAAAACGCCGTCCTGCTTTTCGCCCTCACCGGAGGCAGCCTCACCACAACCCTCCTGGCGTCTCGATTTCGCATCCAGGTCCCCGATATTCGACAGCTGCCCCTGCTGGCTTTGGGAGGTTTGCTCCTCGGCTACGGCGCCTTCATCAGCTTGGGCTGTAACATCGGCACCTTTCTTTCCGGTACCATGGCCCTGAGCCTTTCCGGCTGGGTATTTGGCCTCTTCATGGCCCTGGGAATCTTCGGCGTTCTAAGACTTGGCAACAATTCCCCCCTTATCAAGGGCTGTAGCGTGCCCCTGATCAGCCTGCACCAGGTGCCCAACCTGCGCCGTCAGGAACCGGCTTCATCTCCGCCGGGGTACATTCCACCCTGGGATCTGTGGAAATCCATTCGGCGGCGGGATGAGGGACTCTTGATCCTCGAGACCGGTCGAAACCCCGACAGCTTCGAGGCCGGTCACATTCCGAACGCCCTCTGGTTCGACTTCCGGGAGGTGTTTCAGCCTGCTCGCTACTCGAGTGGTCTGTATCCCGCCTCCTTCGCCCGTCTGGCGCCCGACCCCAGCCAGCGCAAGCGGCCGGTCGTGGTCTATGATGTGGTGGGGGCTTTTCGCGCGGCGCGGTTGGCCCTGGCTCTGATCATGGCCGGTTGGACTCGGGTTCGGGTCCTGGATGGGGCCTTCCAGGGGTGGGTCGGCGTGGGCTTTCCCGCTGAGCGGGGTTGGAACCGTCTCACGCTACCGTTCAGCCGCACGCCGGTGCCCCCGCCCCAAACCCAGGTCCGCATCGTCACGGCCCGGGACATCCTCGATCGGCCCTCCACCGAGCAAGTTTGGGACAATCGGCCGACAGAGGAATACCGAGGCGAATTCCTGAAATCTCGCTACCCTGGGACCATCCCCGGCTCGCGTCACTTTCCCTGGACCAACCTGTACCGTGCGGGGAAGGTGTTTTTAAAACACGAACCCGATCTCCGGCAGCTTTTCCAGGAAACCATGGGGGAGGAGCCCGTCACCGGTATCGATGTGTTTTGCCAGACCGGCGAGAGATCCAGCCTGGTGGCCTGGACAGCCCTTCACCTGTACCCGAATCTTTCCATTGGCCTCTACGACGCTTCCTGGGAAGAGTGGGGCAACTCGGAGAACCTGCCGCGGCGGCCCGCTCGTTAACGCCGAGCAACCTCGTACCAGAGGGTCGGCTCCCGTCCCAGGTTCACCACCAGAAATCGACCTTCCCGGCTGGTGGACAGCTCCTGCATCCGTGCCCCCCGGCCGTCCAGGGCCCAGACCCGATAAGTCCCCGGCAAGTCCAGACGTGCTTCCCAGAGCAGGGGCTCTACCTCCACCTCGGGCTTTTCCCAAAACGGACCATCAATCCGTGCACCCAACGCGGGAAGAGGCTCGTACATCCCCTTGGGCCGCGCCACACCATGGGCCACGAGGAGCCAGCGGTCGGGCTTGACCTCGAGGAGGAGAATCTGCCCCCACCCACTGCGGTTCGGAAGGACCCTCCAGCGTAACGGACCATTCTCCCCGCTTTTGCCAGCGAGGAAACCGCTGAGCAGGACCGCCTTTTCGACAGCGATGCTGAAAAGCCCGCTGCGCGGATCCCAGTCGATATTGCCTTCCCGCGGACCCGGCCGGACAACCGATTCTCCCGACGGAACATAGCCGATTTGCCGGAACCACACCTCTGCCGGATCGAACTTCGCGACGTGCGAACGGATGTTGGGCCCCTCCCAGGCGTACCACTCGCGCAAATCGTCTTCGAGGTGTCGGGGAAAGGCTTCCATTTGAATCGCCACGGAGGGCTTCAAAAGCCGCTGCCGAAATACCTGAGACATTGGCCCTACCGTGGCCCACACGGTGGGGTGGCCGACAACATCGAAATAGTCCCGGATCCCGGGTCTGCGTGATGGATCTTCGTACGCATAGGAATAATAGCCATCCCAATCCTGCACGCTGGCCAGGGCGGAACAAAACACCAGCCCTTCAGCGGCAAAAAGGTTCGGCGCAGGATGGCCGTATTCGCTCACGGTATACGCCCGTCCGGCCTCACGCAACGATGCCAGGGCCACCAGGCCGCCCAGGTTCGGCGAACGGACCAGGGCATCATTGCCGACGGTGTAGTTGTCCCGATCCCAGGCGCGGACGGGAAACTCAGGGTGCTGCCAGTAGAAATGATTGTCTGCAAAGTCCCAGAGGCGGCTGAGGTGTGGACTGGTCGTGGGCGTGATGGTGGCGGCGATGGGGGTGGTGATGCCCAGGTCGCGTTTCAAATATTCCACCATCTCCCTCCAGTAGCCTTCCTCGGTTTCCCGCAAAAAGTTGAGCCACAGCGATTGAACGGCGCGAGATTTTTCTTCGCTCTCCGACTTTTTGACCAGGGGGACCTGATTCCGACTTGGCACCGGCACCAGGCGGTTATCGGGGGTGGGGGCAGCGAAACGCAGGTTGCGAATTTCCACCCAACCCTTCCGATTCCCAAGACCGCCGATCACCAATCGTGCTCCCTTCTCCGTCACCAGGACTCGTGCTTGGAGCCTCACAGTTTTCCATTCGCGATCAGCCTCCACAGAATGGGCCCAGCCGAGGTCGGTCCACGGCGGTCGGTTGTAGGCCAGGGCTACCCACAGAGTTGAGGGTGCGTCCGTGCGGACCTCGAACTCCAGGGAGTAAAGACCATCCGCCACAAGGTCGAGCGGTGCGCGCGTGATCTGGACATGCCAGTCCTCGCTTCCCGCCCTGTCGATGTCAATCCGAAGACCGCGGCTGGAATCGAACCGCGCCCGAGCGCCCTCGTGCTGTTCGAGGTTCCAGACTGCCTGCTCGAACCCGGGATCGGGCGCCTGCACCCCCACGGAGGCCCTCCTCCAGGCAGCATCACCACCGTGGCGCATCAGCCAGGAGTTCCATTGCCGCTTCAAATCGTCTGCAAAAACGGGGGGAAGTTCATCCAAATAACCGAGTTGCCAGGAGTGAATCAGGCCGGCCTCGTTGTTGACTTCTACGACAGCCAGATTTTGAAGATTTTTCAACACAGCTCCGGATCGATTTCGATAGTTCAGCAAATCCCGGGCATACCGCTTTTGCAATTCCAGCAACGGTCGGTACCAAAACCCCAGTGCGTGCCGGACTTTGAATTCCTCGATCCGGTCGATTTCCCGCGGAAGGCCATCGGCGGAGGTAAACCATCGGCCCGCCAGGAGGTTCATGTTGATATAAATACCCTTGCGGCCCAGGACCTCCAGGAATTGTATCAATCGTTCCATGTACGCCGGTTGCAAATCGACCCTGCGGCCTTCGTAAGACGCAGGACCGAAGACACCATCGACCCAGTTAGAGTCGATGTGATGAAACCGCACGATATTGACACCAAAGCGCGCCAGATGGGCAGCCAACTTTTCCATCTCTGCCAGAGTGGGAGGGGTCTCGTGGAGGTTGACACCTGCCCAGCGCAGGCGCCGCTGCCCCGTGTAAAAGTGCCCATCTCTCAGTCGAACCGGGCCGAGCGAACCGGCAGGCGCCTCGTTCATCCAGGACCAATCGACCACCGTATCGGGAGCGCCTTCCATCGAAAGAGAAAAGGGAAAGAAGGGCCGAGTCTCCTGGGCCCCCAGTAAACCGATCACCACCACAACGAACAGTGTTTTCATGAGGCGGCCGCCATCTGTTCTTTGAGCTGTCTGCTGGCCATCGCATACCCCCCGTCGGCCGCATCCACGAAATGCACCTCCTCCCCGACCTCCAATTGGATCAGGCAGGTCAGCAGGGCCCGATTGGAGATGTGCATCCCGTAGAAAATTTTCCCGTCGCGATGCAATCGATCCAGGTTCCTTTGCAAGCTTTCCCGCTCGGACTGTTTCAGCGCCAACACGGTGTAAAAGTTGTTTTCGATTTTGTGCGTGTCGCTGGACTCGACATTATCGTTTGGAATCCGGGCCAAATTCTTCTTTCCCACGACGATCGAAATACCCAGAAGCAGAATGATTCTTAGAATGAACATCTGAAGTTTGATCAGGTAGATCCACAACCAGTACCGAGGCCCACGCGTTTTGCCCGACATGGCGACGGCCTCGGCCCGAAGCTGCCGCGTGCGAAAATTCATCTTTTGGGCGGTGACGCGAAGCGGGTGCGCCAGCTTCATTGAAGGGACAGTTCGATGGATCAGATCGATCACCTCTCGAAGCACTCCTGGGTTCCTGGGCTTCACGATGAGGGCCACCGTCTCCTCACGGGGGGAAGGAATATCCTGCCAGCGGCAGGAGAAGCCCTTCATGTCAGGCTGAACGAAGGGCTCGCGGGTCACATCGGCCAAAAAGGGCGAGCCGGGATTTTTGAACTCAGCCTCCATCCAATCGATGCCCGTCCCCACCATTGAAGCTTGACGGTATCGCGCAGAAATTTGCAACACCCCGCAGCTGAGAGAAAGCCCCCGGCGATAAATCTCCCGAACCGAAAAAACCGCAAGCCGAAAATCAAAGCCGAAGATCTCCTTGATTTGCCGAATCACCCCAACTAAAACAGGACGCATCCGGGGTAGCAGGGACTCGGGGATGGCCAGGGTGGCACCATCGCCCCCAAAGATGAAAGGAAAATCCATGGTACCCACCACGTTGGCGGCCGCGATGATCAGTAGCCCCGAGGCGGAGTTAACTTCCTTATAGCGCCCGGCCTGAATGTGCCGAGTGGAAGCAACCATATCGGACTTGATGATCGCCCAGTCTTCCGGAAAGGGACGCAACCAGGTAGGTTCAAGCGATTCTGAAAGGTTTGGCGCCTCAGGAAGGTTTTTATAAAAGAGATCACTCATATTGTAATTATAGTAATATGTCATTCCGACTTGCGAAGCCACCCCTGTCATTCCGACTTGCGAAGCCCCCCTGTCATTCCGACTTGCGAAGCAAGGAGGAATCTTATACACAAGTGTCCTTGGAACAAGGATTCCTCACTTCCCTCGGAATGACAAGAATCGTTCGGAATGACACAAAGCCAACCGAAGCACAGGCGGGTGACTTTCTAACTTGCCAAACGGTTTTTTTAGAATTACTATCTTTTTGGAGTTAATAGATATGATGCAACAGAAAAAGTTGGATTTTTTTGGCCCAATTTTTTGGGTAAGCCGGGGATCGATCGCACTCGTTTTTCTTGGCGTCCTGATTTTCCCCGCGGATCCACGATGGCTGTCCGCGATCGGAATTGCCCTGCTTACCATCGAAATCCTTTTGACACGGATACGCCAACGAGGTGGCGTGCCCCAACAGAATCAGATTTCTTCGGCCACTCCTGATTTTTTACTCACCGACCTTCCCGCCCGTGTCCTGGAGACCGAGTACCTCAACCAGCAGTTCAACTCCCAGTTGGGCCAAACCATCTACACGGTTTCCCAAATCAGCTCGGAATCGGTTCAGATTAGAAAACTGGTCGAATCAATGAGCCAGCAAGTCAACCAGGGTGCTGCCGCATTGGAGGAAATTAACGCCACCATTTCCAGCATGAACCGACAGGTACAACAACAAAAGTCTCTGGTCGACAAGGTGTCCATCTCCACCAACGAGATGACGAGTTTGGTAGACCGCGTGAACCAGGTAGCCCAAGCCCAAAGCAGGTCCGTGCTCGATTTACTCCAACGTTCCAATGAGGGCAATACGCAGGTCATGAACACCCAGCGGTTCATGAGTGAGGTCGCCAGGAGTGTGGAGACCATCGCCGAGCAGATCCAGATCATCCACGACATCGCAGCCCAAACCAACTTGCTGGCCATGAACGCGGCCATCGAAGCGGCCCACGCGGGCGAAAAAGGCAAGGGCTTTGCGGTGGTAGCGACGGAGGTCCGTAAACTGGCCGAAAACACCGAATCCAACGCACGAACCATCGCCGTGTCCCTTTCAGACCTGCTGGAAAAGATGAAACAGGCCCAGACTGCTACCAAATCCACATCCCAAGCCTTCAACGACATCGCCCAGGGGGTGCATTCAGTGAGCGAGGCCTTCGGTGAAATCACTGAAAGCATGCGCACGCTAAACGATCAAAGCAAGGTCACTCAGGAATCGGTTGGTCATCTTGCCCGATTATCCACGGAGGTGTCGATCGGAACTGCGGAAACCGAGGTCGCCAGCCAGGAGGTGACTCAAACCCTGTTACGTGCCAATCAACAAGTTCAAGAAACGGATCGGCAGATCTTCGGTGTAATGACTTCGATCCTGAGCCTCAATACAGTTTTTGCCGACATGACCAGCATCACCATCCAGAGCAATAAACAGACCTCCCAGTTGCTTCAGAACATCTCCAGCCTATCGATCGGCGACAGCAACCAGACAAACCCTGCCCTAATTCGCCTCAACCTCTCGGTGTTGATCCTGCAACATCTGAACTGGCTGGTTCGTGCCCGATCGTATTTGATGGGAAACCAGGTCATCGACCTCAAGGTTCTGCGGGACAATCATGCTTGCGACCTCGGGAAGTGGCTCGACACCGAAGCCAGGGCCATCATTACCGACCCCGAAGCCTACGAGCGCCTCTACTCCGTCCACCGCGATCTCCATCAAACCCTGGCCGAGCTTCTGGACAGGGGCAAATCACACCCGGAGATCGTCGAGGAATATTTCAAAAAACTGATTCGTCAATCCTCGATCATCGTCAACATCCTGACGTCCTACCAGAAGGACGACTCGATCCGCTGGACCCCGGACGTTCAAACGAATATCCAGACGGTGGACCGGCACCACCAAAGCCTCTTTCACCTGATCGACCGCCTGTACCAGAACATGAAATCCGACACCCCGGATGCGGTGATTGCTCAGACCCTCGATGACATGATTCAATACACCGATTACCACTTCAAGGCCGAGGAAGCCGCCTTTGAAGAGTTCAAATACCCGGATTTTAGCAAGCACAAGGTCCAGCACGACGCCTTCGTCAGAAAGGCCAAACAGCTGCGGGAGGAGTTGAACCGGGGCCACAAGCTTTTGGCCGGCGAGGTCTCCGATTTCCTCAAGGCGTGGATCAATACCCACATCAAAAGTTGTGACATGCTCTACAAGACGTTTTTCGAAGGCCGGAACATCGACGTGGAGGAGTTCCTCAAACGGCGGGAAAAGTTTTTCACCGAGCGTCAGAAAAAACGCGAGAGGGAGTCAGTCGGCGTCCAGAGTGCTTAGCCACCCGCGGACCCGGTATTTCAGCCAACGTTGAAAACTTCCGACCGCTTCCGGGGGTTGCATCCGTCCGCACAGCCCCTCGGCGGAAGGATCGTACGGATCCTCGAAGGCCGGATGGGAGGTACCTCGCGTTCTCACGACCACCTCGTCCGATCCGTTTGCCTTCTGCCAGGTTTGCAGGAAATTGTTTTGGGCATTGCAGGGAGCCGGCTCGGCGAAAATCATGAGCAGCGCAAGTCGACGCTGGATCACGGGGCCAACCGCTTGTTCCGCCAGGTTACCCGAGTCCACCGGGTCCAGCCCTAACCAAGCCTGTGCCCGAGGATCCTGAGCTGCCGCCAGGAAAGAGGCCAGCCCGCCTGCTGAAAATCCTCCGTAGAGTCTAGGCCGGGCAGGCCACAGCCAGTCCGCCAGGTCTCTCAGATCCCACGCATTCTTGTCGTGATTTCCGCCCAGAAGGCTGGAGTGAATAAAGTTGGGCACGGCTACCTCGTAGCCCCAACCGGCCAGCCACTCGGCCCAACCCGCCATGTTTTCGGCTCTTCGAAGAAAGCCGTGGGCCAGGATCACATACCCGCGCGGCTGTACCGCCTGTTTCCAATAATAGAAGGTGTAAACACCCCCGTTTCGGCTTTCCCGCTGGCCCTGGACCTTCGTGAAATCTCGGATGGGGCCCGAGATCGAGGTACCTTCCTCGATTTTGGCCTCCCAGAGAGTCGTATCCGGTTGGAAAACGGGGGGATTGACGCAGGTGCCGAGAAAGAAGGTCCCAGAGAGAATGAAAAAAAGGAGGATGTATTTCATAACCTTTTGATATCAATATTCCAGAAGACACGCACCCTGGCAAGCTCCCTATTGCCGACGGCAATCGATGGGCCAATTTCCCGATTTTATGACCAACCATGCCTTGGGATTCAACCATTGAATGGCCACCGATTGAAAAAAGCTCAACGGCCTTGCCGTCGAACCGGTGTGGAAGGACCCCGATCGGGCCAGGTTCCACGCTAAGTAGAGGAGGTAGATGGTTGCTGCAACCAGGAGTACCGTTTGAACCCAGGGCCAACGCTCGAAAACAAAAAAATACCGTATCATTTTAACACATATTATTTCTCATACTTTTTTTTCTGTGTCATTCCAATACGATTTTTTGGTAGTGTCATTTTTATCCAATCGTACCGTAGCGATTTGATACACGCTCATAAAAAATAAATCTTTATAATACAAAGAGATAGTTGATGCGAAGCTCAATTTTTAGTAAATTATGAATGAAAAGAAAATTCGTCGATAAATCGAAGGTGAATTATGTCACAGCAGAAGAATCATACCCCTAAACATCCGACCGAGACCGAGGGGGCTCCCATCGCTGAGGAGCCCAAAATTCAGGAAGGCGGAGAGGCATCCGCGGCA
>CALGPJ010000045.1 GCA_937960645.1 uncultured Spirochaetia bacterium | reverse complement strand
GTGTTTCACGGCATCGATGCGAAGACCGTCCAGGGGTCCGGTCTGCATGAACCACTTGGCCCAGTTGCGGTATTCGGTCGTGACCTCGGGATGGTCAAAGTCGACATCCGCGCCCATCAAGTAGTCGTAGTTGGAAAACTCCGAGCTAACTTCCCAGTCCCACGCCTTGCCGATTCCCCGAAACTTCCAGATGTTGCCGTCGGAAAGATTTTGGGCCCAGTCGACACCGTCGAAGTGGTACCAGCGCCAGACGAAGTTGCTGTAAGTGCCGTTTCTTGCCGGGTAATTGAAATACGTCCACGCCTGAATGGATTGGTCGCCGCCCCATTCGGAGTTGCGGTTGTTACCGTGGACACGAACGGCGGTCACCCACTCGGTAGCATCGGCGCCCATCTTGTGATTGAGAACCACGTCACCATAGACCTGGATGCTTCTGTTTCTCAGACTGGTGATGGCGCTCAGGTATTGGGCTCGGGTACCGTACTTGGTGCGAATGGCCCCCTTCGCGTTGAACTCGCCGAGGTCGTACATGTCGTACACGCCATAGCCGACGTCGTTGATCCCCGCCTGTCCCTTGTACGCCGGCGGCATCCAGACAGCGGTAACGCCGATCTGAGACAATCGGGTGGCATCATTGCCCAGAGTGGTCCACCAAGTTCCGTTGTTGGTGGTGTACCAGTGGAAATATTGGTACATCAGCCCGTTTTGACCCGTGATGAGTCCCGGTCCGATGTTGCGCCCCTCGGTGTCCTCGGTGAGGGTGTTCATGTCTGTCAGCTCGCCGATGGGAGCCTGACAGGCAGCGAACACCAGCACCAGGGCGCTGGCAAGAAGAAATTTGTTCGTCATGACGACCTCCTGGAAAACGTATTCAATTATAGCCTACACCCAGGACCCCAAAGTCGTCAAGAATGATTATTAAAGTTTTATCAATAATTTTTGAGTGATTTCCGGAGTGCGGCAGTAATTGGAACAGGCACAATTGCCGAGGCACTCAGCCGGGTCTAAACAAAATAGAGTTTTTTTTCGTTCCAATCGAAGTGCCGATAAAAACACGATTCCCGGTTCCTGCCCGTTTTGGGGTCCCGGGTGTGGCAGACGCCCCCACCATTTCGATGGACGCGGTACACCAGGGCGTCCTGGTCGCAGTCCACCAGGATTTGAACGATCCTCAGGGTGTTGCCGCTGGTCAGTCCCTTAGTCCATAGCTCGTTTCGGGAGGTGCTCCAAAAAGTGGCCAGCCCGGTCCGAAGTGTCTCCTCGAAACTCTGGCGGTTGGCCCACGCGACCATCAGGATGCGATTGTCCTGCGCGTCCTGAACCACCACCGGCATCAATCCGCCGTGTTTTTCGAAGTCCAGGAGGAGTTGATTTCCCTCCTCCAATTCCTGATGGTGACTCACAGATCCCCCTTCTTGACGATCTCGATTTCTGCCTCCAGCTTTTGAAGGTCGTTTTGGTACTTTTTGATGAGTGATTCGAGACGATTTTTTCGTTGCTGAAGGACTTGCAGTCGAGAGGGGGCGGCGGGGTCAGTCGATTCGCTGCGACCGCTTCGACCGAGAACCTGGGACTCGGTAGCCCCTGACTGCAGCTCTTCGATGGCCCGGGGGCGCTCCTCGTGGGGAAGATTCAACACCGTACGCGCCTGATCCGGGGTGATTTCGTCGGGAAGTCGCTCTCGGTTCAGGGCCATGGCCAGGCGGGCTGTTGGGAGCTTTAAGCCGAGCTCGCGTTCCAGATAGTCCCGAAAGCTCAGGCTACGGTCCCGGCAAAGATTCTCGGCCCTTTGGAGCGATTCCCCTAATTCGCGCAAAAATGCGGCATGCGGCTTCAGGTATTTTTCGCGGATGATTTTGGTCAAATCCTTGAATTCGGCATCGGTTCGAAAAACATCCACGAATATCTTTTTTTTCTCCGCCTCGGCCAGAAGGTCGTGGAACAAGGCCCAAAAGCGCCGATCATGGGGACGACGGGGATGGGGCGGCGTCTCGGAGTTGAAATGCAGGTGATGCGCATATTCGTGGATGGCGGTCCGCAGCATGTCCTGCGGGCTGGTAAAATTTCGGTTGTGCAGGAGGATTTCCGCCGAGTCCTGTTTATAAAGCCCGTTGACCTTTTTGCTCTTTTTACCTGTCTGGATGACAGTGAAGGGGTGAGGGGTGGGCCGGATTCTTTGAAGGAAGTCCGCGATTTGATCGTTGGTCACAGGGGATCGAGGTAAATCTTGAGCTTGGATAGCTCTTCCACCAACCTGTTATAAAACAGCGGCTTGGGCAGGTAGCCGTCGCATTGTTCCCGGAAACTAGAGAGGATTTGACTGGGATTGTTGAGGGCGGTGATCATCAGGATTTTGCATCGGTCAAATCCGTAGATTCCGTGTTTTTGCTCGTGCAGGCGCATCGCCATCAGCACTTCCTGACCGCTGATACCCGGGAGCATGATGTCGAGACAGACGAGCTCGTAAGGCTTTCCTTGATCGAGAGCCCTTGTAAACATTTCGATGGCCTCGTCCCCACGGTCAGTCACGTCGATCTGTCCCAGCGTTTCCAGGTAACGTTTGAGAAGAAGCTGACCGGCTGAATCGTCTTCAACCACCAGTACGCGCATGGCGATCTCCCTGGATCACCAGCCGTACTCCAGCGAGGTGATCCTCTATGTCATAATGAAAAAGATGAACTTTAGCGTCAACTCCCGGCGCCTGTTGTTCGAACAGGATTTGGGGCAAACCGATGCGGTAGTTGCTGGAGTTTTCCGTCAGATTCGCGAGAAACTTTCCGGCCAGGATGTTCATGATTTCCAGCAGGGTGTCGTCGATTTTTCTGGGCAGAATGTCCGTCCAGGTTTCCTGATGGATGTTCTCGATGGTAAGTTTTTTGATTTCCAGGGGAAGGTACATCTCGATAAATCCCGAGAAGGGCTCGAAGACACGGATAAAAAGAACCTGACCCACGCCTTCCTGAAGGTTTTGAGAAGACGGGATACAATCGAGGAAACAAACCTCCCCGAAGGTTTCGGCCATGGCCTTGTCCATTTCCTGGGAAAAGTTACTTGACATGGATAGCCTCCAGTGCGAGGGAGAGTTTTTCCGGCGTGAGAGGTTTATGCACCACCGAGGCGACACCATAATTTTTCAGCTCCGCTTCGACTGGTTCGCTGGCCAGGCTGGAAAACACGATGATGTGCGGAGGCGCCATTTTGGGGCTGAGTTTGATTTTTTTGACCAGGGTGAACCCATCCATCCGTGGCATGTTGAGGTCTGTGACCAACAAATCGACAGGAGTCTGAGAAAGAACCTGGAGAGCTTCCAAACCGTCTTGGGCGTCGAAAAACTCCGAATCTTCCAGGCCGCAAATGGAGAGGCACTTTTTCGTGATCATCCGACTCGTTTCGGAGTCATCCACGATCAGGATTTTCATTCGACTTCCTCCGCAGTCATAAAAACCATTTTCTGCCCGAGTTGGTTATCTCGATTTTACCGTCCATGATCCACAGGGATACGGTTCGGCTCATATCCCCGCCGGTATCCTCCTTGTGAATGCCCATGCCCAGTTTCCAAAGCACCTTCTTGACCGCCAGGATGTTACGCCTGCCGATGTCGAAGGTGGTGTCGGGGTCCAGCACCGAGGCCCCTCCCACCAATTTGAGGTAACTGGTTTTACGATTCGCCCCGAGTTTGCCCAATGCATTCAGAAAAACGGGGATGCCCGTATCCACGAAATACGCTGGTTGGTTCAGGGCCCGGTCAGGATTGATGGTGCTGTCGGGAAGGGCGATGTGTATCAGGCCACCGACGTTGGCCGCACTGTCCCAGGCGATGAGGGCCACACAGGATCCGAGTGCGTAGGTTTTGATCTCGTCCCGGGGATCGTCGCTGACCTGGTATTCGCCGATCCCCACATCAAGACGCATGGCCGCCCTCCAGCTGTCGAACTGTTTCGATCAATTTGCGACTCATCTCGGCCAGGTTCCATTGAGCTTCGGCAGCCCCGAGCGCCCAGGCCTCCGCGGGCATACCGTACACCACCGAGCTCTGCTCATCTTGCACGAAGGTTCTGGATCCCGCTTGACGCATCGCCCAAAGCCCCTCCGCTCCGTCCTTGCCCATACCCGTCAATAATAACCCTAAACCGTTGCGGCCAACAACCTCGGCCATGGAAAAGAAGAGAACATCGACAGACGGGCAGTGGCCGTTCACCTTTTCCGCACCCCCGATTTCGATCTGGTAAAAGCCTCCGTAGCGTCGAATCCGTGTCTGGTAACCCCCGGGAGCAATCAAAACAGTCCCCGGCCTGACGACATCCCCGTGTTCGGCCTCCTTTACCTTGAGCTGGGAAAGTTTGTCGAGCCTTTCCGCAAACAATCGGGTGAAGACGGGGGGCATGTGCTGGACGATCACGATGCCGGGAAAGTCGGGTGGCAGGGCTGTGATCAGAGTTTGGAGGGCCACCGTTCCGCCGGTGGAGGCGCCGATAGCCACCACCTTGTCGGTGCTTTGCTCCAATCTGGCCCTGGGTATTGCCCGAGATGGCGTCAGAGGCGTCCGATTTTTCCAGTGACGAACATTCGCCCTGGCCGCGATTTTGATTTTTTCCCGCAGGTCTTCCATCATGTCCTGTAGGCTTCTACCCAGATTGGTACTGGGTTTGAGGACCACCTCGACCGCCCCGCTCTCCAGGGCGTCCAGGGCGATTTGGCTTCCGGGTACGCTGAGAGCGCTGACCACCACCACTGGAAGGGGGTACTGCGGCATGAGTCGTTTCAGGAAATTGATTCCATCCATGCGCGGCATCTCGATGTCCAGGGTGAGCACATCGGGCAGCCGTTCCACGATCAGATCCCGGGCGGTGTACACATCGGGTGCGGTACCCACCACCTCGATTTCGGGATCCTGGCCGAGCCCGTTTTCGAGGATTTGACGGACCAGGGCGCTGTCGTCGACGATGAGAACCTTGATCATGAACAACTCATCTTTTGATAAACAGCCGGCTCGATGAAGCGAAACAGTTTTTGTTCCCGGCCCAGGCTTTCGCTGTGGCCGATGAACAGCCAGCCCTCGTCCTCAAGATATTGATGAAATTGTTGCAACAAATCTTCCTTCGTGGGTTGGTCGAAGTAGATCATGACGTTTCGGCAGAAAATCGCCGCAAACTTTCTATGAAAAGGCAGGGGACGCTGCATCAGATTGAGCCGCTTGAACGTCACCATCCCCTGAATGTGGGAGGAGATTTGGTGAAGGTCGGGTGCGGCCGGACTGAAGTACCGCCGACGCCAGAGTTCGGGGATGCCGCGCAGGCGCTCCTCGGGATAAACACCCCGTGCCGCCTGCTCCAGCACCTGGAGGCTCAGGTCCGTGGCCAGGATTTTTATGCGTTTCAGGAGTTCAGCGTTCAGTGCCTGATCCAGGACCATGGCGAGGGTGTAAGGCTCCTCGCCGGAGGAACAGCCGGCTGACCAGATTCGAATCTCTTCTCCCAGCTGAAGACGCTGTGCGAGACGGGGCAGACAGGTCTCCTGAAAAAACTCGAAGCTATGGCTCTCCCGGTAAAAGTAGGTGTGGTTGGTCGTCAACCGGTCCATCAGTTCGATCATGGCTGTGCCCGAGGTGTCGTGTTGCAGGTATTCCCAATACTCGGCAAATTTTTGGAAGCCCTTGGAGCGAATGAGTTTCGTGAGGCGGCCGCGGACCAGGGCGATCTTTTTCTCGGTGAGGTGAACTCCATAACGGTCGTTCACCAGTCTCGAGATTTTTGAGTATTCCTGGGGGCTGATGGAAATCAAAAAGTCCGATTCCTGCGAACTGTTCACGAGGCCAGAACTTCCTGAAAAAGCTGTTGGGTGTCCAAAATCAGGCACACCTCCCCGTTGCCCATGACGGTACACCCCCCGACGGCACGAAGATCGCGCATCCGCTCGGGAAGGCTTTTCATGACGATTTGCTGGGTGCCCACCACCTCGTCCACAAGAAGGGCCAGCTGTTTGTGGTGGTGTCGGACAATCAGGACCACGGGGTGCTCGGCGGAGGTCGTGTTGTTCCGTCGATAAAAATCCTTCAAGCCCACAAAGGGGATGGTTTGGTCGCGAAGGTGGTAGAACACCGTGGAGTTGACACTCCGGTGCAATTTGGACACGTCAAAGTTTTGAAACTCCTGAACGTCTGTCGTGGCCAGGGCGAAGAGCATATCGCCGGCGCGGAAGGTAATCCCGTCCAAAATCGCCAGGGTGAGGGGGATGTGCAGCGAAATGGTCGTTCCCTGGTTTTCGATCGATTGAACGGTGACCCGTCCACGGAGTTTTTCGATATTCTTCTTGACAACGTCCATGCCCACGCCCCGCCCGCTGATTTCGGTGACGTTGGCAGCGGTGCTAAATCCGGGTTCGAAGATCAGGGCCCAGACTTCTTGATCGCTGAGGTGATCCGTGTCGCCTGAAATCAGTTTTTGTTTTTTTGCCTTATCGAGAATTTTTTGTCGCTGCAGACCACGGCCGTCGTCGTGAATCTCCACGACGATCTCGTTTCCGGAGTACCTGGCTGTGAGGTGAATGAGGCCAACGGGGGACTTGCCCGATTTTTGACGCTCCGGGGCCGATTCGATTCCGTGATCGACAGCGTTTCGGATGAGGTGAATGAGGGGATCGGAAATCTGCTCGATGATGTTGCGATCCATTTCGGTTTCCTGCCCGGAGATTTTGAACTGGATGTTTTTACCGACCTTTTTGGTGAGATCGCGAACCAGTCGATGCATCTTGTTGAAGAGTCCTTCGAGGGGGATCATGCGCAGGTTCATGGAAATAGCTTGCAGCTCCCGGGTGATTTTCCTCAGGTACTCTACCGAGCGGTTGAAGTTGTGGTCCTGGGCCTGTTTGACCACGGGATCATCGAGAACCATGGATTGAGCGATAATCAATTCGCCAATCAAATCGAAGAGCTTGTCGAGCTTTTCGGTATCGATTCGAACTTCCTTTCTGACGGTTGGCCCCATCGAAGTCGGAGCAGCAATCGGTGTAAGATATTCCGATACTTCCACATGCTGCATGTCGGTGGCGTTGACATCCTGAGTGGGATGTGCGATATCCGCCTGAATGGCCCGCCTCAGCTCATCGAGTTGAGTCAGCAAATAATTGACCAGGGACTCGGCGGTGCTTTCCCGTTTGCCATTTCGCATGTCGTCGAGGTATTCCTCCATCCGAGCGGCCTGGGCCTCCACCTCGGCTATCCCCAAAAAACCGGCATTTCCCTTGATGGTGTGAACCTGGCGAAAGATGTCGTTCAAGAGCGGTAGGCGGTTTGCCGTGGTTTCCAACTGGAGAATGATCTTTTCGATCTGATCCAGGCTCTCCGAAAACTCCCCCTGGAACTTGAGCAGGATATCCGGAGAAACCAGGTTTTCGGGGGACGTTTTTGTCTCGGCATGTGGTGGTTTGCTGGATGGGGCTGGGGTCCTGGGCGCAACGGCGGTGCTGTTAAGGATGGCCTGAAGCAGCGGGTCAATGTTTCTGTGGGGAACCTTTAACTGAGCTTTTCCTTTTTTGACCAGGGAGGCCTCGGAGGCTCGGGTCAGATCGTCGATGAGAAGTTCCAGGGTATCTTTTCCGTTTAGCAGGATTTGTAAGCAACCCTCGTCCGGACAAGTCCCCTGTTTGCGATAATGGTCTAGCCGGTTCTCCAATCCATGGGCCAGGGTTTGAATTTGAGGGAGGTTGAGAAAGCTGGCCACCCCCTTGATGGTGTGCATGGGGCGGAAGATGTCGTCCAAAAGCTGGGCGCTGGAGTCGGTCTCGAGTTTGAGGAGGAGCTGATCCACGAGGGCCAGGTGGTCTTTTGCCTCCTGGATAAAGCTGATGAGGAGGTCCATCTCTTCGATGATGAGTGTCTGCTCCTGTGGGCCGGTTGCGGGGGTCAGGAGGCTCTCGATGATGCCCTTTACCTCGAGCCAGTCCACCGTGGACTCGGTGGCCAGTCTAATATTCAAACGGTCGAGGGCCTGTACCAGCGGGGTCAGCTTTAGGGCAGTATCCATGTCGACGTCATCATGTTTCAAAAATTCCTCTAGGGATTGCTGAACGGAACGAACCAGGTCAGGGGTGGGTGGCTGATCTGCCAGTGCTTTTTGGAGCGAGATCAAAAAGTCTCTCATTTGTTTCATATTAAATGAGAAAGTGGTTTTTATCAAATCGAACAGGACGGCTTGGTGATGGCCAGAGAGGCCAAACTAAAAAGTGACGCCTCCTCCCAGAGCAAAACTGAAATTCACACCGAGTCGGTATCGGAGGCTGCCGGTCAGGAACACGGGACCGATTCCAACGAGGAGTCCGGATTGAAGGACTGCGGCGCTGGTGGGTTGCGTTTCTCCAAGCCAGAGCAGCTCGTCACTCAGGTAGGTCCAATCCTGAAGATACAACCGATACACGTTTCGATAGAAATAGCCCAGTCCCCCATTCATCCACAGGTGTGAAAGCAAACGGTAATTCACCCCCAGGACACCCTCGTAAACGAATTGTGTCGTTTGTTTCTTGTCGTAGAGAGGGGCATAGGAAGAGAGAATCACTTCCTGAGAGGAGTGTGTGTAAAGATAACTTTGCGTGTAGCCGCGCCATTCGGGCAATTGCAGCGAGTTGTCAAGAAAAAAGGAAACTCCGCTCGTCAAATAACCAATTGAAAAACCCAAGGGGGCTTCGGGTGTGTAAAGGTAACCCAAATAACCACGGTCTCGAACATAAGATGAAACGGGACTTGAAAATTCAGCGGCATCGGAGCGCCGAAAAATCAATTCCACCGTTTCGTTTTGCAGGATAAAAATCAATTTTAAATCGGGTGCATTTGGAAGAGACACAAAGACGATTCCTGAGTAGACACTGTTAGGTGGTATGACACTGGAATAAAGCAAATTTTCGGATAAGAAATTCAGGTAAGCTGCATCGTTTTTGGCTTCTTCGAGGAAATTATTCAATGAATTTGAAAACTCCATCTGGGCACGTACAGGATCGTAAGTGACGATTTGGCCCGAATAATACCGAGTTTGCGCCCCTGAGGGGCCGTAGGTAGTGCTGGACCCCTGGTAACGCGTTCTCGAATACCCGGCATTCAAGGACGACAGAGCCGCCGAGGTTGCGCGCAGAACTTGGAGGGCGACGATGCGTTGTTTTTCTTTTTCGTAATACTCCGTGGCCGTGTACCACTCGCCAGTTTCCCAGATGTTTTGCACGTGGGTGCCCGCTTCGAATCGGAAAGAGCTGGACTCATCAAAAAAAATGGGATTCTCGGTTTTATTCGCGATACTGACCGTAAACAGGACCTCACTTCCCCGATTTTGTGCGCGGACCAGGATACTAACCGCGTCCCTCTCGGCCTTAACGTATTTTTGCCCCCTTAGGCAAAGTTCCAAGGTTTTTGATTTTTGATTGAGTTAGTGTCGCGGTAATTGTGCTTGCGTTTGTGCGACCTTCAAATTTTTTAAGGGCTGAAAATGCTCTGTATAGAATTAAAGGCCGTTTAATGATCCAACCGAGTGGAAACACGTGTCAGAGATGATTTCAAGGCGGCACAGAAAAACTTGTTTTTCGAGGAAAAATAGTCTGTTTGGCCGCCCGAAACCGTGAGAATTAGGTACAATTGCCGCGGCATCACTCAGATTTTACGATGAAGGCTAGGAATGCTGCATCGAACTTTTCGATCTTGGATTTACTTCCTGCTGCCGGTTGCCGCCTTTCCCGTTGTTTGCGGCTGCTCGCATTTCAAAGACGAGTCGGGCGGAGATCTATCGTTTACGTTGGAGCCGGCTGCACGTCCGTCGGTCAATCCGCTGATCGGATTCATGCCCTATGCCGGCGAGTATCCCGACTTCCCGCACAGTATGGAATTCTTCTATCTTGCGATGCGGGACCTGCAAACGGGGCCGGCGACGTTCGATTGGACCAGGTTGGAAAGACAGCTAAACCAAATTGCCGCACGAGGGCATCAGGCGGTTTTTCGAGTCTACCTGGATTACCCCAAAAAGTCTTACGGAGTCCCGGACTTCCTCCAACATGTGCCCAAAAGGCGCTACACCGATTTCGGTAATGGCCGGCCAAACCAAAGTTACTCTCCGGATTACGAGCATCCCGATCTCGTGGCCGCCTTAAAAAACCTGATCGCAGCCCTGGGGGCCAGGTACGACGGCGATCCGCGCGTTGGCTTCATTCAGGCCGGGCTTCTGGGGTTTTGGGGCGAGTGGCACACCTACCCCCACAACGATTGGATGGCTTCCCCGCGCGTGATGAACATGGTGCTGGATGCTTATGAACAGGCTTTTCGTGAAACCTTGATCCTGATGCGCGAGCCGAAGGAGGGCGTCCATAACGATCGTCCGCGGGTGGGTTTTCACGACGATTCGTTCGCCTGGTATACCGTGGGGCCAACCGATTGGCATTTCGCTTCTAAGCTTCAGGCTTTTGGCCTTGGAGAGGTTTGGAAAAGTCGGCCCATCGGGGGAGAAGTTCGCCCCGAGATCCAGGCCGGAATGTGGCAGCTACCCCCAAAAGTGCCCCCGGAGTACCAGGACTTCGATACCTGTGTTCGGGCGACACACGCCTCCTGGCTGCTGAATGAAGAAGCCTTTTATCTCAGAGGGGAAGACAAGGAAAGGGCAATCCGAGGGGCCCAGCTTCTGGGGTACGAATTTGTCGTGACATCCTGCTCGGTACGTCCTTATCCGTTGCCAGCGCAAAAAACATTCGAGATCACCCTCAGGATAAGCAACCGGGGGGTAGCGCCGTTTTATTATCCCTGGCCGATCGAAATCGGGCTAGCCTCCCCGCAAGGGCTCCAACAAAAATGGGCGACCCCCTGGGACCTCCGTACCCTGTTGCCGGGGGATGGGGGCGTGAAATGGAGCCATCTTGTTCCCATCACCGATCTGGGGCGAGGTACGTATCTTCTGCTGTTGCGCGTCGTCAACCCCCTCGAAAACGGCTTACCGCTGCGATTTGCCAACACGGCTCAAGATAAGGATATAACAGGTTGGCTGACGTTGGGGGAGGTGGTGATCCGGTAGTCCGGAGCAGTACTTTGCCGTTATATCGCATTTAATACCACAATTCGCGAAAATCCCTCGCAGCGTGAAGAAATACCGCCTTCTTGCTTTATCCGATCCGATGGGGTAAAGTTTCCCTGTGCCCAACATCGCCATCGTGTGGGACGTGGAGAACGTCACCCCGCCCAGCAACAATTCTCTTTTCGTCGACGCTCTTTGGGATTATGCGGAATCGCTGGGGCGTGTGGTCAATGCCCGTGCCTATGCCGATTGGAGCGAAAAGTCCTTCGCCAAACTCGCCTTTCATCTCAAAAAGTACCATTTCACCCTTGTCCACGTGCCCACCGACCGCAAGGGAAAGAACTCGGTGGACATCCAGATGGTGACCGACACCCTGGAGCTCTTGCGGTTTTATCCCGACATCGACGCCTACTTGCTGGTCACCGGCGACAGCGATTTTCGCCCCCTGCTTCTGGCCCTTCGAAAGGCAGGGAAAATCAACCACGTGGTCTGTGACACAAAGACCGCCTCCCGCGAGCTCCTGTCCATCGCGGACGAGTTCAGCGATTATCGCGACGTGCTTTCGACCAGCACGGAGGAGGAATCCGCTGCCCCGGTCAAAAACGAAAAATTGCCCAAGGAGTTCTGGTTTGCGGCTTTAGCCGAGGCTGTTCAAACCATGACCAACGAAAAACGTCCCACCAACCTGGGCAACGTCAAGGTGCAGCTGCGGGTGTTGAATCCTCAGTTTGACGAGGCCGGTTTGGGATTCCGCCGCTGGAGCGACTTCGTGAGTGCCGCGGCCGAGGCGGGCTACGTGGAGTTCAAAGAGGACGCGAATCAGAGTACCTACCTCGTTCCCGGCAAGAACGCCGGTTCCAAAGAGAAGGGACTCCTGCAAAAAGCCCTCAAGACCCTGGTCGATGTGTTGACAGAACTGGATGGGGGCAAGGAGCCCAAGTGGTATAACTATTCCCTCGTGTCGAACAAAATCAAAGATCGCGGCATCGATATCAAGCAGCTGGGTTTTTCCCAGTTCAAAAAGTTTATCCAGGCCGCCGATGTACGGGGATTGGTGAGCAGTAAATCGGAGGGCATTCAAAATTACGTTCAAAGGATATAGTCAATAAGGAGGCAAAGTGAATCTCCCCAAGCTGGAACACGTCGAGGGTAAAATTACCGCGCCACAACTTCTCGTGTTGACCCTGAGCACCTGCGGGTTTTGCAAGCGGGCGATGTTGTTCCTCGAGAACCATGGGTTTGCCTACGACTTTTTGCATCTCGATCTAATCCCCCTCGAGGAAAAGTCCCGAATCAAGGAAGAGTTCAAAAGCGAGTTCGGTGTCAATCTGGCCTTCCCCACCCTGGTCATCGATGGCAAGGAAATTTTGATCGGCTACATCGAGGCCAAGTGGCAGGAAAAGCTGGGGGTCAAATAGGAATGGGCAGCGAAAAAGGCTTCCAGGATGTGGTGACTTTCACCGAGCGGGTGGCCGAGAGCAAGGGCTGGGAACTCAACCCGGATTTGGAGTTCCGCAAGAGCGTCCAGGAGGGGCTTTTGGAAAACTATCGACGCCATGGAAGGTTTTATTGCCCTTGCCGTGACGTCGAGGGACCGCCCGAGGCCAACCGCGACATTCTCTGTCCCTGCCCCTACGCCGCCGAGGACATCGCCGAATACGGCCACTGCTTTTGCGGCATTTTCGTGCGGCCCGGTTTTGGAAAAAACGGCGAGCAGGTTTCCAGCATTCCAGAGAGACGTCCGCCCCGCTAAGTGTGCATTCCCCAGACGCGATAATTTCCGCTCAAATCCGGCCAAGGCCCCAGCATCCGTAAACCGAGACGGTCCAGAATCATCGCGAAGGTGCGGTGCTGATGGGGAGAGGCCTCCCAAAGCAGGATGCCCCCGGGGACGAGATGGCTCGGAGCCTCGGCGATCAGCCTCTCGAGAAGTTCCGTACCGAGGGTCCCTCCATTAAGGGCGATTTCAGGCTCGCCCCAGCCCAGTGCCAGGCAGGATCGGGTTTCCTCGGGGCTGAGGTAGGGAGGGTTGGCGGTGATCAGATCCCAGGTGCCGTACAGATCTTGAAACAGGTCGGAATGGGTCAAAGTAACTTTGGCTCCCAGCAGGGCGGCATTTTCCTGGGCTAACTCCAGCGCTTCCCAACTGATGTCGGCCAGCGTGACTTTCCAATCGGGCTTTTCGAGGGCCAGCGAAATACCGACACACCCCGTTCCGGTACAAAGATCGAGTACGCGAATCGGGGAGGAGGTGGCGAGGTTCCCTGCCCATTCCAGGGCCTTTGCCACCAGCAGCTCGGTTTCCGGCCGGGGGATGAGGGCTCGGGGATCGGTCTTGAATCGGTGACGCCAAAAATCGCGGAACCCCACCAAATACGCAACCGGTCTGCCGTTCGACCGTTGACGCACCAACTGGCGGTAGCGTGCAGTCTCATCCTCCGTGGGCGGGGTGGGGGTAGTATATAAACTCAGCCGATCGGTGCCGAGGACGTGCGCCAGGAGCAAGCTCGCGTCCAGCTCGGGAGATTCGGAAGTTTTTAACTGGGTTCTGCCCCAATTCAAAAGTTCGCGGACTTGCGGATTCATCCCGCGTTTTCGGTTTCGAGCCTTTTGAGCGCTTCGGTTTGGGCGTGTATCCGAAGCTGGGATATCAACTCATCCAGCTCGCCTTCCATAAATTGATCCAGGCTGTAGGAGGTGTAGTTGATCTGGTGGTCGGTGACCCGGTTCTGAGGAAAATTGTAGGTGCGGATGCGGTCGCTACGGTCACCGGTACCTACCTGACTTTTGCGGTCCTGGGCGATCTGCGCCTCGCGTTTTTGCGTTTCGATTTCCAGGAGGCGCGAGCGCAGGATCTTGAGTGCCTTCTCCTTGTTCTTGAGCTGGGAGCGCTCGTCCTGGCAGCTCACCACGATGCCGGTGGGGAGGTGGGTCACCCGGACTGCCGAGTCGGTGGTGTTGACGCTCTGGCCCCCCTTGCCCGAGCTGCGGAACACGTCGATCTTCAGGTCTTTTTCGTTGATTTCGATCTCGGTCTCCTCGGCTTCCGGCAGCACCGCGACGGTGGCGGCGCTGGTGTGGATGCGCCCCCCCGATTCGGTGACCGGTATCCGCTGGACCCGGTGACCGCCGCTTTCCCAGCGCAGGTGGCCATAAACCTCCTTGCCGCTGATGGCCAGCACGGCCTCTTTCACCCCGCCCAGATCGCCCTCGGAAATATCCGCGAGCTCGACCTTCCAGCCCTTTTTTTCGGCATAGCGGGTGTACATGCGCAGGAGGTCCGCCGCAAAGAGGGCAGCCTCGTCGCCGCCGGTACCGGCTCGAATCTCCATGAAGATGTTCTTGCCATCCAGAGGATCTTTGGGCACGAGCACCGCCTGAGCTTGCCGTTCGATTTCTTCCAGGCGGTTTCGCATATCGGCGAGCTCCTCTTGCGCCAGAGACCGCAGTTCGGGATCCGATTCGCTGGTCAAAAGCTGTTCTGTCTCCTGCAGGCGTTTTTGGACCTCGCTGTACTCGGTCCAGACTCGAGCCGCATCTTCCAGCTGGTTGTATTCCACTGAAAGCTGCCGGTAGCGTTTGACGTCGTTGGCAATCGAAGGATCGGCGAGCAGGACCTCGATTTCCTGCCGTCTCAAAAAGAGGCTTTCGAGTTTGGACCAATTCATCAGCGGCTCTGCTTCATCCTCTCGAGCTGCTCGGTTTTTTGATCGATTTTTTCCTTCAGTGCTTCGATTTGTTGCAGAAGTGCCGCCAGGGACTCCTCCTGACCGCTCACCGGCCCGCTCTTTTTCTCGACGAGGATCTCATAGACGATGGCCCCCAGTTTGGCACTGAGTTTTTCGGCCTGCGTCTTGAGTTGCATGATTTCAAACCTCAAAGCTCCTTCCTGACCCAGCTCCTTGATGGTTTGCGTGGTGTTGTTGAGCAAAATTTTGCTGGCCGCCAAGCCTTCGTTGATGGTTTCCTGAATACTTTCCCAAAAGTTCATGCCAATCTCCTTGTAGTTGTATTATAATCGAAAAGCCATGGAGAGTCATAGTCTCAAACCCGCCATGATCCTGCGTGCTTGCCGAACCTGTGGCAAGTACATGGAACTACCCGAGGGGAGTTCGCAGGTGTACTGCAGTCCGGAGTGCGCGGCCGCTTATCGCCAGTGCGTGGTATGCGGAAAATGGTTCCTTGTTCAATCGGGCAGTGATGAGTATTGTTCTGAGGAATGCCGCACACCGGCGAAGCCCAACGGCATCATTTTTGATTATTCCGACGAGGTGTTGAAATGAAGTTGATTTTCCTGGGGCCGCCGGGCGCCGGTAAGGGCACATTGTCAGCGCTTGCCAAAGAGCGTTTGGGCATTCCCCACATCAGTACCGGGGACCTGTTTCGCGCGGCGATCAAACAGGGGACCCCGCTGGGACGGCAGGTTCAGGAAATCGTGACCTCCGGTGGACTGGTTCCCGACGAGCTGACCACGGCCATCGTGCGGGAAAAGCTCGAAAGCCCCGAGGCGGCGGCGGGCTTCATCCTGGATGGCTTTCCCCGGACCGTGCCCCAGGCCGAGGCGCTAGAGACGTTCTGCCGCATCGACCACGTGGTGAGTTTCGAGCTGGGCCGCGAGGAGCTGATGAACCGTCTGGGCGGGCGCATGGTGTGCAAAAACTGTGGCGCGGTGTACCACCGGTTTAACCGCCCCCCGACAGTGGAGGGTGTGTGTGACCTGTGCGGCGGTCAGGTGGTGGTCCGTCCCGACGACGAGCCTGCCGCGGTGGCCCGGCGGCTGGACCTGTACCAGGAGCAGACGGCGCCCCTCATCGCGTTTTATGACCAGCGCGGCTTGTTGCGGCGCCTCGATGCCGCCCCCGCGCCGGAAGAGGTGTTGGAGACGTTGATTCGAATGCTGGAACATCTGGAGGGATGACGGAATGGGAATAGATTTTCAGGAAGTTCAAAACAAGAGACAGGGTCTGATCACCAGCATTCTCGACCTCGAGGAATTCAGTCGGGAGCCACTCGTCCTTGCCGACATCGGTGCAAGCCAGCTCATCCACGAAAAGTGGAGCCAGGACCTTCTGTCCCACTCGATCCTGATTCTCTGCGATGCCGATGAGAGGGATTTCGACTATGAAATACCCGGTGCGATCAGAACAATAAAACTTAGAGATATCATCGCGCCTAAGGACGGCACCATCGATTTTTATCTGACCAAGTCCCCTTACTGCTCTTCGGTGTTGGAACCCTACCAGGAGGAACTTGAAAATTGGAGTTTTTCAGGACTATTTGCGGTTGAGAAAAAAACAACGTTGCGAGGTCGATCGCTGCGTCAGGTTCTGTCCGAAAACGGGATCACCTACATCGATTGGTACAAGTCGGATATCCAGGGCCTCGATGTGAGTGTGTTTGCCTCTTTGAGCGAGGAGCTCCAAGCAAGAGTCCTTTACACCGAGTTTGAACCGGGACTGCTTAAGGCATATAAAGGGGAAGATTTTGCCGATACTGCCATCAGGTATATGCGGGAGCACGGGTTCTGGCTTGAAAACATGATTGTGAATGGTCCAGAGCGAGTGAATCTCAACACCCTGCAACGATATCAAATTGATATAAAAAATTACGAGTATAATCGAAGTCCGTTAAAACATTCTCCCGGCTGGCTCAATTTGTCCTTTTTGAGGGAGGTTCACTCGGGGATAAGCGAGCGAGAGGCCGCTGCCCTGTTCCTGTTTGCTATCCTCGAAGACCAATACGGGTTTTGTTTCGAAATCCTGGAAAAGACAAGGGGCGAAATTAGTCTCACGTTGCATGGGTTCTTGGAAAATCGTTTCCTTGATTTTTTCCGTAGCTTCGATACCTATCACCGCGAACAGCGAGAGCTTCAACGGATCCGGGAAGCCAAAAAGCCCGGGATGAAAGAGCGGGTAAAATCCCTGGTGAGGAAGGTAATACGGCTGCTGTGGCGATAGAAAGAGCCATAATTTCGCGCGCTGCCTCTGCACCAGATACCTGCGCCTCCTCCGCCACCGGTCCTACCAAGAGCGGCAACAGCAGCGGGTGTGGGGGAGTGAGTGAATATGGCGTTCTTCGGCACAGGGCAGGGAGGCTACAGGCCCGAGTCTAATACGCTGGATTCGGGATTCACTCCACCTCCCCTTTACCCACCGCCGCTTTTCGGATGAAATGTTGCCATCCCTATGTTTACCCCACGTTTTCGGCTGCGGCAGACCGCCACGCACCTCGACTGGGTGCTTCCCGCCTGGTTTCTCCTACTGCGCCTCCACGTGGCCGTGCTTTCTGTTGCCGCGGCCCTCTACAGCGGGCAGCCCCTGGGAGCGCCGGGCTGGTTTGTGCTCAGTTTCGTGCTCGTTTCCGCAGCCTACCATGAGCGGTGGCGGTGGTATCGGGAGGCACGCACCCTCGAGCATGTCTGGGGGCTGTGGCCCTTCTGGTCTCGTCGGGAGCAGCACGATTTGAGCGAAGATTCCCGGCTGTTGCTGGAGGCTTTGGGGCGGGGAGCCGTGCTGAGGCTACTGGGGCCCAGCGGCAGTGTGGGGCTCGATCGCTGCGGCTCGCCATCGGGCAGGCAGCGGCTTCGGGAGCTGGGCGAATCAACCGCCCGGGCCCTGGGACTGGGCTTTGTCGTACAGGAAGCACGCGACCTGACGCCCCGGTGAGACTTCGCGGAGTTCGGGTTTCTCTACCAGGCAGCGTGGCATGCGGTGGGGGCAGCGTTCGTGGAAGTAGCAGCCCTGACGTTCACCCACCGGCGAGGGAACATCGCCCTTGAGGACAATCCGCCGGCGACTTCGTTCTTGCACGGGGTCGGGGATGGGGGCCGCGCTGTACAGGGCCTGCGAGTAAGGGTGCAGGGGGCGGCGCGCCAGCTCTCGGGCAGGAGCCTGTTCCACGATCACACCGAGGTACATCACCGCCACCGTATCGCAGATGTGTTGCACCACGGCCAAATCGTGTGCGATGAAGATGTACGACTGACGGTACTCATGGCGGATGGTCTCGATGAGGTTTAGAATCTGGGCCTGGATGCTTACGTCCAGGGCGGAAACCGGTTCGTCCGCGATGATGAGTTTGGGGGAAAGCGCCAGTGCGCGTGCAATACCTACCCGCTGCCGTTGTCCGCCGCTGAACTCGTGGGGATAGCGGTGGCGCCACGCGCGACTGAGTCCCACGTGGTCCATCAGCTCCAGCACGCGGCGCTCCCGTTCGGCAAGCGACAAGGTCAAAAGGCCGCGTTGGGCAAAGATGTCCAGGGGTTCGCGGATGATATCAAGGACGGTCATGCGCGGATTGAGGCTGGAATAGGGGTCCTGGAAAATCATCTGAAAATGTTGCCGATTCTGCAATAGTTCCCTGCCTTCGATTCTGGTGATGTCCGAGCCCTGAAACAGGATGCGGCCCGCGGTGGGGCGATAGAGCCGGGCGATCGAGCGGGCCAGGGTGCTTTTGCCACAGCCGCTTTCACCCACCAGGCCGAGGGTCGTGCCGGCTTCCAGCTTCAGGCTTACCCCGTCCACGGCGTGAACGACTTTCGGGGGAAGAAACAGGCCCTGCCGGATGTGGAAGTGCTGTTTCAGATCCTGGACGGCAAGGAGGGGCTCAGCCACGCTCGGCCTCCGGGTGGTGCAGCCAACAGGCCGAGCGACGCCCCAGGGTTTTGAATTCGGGGGGGTAGCGCCGGCTGCAGACCGGCAGGGCGTGCTCGCAGCGCGGCTGGAAGTAGCAACCCTCGGGCAGGTCCACCAGCGACGGCGGGGCCCCCGGGATGGAGTAGAGCCTTCCCTCGCCGGGTTCAAGGTCCAGCCGCGGCACCGAACGCAACAGGCCCTGGGTGTAGGGGTGTTGCGGCCGTGCGAAGATCTCCTCGACGGGGCCGTACTCCACGATGCGCCCCGCGTACATTACCGCAACGTTGTCGCAGATGCCGGCCACCACCCCCAGGTCGTGGGTGATCAGTATCACTGAGGTTCCGAGTTCACGGGTAAGTTCCCGGATCAGGTCCAAAATCTGAGCCTGGATGGTGACGTCCAGGGCCGTGGTGGGTTCGTCCGCAATGAGAATGTCAGGTCGGCAGCTGAGGGCCATGGCGATCATCACGCGCTGGCGCATCCCCCCCGAAAACTGATGGGGGTACTGGCGTGCTCTCACGCGGGGGTCGGGAATGCCGACCTGAGCCAGCAGTTCCACCGCCTTTTCCGCCGCCTGTTTTTGGGGCAGTCCCTGGTGGAGCATGAGGGTCTCCTCGATTTGATGGGTGATCCTCATGTACGGATTGAGGCTGGTCATTGGGTCCTGGAAGATCATGCTGATCTTGTTGCCGCGGATGTCGCGCAGTTCGGACTCGTTCATGTTCAGAATGTTCCGGCCGCGGTACAGGATTTGACCGCCGGAGTGGATGGCTGGGGGCTGGGGCAGGAGGCGCAGGATGCTCAGGTTGGTCACCGATTTGCCGCTCCCCGATTCCCCGACGATTCCCAGGGTCTCGCCATCGTTGAGGGTAAAGCTGACCCCGTCCACGGCCTTGACAAGGCCCTCGTCGGTCCGGAAATGGGTGCACAGGTCCCGGACCTCCAGGAT
The DNA here is from genome assembly GCA_937960645.1 of uncultured Spirochaetia bacterium. Taxonomy (GTDB): domain Bacteria; phylum Spirochaetota; class Spirochaetia; order JABEVK01; family JABEVK01; genus DYOB01. The sequence goes on along the minus strand of CALGPJ010000045.1, from coordinate 4,986 downwards.
GGTTTCCTCGGTCATATCGATTTCTCGCTGTGGGGGTCGAAGGCCTCGCGCAGACCATCGCCAAAAAAGTTCATGCTGAATAAAAAGATCACCATGGCCAGGGCTGGGAACATTAGGCGCCAGGGGTAGAGGGTCATCCCGCCCACGGCGTCCTGAATGAGCGAGCCCCAGCTCGCCATCGGGGCCGAAACGCCCAGACCCAAAAAGCTCAGGAATGCTTCCATTAAAATAAATGTTGGAATCCTCAAAGTGGTGAACACGATCACCACGTTCAGGGCGTTGGGCAGAATGTGCCGGAACAGAATCCGGAAAGGGCTCGCCCCGATGCTTCGTGCGGCCTCGATGAACTCCGAGTTCTTAAGGCTCATTACCAGGCCACGTACCACGCGGGCCTCGGTAAGCCAGCTCACACCGGCCAGAGCGAACACGAGGTTCAAGATGTTTTTGCCGAACACCGCCATGAAGATGATGACCAGCAGCATGTAGGGCAGGCTGTAGAGGATGTCCACCGAGCGCATCAGGAAGGCGTCCAGCCTGCCGCCGAAGTATCCGGCGATGCTCCCCACCAAAAGCCCGATGAGGATGCTGGTCAGCGCCCCTACCAGGCCCAGGACCATGCTTATCTGGCCGCCGTAGATGATGCGGCTGAGCATGTCTCGCCCCAGGTAGTCGGTACCCAGGAGATAGCGGCGCTGGTGTTTGGGGTCGTTGGCGATAGTGTGCTTCAGCGCCTTCAGCTGGGCTAGCTCCTCGGCGCTAAGCGGGCGGTTTTGGCTTCTAGCAAGGGACTCAAACTCGGACGTCTTTTTGGCAAGCAGGAGCTCCCCGCCTGTTTGCGTCAAGCTGGGGGGCAGGTACTGGTGATCCAGAACCTGCTCCTCGTAGCCGTACAGGGGGAGGACGGGTGCCAGGATGGCAACCAAAGCATAAAGTACTACCACCACCATGCCGATCACCGCCATTTTGTTTTTGAGGAAGCGGTCGATCGCCTTTCGAGAGAGGCTCTTTCCGGCCACGGCGGTGTCTTGGGTAGGCGGCGTCATTCGTAAACCACCCGAGGATCGAGGGCTGCGTACACCAAATCGGCGATCAGGTTGGCAATCACCAGGATCACCGCGTAAACGATGACCGTGGCCATGATCATGAAATAGTCCCGATTCAGTGCCGAGTTTACGAAGAAGCGGCCCATGCCGGGGATGTCGAAGATGGATTCCACCACCACGCTGCCCGTGACGATGTTGGCAAAGGCCGGACCGAGAAAACTCACCACGGGAAGCATCGCCCCGCGCAGGGTGTGCTTCCAGATGATGGCCCTCTGGCTCAGGCCCTTGGCACGGGCAGTCCGAATGTAATCGGACCGTAGCACCTCCAGGACGCTGGTACGGGTCAGCCGCGCGATGTAGGCGAAGTCCGTGACCGCCAGGGTCAGCACGGGCAAAATCAGGGTCAGACCGCCTGCCCTCGAGGAAAGCCATCCGGCGGTGGGCAGCCACCCCAGGTGGACGGAAAACAAGAGCTGGAGCAGGGGACCGATCACGAACATCGGCACCGAGATGCCCAGGATGGCCAGGGCCATGAGGCTGTGGTCCATGAGGCTGTTGCGCTTCAGTGCTGAAACCACACCTACCGTGATCCCCACGGAAAGGGCCAATACGAGGGCCAAAGCGCCCAGGGTCATGCTGACAGGCAGTGCTCGGGCGATGAACTCGTTGATGGTGAAATCCACGTGCTTGGTGCTGTAGCCCAAATCACCGCGCAGTACGTCGCCCAGGTAGCGCAGGTACTGCAGTGGGAGGGGTTCGTCCAGATGGACCTTTTTTTCCAGGTTGGCGATGACCGAAGGGGGAAGGTTCCGCTCGGAACTAAAGGGCGAACCGGGGGCCAATCGGATAATGAAGAAACTGAGCGTCACGATGATAAAAAGCGTCGGGACCATGCCGACAATTCGCCGCAGGACGTAAGCTAGCACATTGCATCTTATCATGGGTTTGAGATCCGAACAACAAAAAAGCGGCCCTTAGGCCGCCTTTCCGAACACCATGGTTTTTGGGCTTACTTGCGCCGGATGCCCTTCCAGGGATGAAAGTCCATTACGTTCGGGTACCATCCGTCCCACTTGCTGGTGTCGATCATGTTGTTGACCGCATAAAAGTAAATGGGCATCACCCCCATGTCCTGATAGATGAAGAGATTTTCGGCTTCCTCCAGAACCTTGAAGCGCTCGGGGCCCGGGCGCATTTTGGCCGCATCGTTGATGCGCCGATCGAACTCGGTGTTCGCGTATTTGCCATCGTTGCCACCGCCGCCGATCAGGAACATGTCCAGGAAGGTGTTGGGGTCCTGATAGTCGCCCACCCAGCCCGCGCGGGCAATATCGAACTCTCCGCGGTCGCGAGTTTCGAGGTAGGTCTTCCACTCCTGGTTGGTCAGCTCCACCTCGATGCCGAGGTTCACCTTCCACTGCTGCTGAATATACTCGGCGATCTTCTTGTGGTTTTCCGAGGTGTTGAAGAGCAAGGTCAATTTGGGAAATCCTTTGCCGTCGGGGTAGCCTGCTTCGGCCAGGAGTTTACGAGCTTCTTCCACGCTCTCGGTAAACTTTTTGGCGCCGGGGTAGCCGCTCATCGGTGGGACCATGGTGAAGGCGGGAATCTGGCCCGATTGGGTGACTTTTTCAGTGAGCTCGGCCCGGTTGATGGCCCTGGCCAGGGCCTGACGGACACGGACATCCTTCAGTGGCTTTCGTTCATTATTGAAAATGTAATAATACGTGCCCAGCATGGCAGAGTTGTGGTAGTCGGGGCGCTTTCGGGCCTCCACGATCAGGTCCACCGGCACTGAGGTGATCCAGTCTACCTCCCCCTTGATGAACATGGTGTAGGCGCTGTTCTCGTCCTCGGTGGGTAGAAACTTGATGCTGTTCAGGTAAACGTTGGCGGCATCCCAGTACCTGGGGTTCTTGGCAACCACAATGCTCTCCTGAGGAATCCACTCCTTGAGCACAAAGGGGCCGTTGCCGACGAAGTTTTCAGGCTTGATCCAGTCCTTACCGTACTTCTCGATTGCGTGGATGGGCACGATGCCGAAGGCGTAGTGGGTCAGGGCGCCCAGCACGTAGGGCAGGGGACCAACCAGAGTCATCTCAAAGGTCTTGGCGTCGATGGCCCGAATGGCCACGTTTTCCGGTCCCGCCTTGCCGTCCAGGTAATCTTGGGCGCCCTTGATGAAGGCCGCGGGGAACCAGGCATAGGGGCTGGCAGTTTCCGGGTTTAGGATCCTGAGCCAACTCTTGACCACAGTCTCGGCGGTGATGGGCACCCCATCGCTCCAGACGGCATCGCGCAGCTTGAAGGTGTAGACGGTGCCGTCCTCGCTGACGGTGTACGACTCAGCGATGCCGGGAATCGGTTCCGCCGTTCGCGGGTCATTGGCCATCAACCCCTCGAACAGGGCCATGTTTATACGGTGCTCGGGCACCCCCTCTACGAGGTGCGGATCGAGCGATTGAGGTTCAGTGGCGTTCACGATGATGAAGTCCACACCGGTGCCGCCGCAGCCGTAAAGTGCTAGGACGAGGAGTGCCGCGCCGGCCTGAAGGAACTTGCGCATGGTCATTCTCCTTTGGTCTAAGATCATTAACATGACTTTAACATTTATGTAATGCCTCGGCAACTGTCCCTGGCTTGGGCGACCCCAGGCGGGATTTTCCGCGGTTTTTCCCTGTTTTCCACCTTTTCCTGCATTTCCTGTGTAAAAACCCGCACAAAACGCGTACTTTTCCGCCTTATCCAGCGGAGGTACCGCGTCATGTCGTTTGTTCCCCTGTTCTGTCCCAACCCGGAGTGCGCCCACCACCAGCGCCGTTTCCCCCTGGCCGCTGGTGAGCCCCCCTGGTTCCGCATCAAGGGCCGTTTCACCACCGAGCGCAACGGGGAGGTGCAGCGCTACCAGTGCAAACACTGCGGCCGCACCTTTTCCCAACAGAGCGGGCGTTTCCGGCTCGGGAGCCGCTGCGGGAGTTTCATCGGCGGATCTGGAACCGGGAGGACGGACTGTGGACGGTGGACGGGCAGGATGTGTTCGGCCCCTCACAACCCCTGGGGAGGCTGCGGGCGTGAAGTCCCCCAAGGGTGAGGCAACGAGCACAGTTGCCGAGGCACTAAAAAAAGATCAAGGGCCAGGAGGCGAAAAGAGCTCGTTCACGCGTTCATCACGGCGCGCGTCAGCTGGTAGACCCTGTCCATAGACGGTATATCGAGGGAATCGTAGGTATCCTGGGGGGTATGCAGGGTGAGCCAGGGGGTGAAGTCTCCCCCGGTGTGGCCCGAGCTGATCACCACGGAATCGATGTTCCGCGCGCGCAGCGGGTAAGAGTCGTTGTAAGGGATGATAATGCGGCTCACCCCCAGCTTTGCCAGGTGTTGCCCCAGCGCTGAGGGAACATTTTCGGTGACCACGGTTGGGCCTCGGGCCACCACGTCCAGGTTCAGCACGAACTCGATTCGACCAAACTTGCCTTCCTGGATAGCTTGGCCCAGGATGTGGGCACCGAGGGCACCCCTCTCTTCGCAATCGGTGAAGACGGCCACGACGTTGTGGCTGGTAGGAAAGTTACGGTGTGTCAAATATTCGAGAATGATGAGAAGCCCCGCGGTGTTGTCATTCGCGTTTTCGGAGTTCACGTTCGCCACGTCGTAGTGTGCCATAAGCATTCGGGTGGGGCGATTTGCATCAAAACCGTTTGCTCGAATCACGATGTTGTTAACCGGGTAACCGAGATGAAGCGGATTGGATTTGAGATCCTCCTGCGAAAGCGTCTCGAAGATATACCCCAGGCGAATGATCTCGATGGCCAGTGTTCCGCCGCGTTCGTTGCTGTTGCGGCGGGCAAATGGCGCAAAACGATCCCGGGTGAAAACGCTCTTGTACACGTTACCTCCTTATTGATGTTGCTCAATTACCAACATACAGGTTAGCAAGGCCCAG
>CALGPJ010000044.1 GCA_937960645.1 uncultured Spirochaetia bacterium | reverse complement strand
ACTCCCCCAGCGGCGCTTGACTCCCCATTGAAACAACTTTCTGTAAATTTTTTTTCCTTCTTCCGAAAGAAGGGGACCGGAGCTGACCAGAATCAAAGCTTTGATCAAATCGGGGTGCCGAACCGCAACCTCCAGGGCAATCGAACCGCCCAACCCCATTCCCATCAGAGTACGCGGCTCCGGAGTGAGCTCACGGACCACGCGGGCCAAGTCGTCGGCCATATCGGCAATGGTCATCCCCTCACTTAGACCCATCCTGCGGCCAAGGGTCCACACCGAGCGCCCCAGGGTCAGCGGCTTGTAGGTATCGGCCAGGCCCTGCAGGGCCAGCCCTTGAGGGGCCGTATTTTCGACGCGAAGGCCATCGAGGATGATCAAACTTTTCGATCCGTAGCCTTGCACACTCCAGGGATAACGCCCCTCAAAGTAACCGGATCGGATATTAGTTTCCAAGAAGAGTCACTCCTTCAATCAGCGCCCACTCGAGAAAGGAGGCGTGAACCTTCCACACCGCATCGCCATATCCGCCGGCCATCAACCAGAGTTGAGGAATGTGATGCTCGGCCAATTTGCGAAACACCATACGATCGCGTTCCCTCATCTGATCGATGCTGAGCCGAAGGGCCTGAGTCGATTCTAGCTCATCCTCGACATAGGGGTCCGATCCAGCAACGACAACCGCAAAATCTGCCGGCCCCCATCCCACCAGAGTATTTAGTCCCTCCTCAAGACTGGACAGATAGGAATCCTCTTCACCGGATTCGATGGGGAGATCGATATCCGAAGGAACAAAACTATGCCGACGCGCTGGATCGTCCAATGGCCAACCATGAGCCATATGAATGCTGAGTGTTTTGATGCTCGAGTCGCCCTGTGTGAGCGCGGCCGTTCCATCGCCTTTGTGGGCGTCGGTATCGATCACCCAGGCGCTTTTGATGCTTCCCTGTGCCTGAAGCCTGCGGATAGCGATCACGATATCGTTGACCAGACAAAAACCGGCACCGTGGTCCTTCATGGCATGATGGGCACCGCCCCCCAGGACATAGCACCATTGCTTTTTTAATGCAATTTCGGAAGCTTGAATCACCACGCTCACCTGGCCCAAAAGCGTCCGGATTAACTCGCTAAACGGTTTCACTCGTTTTTGAGGATTGTAGCGCTGCCAGTTTCCCTTGTCATCGCGAAGTTCATAAATCTGAACAATGTCCTCCGTCGCCTCGCCATTCAGTATGCGATCCAGGTATTCGGAAGAATGAACCCTTACCAAATCGCCACGGCGGACCGGCTCGCAAGGTAATTCCCGCACCATTTCCTTGAATTTATCGCCCAACACGTCAGCCAGGTGCTCCAGAGTCTTTTCCACACGATTATCCCGGAGAGGCACTTCGATACCGTACTCAGGCAGGTTCAGTCGGGAGCAGGCGCTATGTACCACCATGTGAACTAAAAGTACCATGTCAGAATCTCTAAATCAAGCTAAAATACCCTCATGTGGTATCTGGTTTCACAGTTGCTTCTAGCCCCATTACTCCTCGCCCAGGAGACAGATCACTATTACCGACTTCTACATACCTACAGACTTTCCCAGGGGCTCACTTTTCCTTCGCGCCGCTCAGAACTGGATCAAAGCGCCCAGGCCTTTGCCAGGGAATTAGCTTCTCGAGGGGAACTCTCTCACCGAGACAGCCTTCGGCGCGGTCCTGAACATCGGGCTGCCGTTATGGGACTAGGACTTGCCGGTGAGGTGCTCGGATACGGCCCGCAGCCCGCGGAAGTTTTTGACGCCTGGCTGAAAAGCCCGGGACACCGTCGAGTGTTGGACAATCCCGTTTGGCGATTTTTCGGAGTCGGTGTCGAGCCATTGGGGAATGGCCACGTAGTCGTCATAGTATTCTGGGCTCCGCCTTGACCTTGAGAAACATTCAAGGTAGGCTCCAGATAATCGGGCGGTTAGCTCAGTTGGTCAGAGCGCCTGCCTTACAAGCAGGAGGTCACTGGTTCGAGCCCAGTACCGCCCAAATCGATCCAACGCCCAAGGCTCCATTGTCCTCACCATTTCCACAATCAAATGGATTTTTCAATTGCCTGGATTTTATTTATTTTTCGTGCCTTCCGTAGGGACTGTACGAGCAGGAACCCATCGACGTGGAGCCGCACCAGATGCATTTCCCCGCTCCGTGTCCATGCCGATGTTTTTTGAAAGGACTGTACGAGCAACTCCCATAAGAGGTAGACCCGCAAAACTCACAGCGGCGTTCATCCTCTATGTGTTCATGCTTTCCACTCGGACTATACGAACAACTCCCATAAGAACTTGAATTGCAATAGCGACACTTGCTCATCCTATCCTCCTCTTTTTATAATTCTATCATCCGGTAAAAATAAGCTTTATCTCAAGAAGATAAACCCAAATCTTCAACCTTACCAACGATTTCCATGCCTGCAAATTTTCCAAGGCCCGACCACTCCAAATGATTTTTATGAAACAATTGCAATTGAATCTCTGCGTCCAGGCTTTCCGAAATACGTCGATTCATCGCACCCTCGCTGGGAGCATGTAGCAGTCCTGCTCTGCTACGTTTCGCTTTGATTCTCAAGATCCTGATTCCTTGTTGAAGCGTCAAATCCAACTCGTTCTCTGCCCAGGAACCAAAAATCCTGGCTCCTGTGTACGTACCAAATCGAAACCATCGATGTTGATAATAAAGATAACCCAAAAAACCCGGAAATGTCATGCCGAAATAGGGAATGCGCGCCAAGCTCAACAGAAAACTATCCCCCGCTATTTCGAAATTATTAGATTGAAGCCAAACATAACTTTGTGGAAAACTCGTCCCGTAATCCTTCTCGAGGTAGCCGCGCCCGCCCGTAAAATCGATCCGATCATCGTTCAGAACCAGGCTTCCGTCCAATTCATGATCGACACTGAGAACCCCATGGCGGCATTCCATCCCGGGCAAATAGGCAAACGGCCCCATGATCGAGGGGGTCCCCCAAAACGGTTGGTATGGAGTAATTTTTTGAAAACGAACGGCACCGGCCAATTGTGTGCTGTGATTTTTCAAATCGACCTCGATTGCATCCAGTGAAAAACTATTGTTTTGGATTCGTATCATGGAATTGTCTTTGTTTGGCTGAAACTCATCCCGTGAAAACTCGAAGTACGCTGTCCGCCCCTCGTCTCCATCGATCAACTGGATAAAAGAAGTCGCCGAATCTTTGGTGTGCTGTACGCCCGGAATGAGTGCCAGGGCCCTCCCAGACTTCGTGACCAGTTTGAAGTACCACCCCTCAAAATAGGATTTTTGGCTCTCTGGTTTAGGACCTTGATATTTCATGGGTTCAATATACCGCTTTTTTCCTGCCGCCGGAACGAAAAAAAATCCTTCACCCACTGGACAGTTTTCTCCGATGGATATATACTCACTTTGAGCATTTATTATACTCGTTTTGAGAATAAGGAGGTCCCTATGGCAGTGCCGCTACTTCTCAAAAATCACATTCCTGATGTCGAGTGGCCCATCGTTCAGGAAGACATCGACGCCATCCTCCAACTCAAAAAGAATAAAAACGCCATTATATTGGCTCACAATTATATGACGCCGGACATCTTTCACGGTGTCAGCGACATCCGCGGGGACAGCCTGGCTCTCGCCCAGCAAGCCGTTGGACTGGAAGCCCCCATCATCGTGATGTGTGGTGTGCACTTCATGGCCGAAACGGTGAAGATCCTCAACCCAACGAAGACCGTCCTCATCGCCGACCTGCAGGCAGGTTGTTCCCTTGCCGAAGGAATTACCGCAGCGGACGTTCGGGCGCTGAAAGAAAAACACCCGGGAGTTCCCGTCGTGACGTATGTCAACACCTCCGCCGAAGTGAAGGCAGAAAGCGACATTTGCTGCACCAGCGGCAATGCACTTAAAATCGTCGAGTCCCTTCCCGGGGACGAAGTCATCTTCATCCCTGACCAATACCTCGCTGCTAACGTGGCCAAGCTGACTCGCAAAAAGGTACACACCTGGCAGGGGTCCTGCATGGTTCACGAACGGTTCACCGCGGAAGATGTCACCGAGCTACGGAAGAGCTACCCCGGGGTCAAAATCCTGTCGCACCCCGAGTGTCCCCGGCCCGTCGCCGACAGCTCGGACTACACCGGTTCCACCGCCCAAATGATTCAATGGATCAAAACGAACAAGCCAGAAAAGGTGCTTCTCCTAACCGAGTGTTCGATGAGCGATAACGTCGCTTTGGAAAACCCGGAAACCCAATTTGTCAAACCCTGTAACCTTTGCCCGCACATGAAGCGCATCACCTTGAAAAAGGTCCGCCGGTGCCTTGAAACCCTATCACCCGAAGTGATCGTTTCCCCCGATATCATCGCAAGGGCACGGTTAAGCATCGATCGCATGTTGGAGGTAGGCAGATGAAAAACATCGACTTTATCGAGCACCGAGAAGCTGTCATTATTGGCTCTGGAGCTGCGGGTCTGACGACGGCCCTTTCGCTTGAAAAGCAAATGGTTCTAGTCATTAGCGAGGGCGATGATCCCTTTCTAACCCACACCGCCTACGCTCAGGGCGGCGTCGCCATCGCCAATGATGGCGCGGACATCCTCGCCCACCTGAACGATACCCTTTTAAGCGGGGATCACGCGTCCGACCCCGACGCTGTCAAAGTTCTGGTTTCCGAAGGTCCGCAAATCGCCGAGTGGCTCGAGAAACTGAACTTTTTCTGGGATCTCGACCCGAACGGAGGATATCAGCTGGGACGCGAAGGGGCTCATTCGACCCATCGCATTCGACACGCCGGAGGTGATGCCACAGGTTATCACTTATCCCGGCATTTATTTCAAAAAGCTCGGGAAAGAAACGCCATCGACTTCTGGTTTCAAACCGCAGCCCTGGAGATTCTCGAGGATGAGCACGGGATTTGTGGTTTAGTGGTCAACCGCCAGGGAAGAATTGGCCTGGTGAAAACTCGCCGCCTTGTCCTGGCAACCGGTGGGTACAGCGGACTATATCGACCGACGACCAGCCCCAACCTCAATTCGGGAGAGGGACTCATTCTTGCTGCGGAAGTCGGTACCCTCCTACGTGATTTGGAAATGGTGCAATTTCACCCGACCGCCCTGAATCTTGGCGATCGAGACCATCTTCCGCTGCTCACGGAAGCCCTTCGGGGAGCTGGGGCGCGACTCGTCCTGGACAGCAATACAGTTCTGCCCATCGATCATCCACTTGGTCCTCTGGGGCCCCGGGACGTCGTTTCCCGAGCGATTTTCCTCGCCATCAAAGAGGGACACAGGGTGTTTTTGGATGCAACCGGGGTAAAAGACGTTGAAGTCCGTTTTCCAACAGTGACTCGAATCGCTCGTGAGCACGGTCTATCTCCTGCCCGGGACCTCCTGCCGGTCACCCCAGCCGCGCACTATACCATGGGAGGTATCATCGTCGACTTGTGGGGTAATACCGGGATTCCAGGTCTTTGGGCAGTAGGGGAAGTTTCGTCGACCGGGGTCCATGGAGCGAACCGACTCGCGAGCAATTCGCTGTTGGAGTGCCTGGTCTTTGGCCGGCGTGTCGCTCGCGGAGTTCAGGATTTTATCCCGGGCAGCCTTCGCTGGCCGTCGATCAGGTACACCGCCAGGCATGCTGAAAATTTGGACCTCCCGTCCGCCAGGAGTATTTTGGGTAAGATCCTGTTCAAGCACGCCGGCCCCCTGCGCGAAGAAGCTGACCTGAAGGAAGGGTTGCGGCGCGTCGATAGTTGGATGGAAAAATTCGGAAATAACCGGCACCTGGCACGATCGGGCGTCCTGGCCCGAGCCATCCTCGAATCTGCTCTTGCTCGAAGGGAATCGCGCGGGGCCCACTGCCGTCTGGATTACCCTGTCACCCTGGATACCTACTCTTCCACGGTTTGGCAAATGTCGACGGAAGATATCAGTCATCTGAGAAGGATCCCGGCATGAGGCCCCACCCGTCTCAGTACCGGGAACTTATCGAGAAGGCCCTGCGAGAAGATCTCGGGGAGGGTTACGATTACTCGAACCTGCTCTTTACCGATGATCAAGTCGATACATTTCTTTATGTTAGCCGCGGACAGGGGATCCTGGCCGGCGGCTTTTTGCTCGCAGAAATTGCTACCCTTGTCGATCCAAGACTCAACCTCTACCTGCTTTGTGACGATGGAGAGCGTCTCAAACCGGGGACCATCATCGCCAAAATATCCGGCCCCATCGCCTCTATTTTTTTAGCCGAAAGGACCAGCCTCAACTTTCTCTGTCATCTCAGTGGAGTTGCGACCTTGACAAACGCTTATGTCGAAAAAATTGCCGGAACACAGGCCAGGATCATCGACACACGAAAAACCATCCCCGGCTTGAGAGCGTTACAAAAATACGCGGTTCGCGTCGGCGGGGGGTTCAACCATCGTTTTGGCCTTTACGACATGGTCATGCTGAAAGACAACCACCTCAGCCGATTGGAAAGTCTCGACATGGCGATCCACACATTGCGAGCCCACATTGGCCACCCCGTCAAGATCCAGGTCGAGGCCGACAATCTCGATCAATTCCGAAAAGCTCTGCACGCAAAAGCCGATGCCGTCCTGCTGGACAACATGTCGCTGGAGGACCTCAAGACCGCCGTCGCAGAAGGCAAAGGCAAAATCATCCTCGAAGCCAGCGGCGGCATCAGTTTGGAAAACGTTCGGGAACTTGCCCTCACCGGCGTCGATTTAATTTCTGTCGGGAAGCTAACCCATTCCGCGCCATCCCTCGATATTGGGCTCGACGCCGAAAATCACTCACTGTGAGGGCAACTTATTCAAAATCCCCTGCGCCCTCTGGCGTAGGGCCGGTGAGTAATTCAACCCAACGAACTCCAACAGCACCGATCTCGTCCTGGGATCTGCGATGACTTCGAAGCTCGCCAACAGCTGGTTGATGATTCTCAAAGCCGCGTCGTTGTTGCCCCCGGCAGACTGACGTTGGTTGAATTGTTGCAACAAGGTAACGAGATATTCGATCCCGGGATCAGTCCGCCCTCGGGCCAGGGCATCGATCAACGCCACCGTCTCCGCCCAGTCGCGATTCAATTCGATCAGTCTGCGAAACGGTTCGACGGAATCGGGATTCGACTGGGAAAACCTTATCGCCAGGCGTGCTGCCTCTCGGGTAAACTGATCCAGGAATCGTGCTTCCACTGGAGATGCCACCCGAAGGTTCAATCCATGGTTCAAAATTTGAACCGCCTTTTCCGACATCACCGGCTCGGGCCCGGGATTTTCGATGAGGTAACGGACGGCAATGATTTTATACCGGAGGGCCTCACCGGAAACCGCCATGGCACTGACCAGCTCCGTGGGGTCGCCCATTTTTTTCCATTTCTGCTCGGCCGTTTGCTTGACCTGGGATCGGCCTGTAAACCACGAGCGGCTGGCAACAAAAAGTGCAGGGAAGGCGGCCACATCGTTGGTCTCGGCCAACCCTCGAACAAGACCGTAAGCAACAATTTCCTCATCACGCGTCCGCGCCGTCGAATCACAAAGTTGCAGGAGGACTTCTTTCATGTAGAGGACCGATTCGGAAGAGGCCACCCGTCCCAAAGCTAAAAACGCTTCACCGCGCAATACGGGATTTCTCAAGTCTCTGGAAAGGTCGAAAAGATCGCGTTCCGCGTCTTTGACGCGAAGATTTCCCACCTGCTGAATCAGAATAGTAGCTAAATCCATTTTGATGCGCTGATCTTGCTGAGAACCCGTCTCTATCCGGCGCCCTGCAAGGTCCCGCAAGGTTTGACCAAAAACCTCAGCGTAATCCGGTGAGGGATTGGCAACCATTCGCTGAACCACAGAGAGTCTCTCCTGATCTGTAAAACTCCGCCGCAGAAGATTGATCAACTGCGGAGGTGACTCCTGCTGCTGAGAAAACAAGGAGGGTACGATCAGTGCCCATAAGAAGATGAAGGTCCTGTTCATGTTTTCATTCTAAAGGCATGTTCCCTGAAAATCAAGGAACATGCTTAGAAAAACCTTATTGCTGAGCCGGGACCTCTGGCGATTCCGCAGCAGGTTCCTGCGGCTTGGGCGGGACTTTGCTCGGAAAGGTAATCACCATTTGTATGTTCCAATTGGAGAGGTTCAAAATATTCGAATGATCCGGGGCGGAAATGGCTAAGGAGGGTTCCCATTTGAAGTTCAAGGTCGCCGTGTTGGGGATGACCTGATAATTGATTTCAAACTGGGAAGCCACCGATTGGGTCCATGCCCCGTTTGTCTTATTGTTAGCGGGAATTTGGGTGTAGGGTCCAGGGCCGGAGGAGCCGTTGGCGTTTTTGCGAACGTTGTCCTTGGATTGCAGGGTGTCGGTCTGGGCATAGCTCGACCATGTCCAGGTTCCCCCCATTGTCAGCCGGAATACCGAATCCGTTTCCAGCCGGAAGCGCACACCCACGCTGTGCTTGTGATCCAGACGGAACATGCTCCCCGTCAAAACAGGGTCCTTGAAGCTAAGGTTGACCCCGTTCTGAACGTGGTCTTCGGTGTATTGCGCCGTGTAGTTGAGAATCTCAAATCCCACGTAAGGGGTATACAGGAAACGTAGCTGAACTTCCTTCTGCGGCCGAAAATCGAGTTCCAGGGGAAGTTGGAACCCGAAGTTGAGGTGGGGGAAAATCGTGTAGGTTGTCTTTCGGATGTTGTAATCGCCGTTGATGTGCCCCAAAATCGTTTCGTAGTAATAGGTTGATTCTTCATCAACGGTATTCCCGTAAAATCTCCATTCGAACCAGGGGCTCAGTTCGGGCGTGAATCGCAGGCGGTACCACTCCTGATAGGTAAAAATTGGCCAATCGTGGAGATTGATTTCCGTTTCGACCATGCCCTCGTAGCGGGCGCTGAACCAGGTAAAGTTTTCGTTGTGAATTTCTGTGTAGCTTTTTTGCAGGTTCGAGTTGTTTTTCAGGTAAATTTTCTCGACATAGTACTGATCTCCACTGCCGTTAAAAGGCGACACGGAAATACCGCTGACATTTAACACCGGCAAGGACGCGGGCATACTGCCAGCTCCTAGGATACCCAATTTAACCTTGTGCTGGGAATTGAGACGCCACAGGCTGTACCAAAACTCTTTGGTGTCAATCACATCGTCACCGGAATTCACGAAGGGACGATTCATCAGGCTAAAACCAAAACCCAGCTGGATAGGGACCGAGCCCGCATACCGGTAAGACTTGAGGCGGTTATCGTCGACACCGGGATTTAAAATGTTAACGAGACCGGCCGTGGTAAAATTGTTGGCATACTTGATGTCCACCGATTGCCACTTTCCGTAGTCTAAACCTCCCCCGAGAGAAAACGCATAACTCAGTTTATCGCCTGCTAAAATACCAAGATAGGTCCAAAGAAGGTTCCGAATCGGCCCGCCGTTGAAGGATTGTTCCTTGGTTTCCGATCGTACGCCGCCGAGAGTTCCATCGGGGTTATCGTGGTAGGTCCGGCTCCGTTCATTGACGCTGGAGAGAACCTCGTTGTTGAATTGTCCGACGATCCCCAGCTTCCAAACGTCGTTCAATAACAAACCTATTCCGAGATAAAATTCCTTGGTGAGGTGAAGGGGGTCCCGAACCTGGAAGTTGAGGATGTTCCTGGATATCCCTGGCAGGTAGATTTCACTGGAAAGATCGCGCTCCTCGTCCCAGCCGTGGGCACCCATCGCTATCAGGCCCGTCAAAACAAGTGATGTGATCCTTTTCATCTTTTCTCCTTTTTATTGCACTTTCACCCGTGCAACGACGGGCTCGTGATCGCTCAAACAATTACTGATGTTGTAAGGGATGTTCCGATAAACGCGCACCACATCCAACTGAGGAGTGCCGGTCATCAACGCAGGGCTGGCCAGAATGTGGTCGAGGGTTTGCGAATGCCCCAAGTGGATATAACTGTATCGCTCTCCAATCGGGTTAAGTTTATGCAGATTGTACATCCCCGCATCTTCAAAAATGGTCAGGGTACGACTAAAATGAAAATCGTTGAAGTCCCCCACCACGATGACGTTGGCGTTGGGGTCGAGGGCCCGGATCTGCCGAATGAAGTTAGCGATATACAGTGCGCGCTGGTGGCGTTTGGATTCGGAAGGGCGCGGTATGGGATGGATCGGCCCGTGGAAGGAACCATCGCCGATCTTGCTGTTGAGGTGGACAACGATGAAGAACACCTTCTTGCCGCCAAACAGAAACTCGCCCACCAGGGGCTTGCGCGTAAAGTCAAAGAGGCTGTCGCCGGCGCCGATCAGCCCGGGACTCCAGCTCAACTGCGGGCCGCTTGCGGTTGGGACGACCTGGACCGACGTGGTGGAGGGGTTGATGCTCCCCGGGGAACGGTCCACGAAGGTGACCCGGTTGGTTCGAAAGAGCAAGGCCGCGCGAATGTTGCCACCTGGAGCACCACCATTCATATTGTTGACCGGGTCAATTTGGCGAAAATCGTAGTATAAGTTCGTCGGTGAATTGAGGGCATTCTTCAGAGCGTTGGCGGTGGGGTTACCGTCCACCGTTCCGTCGTCCAGTTCCCCGTTAGCATCCTGCACTTCCTGCAGGCCGACGATGTCCGGTGCGCCCATGTTGTTCTTGATGATGTTGGCCAGGCGACCTGCCCTGGAGTCGGTCGAGTAAAAGTTTTCCAGGTTCTTCGTGGCCACCAGGAGATGATGTGGATCCCCGCTCAGGCTGGTAGTCTCCTGGGCGGTGATGCCGCCGCTGGCACCACTCCATGCCGTTGTTCGGACCATGTATGTGTTGCGGCTATAATCGACAATACCCGTATGCGAGGCGTAGATCCCTCCTTTACCCAGCTTAGTTGGAATGACGGTGTTAAACTTTTGAATTTGAATGATGGCTGATTCTCCCTCATAATTCGTTAATAAAGCACCACCGTGGGTCGAGGTCACGTCGATGCCAGCACCGTTGTCCGGGGCCACATACGTGTCGTCGTATTTGTTGCTGGCCTCGACAACCTTGAGATTAGTCATGCTGATCCGCATGAACTCCAGGCTTTCCCAGAAATCGATGGCATGTTTCGAGGGATCGAGGATCCAGGTATCGGTTTCGATGTTACCCGCCCCATCCACCATCCGCGGCGGAATGATTCTTTTTCCCGCGGCCGGTGTCACGCCCACACTGACCGGTGGAGGTAACGGTAAGCCGCTAGCCAATACATTAACATTGGCGGCGTTGGTCAAAATCTGCGTGCGGCTCAGGTTTCCGGAGTAACCGCTGTCCAAAAAAGGGTAATCGTTTCGGTTTTCCTCGACAGTTCCCGAGGTGACGTGAATGAGATCGCCGACGCTGACCGAAAAACTGGTAGTTTGTAGGGGGACGTGGATGCGGATCGCCTCACTGGTGGCCGGGTCCCCATCGTCGTTATAGGTTTGAATATAGATTCCCCTCCAGGGAAAATCGAGCTTCCAATACGTGTTCAATTCCGTAGCGGTGACGACTCCCACTACATGGGTTACCGTCTGTCCCCGTAAGGGTGAAAGATGGGTCCGGCCCTGGATTTCCTGAATGGTGTAGACCCTGCCACCCGGCGTAAAGACCACCGAGCGGAAATTCCTTGTCACCACCCCGCTCACCTGGACCCGGGAATCGACCTCGGATCCCGTGGAGGGGTAAAAAAACCTTCCCGGATAAGTCACCTCGACCCGGTACTCGCCGTCCGGAAGGTTGGTAAACGCATAGCCCCCTCCACCCGAGGTCACGACGCTTTTTGAGACAGGCCCCTTGAGCTGGACCGTCGCGCCATCGACTCCTATCAAACTGCTGCCGTCGTAGACCGTCCCCTCCACCGAGGAGGTGCCCGTTTGAGTTTGGGCATTCCCCGTGGGGAAGGCGATGGGCTGGGCACAACCCGTCACAAACAGAATGAACAGCGATAAGAACTTAAGGTTCCGGATCATAGGTATGCCTCCCTAAATCGGCTGAGTAGTTTTTGGGAAACTGAATCCAAT
>CALGPJ010000043.1 GCA_937960645.1 uncultured Spirochaetia bacterium | reverse complement strand
AGAGGCGCTGCAGGCTGCGGTAAAAAGGACAAGGATAAGCCCCAGCTTTTTCATGAGTTCACCTAGAAAATATTTTAGCCCCGACCTGAAATTTTGCAACGGAGCTGCCAATGTCATTCCGAACCTGATCAGCTCCCAAAGAGTCATTCCGAACCTGATCAGCTCCCAAAGTGTCATTCCGAACCTGATCAGCAGGTGAGGAATCTTCCCGCCTCTCTCAAAAAGACAAAATGACGCTCAGTTTGACGAAGTCAACTCTAAAACGTAAATTGATGGATGACGTTTGCAAGGAGGTTGACATGTTGGACCGAAGAATCATCGATGCCCTGAATGCTCAAATCAATCTGGAGATGCACAGCGGCTACGTGTACATGGCCCTGAGTGCCCGGATGTCCGAGCAGAACTGGGACGGTTTTGCGAAATGGTTTCTGATTCAGTACCACGAAGAGATGTACCACGCCATGAAGATTTACAAGTACCTCCTGGACCAGGGCGCCCCCATCCTGCTCAAGCCCGTAGAGGCGGCGCACTTGCCAGAGAAAATTTCCGTGTTGGAGGCCTTCAAAAAATCCCTGGAGCACGAACAGCGGGTAACGGCCAGCATCCATAGCCTGGTGCGTCTGGCACGGGAGCTGAACGATTACGCCACCGAGCAATTCCTGCAGTGGTACGTCAAGGAACAGGTCGAGGAGGAAAAGAACGCTACCGAAAACATCGTGCACGTGGAGCGCATTCAGGACTCCACCAGTGGACTGTACTTCCTCGACAAGAAGCTGGGCAAGCGGGAGCTGGAGGCCCCCACCAACTTCGCCGAATTCATCGCCGGCGAGGAGGAAGAGGAATAGTCAAACCGAGGCGGTCCTTGCGGGACCGCTCATCGCAGTTTTGGGGCATTTGGCCGGTTTTCACGGAGCATCCAAACCGTATTCACTAGTGCTGAGTTTGAAAAAAAACGTGTGATTGCCGCCGATCGATGTGTAGCCGATATTGTGGTTGGAGCCTCCTGCATCCGTAAAGTTCAACCCCGTGTCCCCGCCCACCGAAGGTTGATACGTGGCATTGGCATACCCGTACCAGCTGGCCCCTGTGTTGAACTTGAATTCATGGGATGCGGCGGTAAGATTGACCGTCACGGAATACACCTGGGTGCTGGGATTGTACGTCATCGGATGACTCAGACCCCAGCTGTTGAAGCTTCCCCGAAGGTAGACGGTGGGAGGAGGTGGCGGGTTGTAGGGGATGTCGTCGATCAGACTTGGCCCGGACGCCCCGACTTCTAAGGCCAACACGCGCACCCCGTAAGCCGCGATGTTGTTCAGCGTGATGTCGTTCCCAGTTCCGCTCACATCGTCGGTGCCCAGGAGCGTGACTCTTGAAACAGGGGCGGTTGAGAGCGTCAGGGTAATGTTCTGTGGCGAACCGTTCAGGTTAAACACAACCAGGGTGCGCTCGCCCCCGTGAGCGCGCTCGAAAGCATAGACGCCGCCAGAGTTCACTACCGGCGTGTAGCTCCCCCGCCGCAGGCTGGTGCGGTTTTTTCGCAGGGTGATGAGGTGTTTGTGCCAGTTCAGGAGGCTCTGGGCCTGGCTTTTTTGTGCGGTGACGGTAGTCCAGTTCAAAGGCTGGCGGAGGTTGATGTCGTCCCCGGCTGCCCCCGTCATACCGATCTCGTTACCGTAGTACACGAAGGGAGTCCCCACACCGAGAAGGAGCAAGGCTGTTTGGGCACGGACCTTGCCTGCATCGTTCATAAAGTTGGTCATCGGGCGGCTGACTACGTTGTCGTGGTTGCTGACGAAGGTCCCCATCCATCCGCCGACCGGCTCTACGGAACCCTTGACCCAGCTCCAGTGGTTGTGCAGATCTGAAGTGTTCAGGGAGGCTGCGGCGTAGGTAAAAGGAAAGTCAAGGGTCATGTGGAAGCCATTCTGGGTGCCGTCCTTCATGTATTGGAGGAGATTGGCCTGGTTTGATGTCCAATTTTCGGCCACCATAAACTTATGGTAGGTGTTGCCGTCAAAGGGAGCGTTGAAGGCATCGAAAATATCTTCCCGGACCCGTTGCCAGAACGTGAAGGTTGCCAATTGATCCGAGTAGCCGGTGTTATTCGTCTTGGTCCAGTCCTCGTAAATGTACTTGACCGCATCCATTCGAATACCGTCGAAGCCGAAGTTGAGCCAATCCATTTTGACGTTCGCCATGGCCTGACGAACCCCGGCCGTGTCGTAATTGAGATCGGGCATCCCGTCCCAGAAGATGCCGTAGTAATAGGCGCCGTTCACGGGTCCATGAAAATCCGAGGCCGAGTCCCAACCCGTCCAAGCAGGCAGGGTGGGGCGGTTAGGTAGCCATTTGAACCAATCGCGTTTCGGACTGGATACGTTTTTGGATTCCTGAAACCAGGGGTGTTGACTGGAGACGTGGTTCGGTACGTGGTCGTAGATGATGCGCATGCCTCGGTCGTGGACGGCCCGGATCAGTTGCTGGAGACGGTAATTGGACCCGAAGCGCGGATCCACCCGGTAGAGGTTGGTGGCGTCATATCCGTGGAGGTTGGCGTTGCCGCTGGCCGTCTCGAAGATGGGCGAAAGCCAGATCGCCGTCACGCCGAGGTCGTGCTGCAGGTAATCCAGCCGGTCGATGATCCCCTGGAGGTCGCCCAGGCCATCGCCGTTGGAATCAGCAAAGGCCACGACCCAAAGGTGGTAGAATACCGCGTCCTTGTACCAGCCGGCGTCGGAGGTGGGCAGGCTATTCTGGGTGTTGGGACCGGCGGCGGAAATGTATCCCCAGTAGGTGGTGTTTGTGGTAGAGCTGCCTCCTACAGCTACCTCGGGGTCGTTGGCCCAGGGGTAGCCGCCCTCCCCTGCGCCCGATGGGCTGGGGCAAGAGGCCAGGCTGAGGGAAAAAAGGAGCAGAAACCAAAGACCAGGAACTTTTAAACAACGCATACCCCAAGCTATCACAGTTTCTAGAATAAATCCAACCTGCTTACCTCCCCACCAAGCCTGCCCACCCATACCTGCGCATGAACCCGTAGCCCGGGCATCCAAACCACCCGGGGGCCCCCATCGGCTTCGGGCCATTGCAGTTCCTGGACCTCGGTGCCCGAGAGGATGTGCCCCACGCTTCCCAGCACCTGGGGAGCATCCGTTTCATCAAGAACCCGAAAGAGGCGGGTTTCGAAGCCTTCCAGCGGAATCTCCCGCGGTCCGGGGAAGAAACCCGGTTCCGAACAGCTTTCCCCCTGCCAGGGACGACAGGGGCTGTACCAGCCCGAGGGAAGGTGCCATGTCCGGCGCCGGGACCTGGGGTTGAAGGCCCAGAGGTAGCGCCGGTCCTGCACCCCAAAGCTCCCCATCCAGAGTCCGCGCTCGGAAATCACCCGTGTTTCGTCGAACTCGGGCCGGGGAAAGCCAGCCAGATAGAGGTTGAGGCTTTGCTGGTCCCAATCCTCGACCGGGTCCGAGGTCATCCAGACACCGCCCAGGAGGTAATTCAGCAGGAACAGGCTGTGACGTTGACGCGGCGTCAGGCGGTTGGCGTGCCTTCGAAGAAAAAACACGTCGGGATCGTTGCGGAAGCCCAGGCCATCGAGGAAGGCCCGGGAGAGGGTGTTACCCAGGGACCGGCGGGTGGAGGGGATTTCCGGGTGGAGGAATCGCTCGTACAGGGGGCGGCCCCAACGCGCCTCGACATCGGTGCCGATGCGGCAGTAATCGCAACGGCCCAGTGCCGAGGCCAGGGGAACCCCGCAGGCCAGGATGGTGGCATCTTTGGCCCAGCGCCGCAGCAGGTCCATCGTCAGGGCCATGATTTGGGCACGGCTTTTACCCTGGCGCGGGAGGAGGCAGGAGGCATAAAGAAAGTCCAGCTTCAAGAAGTCATAACCCCAGTCTTGCACCACGGTACGGAAGATCAACTCGAGATGTTCCTGAACCTCGGGCTCGAGGATGTCCAGGACATAGAAACCTCCCCAGTTTCCACCCCCCAGCAGGGGCCGCCCCGCGGCGTCCGTCAGAAGCCAGTTGGGGTGTTCCCGAACCAGGCGGCTCGAGGTCTGGGCGGCCAACGGGGCCAGCCAGATTCCTGCCCGAAAACCCGCCTGGTGGATGCGCTCGGCAAGGTCGCGCATTCCCCGGGGAAAGCCCGCCTGGGGGAGTAGCCAGTCGCCGACGGCACTCTGGTAGCCGTCGTCGATCTGAAACACCTGCAGGGGGATGCCCCGCCGCACCAACGCGTCCAAATTCTCGAGCAGGACATCCTCGCGGATGTTCTGGTAGTAGGAGTACCAGCTGGTCCAGCCGGCGATCCAGGGGGTGGCGGCAGATGAGAGTCCCAGGAGGTTGGCCCATTGGCGAGCAGCCAAATGGAGGTCTCCCTCGACATCCATAAGGTCCAGGAGCACCCGGCTTTCGGTCATCATCAGGCCCTCCAGGTCCTTTTCGACGGTGAGCGTTTTGCTCGGATAGTCAAGGGTGAACCGGGTGAAGCCCACTTCCTCGTTCCCGGAGGCCAGGAAGCGCCCCTCGTGCGAACCCGGGCGGCGCAACCAGGTCCAGCTCCAACCGTCGAATCGACCTTTTTGTTGCTGCGGCGGCGGTCGGAGAAACGCATCCCCGTAGCGGTCGAGGGCCAGGTGGGGCAGCCATCGATGGACGAGGGGGCTCAGGTGGTGCTGATTGTCTCGTGCGGAGTATTCGCGGCTGATCGACCAGCTCTGGTAGCCGTTTGCCAGAAACAGGGTCTCAGGCGCCAGATCGTCCAGGGGCAGGTGCAGGGTCAGGCTCTTCAGGATGATGGGGGTGTCGGCGGTCGCCTGAAAACGCAGGCGATTTCGTTGGGGCAGGGTATCCTGGAGGACCTCGAGTCTCAGTGGACCGTCAGCGGCGCCGTTGCCGGCATGCAGCTTGACCTGCCCCGTGCGCCCACGGGATGTGAAGTCCAGCGTGGCTTCCCAGTGACGAAACAACATGGATGTATTGTAACATGGGTACTTGACAATATCGAAAATAATTGGTAACGTTTCCATATGAGAAAAGCTATCGATTTTACAAGCTGGGAGGTGGGTTTTGCCAGGGGACAGGTCACGCACGCTATGGTAGCCGGCCTGGTGTTACTGACAGTGCTCGGGACCCTGGCGGTGCTTGCGGTTGCCTCGGTGTTGGGTGAGGACGTGTTTCACCGGGGTTTTTGGTTCTTTCTCCCCACGATCGTCCTTCCCCTGATCGCCGCCTGGTTCAAGATCCTGGCGGAGCTGGTTCACCTGCGATACCGCTGGGAGACGGGGCAGGATCGCGAGGAAGACTGAGGCTGACCGGCGAAATCGGAGGGGTGCTCCGGTTCTTTTGGTCACCCCGTCTGGACTTTGGCAGTGTTTTTGATAAAATGCTCCCATGTCGGAACCGGTCAAATCACCCACGCCCACCAAGCCCTCGAATTTCTGGTCGTTTACCTGGCAAAAATTTCGCAAGGGCGACTGGAATTCTCTGAAAAAGGGGCTGGGCGGCCTGCGAGACGAATACCAGGCCTACCTTCAGGAGTCGACCACTGTCCAGAGTGTTTACGAAAATTACGATACCCTCGTGGGGGCTGCCCGGGATAATCTGGATTATTACATCCTGTTGATTACCTCCTGCCTCATCGCCTCCTTTGGACTGTTGCAGAACAGCGCTGCGGTGATCATCGGCGCCATGATCGTGGCCCCCCTGATGGGGCCGATCACGGCCTTCAGCGCGTCGGTGTTGTGGGGGAGGTGGCAGGACATCGGCATGGCCCTTTTGACCCTGCTCAAAAGCAGTATCGTCGTTTTGGCCATCACGGTGACGCTGAGCGTGTTGCTCCCGGAAGTCGTTTTTAACGAGCAGCTTTTGGCGCGAACATCGCCCGGTTTGTTCGACATCGGCGTGGCCCTCGCCAGTGGCCTGGTTGGGGCCTATGGCGCCATCAACAGAAAGGTGAGTGGCTCGCTCTCGGGAGTGGCAATTGCGGTGGCCCTGATGCCCCCGTTGAGTACGGTGGGGCTGGCCCTGGGACGCGGGCTCTGGGCCTACGCCGGCGCAGCGGCCGTGCTGTTCGCCATCAATATTTTGGGCATCTCTCTGGCGGCCCTCTTCGTGTTCTGGATCTTCGGTCTGCATCCAGTCACCAAAGACGAGGGCACAGGCAAGGTCCAGCTCGTGCGCAGGGCCGTCGGTCAGATCGTGATCAGCCTTCTGGCGCTCGCCGCCATCGCCGTACCCATGGTCTCTTTTTCCCGACAGGCCCTGGAAAAGGATCAGCTGAAAATCCAGGTGGAGCAGCGAGTCAGGGCTCTGATCCCCGAGGCGGCATTGGGGGACTTGACCTGGATTTCCGAGTCACCTCCCCGAGTACGGCTTTTGGTTTATGGGGCGGTGGACCTTCAGACCCTCGACCAGCTGGAGCGGGAGCTGAGCCGGCTCCATCCCGAGGGCATTGAAGTCAAGCTCTATAGCGTGGGAGAGGTTTCCCGCCCGATGCCAGCACCCCCGGCGCCCTAACCGCCGTGTTTACTTGAAAGAGAGCCTTAAAAGAAGTAAGGTGGCCCTATGCCCATCGACCCGTCTCGGATCCGAAACTTTTGTATCATCGCTCATATCGACCACGGCAAGAGCACCCTGGCCGACCGCTTCATCGAGCGGGCCAAAATCGTCTCGGAGCGGGAATTTCATAATCAAATCCTGGACAGCCTCGACATCGAGCAGGAGAGGGGCATCACGATCAAGAGCCAGGCGGTTGCCTTACCCCACACCACCGCTGAAGGCGAAACCTACCTTCTCAATTTGGTCGATACGCCGGGCCACGCCGACTTCGCCTACGAGGTGAGCCGTGCCATCTCCAGCTGCGAGGGGGCCCTCCTCGTCATCGACGCGACCCAGGGCATCCAGGCCCAGACCCTGTCCAATTATTACATGGCCCTGGAACACGACCTGGTGATCCTCCCTGTCATCAACAAAATCGACCTCCCGGGCGCCGATGTGGCGCGCATCAAAGAGCAAATCCTCCACGATCTGGGACTGGATCCCGACGAGGCGGTCGAGGTCAGCGCCAAAACCGGTCTCAACGTCGACAAGCTCCTGGACAAGATCCCGAAGGTCATCCCGCCGCCCAAAAACCTCGCGGATCGGCCTCTTCGAGCCCTCATCTTCGATTGCCACTACGACCCCTACCGCGGTGTCGTGGTACACATCCGCCTGTTCGAAGGCGGCCTCAAGGAAGGGAACATCATCCGTTTCATGGCCAGCGGGGCCGAATACCAGGTGGAGGAGGTAGGGGTGTTTCGGATCCAGCTTGCCCGAACCGGGGAGCTGGGTGTAGGAGAAGTGGGCTACTTCATCGCCGGCATCAAAACCATCTCCGAGGTTCGCGTGGGCGATACCGTCACCCTGCGCGATACTCCCTGTACCGAGCCCATCCCCGGTTTCCGCCAGGTCAAACCGGTGGTATTTTCCAGCATCTACCCCATCGACAGCAACGACTACGAGGAGCTGCTGAAATCGTTGGAGAAGCTCAAGCTCAACGACGCCAGCCTGACCTACGAAAAGGACAGCTCGGTGGCCCTGGGACATGGCTTTCGGTGCGGATTTTTGGGCTTGCTCCACCTGGAGGTGGTCCAGGAGCGGCTGGAGCGGGAGTTCAACATGAACATCATCCTGACTTCCCCCTCGGTCCAATACCGGATTTACCCGACCAGTGGTGATATGTACACCATTGAAAGTCCCGCCGAGTACCCTGATCCCACGAGCATCGACTTCGTGGAGGAGCCCATCATCAAGGCCGACATCATCACGCCCACGGATTACGTCGGAGCCATCATGAGCCTGTGTACGCAGAAGCGCGGTGTGCAGACCAACATGACTTACCTGGACCAGAAACGGGTCGAGCTCAAGTGGACCATGCCGCTGGCCGAGGTGCTGTTTGATTTCTACGACAAACTCAAGAGCATCAGCCGGGGGTACGCCAGCTTCGATTACGAGTTGGCCGGCTGGCAGGTCACGGACCTGGTCAAACTGGACATCCTCGTGAACGGGGAACCGGTGGATGCCCTGAGCCAGCTCGTGTTTCGCGGGAGTGCGTACGCCCGAGCACGCGCAGTCTGCGAGAAGCTCAAAGAAGAGATTCCACGGCATCAGTTCAAGATCCCCATTCAGGGAGCGATCGGAAACACTGTGATCGCGCGGGAAACCATTCCCGCCTTCCGCAAGGATGTCACGGCCAAGTGCTACGGGGGCGACATCACCCGAAAGCGGAAACTCCTGGAGAAGCAGAAAGAGGGCAAAAAGCGCATGAAGATGTTCGGCTCCGTCGAGCTTCCCCAGAGTGCCTTCCTCGCCGTGCTTCGAACGGACGGTGAGGAATAGTTGTTTCTATGGCGCCTTCCTGGCCGTGTTGATCTTGAACGGAATGTAGGCCGGACAGACACCGATCGTTGCCGTCAAGATGGGGATGATGCCCAGGGCCCCCAGCCAGTTTTGAAACACGATGCCGGCGATGATGATGGCAGCCCCGGCGACGATTCTAACGATACTGTCGACTGTTCCGACGTTTTTGAAACGAAGCATTTTTTCACTCCTTTTACAAGAAAAAGTAGCTAAAAAGAGTGATGAAGACAAATGAACATCAAGCGGCCCCTCACGGGCCGCTTGTCGCATAAAAAACGAAGGGCTTTTAATTAAAGAGTTTGTTGTAGATGTAGGCTGTAGCGGTCAGGGAAACGGAAAGGGCAAACGCAAACAGGGCGATGAAGACAATTACCCAGACCAGCATCAGGCTGGGCACGGAAAAAGCGATGGCGCTGACAACGCCGAATATAATGCTGATGAGAACACCGATCACGATTTGCGCCAGGAAAATCTGCATCCGGTTGCCATATGTGGCTTCGTTACTTTTTTGAATGGCATCCAGGGGCTGCAATCCCTTGTTGACCACGAGGATCGGTGCGAACATCCAGGAGATACTGATCACGATGCCAGGAATGATCAGAAATGCATAACCCATGAATGTGCCCATTCCGACGAAGATGGATACCAGGAAGTACTGGCCCATGTATTTGCGGTAATCAGGGTTGAATACCTCGGTCATCGACAGCGGTTCGCCACTGGCGAGCTTGCCAAGGACACCGGTCATGAGACCAATGGTTGTCCCGACATTGAGGTAGGGGATCCAAATTGTCAGCCCCCACAAGAGAGCGTTGACAAAGAGAGGGAGAATGTTGGCAATACCCTTTCCGAAGGCATTGGAGACCACCTCTCCCACTTCGATTTTTTGTGTCATTGGACACCTCCTTTGATTGTGTCTGGTCTCAGGACCAGCACTATCAGCCTATTAGGCTTTGGTCCACTGTCAAGAGTATTTTTGAAAAATTTTCGATAGTTAATTTATTAGGTTCATTATTGCGATTGGGAATGACAGGGATCTCGCACACATTCCCCGAATCGTCCTCTGAGCGAGCCGGTGTCTCGCCAATTAATTCACCGCAAAGTCGGTCAGCAAAAAATGGACAAAATAGATATAATATACAAATGTGATGGTGGATAAGGTACCCAGGATGGAGTTATAATAAGGTAGCATGGGTAAATTGGCCTCTCGTTTGCTCAGGATATCTCTGGTCGTTTCGCTTTCCGGTCTGGTGGTGACTCTCGTCCAGGCCACCAGCGGGAGCTGGACAGGGCTGGTGGACAACGACTGGAACAACAACGGCAACTGGGATGTCGCCATTCCGCCTTCCGGAGCCGCAGAGGATGCCACCATTCCGACTGGCGCCGTGAACTATCCCAACACCAACACGCCCAGCGATCTTCAAAACCTGACGATCGAAAACGGCGCTTCGGTCACCCTGAGCCAGCCCCTGACGGTCCACGGCACGCTTCAGATCGATGCGGGAGGCACATTGACGCTCGCCGGAAACGATCTCACCGTGCTGAACCTCAACCTCAACGGAAACCTGGTCGTGGCCGCCGAAACGGTGACTCTTACGGGAGCCGTCCAGATCGGTAATGGGGTCACCTTTAGCCTCACCCAAAACACCACCCTGAGCTCGTTGACGCTCTCCGGGACGGGGAGCCTGGCCACCAATGGGTTTAACCTCACCGTCATTGGCAACGTCAGCGGAACCGGAACCCTGGACGCTTCGGGGGGTGGGAACCTGACCTTCGGCGGCCACGTTACCCCGGGAACCTTCGTGCCGGGGCCGGGAACGGTCCTGATCAACGGCGCCGCCAATCAAAACATCGACCTTGGTGCGGTTACCCTGCCCAGCCTCACGGTCAACAAGGCTGGGGGCACGGCCACGATCCAGTCGAACCTGTCGGTCACTGGGACCCTGACCCTGATCAACGGAACGACCAATGCCTCTCTCGTGACCCTAACCCTGGGAGACGTGTCCCTCAGTGCCCCTGCCCAATTGGTGGTGGGGACGCTTCGGGCCCCAACCAACACGAACCTGAGTCTGGGGGCCAACAACGGCGGCCTTCATCTCGACAACACGGAACTTGCCCAGATTTCGGGCAACACAGCCACGTTCCAAACCCTGGGGACCGGGGTCTTGTACCTGGATGGGGCGACCTTGCCGGCGGTGCTCACCGGCGTGACCAATCTGATCAGCGCCGATCAGATTGTGGTTGGGGGAACCAGCCTGATTCCCAATGGAGCCAGCCTGGATTCGGGTGCCGCCGGCATCACGGCCCAGGGCGAGATCAAGACCGGCGGCGGCTCTCTGACCTTTCAAGACGCCCTGACGCTTTCGGCCGCCTTCGAGGTGGATACGAGCAACGACGGGGCCAGCGTCAACGGGGCCTTAGTCCAGTTCAACGGGAACGTGGGCGGCGCTCAGGACCTCACCCTCGTGTCCCGCCTGGGCAACGTCAACTTTTCGGGGGACGTGACTGTAGCGAACCTCGCTCTCCATGACAATCACCCCAACAGCCAGGGCACGATCAGCGTTTCGGGTAATTTGACAGCGGCCTCACTCACAACTCAGCCGCGTGCCTACGCCCTCAGCGCTCTGGGCAACGTCAACGTCACCGCGGCCGTTACCTTCCAGAACACGGGGGACCTCACGCTCGGCGACGCCCCTGCCGACTCGCTCACGTTTAGCGGCGGGCTTGTGGCCCAGGCTCCGTGGAATATCTCGGTGGGGGGAACCTTTGCTGTCCCCATCCCCACCTTCACGTTCACCACGGCGATCACCCTCACCGCCGACCGAACCATTGCCACCTCCAATGCGCCGATCGATGTTCAGAACACGGCCACCATCAACGCCAACGTGGCGGGCAACCATACCCTGACGCTTCAGTCCAGTGCCGCCAAAACCCTTGCGTCGGTGGTCGGCGGAATCGCCCCGCCCTATGCTCTGAGCGTTTTGGGCTCCGGAACAAACCAGGTTCGTGCCAATCTGAGCGCCCAGGGAAACACCATCACCTTTGCGGGTCCGGTCTCGATCGACACGGTCGATGTCACCATCCACGAAATTGCGGGAGACATCGTTTTTAACAGTACCGTCACGATCGATGCCGGCTTGACCCTCACGCTTCGAGCCGACGACAACGTCCAGTTTAACGGTGGCGCGGGGAGTGTTGCGGGTGCGGGAAACCTCGTGATTCGGCCCCATGCGGCCACCCTGACCGTCACCAACGGCGATACGGTGTTCGCACTTGCGGGCGGCCTGACCCTCAACAACGCCGATGGCGAAACCCTGACCCTCAGCCAGGGGCTGGTCTTTTCTGCGGCCCTCACGGCTCGGGGAACGATCGATACCTCAGGAAATGTCCTGAACGTGGGCGGCAACGTCACCCTGGCCGGCAACACCACCTTCACCAGCGGCGCCGGGCCGATGACATTCTCCGGCCCGATCGACGGGAATGCCGCAGGCCGCACGCTGGCGCTCAACAGCACGGCGGCGGTGACCCTGGGCGGGGCTGTGGGGAGCGTGCAGGCGCTGGCCTCCCTGACCACCGACGCGGGTGGCAGCACCGTGATCCAGGGCGGGACCATCACCACCACCGGCACCCAGACCTACAACGATGCCGTGACGGTGGGGGTGGGTCCGCTGACGCTCACCACCACCAACAGCAACATCCTTTTTAACAGCACCTACAACGGCGGTGCCCAGAACCTGAATCTGGCGGCGGGGATCGGGGCGGGGACGGTGACGTTCGTGGGGGCGGTGAGCAACCTGGGCAGCGGCACGGGAGCGGCCCTGACGTCGAGCGGGACGGGGTTGTTGCGGTTTCAGAGCACCCTGGGGGCGAACTCGGGACTGATGGTGGCGGGGCCGCTGCGGTTCGACGACGCCGTGACCTTGGC
>CALGPJ010000042.1 GCA_937960645.1 uncultured Spirochaetia bacterium | reverse complement strand
GGAGCGGCTGCAGACGGAGCGGGCGTTTCCGGCTCGGGAGCCGCTGCGGGAGTTTCATCGGCGGATCTGGAACCGGGAGGACGGACTGTGGACGGTGGACGGGCAGGATGTGTTCGGCCCCTCACAACCCCTGGGGAGGCTACGGGCGTGAATCCCCCCGGGGGCGGTGCGACATTGAGCACAGTTGCCGAGGCACTAATTAAAAATTAAAGCCGCTGAACCAGTTCATCTCCTTTTTGCCGAAGTCTTTTTCCCAGACATCGGGCCATGTTCAGCACGATGAGGATGAAGCTCTGAGGATTGGTGTTCTTGATTTCCATAAACTGTCGGTACTCGATGAGTCCCACCCGCGAATCCTCCAGGGCGGTCAGTGTTGCATGAGCCGGAGAGCTATCTAAAAACTCGATCTCCCCGAAAAACTCGCCTTCGACCAGGGTCGCAAGAACCACTTTCTTTTTACCATCGGGGCTCTTTTTCGATACCTCGAAGCGCCCATTCATGATGAAAAACACCCCCGGAGAAATCTGGCCTTCGTTGAGAGCGGTTTCACCCGGATGATAATCCTTGACCGCCACGCGCAGGGAAATACCTTTGAGTTCGTCCTTACTCAGGCCGTGAAAAAGCCCCTCGGGCGGCAAGACATCGTCCGCAAACATAATTGCATTTTAACATAAATGGGTGGATTTTTCCACAGGAGTCAAAGCTCCCAATATCCGGGTTGGCCCAGGTGTATCGGCAAGACTGAGCATCAGCACAAACTTCCGAGTACTTCCTGGTACGGCCCCTTCGGCAGAATTGGAAAGTTCCACGATGGTTTGACAGCGTGTCGTGTCGTTGGTCAGTTGCCCGATAATGCTCTTTACCCGATCGACCTCGTCCTGACTGGCGAACAAATCCCACAGTTCGGAAAGTGGTCGCTCGTTGGCGGCATCACGCCCCTTACCCGCCAGCTCCAATAACTCCGGGGACCACCAGGCAAGATCGGCCGCGGTGTTCATCCAATCGAAGGCAGCAATCTCCGAGGTACTCACAATCATCTTGTACCTTTCGTTGAGCAATTTCAGTTCTTTTTCCAGAACCACTCTTTGGGTGATGTCGACGAAAGTCAGGGTCAATCCATCCACTACCCCTCTGCCGACGATGTAGGGCAATATACGAAGCTGATAGGTTTTGTGGTCCCCCATGACCACATCCTTTTCGATAGGCCGGAGGTGGCGCAATACATCGAGAAGATCGTCTTCCAGGTTGGCGTAGTTGAGACTGCCAGCAAAATGTGCCAGGGGACGCCCAACGTCCTGATCGAGCAGCGGAAAATAAGAGCGGATACTCGGGGTAAACTTCCGAATCCGCAGATTGGAGTCCAGGAAAAGCACCCCAATTTGGGTGCTTTGCATGTAATTCTCCATGTCCTGATTGAGCAAGGTCAACTCTTCGATTTTTGCCTGGTATTCGCTGTTGACGGTGAAGAGTTCCTCGTTGACGCTTTGCAGCTCTTCGTTGGTGCTTTGCAGCTCCTCGTTGGAGCTCATCAGTTCTTCGTTGGTCGCTTGCAATTCCTCGTTGCTCGTCTCCAGTTCTTCCACGGTGGATTGAAGGTTCTCCCGGGTCAGCCTCAATTCTTTTTCCAATTCTTCCTGATAGTTGAGGTTGAGAGTGTCGATGTCCTCGCGGCCATGCAGTTTCTCGAAGCTGGCCAGGGGATCCCGATTCTTGTAGAAGGTCAGGGAAAACACCGGCTGAGAATTGGCATAAAGAAAGTGCCGCTCGATTCGAAAACTGACATTTTCTTCTTCCTTACCGATACTCAGCCCTGTAAAATAGACACTGTCGTTTGTTTCGTTGGCTCGACGAATCCCATTTCGAATCATCAAGGCGATGGCATTGGGCAGCATGCGTGTCAAATTCAGGGAGGCACGGCCGACGGGAATCTTGAGAAAATCGCTGACATCGTTGAACGTATGCAGGAGGTTTAGTTCCTCGTCCACGATCAGCGTGGGGGGGATGAGCTCCATGGTGAGCTTCTCCCGAATATCCTCCAGATAGATGTTGTCGGAGTCGTAGCTTTTCTGTTGATGCTGCCGCTTTTCCCGGATAAAGCTCGGTGTACTGTAGATGGGAAAACCACTCAGGGGAACGCCTTTTTTGAGCTGGTAGAGCTTCCATCGACTGTCGAGGGTATGAAAAATGTCCCGGTGCTCTCCCAGGCTTTCACTGGCTCCCAAAAACAAAAAACCGTCCTGCCGTAGAGCGAAGGAAAAGTTGCCGAGTATCTGTCGCTGTGTTTCGGACCTGAAGTAGATCAGAAGGTTGCGGCAGACGATCAGATCGACCTTGTTGAAGGGCGGGTCCTTGAGCAGGTTATGACGGGCAAAGACGATCATCCGGCGTATCTTTTCCGAGATGATAAAATCGCTCTCTCGCCGAATGAAGTACTCGTTGAGCACCTCCTTGGGAACATCGTTGACGATGGTTTCCGGGTATCGCCCCGTACTGGCGATATCCAGGCTCCTACGGTCCACATCGGTCGCAAAGATCTTGATTTCGCGCGAAAGATGGTGTTCGTCCCGAAATCGCGTGAGCAATATGGCCACGGAATAGGCTTCCTCGCCGGAGGAACAGCCGGCCACCCAGACCCGGATCGGGTCGGTGTCGTTCCTTTCGAAAAGACGCGGAACGATCATTTTGTCGAGCATTTCGAACGCCGGCGGGTCTCGGAAAAACCGCGTGACACCGATGAGGAGTTCGTTGTTGAGGTGCTCCATCTCCTCTTTGTTTTGGAGAACAAACTCCAGATAGTCTTTGAGTTTGTCGATTTGGAGGATGCTCATCCGGCGCTCGATGCGTCGGCCCACGGTCGAAAGTTTGTACTGAGAAAAATCGATTCCGCTAAACTGCTTGATCAGGCTCAAAAGCGATTGGAGGAATTCCTGATCACGGGAATCGAAGGTGAACTCGCTGTCCTCCTTGTTTAGAAAGGGATGTTTGACGTATCGCAGGATATGGGCGGGCATCTCGCTGGCAGGCAGGACCATGTCCACCAATTCGGTATGGATGGCACTGTTGGGCATGCCGTCGAACTTGGCGCTCTGTGGGTCCTGAGCGAGGGTCATGCCCCCCATTTCCTTGATGCTCCTCAGCCCCAGGGTTCCGTCGCTGCCAGTGCCTGAAAGAACGACCGCAATAGCTTTGTGACCGCTGTTTTGAGCGAGGCTATGGAAAAAGATGTCGATGGGAAGATGGAGCTGGTGCGGTCTGTTTTCTCTGCTCACCAGATGGAGGGTGTTGTTTTCGATGGTCAGGTTGACCTTGGGCGGGATCAGGTAAACGTGGTCGGGCTCCACTTCCATACCCTCGGCGGCCTGAGCGACGGGCATCTTGGTGTACTTGGAGAGAAGTTCCGCCATCATACTTTTGTAATCCGGTGAAAGATGCTGGATCAATACAAACGCCAAACCCGAATCTGACGGCATGTGGGTGAAGAACTCTTCCAGAGCGACCAGACCGCCGGCACTCGCGCCGATGCCCACAATGATGGGTGATTCTTTGATCATCGATAACCTTGCCGTATTTTAATACATAAGTTATCTTGAGTAAATAAGGGTGCTATGAACCAGGAAAAGTGGTACGAGCTTCGGCAAAAGGCAGAGAACCTTTTAAAGTCATCTCCCCAGATCAAAACGCTCGAAACGGTCGAGGACATCCGCAGGTTAATTGAAGAACTCAACATCGCCAACGTCGAGCTCGAGCTTCAAAACCACGAACTCATCGAAACCCAAAATATCCTCGAAAACCTCACCAAGGAATACACCGACCTTTTCGATTTTTCACCGATCGGAAAGGTCGTCATCGATGCGAATCACATCATCCAGAAAGTCAATTTGACCTTTGCCGCCTTAGTGAAGGCAATCCGTTCCCGAATCATCGGTACACCCGTTCAACAATGGATTCACCCGGACGATTACTTTTTGTCACAGGAAAAAATGTTGGAAGCTCAAAAGCGAGAGACCAAGCTCTCGGTTTTTTGGACTGGCAAACTCAAGTCGTCCAAACGGGAGGACATCCCAGTGCGTTTTATCGCACGAAAAACCGTGGGCAGTTTTGAAAACGGCATCTACCTTGTCGTCATCGATGAAACGAAAGACGTGCAAATCAAGGAAGAAAATGCCATCCTTTTGGAAAGAATGAAAAACGCGCAGATGCTGGATAGCATCAAGGCTTTTACCCATGGCATTGCCCATGAATTCAACAACGTGCTTGCTTCCATCATGGGGTATGCTCAGGTCGCTCAGCTCATTCCCGACCTCTCGCCCAAACAAAAACATTATTTCATGGAAATCATCAATGCCACTCGCCGGGGAAAGAATCTCCTCGAGCAAAGCATGCAGTACACCGCCTCCGAAACCGAACCTGCAATCACCCTTGACCTGGTTGACCTGATCAACGAAGCATTGGAAAAAACAGCTAATTCGAAACCGCCCAACGTCGCGGTCAACCTTCACATCAAAAGCAAAGACAACCTCCTCAAGGCCCCCAAAAATAACCTTGTCCGTGCGTTTCAACAACTCTTTTTGAACGCCTACGACGGTCTTCGTCAGAAGGGAAATTCTCTGGCAATCTACCTCGAGTCCCGGACTTTCCAGGAAGTCGCCAACCTCCCCCTGGATCCACGCCCGCAAATGGACGATTACCTCTATTGCCGCATCTCCGACGACGGAGAGGGAATCGAGGCCCGATATCTGGAAAAGGTGTTCGATCCCTTTTTTACCACCAGGGATCGGCACCAGGGCAAAGGGTTGGGTCTTTTTCTCGTGAAAAACATCGTGCTCAACATCGGGGGGACCATGTTCCTGAACAGCTCGCCGGGAACAGGCACGGAGGTCCATCTCTTTCTCCCCAAAGGGCAACAGGCCATCGTCAAAAACACAGAACCCTTCCCCTACTCCGGTCTCGAAAATCTGCGTGTGGTGTATTTGGACAACGATTCTCAGATCACCCTTCTCTTCAAAGAATTTTTTGAAATATTTCGAATGGAATGCAAGATTTTCAACGATGTCCAATCCTTCCTTCAAGATTTTTATCGTGAACCCAGTTGGGCAGCGATCGTTCTATCCGATCGAGATCTGGGGGAATATCAGGGAACTGAAATTCTTGACCTCGTGCGTCAACAGCGTGCGGATGTTCACCTTGGCCTGGTGAGTACCAGCGTCGACAAGACAAGCTATCCCATCCTCCCCAAACCCGTCGATTTGGATGAGGTGTACCGCTTCCTCAAGGAATTGATTTCCCTTTGATTGTTTGTTAAAATCAATTAGAATGCCGCCTAGCGGGTTCATCTGGGACGCGAAAGGTCCCGAGGAGGGAAAATGAAAATCAACCTGGGTGACGATTGGGGGGTAAAAGTCAACTCCCTCATCGAGCAAATCTTCGGAGCCGCCGAAACCGTCAAGGACCAAGTCATCTCAGAAGTGGAAAAATCCCTGAACATGAGTTCCGAGGGTTTGGATTACTACCCGGCATACAACTATCCACCGATGAATGTCTCCATTCGGACAGACAAGAGCCTGGTTTTCGAATTCGCCCTGGCCGGTTTTGATTTGGAGAACATTCATTTGCGATTCCAGGGGGACTTCCTGCTGTTCAGTGCCGATTGGACCCGCAGCGAACCCACGGATGTCGTCACGTGGTTAAAGAAACGAATGAAATCGAAGTCCATCATCGAGCAAAAATACTTTGTTCCCGCGAAGCGGTTCGATCAATCGAAAACAACTGCCGAATTCAAAAATGGCTTGTTGACTATCACCATACCATCCCTGCAGCAGGATGCTCCCTCCGAGGAAATCATCATCAATATCAAGTCATAAGAAAGGGACGGGATCACTCCCGTCCTATGTTAGTTTTGGGTTAAATTATCCGTAATAGTTGCCAATCATGGCGTAAAATGGCATAATGATTTTATGAGCGCTTTGGGAATAAATGACATCAGTCAGGATAAGATGAACATCACAGTCGAGAAGGATGCTGAGGGTCTCGTGATCAGTATCGCTGGCGTCATCGATCACCAGGATCCCAGTGTCATCCTGGATCCTTTTTTCGATTCTGTTCACAAGTCCTGCTTATCCCATCAGATTGCCAGCGTCCAGGTTCACTTGCAAAATCTTAATTTCCTCAATAGCTCGGGTATCAAGTGTCTGGCGAAATGGGTTCTGGGGTTGAGTCAGGTACCGTCTGAAAAACGTTACAAAATTATCATCCACCAAAATCCGACCATCACCTGGCAGAAGACCAGCCTGGTCACCTTAACTTTTGCCGCTCCCGGCATGGTCAGCGTTGTCTGAGGGCCGAAAGAGAACCAAATATTCCTGGTTGCCCCGCCTACCCCGGACGGGTGAGGGCATCACCTTTTCGGCCACGATTCCCCTGCTGTCAAGATAGTCCAGCAGGCTGTCCAGGGTTTCCCTGGCCGCTTCGTCTCCCAGGACGCCCTGAAAGACCACTCCTGAAGGACCGTATTTCTTGAATTCAAATTGCGGTTTGACCAAACAGATCAGCCATTGTTCCGTAACTTTTTCCAACACCAGGGGGACAACTTCATCGACGCTTCGGAAACTGATGTCCATAACCGCCCCCTGAGGGACGGGATCCAATTTCGGTAGGTTCCGAACGTTCGTCCCTTCCATGTTCACCACACGCGGATGGTTGACCAACCGCGGCGCCAAAAATCCCCTGGCAACATCCACACTGTAGACCAGTCCGGCACCATGCCGCAATAATGCCTCGGTAAAACCCCCGGTGCTGGCCCCCACGTCCAGGATAACTTTGTCCCGAACCACGAACTCCCATGCAACCAAAGCCGCCTCCAATTTGTAGCCAGCCCGGGAAACGTAGGTCTCAGGACTCAAGGTCAACTCGGCCTGAATGGGAATTTTTAGGCGGGGATCCCGGACAACCTCGCCATCGACCCTGATCTCACCACAGAGCACGAGTGCGAGGATTTTCTCTCGAGAGAGGTGCGGCCATTGTTGAACCAGAACATCCAGAAGCTTTTTCCTGGGAATGTTAGACATTGACGGGGTGGAGTATGCGCCGATGACGGATGACCTTACCCGTTTCCTGCTCGATCTCGAGGAAAATTCCCTGGACCATCAGCTTATCCTGGGGGGGGTCCGCCCTGGCAGGAATTCCCCGAACCATTCTCTCCACAGAGGCCACGGCAGAGCTGCCAATCACCCCGGAGGTACTCCCGCACATCCCCAAATCGGTAAGGAAAAAGGTGCCCCCGGGGAGAACACGCTCATCGCTAGTAGGGGTGTGCGTATGTGTCCCCAGTACGGCACTGACTAATCCGTCGAGGTGAAAGGCCATCGCCTCTTTTTCCTCGGTAGATTCTGCGTGAAAATCGACGATGATACATTTTGTTTCTTTTTTGACGCGTTGCACCAAGTCGAGAGCCAGAGGAAAGGGGTCCTCTATCGGCACCAAACGGGAACGGCCTTGAAGGTTGAGAAAGGCGGCCGGGTGATGGGGACCGCAGACGTACCAGCCTTTACCAGGCAGCTTTTTAGAATAATTGGCAGGACGAAGGACGTTGGCATTCTCCAGGGCAGGAAAAAATTCAGCTTTTTCGAAGGTGTGGTTCCCGCCGGTAAAAACCCTAACACCCACTTGCTCCAGGGTTTTCAAGTGTTCGGGTAGGCTTCCGTGCCCATCGGCGGAGTTTTCGATATTGACGGCGACATGGTCCGGACGAAACTCCTGGACAAGGGTGGGAAGAGCAAAAAATACCGCCCTCAGACCGGGCTGTCCGACGACATCACCCAGCATGAGGATACGGCATGGGGTCGCGGCCATCAACGCGCGTATTCCACCACCCGCATCTCGCGGATGATGGTGACCTTGATGCGCCCCGGATAGTGCAAATCGTTTTCGATTTTCTTGGCGATTTCGCGGGCAAGATCTCTGGCCTGTTGATCGTTGACTTTTTCGGTATTGACCAGAATCCGAAGTTCTCGTCCCGCCTGGATCGCGTAGCATTTTTCCACACCCTCGAAACTCTCACCGATTTCTTCGAGGTTCTGCAGCCTTTTGATGTAGGTATCCAGGCTTTCCCGCCGGGCTCCCGGTCGAGCCGCCGAGATGGCATCAGAAATCTGGACAAGAACGGCCTCAGGGCACGACGGTTCAACATCGTTATGGTGACTGGCGATACCGTTGACCACCCGTGGGTCCTCGTTGCACCGACGGGCAAGTTCGGCCCCCATTTCGGCGTGGTTCTCGTCCCCCTCGCTTTCCATGCCCTTGCCGATATCGTGCAGCAAAGCCGCCCTTTTGGCAATTTTGACATCGAGTCCCATCTCGGCGGCGAGGGTGCCGGCGATGATGGCGACTTCCTTGGAGTGAGCGAGCACGTTTTGCCCATAGCTGGTGCGGTAGTGCAACCTACCCAGGGCACGAACGAGGTCAGGGTGCATGTTGTGCATCCCCAGTTCATACACCACCTTCTCACCTTGCTCGATAATGGTTTGATTGATTTCCTTGGCGACACGCTGGATGACCTCTTCGATTCGGGCGGGGTGGATCCTCCCATCGGCGACAAGCCTTTCCATGCTCGTCTTGGCGATGGCCCTGCGAATGGGATCGAAACAGCTGATCACGACAGCTTCCGGAGTGTCGTCGATAATCACGTCGACACCGGTCAGGTTCTCCAGGGTGCGGATGTTGCGTCCCTCTTTTCCGATGATACGACCTTTCATTTCCTCGTTGGGCAAGGTAATGCTGCTCACGGTCATTTCGGTGGTCACTTCGGAGGCAAGGCGTTGTACCGTGTAGACGAGTAGTTCTCTCGCTTTTTTTTCTACCGTGGCCAGGGTTTCCTGCTCGATTTTATTTGCCAGACCCTGTGCCTCGTGACGGACCTCGCCCTCGATTTTTTCCAGAACCAAACGTCGAGCCTCTTCCGTCGTAAGCCCGGAGATCCGCTCGAGGTCCCGAACGACTTCCTCTTCCTTTTGAGCTATTTCCCTCTCGCGATCGTTGAGAAGACGTTCCCTTTCCTGGAAACTTTCAATTTGTTTTTCTACCCCAGCAAGTTTGGCATCTAGGTTGTCTT
Organism: uncultured Spirochaetia bacterium; assembly: GCA_937960645.1. Classification (GTDB taxonomy): domain Bacteria; phylum Spirochaetota; class Spirochaetia; order JABEVK01; family JABEVK01; genus DYOB01. Next base: position 8,276 of record CALGPJ010000042.1, on the reverse strand, counting down.
CTTTCTGGATGAGGCGCTTTTCGAGCTTCTGCAACTCGGCCCTTCGTTCACGAAGTTCCCGTTCCTGATTGGTCCTTTCGCGCAGAAGCTGGTCTTTTGCCTCTAATAAGATCTCCTTTTTTCGGTTTTCGGAATCTCTGATGGCATCCTGCCGTATACGCTCCGCTCGTTGCTCGGCTGACGACAATTGATACTTCGCATAAATCCAACGTCCAACAACACCTAGAATGAAACCTGCAAGGAGCGCGACCAGTGCGACAATAAGCACTTCCATATGGCCCCCTTTCAAGTCTTTTTTGAATATATATGAATAATTCGCTAAGAGCAAGAGTCATGAAAGATGATTATTCCCAAAATCGGGAGTCAGCCTATCGAGACCGAGGATCGGACGTTTCGCAGCGAGTTCCCGCTCATTAAACAGCCCACGAGTTTCGTTACCCTGTTTGCTAGAGCCCCGTCGCTTGACAGTTCGGAAAAATCGAGAAAATTCAGTTTTTTTGAAGCTCAACCTTTCGATCGATCCAAAAATACCGAATGAGGTTCCGATGCAGGTATATCGGTGTGGCCAGATAGAACTCGTCGAGGATGACCGTGGTTTTACCAAATACAAACCGCACCAGATAATACAGGCCGCCCCCAAAAAAGTACTGATCGGTGCGGATGTCGGTAAGCTCTTCGATGGGAAACGTTCGTTTTCCCAAAAGACGTTTCACCTCGAGCGAATTTGGGGTAAGAAGGAACAGCAGGGGATGCCGAAACAAGAGAAAAAAACTGACGATTAATGAGGGAACGAGCGCCCCAATTGCCAACCAACGCACGGGTCCGGGATTGGATATCAGGATCGATCCTACAGAAAGTTGAATGCCAATCAATACGAGAATCATGGCGATATTATACCGAGAGACCTGTATGTACAAACTGAAATGCTCGGTAACAGCAAAACTTGGGGTGAGCCCCAGCTGCTGCAACAGGATCAAGTGCTCGATGTTTCGCGAGATCCGGTAAATATTATCCGAGGTGCGTAACTCGATGAGGAAATTGCAGGGTTTCTGCACCACACTTTTGATCTCTGAAAAAGGCAATTCTTTTTTCTCGTGAAAGTCTTCAAGGATTAGAGCTGGCCGCTCGGCGGAGTATCGCAGGTTGATGCTGTAGCCCTGAGCCTGTTCCCAAAAAGCAAGCCCCCAAAACACGAGCGCGACTTCCAGGAACAAATCGGCCCGAAAACTCAACATCAGAAAGAGAAACCCCAGAACCGTTGTGAACAAAAAATCCATATCCCATTTTGGAGCGCCCTGGGGGGAATTCATGGAACGACCTTTTTTGTGTTTCTTGAACTTCTTGTGGTAAGTATATATAAAGAGGTTAAAGAGGTACAGACTCCATGGGAAAAAAACACACCCGTATTCGTGCCCTGGTGACCGGGGGCGCCGGTTTTCTGGGTTCTCATCTTTGCGAAAGACTTTTGGACCAGGGCAAGGACGTCATCTGCCTCGATAATTTTTTCACCGGACAAAAAGCCAACATCGCCCACCTTTTACAGAACCCTTATTTCGAAATGGTGCGCCACGATGTGACCTTTCCGTATTATGTCGAAGTGGATGAAATCTACAATTTTGCCTGCCCCGCCAGCCCCATCCACTACCAGTTCGACCCGGTGCAAACCACTAAGACCAGCGTTCACGGCGCCATCAACATGTTGGGGCTGGCCAAACGCACCAAGGCCAGGATCCTGCAAGCCAGCACCAGCGAGGTCTACGGCGATCCCACCGTCCACCCTCAAACCGAGGACTACTGGGGCCACGTCAACCCCATCGGCATCAGAAGCTGTTACGACGAGGGCAAGCGCTGTGCGGAAACCCTTTTCTTCGATTATTGGCGCCAGCACCAGCTGGATATCAAAGTGATCCGCATCTTCAACACCTACGGGCCGCGCATGCACCCCAACGATGGGCGCGTGGTGAGCAATTTCATCATCCAGGCTCTCAACGGCGAGGATATCACCATCTATGGAGATGGGAGCCAGACCCGCAGTTTTTGTTACGTGGACGACCTGATCGAGGGGGCCCTTCGGATGATGGAAACCGAAACGGGTTTTACCGGACCGATCAACCTGGGCAACCCCGGGGAGTTTACCATCCTCGAGCTTGCCGAGAAGGTTTTGAAACTCACGGGCAGTAAGAGCAAGCTCGTGTTCCGCCCCCTGCCCCAGGACGACCCCAAACAGAGGCAGCCGGACATTCGCCGTGCCCGAGAAAAGCTCGGATGGGAACCGCGGGTAGGGCTGGAAGAAGGGTTGACAAGAACCATTGAATATTTCCGCAGAAATTTATGATCCCAAATAAACTCCATTTTATCTGGTTAGGCGGGTCGCTTCCTGATAAGTACAACCGGTATATCGAAACTTGGCGTTTCCATCATCCTGGCTGGGAAATAAAAATATGGAACGATAACGATGCTGAAAACTTCCCGATGAAACGGCGGGAGGTATTTGACGGAGTGACCAACTGGGGAGCCAAAAGCGATATTTTTCGGTACGAAATCCTTTTTGTCGAAGGGGGCGTTTACGCCGACACCGATTTCCTATGTGTAAGAAGTTTTGAACCGCTGCTATCCCATTCGTTCTTCTGCGGTGTGTTTGCCCCACAAAATGATGGATTGATCAACGCCCTCATCGGTTCTGAACCCAGTCATCCCCTGATCGAAAAGTTATTAAACGGCCTAAAACGACCAGCGACTGATTTTTCGGCCGAAGCTGTTTTTTCTTCTACCGGACCTGATTATTTCAGTCGAATCGTTTACGAATATCGAGCTCAAAAACCCAAAGGAATCGCCATCCTCCCCCATGATAGTTTTTATCCCATGCCCAACACGTTCAGCAAGGTCTCGGAGCCACCATGGCGGGAATACATCACTCCCCAAACCTATGCCGTCCATTTGTGGGATTATTCCTGGCAAAAGGACACTTTGTGGGAAAAAATACGAAAAACTCTGCTCAAACCCATCCCTAAAACCTGGAAGGACACGGTAAAAAATTTCTTGAAGAGAAAAACATGAGAAAACTTCAAAACCTTCTCGTCACCGGCGGCTCGGGCTTCATCGGGTCCCACTTCATCCGCTACGTGCTGACCAAAACGGACTTTACCGGGAACATCGTCAACCTGGACAAGCTTACCTACGCCGGAAACCCGGCCAACCTGGCAGACATCGCCGCACGGTACCCGGGTCGTTATACCTTCGTCCACGGAGACATCTGCGACCGCGACCTCGTTCAAAATATTTTGGAAACTCACGGCATCGACACCGTGATCCACTTTGCCGCCGAGAGTCACGTGGACCGATCCATCCACGGCCCGGCCGAGTTCGTTCAGACCAACATCCTGGGGACCTTCACGCTTCTGGAATCCTGCCTGGAGGCTCAGCGGCAGGGCCGCCCCATTCATTTTCACCACATCAGCACCGACGAGGTCTATGGCTCCCTCGGTGAAACCGGTTACTTCACCGAGACGACACCCTATGACCCGCGCAGCCCCTACTCGGCCTCCAAGGCCGCCAGCGACCACCTGGTGCGCGCCTGGCACCACACTTATGGCCTGTCGATTACCCTTTCCAACTGCAGTAACAATTACGGGCCTTATCACTTCCCGGAAAAACTCATCCCGCTGGCCCTGCTACGGCTACTGAACCGCCAGGAGGTGCCCGTTTACGGAGACGGGAAAAATATCCGGGATTGGCTCTACGTGGAAGACCACGCGGACGCCGTCTGGCTCATCCTCAACCGAGGCCAAACCGGTGAAAGCTACAACATCGGAGGAAACAACGAGAGGACCAACCTGGAAGTCGTCAAGACACTGTGCCGGCTGGTGGCCGAGGAAACTTCTGGCGACGTCGCTGAAATGGAAAAGCTCATCACCTTCGTCAAGGACCGGCCAGGACACGACCGCCGCTACGCCATCGACCCGCAAAAAATCCAGACAGAGCTTGGCTGGAAGGCGCGTCACAATTTCGAGGAGGGCCTGAGAAAAACGGTCCGCTGGTATCTCGAGAACCAGGAATGGGTTCAGGCCGTGCAGAATGGTGACTACCGCACCTGGATCCATCGCCATTACGGAGGGTAAGGAGCCGATCATGCTGATCAAAGACATTTTGAAACAAACCCGGGACAAGGGCAGTGTTCCCTTCAGCTTCGAGTTTTTTCCGCCCAAAACACCCAAAGGCTGGGAAACCCTGTTCGAAACCATCACCGAACTTTTACCCCTGCGTCCGGCCTACGTCAGCGTTACCTACGGGGCTGGCGGCTCCACCCGCGAAAACACGCATCGGCTGGTCGAACGCATCCGGAAAGAAACGGGCCTGGAGGTGGTAGCCCACCTGACCTGCGAGGGGTCGACCGAGGCCGAAGTCGTCACCATCCTGGAACGCTACAATTCTATCGGGGTGCACAACATTTTGGCCCTCAAAGGCGATGTTCCCAAAGAAAATCGGCAAGGCTCCGATTTTGCCCACGCCATCGATCTGGTCCGATTCATCCGAAGCCGCTTTCCGCATTTTGGCATCGGGGTGGCGGGCTTTCCCGAGGGACACCCGGCAACGCCCAACAGACTGCTGGAGATGGATTACCTCAAGGCCAAGGTGGACGCCGGTGCTGACTACATCGTCACCCAGCTCTTTTTCGACAACCGAGACTTTGAAGACTTTGTGGAGCGTTGCGAGATCGCCGGAGTTACGGTTCCGGTGATCGCCGGTATCATGCCGATCACTTCCCGATCAGGGTTGCAACGTATGGCGGAGCTGGCGGCGGGAGCCCGATTCCCAGCGCGTCTTTTGCGGGCCCTCTCCCGGGCCGCAGACGATGAGGGAGTGGAGCGCGTGGGGGAGCACTGGGCCGCGGAACAGGTGATGAACCTCCTCGGCAGCAAGACCGCGGGAATCCACCTCTACACCTTGAACTCCAGTAAGGCGACCCTGAGGATCTGTCAAAGCCTGGGAATCCGAAGCTTCAACGCTCTTTAGTCACCAGAAATAGCGACGGTAAGTGGTGGAGCGCGGGTACCAGGTCTCGTCGTGATCCACGAGGAGGCTTCGGCGGCGCTTTTGGCGGTTGAAAAAAGGAACCAGGTACCAGCCTGCCGCAAACCCGCCGATGTGGGCCCACCAGGCTACCCCACCCGTGTTCCTCGGATATAAAAGATCCACCAACCCCGAACCTACCTGGGTCAACAACCAAAAGCCCATGTAGTATAGAGCAGGGATCGGAAGAAAGAGGGGGAAAAAAGGTAAGGGCACGAGCATCAAGAGCTTGGACCTCGGAAACAGGCGGATGTAACACCCCATGATGCCGGATATGGCCCCCGAAGCGCCGAGGGTGGGAATGCTCGAAGCCGCGTTGACGATGGCGTGGGTCCAGGAGGCCGCCAGTCCCGCCACCAAATAAAAAAGCAGATACCTACCCGGCCCGATACGCTCCTCGACCGCAGGACCAAAAATCCACAGGGTCCACATGTTGGCAACCAAATGAAACAGTCCGCCATGCAGAAACATGTTCGTGACAAAGGGAAAGTAGTCCCAGATGGCCCTCAATTTGGCCCCACTACCAAAATAACGGCTGGGTATCAATGCAAAAGTCTCGAAAAAAAGCGAGAGGGCCGCAGGAGTCAACAACATTTGAAACAAAAACACGACACCATTAAACAGGATCAACACCGACGTGACGCGGGCATGATTTCGTCGGAGAGAATTATCGCGAAGAGGAATCATAGTCGATGGAGGCTCCCTATCAGAAAAATTTTGGCCAACACGGCACCACCGGCAAGCCCGAGGACGACCCCGACGATCACCTCGGCTGGACTGTGTCCGATCATGGTCGGTAAGGGTTTTTCGGAAACGAGGCGGTTTACCCTCACGCTCAGCTCCTGGACCTGGGCCCGAAGCCGCAGGGAATCGAAGATGACGATAGCAGAAAATACGAAACTGATGGCGAGTGCCACCGAGTCCGTCCCCTCGGTCACGGCGAGGGCTGCCGTCAGGGCACTCACGAAGGCCGAGTGGGCGCTAGGCATGCCCCCGGCGGTGACGAGGTACTTCCACCGAAGACCTTTTTCGCGCAAAGAATAGAACACCAGTTTGAAAAACTGGCAAAGGATTTGCACGATCCCGGCGGCGAGTAAGGCTGGATGGATCATTCCGAGCCGGGCCTGTTGAGTGCTTCGAGCCGGGCGATGAGGTCCGCAAGCGGTACAAGGTTTTCCTGCTCGCCCTTTCGGGTGCGAACACTGACCGCCCCCTGTTCTTCCTCCTTGCCACCAACGATGAGCATGAAAGGTACCTTTCGAGACTGGGCCAAACGAATCTTGTTGTTCATCCTCTCGTCGCCCAGGTCGGCCGCGGCCCGGAATCCCCGATCGACCAGGGTTTGGGCCACTCGATGAGCGTAGTCGTGGAAGGCTGCAGCCACCGGGATCACGGTGATCTGCTCGGGTGCCAGCCAAAAGGGAAAGGCCCCGCCATAGTGTTCGATCAAGATCCCGATGAACCGCTCGAGGCTGCCAAGCACGGCGCGGTGCAACATCACGGGATGGTGTTTCTGACCGTCTTCGCCAATATAAGTGGCGTCCAAGCGCTCAGGACCCAGGAGCTGATAATCGAGCTGGATGGTTCCGCACTGCCATTTCCGCCCCAGGGCGTCGATCAGGGTGAATTCAAGTTTGGGTCCGTAAAACGCCCCTTCCCCCGGAGCTTCCACGTAGTCAAAGCCGGCGGCCCTGGAAGCCCGCCCCAGAGCGCTTTCGGCCCTGTCCCAGGTTGCATCATCACCCAGGCGCTTTTCGGGCCTGAGAGCCAGCCTCACCAGAACTTTCTGGGGATCGAAGCCCAAATCGCGATACATTTCGGCCAAAAGCTCGCAAAACTTTTTTACCTCGGACTCGACCTGGTCCTCCGTGCAAAAGATGTGTCCATCGTCCTGGACAAAGCCGCGCACCCTCAGGATGCCGTGAAGGGAGCCGGAGGGTTCATTGCGGACACAGCTGCCGAACTCTGCCAAACGCAACGGCAGGTCCCGATAGCTTTTCAGTCCCTGCTTGAAAATCTCGACGTGGCCGGGGCAGTTCATGGGTTTGATGGCGAAAAGCCGCTTTTCGCTCTCGGTGACGAACATGTTTTCTCGATACTTGGCCCAGTGACCCGACCGTTCCCAGAGTCCCTGGGGCATGACCGATGGGGTATGCACCTCCTGGTAGCCATCTTTTTGAATCCGGGAACGGATGTAGTCCAACAACAGCCGGTAGAGGGTCCAGCCCTTGGGGTGCCAAAAGATCTGGCCGGGATTTTCGTCATCCAGATGAAACAGGTCCAGCTGTGTACCGAGCTTGCGGTGATCGCGGCGCTCCGCCTCCTCCTGCCAGGCCAGGTACTCCTCGAGTTGCTGCTTGTCGTAAAAGCACACGGCGTAAATTCGTTGCAGCATGGGTCGATTGTAATCGCCCCTCCAGTAAGCCCCCGCCAGCCGGTTGAGCTTGAAGCTTTTTGCATCGAGTTCCTTCATCGAGGCCACGTGGGGCCCCCGGCAAAGGTCCACGAATTCGTGACTCCTGTACACGCTGATTTTCTCGGAGGGATCGATGGCATCGATCAGTTCGATTTTGTATTTCTGATTTTCGAAGAGCTTCCTTGCCTCTTCCCTGCTGACTTCTTCACGCAAAAAAGGCGCACCACTCGCCAGAATTTCGCGCATTTTTTCCTCTATCAGAGGCAGGTCCTCGGGGGTGAGGGAGCGAGGCAGTTCGAAATCGTAGTAGAAGCCATCTTCAACCGGTGGACCGATGGCGATCTGAGCCGTAGGGAAAATCTGCAGCACCGCCTCCGCCATCACGTGCGCAAGGCTGTGCCGCCTTTTATAAAGCTCCTCGTCCTGAGCGAGTCGTTCCTGGGCAACAAGGGTCATGGCCATGAGTTACCTTAGTGTGCCTGCCGTTTTTGATCAAGAGCAGCGACTTTTTAAGATCTTATGTAGTGCCTCGGCAACTGTCCCTGGCTTGGGCGACCCCAGGCGGGATTTTCCGCGGTTTTTCCCTGTTTCACCCCCTTTTCCTGCATTTCCTGTGTAAAAACCCGCACAAAACGCGCACTTTTCTGCTTTATCTAGCGGAGGTACCGCGTCATGTCTTTTGTTCCCCTGTTTTGTCCTAACCCGGAGTGCACCCACCACCAGCGCCGTTTCCCCCTGGCCTCTGGTGAGCCCCCCTGGTTCCGCATCAAGGGCCGCTTCACCACCGAGC
>CALGPJ010000041.1 GCA_937960645.1 uncultured Spirochaetia bacterium | reverse complement strand
ATTGCCCTGGAGGTTGCGGTTCGGCACCCCGATTTGATCAAAGCTTTGATTCTGGTCAGCTCCGGTCCCCTTCTTTCGGAAGAAGGAAAAAAAATTTACAGAAAGTTGTTTCAATGGGGAGTCAAGCGCCGCTGGGGGAGTGTGCATGCCGAACTGGGCACTCTTCTTTTCCGTTCATCCTGGTCCGCCTTATTGGGAGCTCTGGTAGCGCGAATGTTCGCCCAGGATTTGGGAACGCCCCATGATCCCTGGGACTTTTTGGTGGCGCTTCAGGCAGAACCGGTTTGGGACGGGAGGTCGGCCGCCCGGGCGATCGACTGCCCGGTGCTGGTGCTGCACGGGGCCGAAGATCGGCTCTACGAGGCGGCCGTGGTCGCCGAGACCTGGGCAAATCAACCCAAGGCCGTCTGTGAAATCTGGCAGCGGATGCCTCATGGTTTGATCAAGGTTGATCGCGATCGCGTCTTGAACCGTATTCGTTCTTTTTTGGCCGAAATAGAACCCATGATCCCGGAGTTAGGGGTCTAGGTTTTCGTCCTCCTCCGTCGTGAATCTTGGGACGCGGGGAAGCTGCCAACGAAAGATCATCCCCAAAAGCCGAAGTCCGAGGGTGGTGACCACGGCGCTTATCAGGGACAACTCGGTAGGGGCGTGGAAATACTTCATGAGCCAAAGAGCCAGGGCCCCCAGAGAGGCTGCGGTCGCATAAAACTCTCGGACCAGGATGGCAGGAATCTCTCGTACCAGAAGGTCCCGGATCACGCCGCCGCCCACGGCCGTTACGGTCCCCAGGAAAATCACGCCGATGGGCCCCAAACCGGCATGGGAAGCCAACAGAGCGCCCTGGGCGCTGAACACGGCCAAGCCTACGGCATCCAGAATCAGAACTCCCTTCCACCAGCGAGCGATTTTGGGACCCCAGACTGAGGTGATGGCGGCACCGAGGGTACAAATCAAAAAGTAGACCTCGTTTCGAAAAGCCAGGGGTGGGTTGAGGTCGAGGATGAGATCGCGAATGATCCCGCCGCCCAGGCCGGTAAAAACGGCAAGGATGAGGACTCCGAGGATGTCCAGTCGGTGCTTGAGACCTTTGAAGGCGCCGACGATGGCAAACACAAAAGTTCCTGCATAATCGAGAAACTCGAGGGGGCTCATCGTCCGGCGGAGACTTTCAAACCAAGATGGGAGGCGACTCGGCGTTCCCCGCCGTAAAGGCGATGATCCCAAGGACTGTTGAGGACTTCAATTTCACCAGAGGATCGTCGAACCACCAGGGTCGAGGAACCGCCTCCATCGAGGTTGAGGGCATCGGTCATTCCGAGCGTCAAGAAAAGGTGGGCCAAATCGACCAGGCTGATCCCCCGGCTGTGATCCTGCCGGCCATCGATGACGGCGAGGATGAGAGTGTTTCCATCGGCGCTCAGTCCCAGGGCCGTTCGCGGATGAATGTTGGTTTCGGACGTTGTAACGATGGAATTCTTCAAGAGCCGAACGCCACCGCCGACCGCCCAGCGCAAATGACCATAATCGGACCCCGGGTCGACGATGTACAGCCTTCCGTCTTGCCCCTGACCGAAAGCCGAAAATTTGGCGTGGGGGGCCCCGATCACCTGGCTATCGACCACCCAAAGACCTAGTGGACGCACGAAGTCGTCCTGAATTCGTTTTTGGTAATATGATGCGTTGATAGCCAAATCCAGTCCAAACTCTTGCGCAAAATCGCGCACCGTTCGGGCACGTAACCACGAATCGTTGGAATCGGGTAGGGTGATGTGCCAATTCTTGTTGTGAGGATTGTCGATTTTGACGAGAAAGACGCGCAGTGGATAAGAAGACAATTCGAGGATCATGAGCGATATTTCCGGAAATAGCGGTTCCCAAGGTGTGGTTTGAAGGGATTGGGCGATTTCCTGGGGATCGAGGCGTGCCGCAGTCCCCATAGTGGCACAGGTAGTGAGGAGGACCAGGAACGCCAGAGAAGAGCGCTTCACAGTATAAATATACGGCAAAATGCGCCACAGCCTCAACCTGAAGATTCCTCGAGCACGACGGCCGGCCGGCGCAGACGGATGTCGACCCTCTGTCCGGGCCGAAAATCTTGTTCCCAGTCTGTATGGACAAGGACTTCCAACTCTCCCGAAATCAGCCGCCAGCTCACGTCGTGACCGCGAAACTCTTTGTCGGTGATGAGAAATTGTTCGCCCTTCAAAAGCTCGAAATGCTCGGGGCGGATCATGAGCCGGACAGGGCCCTGGGCTGGGCGGTGGATCGGGAGGGGGCCAAATACAGTTTGCGCGAAGAGTCCCTCCGCTTGGGCAACAATGATGTTGGCCCTGCCGAGAAATCCGGCGACCAGGGCGTTTGTGGGAAACGCGTAGAGACTTTGGGGTGTGCCTGCCTGAAGGGAGCGGCCGCTTTCCATCACCACAAGCTGGTCGGCCAGGGCCATCCCTTCCTCCTGATCGTGGGTAACCAGAATGGCTGTGGTTTGGGTGGTCCGAAACAAGGACCGAACCTCCCGACGCAGGGCATCACGAAGGGGGGCGTCCAGGCGGCTAAAAGGTTCATCCAGGAGGAGTACCTTGGGTTCGGCTGCCAGGGAGCGAAGGATGGCGCCGCGCTGCCTTTCTCCCCCTGAAAGCTGATGGGGATAGCGCCGACGCAAGGCCGTCATCCCGCCCATATCCAAAAGTTGTTCGACGCTGAAACGTGGTTTGGTCTTGTTAGAAAGAGCCCAGCGGATTTGGTCTTCCAGGGTCATGTTGGGAAAGAGGCTGTCTTCTTGAAAGACGAGACCGATACCACGCTTTTCGGGAGGAATTCTGTCAATGGGCCGGTCGTCCAACGAAATGGTTCCGGAATCCGGGGTATCCAAACCCGCGATTAATCGCAGGAGGGTGCTTTTGCCACAACCGCTGGGACCGAGGATGATGGTCAAACTTCCGGAAGCAACCCTTAAGGAAAAATGACGGACCGCATCGACCCTTTGGCCGTGGCTCCAAAAGCTCTTATTGAGGTCCTTGATATCAAGCTGCATCGCGAGTTCTCCTCAGGGAAGATAACAACCCCAAACTCAGACCCAGGGCCATTTGCATAAAAACATAGGGGGCGGCTCCGGCGTAATTTGCCTCGACAGTGTAACCGAACACGGCGAGGGATAAGGTCCGTGCTCCCAGGGGGGTCAAAAGGACTGCTAAAGGAAGTTCGCGGATGATCCACCCCAAGCTCAACAAGAAGCCCGAAACTACCCCAGGTTTAATTCCCGGCCAGACGATTCTCACGAAGATTTCCCGGGGAGACTTGCCCAGGGTTCGGGCGCTGTCTGTCCACGTTTCCGATTGAGCGTGGAGGGCTGTTCGAACGGGACCAAGAGACAGGGATGCCGATAGGTAACCCAGGGCAATCACGTAACCGGTTGCCGATTGATAAAGGGGCCGAAAGAGTTGCAGATAAAAGACAGCCCAGCAAAGGGCAAGAGCTGTGCCCGGTAAGGAATACAGCAGGAGAAGGACACGGCCGGGGAGTTCATGAATCCACCCCTTGAGGTAGCGAGAAATCAGACCGACAGCCAATGCCAGGAGGGAGCCTAAAATTGTCCCTGGCAACGCAAATTGCAGGGTGCCGAACAACGCTGGTACCAAATAGTTATAGGTACCGAACGTTTCCCAGGTGCTCGGCTGGCCCAGCCAATAGCCCAGGGAGACCAGGGGTGTGGCAAAGACCGGAGCGAGGCTGAAGAAGACGATGAACCAGGCCGTATTGTTGCCAATGGAATAGGGGCGTGCCAGATCGGCGGCACGGGCCAATCGTCGTTGGGGTCTGTGGGGGCCAGTGTGAAATGCAACGAGAAGGATCAAAGTCATGGTCATCGACAGAAGGGTCAGCGCAAAGGCGCCGTCTTGAAAGTACGAGGTAATGATCTCTGTATAAATCGCCGAGGCCAGAACTTCGAAACCCATCAGGGCAGGAACACCGAAATCACTGAGCACATAGATGGCAATCAAAATCCAACCCGAAAGCATGGACGGCCAGAGCTGAGGGAGGGTGATTTGCCAAAAGCGTTCCCCTCGACTTTTCCCGAGAGTTTTAGCGGCCTCTTCGAGCCTTGGGTCCAGCTCCCGAAAACCTTGGTACATATTGATCGCAAGGATGGGAAAACAATAAAAAGACATGGCCAGGGCGGCTCCGACCAGTCCTCGGAGCGAGGGCAGGGAAAATCCGAAAAGGTCTTTTATAATCCCCGATTCTCCGCTCATACTGAGGAGGCTCCATGCAATGACGTAACCGGGAATGGAGAGGGGTAAGGGAAGGAGTGCTGTCACCCATCGGGAACCTCGGAAATCTCTGCGGCCAATTAAATACGCGATGGGCACGGCAAGAACGGTACAAAGGATGAGGACGGCAAGGATCAACGATAAGGTGTTAAACACGAGCTGGATGGTTTTGGGACGAAAAAGTACATAAAAAAAGTCCGCTGTTTGACGCTCCATTAACCGGAGCAGGAAAAAGAGGAGGGGTAGCGCCAAAAGAAGGCTGAAAACTACCCCCCAAACGGGAAAGCGGAATCGATTCCTCTCCCCTATCGTCAAAGGATTTCCGCCTCCCTAAGAACGGCCAGGACATCGTCGATTCTGTCCAGGCGATTGTAGTCGAAGTTGGGCGTTTTCGTGCGGTAATCCTTGATTGTGGGCGCAGACCTGGGTTGGTCGATTCCCTCGATAACGGGGTACTCGAAGGTATTTTCGACAAAATACCTTTGTGCCTCGGCCGAAATCAAAAACTCGAGAAGTTTTTCGGCTCGCTGACGGTTGCGAGAAGATCTTAAGATCCCAACGCTGCTGAAATTCAAGAGGTTACCCGCATCGCCCGTCTTGAACGCCGAGGAGGCAACCGGGAGATTGGGACGTGAGGCAAGGGCCCTGGGAAGGTAGTAGTGATTGGAGAGTGCGAGGTCGATTTCTCCGGCCGCGATGGCTTCGAGGAGGGCGGTATTGTTGGCATAAGCTCGTGCACCATTGGCCTTCATTTCCTGGAGCCATCGAAGGGTTTGGTCCCGCCCCCAAACCTGAAGCATGGCGGCAACCGAAAGTTGAAACGACGCATTGGTGGGAGCCCACCCTACCCGATTGCGGTAATTGGGGGATGTCAAATCTTTTAATGACACACCGTCCTGGGGCAGGGAAAGCTTTTGGGGATTGTAATAGAGAACTCTCACCCGACCGCTCACGGGGAGCCAGGTTGCCACCTCGGGACGAAAGCTGGGGAGCAGCTTTTGGAAAAAACTGCCGTCCAGGGGGGTCAATAGACCGGCACGATGAAGGGGGCCCATGGAGCCGATGTCCTGTGCCCAAAATATGTCCGCAGGGGAACTGGCGCCTTCTTCGAGAATGAGGCGAGCAAGTTCCGGTGTTCCCGCATAGCGAACCTGAACGTCGATCCCGGTTTGCTGGGTGAACCGGGCCAAAAGAGGGCCAACCAGGGACTCCCCGCGCCCGCTGTAGAGCACGAGAGGGGAGGTTTCCGCCTGGGGGGCTGCAACGAGCTTCCAGCCTGTCAGGGCCAAAAGCAATATTGAAGTGAATTTACTCATAGGAGTTACGATATATTGAGATCTCGGCTATGTCAATACCTGACTAAAATAGTCAGTTAATGACGGCTGAGGATGTGAAAGCGGCGCTCCGTGAAATCTCCTTCCTGGCTGACCAGGGTCAACAGGTGAGGTCCCTGGTCGGGTCGAATTTCCATTTGATGAAAGGTTTGGGTTTCCCCAAGATACTCCCCGTCCAGATGCCAAAAAAGAACACCCTGGCTTGAGTAGGCCGCCTGGATGATCAGTTTTCCGGGTTTGCCGTCGATGTCGATCGGCAGAAAGAGGCGGGCGTTCTCGACGGGGTAGACGATGCCCACGTGGTTTTTGGGTTGACGGGGAAGGTCGGGGTGGGGCGGCGGAAGAGGTCGATAGCTGGCGGATATGTCTTTGTAGTACCATTCCATGATGGGGGGCAAAACGAACCAACGGACAGCTCGAAGACGATCCGGGGTTTCCACTCGGGAGTCGGCCAGCCGGCCCAGCGCATCGAGGTGAACGGTGCGGGAGTAGGGATCAAGGGGTGGTAAAGGAGCGTCTTTGGGGAAGAGATCGTACCGGGTCCGAGGCGTGTCGGGGCCGGCGGGATAACCGCAGTCCTCGCTCACCAGCCGGGCCTCCAGGTCGTTGGCGGGCTCGGGGAACCAGGTGGTTGGCGGCAGGAGTCGGAAAAGATCGAACATGATCGGGGCCGCGGCACTAAAACCTTGAACGGTGGGCCGCCCATACCCGCTGGCATTTCCGGCCCAAACGAGGACGGTGTATTCCGGGGTGATGCCCACCGACCAGGCATCGCGCCAGCCTTGGCTAGTCCCGGTTTTCCAGGCCACACGGCGGCCCGATCCAAACTGCTGCCAGGCACGGTCCTCCCCGGGTCGAACGCTCTGCGCGAGGGCTTGCAACGTGAGCCAGGCAGCTGCCCGTCCGATCTTTTCGAGACCGGGAAGCCCCTGTTCCTCTGGAGGCAGGGCCGTGCGCCCCAGGGCAGTGAACAGCCTGGCGAGCTCGACTGCCCTGGCCTCGCTTGCACCGATGATGAGGGGCAAGCCATATTCTTCGGGCCGCCGAAAGAGAGTGCTCAGGCCCCAGTGCTGCAGCTGTTGTGTGAACTTGGTCAGACCATATTCCTTGAGGAGCCAGGCGGCGGGGATGTTGCGGCTTCGGGCCAGGGCCTGGTCGGCGGGGATGGCGCCCTCGTACTTTTTGTTGTAGTTCTCGGGAGAAAAATCACCCCAACGGATGGGGTAATCCGGGAGGAGTTGTCGGGGAGCGATCACTCCCTCCTGAACGGAAAGAGCGTACAGAAAGGGTTTGAGCAAACTTCCCGTGCTTCGATTGGCTCGGAGGATGTCGACACTTCGCGACATTTCCGGATCGGAAGAGTCGGGTCCATTCCCGATGTAGGCAAGGACGCGGTCGGTCCTGGTTTCGAGGATCAAAGCGGCGATGTTCTTGACGTCATCGTTCGCCAACTGGTCTAAGTGACGGGCCGCTACCTGCTCCGCTCTTACCTGGAGATCGAAATCGATAGCGGTTTTCAGCCTGGGGCCATTTTTTTGCCCCTCGAGGAGGTGCCGAGCGTGGCGGGGTAGAGGGTAAGGGCTGTCGGGCAAAGGTTCGGCCAGGGCAAGAGTCAGGGAATCGCCATCTAAATGACCCCGTTGGTGCAATTTTCGAAGGAGGAAGTCCCTTTTCTGCTGAAGAAGTTCCCTGCCGCGGTCCAAGCGGATCAGGGTGGGACTGTTGGGTAGGACGGCCAGGGTGGCGGCCTGGGCCCAGGTGAGATCTCGAGGCCGACGGCCAAAATAGCGCCAGGAAGCGGCCTCGAGACCGACCACGTTCCCGCCCATGGGGGCATGATGCAAATAGGCATCCAGGATTTGGTCCTTCGAAAAGCGAAGTTCCAGGGAAACAGCTCCCAGGATTTCCGAGGCCTTTTCCCAGAAGGTTCGGGGTGGGTTGTTTCGGCTAAGTCGCACGACCTGCATGGACAGGGTGGAGCCCCCGCTAACGATTTTCTGACGGCTGATATTCTGCCAGGCCGCCCGCACCAACGCTCGCGAGGAAAATCCCGGGTGATGAAAAAAACCCTCGTCTTCGTAGGTGAGCACACTCCAGAGCAACTTTTCCGAGAATTCCCCTTCCAGGGGAAAACGCCACTGGCCGTCTCGGGCCGTACGGGCCGCCAACAACCTGCCATCCGCGGCCTCGAGAACGGTCGAAAATGGTCGAACGAAAAGGGGCTCGGGCGTGAGCCCCCATAAAAATAACATCGCTGCGAACCAGCCCAGGAGGGCCGGTGGCAGCCAGGGATTTATTCGGATCGGACGGTGACCCATTGTCCGGGAATGACGGCCTGCACTTCAGGATTGTACATCGGTCCCAGGTAGAGCGCCGGCAGGTAGAAACGGCCAGCATAGGTTGTCATGGCATTGTAGGTGAGCGTTACAGATTGCCGTGGTCCCAGGGTAAGGAAGCTGTTGACCCGATCGTCTCGATAGTCCTCGTAGACGGCGCCCGAATTACCCGATGAGCCGCTCAGCCTGGGGTTGATCAAATCCCATCCGGCCGGAATCAGCCAGCTCAAAGCGACGTTCTCCAACCGGTTTGGCGTGAGGTTGGCGATTCGAATCGCCACGCGGACCTGGGTTCCCTGAGTCAAAGAGGTGATAGCCAGCGGCCGGCTGTTGGCGTCTGTGTAGGTGACGGCCGCGGCGATACCACGAGTAACGGAAGGCTCCTGCCCAAAGGTGGGCTGTGCCTCCTGAATGACCCTGACATAGAGGGGAACACCCGAAGAATTGGTCACGGTCAGAGGGCCGCTTCCCGGATCGAGGTTTTCTTGTAATACAACTTTGTCACCGAGTTGCAAATTTCGATTTTGTCCTTTCCAGTCATATGTCCCTCCGGCCGCCCCTCCCGTGGAAAACCGCTCGAAGAAGCGTCCTATGGCCAGCAGGGAGAAGGCTGTCTCTTGAGTCGAATACGCGTTCCCCTGTACGAGGGCTTGACCGATTTGCCGCGCGAGTTCGCTGGCACGTGCCTGATCTCCCAGATTGCTGAGCGATTCCAACATGACGGCTCGGTCACGAAGGGAGGAGCCAAACGTTCCACCGGTTTCCTTATATTCCGCAACATCCAACGAAACCCGGGTGGCCAAAGCTTGGGCCTGAGTAGCCTGACCTGCCAATTGGTAGGCGGAGGCGAGCTGCAGTTGGCTGAGCCCTTCCAGGTTTTGTTCCCGAAGTCTGTTCATCTCCGGTAACATGGGACTTCCCGCCAGGGCAAGAAGGTAGAGGCGGTAGGCCTGATTTCTGAGGGCTTCTTTGTCACGTCCCTGGAAGCTGCTGGCGGTGCTCTTTTGATAGGCGATCCAGGAGTTGAGCATTTGAGGCTCGATGAAATAGCCCAACCTCCGTGCCTCGATCAAGAAATGGCCCGAATAATTGTTTGCCCAATCGTAGTACAGGTTTGTACCCGGCCAGTACGCAAAGGAGCCGTTCGAATTTTGATAAGACTTAAGCCGGATGATCGCTTGAGTAACATTATTTCGGATCTTTTCCGCGTCATCCTGGTTCAACCGCATCAGCGTGTTGAGGTAAAGTTGCGGGAAGACCGTACTGACGATTTGCTCGACGCATCCGTAGGGGTACGTGATGAGGAAACTCAGGCGGCGGCCGATATCCAGGGGAACGAGACGGCTGACCTCCAGGGTGATTTTGTTGGTCTGGGGTATACCGAAGGAAGCGATCTGAAACGTGGTGGTTTGTCCCGGGGCTACCGTCTGATTCGAGACCTGGAAAATAGGATTGGTGGGGATACGGCTTTGAATCTCAATGACGTGATCGGCGCGATCATTGGTGGTCACGGCACTGGCGCTCACCCTGAGAAGTCCCGTACCGGAAACGTTGAGGTTAAACCGTATGGTTTGTTCGCCGGGGCCCGTAAATCGCACGATTCGGGAGCTTTCCCCGGTGAAGTTGCCCGGTCCCGTTACTCTGGCGGTGACGTTGACATTGGCGGCACCACTGCCACTCCAAAACACGGTGACGGGGTAATCGGTAACTTCGGAGGGAGCCAAAATTCTGGGGAGGGTTCCCAGCACCATCAAATCTTTTTTGACAATGACCGATTTTTCGGTGCTGCCGAAAGCCGTTCCCTGGCGGCCGGCAACGACCATGAGCCTGACAGCGCCGATGTAAAGCGGCAAATCGATTTCGTGGTTATTGCGCGCTCCGGCGGCGAGGCTTACGGGTCCAATGAAGCGCACCAGGGGGGGATAACGTCCCAGGGAATTGGACATGGGTACAGCATCCTCGCCAGAACCACCGATCCGAATCCGTTGGGCTGCCTGGGCGGTGAAGGACCTCAAAACGAAATCGAAGAGGTCGAAGTGTTTGACAAGGCTGGCCTCCCGGCGGTAGAACGTATCCCAGGGGTTGGGCGTTTTATATCCCGTCAAGCCGAGGAGTCCCTCATCCACCAGGGCAAGTGTGTAGGTCATCGGTTGGCCTCGGGCTTCCCTGACAGCCACCCTCACCCTTGTTTGAGGCTGGAAGGTGTCAGCACTCTCGATGATGGGTTGAATTCGGGTGGTCGGATCCTCGATCATCAGGGGAACGCTGCCGTATAATCTGAGGGGCCGCTGGTTTTGGGCCTGAATGGGTTGGATGAGACTGGCGTGCACGTACACGTTGGGGGCCATCCCATTTTCCACACGGAACGAGTAGCGGGTGGTTTCCGCGGCTGTAGGGACCCACTCCTGGCGGAGGATTCGGCCGCCGCCCTCGATGGTGATCAGGGCCCGGGCACCCGCGGAGCTGGCAAAATTGACAGTGGCGGTTTCGCCCACGTTGTAGGTTTTTTTGTCACTCGATAGAACAAGCACAGCGGCCCCGTCCGCCCCCTGCATGGCACGACCTGCCCAACCTGGCCAGTCGATGTAAAAGATTTTCCCCGCGCTGTGACCGCTGGTCGTGTCGGTGACACGCAGATAATACCGTCCCCATTCCGGGTAATTCACCCGCAGGTTCCATTGACCCCGGCCTTGAACGATGTTAACCGTTTGGCTCGCAATCGATGTCCATCCTTCCCGAGATTCGAAATCTTCCCTGATATTGCCGGTGGAATCCCACCACCAACGCCAGTTGATTTTGAAAAATTCGACGCGTACCTGCCGCGGGCCTGTTATTGGCTTACCGTCAGAGTCGAGAACGACGATCCGGATGGGGTGATCGGTGTCGGTTAACAGCATACCCCGCACGGCGTCACCGGG